>NZ_WNKT01000100.1 GCF_009720725.1 Allochromatium palmeri
GCGTTCCGCGTCGGGGATGTCAGGGAGTTCAATCGGGCTGGGCATGACGGCTGGACGAGTCGCGGGAAACGATGAGGGAAGCGATGGGGTACTTTAACGGATATCTTCAGCCAAGGCTGCCATGACTTATTGAGAAGTTACACAAGCGGCGACCAATTTCCGGCCCTGCGGGCCGCTTTCGTCGAGTGTCGCAAAAACGAGACGCGCTGTGACACCCTCAGCGGCCCTCTGAGCGCTCCGCGAATTGGGGTAGGCTTGGGTATTCTGACGCCGTGCGGATTAAGAATCCGGCGATCTCACCGCGAGCTTCAGCAAGGGCGGACGGACGGTCGAGCGAGCCCTGGCCGAGGATCGGATCTACAGCCGTGTCGGGACCGGCTCGCTCACCCTGCCGGGACGCTCGCTGATGCTGGTGCGCAACGTCGGCCATCTGATGACCACGGACGTGGTGCTCGATGCCGGGGGGCGCGAGATCCCCGAGGGACTGATGGACGGCATGATCACCGTGCTCTGCGCCCTGCACGACATCCATCCCGAGCATGGCGCACGGCGCAACTCGCGCACCGGCAGCGTCTATATCGTCAAGCCGAAGATGCATGGCCCGGAAGAAGTGCAGCTCGCGGTCGATCTGTTCGGGCGCATGCGCGGAGCTGCTGCGCAGCTGGCAGCTTCCGGAGGTGCTCTGCAAGAGCGTGCAGTTCAGCCGCTACCCGGAGCTCGCGCAGCCGAGCCGGATTCCGGTGGACGTGCGTGCCAACGTTGCGGCGCTCTACCTCGCGCGCTGTTGTTACGACGATCTGCGCGCGATCGAGGGGGCGCCACCGCGGCTCTTCGTCCGGGACTATCTGAGTGCGCTCGGCTATCCCGATTTGAGCGAAGAGATCCTGTTGCGCGAGCGCGTGCTTCCCAAGCTTGCGGCCCAGCGGCGGCACTTGCCGGTGTCGCTGGCGGCCTCATTGGAGACGTTCGGGGCATCCGCCCGGGCGCGCCGGCCCCATTCTCCGGATAGTGCCAAGTGAGGTCGCTTTGGCCGATCGCCGTGGGCGGTCCCCGGCTTACACGATCGAGGATCCCAAGCACCGGACCTGCGATGGGCGCGACCCCAACCGATGCTTGGCACCGGCTGAATCGAGCCGTGTGTCTCGAGCCGCGGCGCGCCGCTGCAGGGTTGGCGCAAAGGGGCGAAAAGGTGAAGATCCTGCCGGAGTGGTCCTCCACCTTCTGCCGTTGCTGGACCGGCGCTCGTCATGGCGCGTCAATCCTGCTCGCCGCCATGCACGATGCCCGCATCCGCATCCGCTTCAGATCGCTGCCTCGCAAGATACCGGGGCGACCGAGGCATGGAAGCGACCGCCCGCATTCACCGCGAATCCGCTGCCGAGGACGATGGATTCCTGGGCCTCGAAGCTCACGTGAGCATCCGGCAAGACCACGACCGCGCCAGCCGTGGTCAGCGTCGTCTCGGTGCGGATAAGCCATGTGCCCTGGTAGGTCTCGTCTTGGATGTTGATGGCCTCGGAACTGCAGATCTGGGTCACGTCCTGGTCGTACGGGACGATGACGAGCGTCTCACTCACTGGGTCGAAGTTGTTGGTGACGCTTCCGCCGGTTGCGAAGAGGTTGCCATTCGGCAGCAGTGTGAGTCCGCCCCAGCCGAGGTTATAGGGTAGGACATGGGCCGAATCGGATTGCTCGAGTCCTCCATTGGCAAGATCCAGCGAGAAGAGGTAATACTCATTCCCCTGTCCGGTGAAGCTCATATTGAAGGCGAGGAGGCGCGCCTTACCGCGACCGCGGTCGACGACAGGCTGAAGGAACGCAAACTCGGACGAGTCGGGTAACGCCGGCGTCGTTTCGAACGGCTCGATCGCCCTGGTCTCAGGGTCATAGGTGAAGAGCCGGTATTGGTAGACTGAGCCATTGTACCTGGATGCGAGGAGCAGATAGCGGCCGTTGCTCAGGGCTTGGTCCTGAATAGGGCGAGTCAGTGTGTTAACACCCCACCCCGTCTCCGGCGGGAAGAGTGATTCTTGCAGGACGCTGAATGCATTGGTCGCTGTCTGATAGAGCTCGACCTTGTCGATGGTGGTCCCTGCGGTGTAGTGATAACCGCCCAGCACGACCCCGTTTCCCCCATTGTCGGGCAGGACGACCGGATAGGCCCGAGAGGCGTTCAGAGCCCCGGTGGCCGTGAAGGTGCGGGTGCCGGGGTCATACAGCTCGCCGTAGGCGTAGGCATCGCTCTGGGTGTACCAGCCGCCGGCGATGAGTGCCTTTCCGCCGGTTAGATAGGCTGCGCCGCAGCCGGTTCTGAGACGGTTCAGGGGGCGGGCCGTTGCGGAGAAGAGCTCAGTGGTCGGGTCGAAGGTCTCGGCCCAGGTGTAGCCAGGAATGCCCGAGTCTTTCGAGCCTCCCGCCAAGAGAACCTCGCCGTTGCCGCGAACCGCGAAGGCGGGCCAGTCGTGCGAATAGAGCATGCTCAGGGTGTCGAAGGAGTGGGCTCCCGGGTAGAGGGCTTCGGCGGTCACGAGCGACACGAAGCCAGTGCCATGGCCACCGAAGACCAGCACCGTGCCGTCGTCGAGCGCCAATTGGTTGTGCGCCATGCGTGCCTGATTCATGGGCACGCCGCTGATGAAGTCTGCATCGAAGGCCAGAGTCGAGGCGCCGTGCGCCGTGATGACCGAGGCTATTGCGAGAACAAGGAGCTTTGCCTTCTTCATGTGATTGGTTCCCCATTTCAACAGCGATGAATCGGATCCCCTTCGAGTGGATACCCCTCAGACATTCCTCCAGCCGCCGGATTGATTGACGTGAGTCAATAACCGCTCATTCTCTTGGTGGCGCTGATGCTGATGCTGATGCAGCGGCTGCGGCCGTCGCGCCGACGGCTTCTGTGAGATGTCTTGCCAGAGAGTATAGTGGATGAGCAATAGCTCGCGGTCGATCTGTTCGGGCGCATCGAGGACGCGCTAGGGCTGGCGCGCAACACGCTCAAGATCGGCATCATGGATGAGGAACGGCGCACCACGCTCAACCTCAAGGAATGCATCCGTGCCGCGCGCGAGCGGATCATCTTTATCAACACCGGCTTCCTCGACCGCACGGGCGACGAGATCCACACCGACATGGAAGCCGGCGCCGTGCTGCGCAAGGGCGACATGAAGGGCGCGGCCTGGCTGCGCGCCTACGAGGACTGGAACGTCGATGTCGGGCTGGCCTGCGGTCTGCGTGGTCAGGCCCAGATCGGCAAGGGCATGTGGACCATGCCCGACGAAATGGCCGCCATGCTCGCGGCCAAGTCGGCGCATCCAGAGGCTGGAGCGAGTTGCGCCTGGGTGCCCTCCCCGACTGCCGCCACCCTGCACGCGATGCACTATCACCAGATCGATGTGGCCGCGCTCCAAGCCGAGCTGGCCAAGGGTGAGCGGCGCGCGACACTTGACGACCTGCTCCAGATCCCGCTCGATCCGAACCGCGCCTGGACGCCGGAGGAGATCCAGCAGGAACTGGACAACAACTGTCA
>NZ_WNKT01000101.1 GCF_009720725.1 Allochromatium palmeri
GGCAGAATCGTCATTGAATTCGACTACAACCGTCGATTTCTGGGGCTGGTCACAGGTTTATGAAACATCCGGGTTAGTGACCAAAGGACACTCTCCTGGGACTTGGTACGCGCATTAGTGGTCTTTTTTACACGATCGTCGCGGATGACAGGCGCGACTGTTCCTGATGCTTCAAGAACCATCGCGCCCGTCTCGTTCACTCATGCCGCGCGAGCACCGGATAGCCCTGGGCCTGACAGAGGGCATCGCGTTCGGCTTCCTTGAGATCCTCGCGCATCATTTCTTCGACCAGTTCCTCGAAGCCGATGCGCGGGATCCAGCCGAGTTGTTCGCGCGCCTTGGTCGGGTCGCCGAGCAGGGTTTCGACCTCGGTGGGACGGAAGTAGCGCGGGTCGACGGCGACCCGGCAGACGCCGGTGGCGGCATCATAGCCTTTTTCCTCGACGCCCTCCCCTTCCCAGCGCAGGTGGAGGCCGACGGACTCGGCGGCGTGGGTGACGAAGTCGCGCACTGAGTATTGGCGGCCGGTGGCGATGACGAAGTCTTCGGGCTGCTCCTGCTGGAGCATCAGCCATTGCATTTCGACATAGTCGCGGGCGTGGCCCCAGTCGCGTTTGGCGTCGAGGTTGCCCAGATACAGGCGTTCCTGCATGCCGAGTTTGATGCGGGCCAGGGCGCGGGTGATCTTGCGGGTGACGAAGGTCTCGCCGCGACGCGGTCCCTCGTGGTTGAACAGGATGCCGTTGCAGGCATAGATGCCATAGGCTTCACGGTAGTTGACCGTGATCCAGTAGGCGTAGAGCTTGGCGACGGCATAGGGTGAGCGCGGGTAGAAGGGGGTGGTTTCACGCTGGGGGACTTCCTGGACCAGGCCGTAGAGTTCGGAGGTCGAGGCCTGGTAGAAGCGGGTCTTCTGTTCTAGTCCGAGGATGCGGATGGCTTCGAGCAGGCGCAGGGCGCCGAGGGCGTCGGAGTTGGCGGTGTATTCCGGCTCTTCGAAGGAGACAGCGACATGGCTCTGGGCGGCGAGGTTATAGAGTTCGTCGGGCTGCACCTGTTGCATGATGCGGATGAGGCTGGACGAATCGGTCAGGTCGCCGTGGTGGAGGATGAAGCGCCGGTCGGCGGCGTGCGGATCCTGGTAGAGATGGTCGATGCGGTCAGTGTTGAACAGCGAGCTGCGGCGTTTGAGGCCGTGGACTTCGTAGCCTTTTTCCAACAGGAGTTCGGCGAGATAGCTGCCGTCCTGGCCGGTGATGCCGGTGATGAGGGCTTTTTTCATGGGTCGTGTGTCCTTGGGGTCAAAGGCGGATCTGTCCCTGATGCTCCAGGAACCAGTGGTAAGTTTGACGAATGCCGTCGGTTAGGTCGATGGCGGCGGTCCAGCCGAGGTCGCGCAGGCGGGTGACGTCGAGCAGTTTGCGCGGGGTGCCGTCGGGTTTGCTCGGGTCGAAGACGAGTTGGCCTTGGAAGCCGACGACTTCGGCGACCATGTGCGCGAGTTCGGCGATGGTGACGTCGACGCCGGTGCCGACGTTGAGGTGTGAGCAGCGCGGGTCGACTTGGGTGCGCCAGGTGTCGGGGTCGAGGTCCATAACGTGCAGGCAGGCGGCGGCCATGTCGTCGACGTGGAGGAATTCGCGCCGCGGGGTGCCGCTGCCCCAGACAGTGACGCTGGGGGCGGCGTCGAGTTTGGCTTGGTGGAACTTGCGGATCAGGGCGGGCAGGACGTGGCTGTTGGCCAGGTCGAAGTTGTCGCCGGGGCCGTAGAGGTTGGTCGGCATGACGCTGCGGAAGTCGGTGCCGTATTGGCGGTTGTAGGATTCGCAGAGTTTGATGCCGGCGATCTTGGCGATGGCGTAGGCTTCGTTGGTCGGTTCGAGCGGGCCGGTGAGGAGCGCGGTCTCGGGCATCGGCTGGGGGGCGAGGCGCGGGTAGATGCAGGAGCTGCCGAGGAACAGCAGGCGTTCGACGCCGTGACGCCAGGCTGCCTGGATGATGTTGGCTTCGATCAGGAGGTTCTGGTAGAGGAATTCGGCCGGGTAGGTGTCGTTGGCGTGGATGCCGCCGACCTTGGCGGCGGCCAGGTAGACCTGGGTGGGGCGTTGGTCGGCGAAGAAGGTCTCGACGGCGGTCTGGTCGGTCAGGTCCAGTTCGGCGTGGGTGCGGGTGATGAGCTGGGTATAGCCGGCGCGTTCGAGGGCGCGCACCAGGGCCGCGCCGACCATGCCGCGATGGCCGGCGATGTAGATGCTTGGGCTGAGATCTTGCGCGTTTAGCATGGGCAAGTGATGGCTCCTCTAATCATTCGGTACGCAACATAATAGAAAAAATTCAAGCTTGGCCCCTTTCCTTTCTGTTTTCCATGACTCAGGCCGGCACTGAAAGTTCGTAAAGCGTTTCTGGATCAATATCAACATTACCCGGCCATGCCACCGTGCCATTTTCCACAAAAGCCGCCTGGAATGTATTGTCAGATTTCAGCTTGACCCAAGGCTTCTGATCAATATAAGGCATCATATCGAATAAGCGCCGTTCCCCGTTATCAAACTCCAGAATCAGTGCAAAATCATGACAGGTTTGTACATGAACGACATCCAGCAGCATGGCGCATCTCCTATTTCAGGGGGTCAATGCGAAAAAGCTCTACACCTTCTTTGGCAAGCTCCCAATCAGCTAATAATTCTTCACGATGAAGATCCACCCAAACCTGAACCATACGCAGTTGTTTCGGAGGCAACTCACCTGCCAGCAATGTCGCATCATCAATGGATATTGAAGCACGATAACCCTGGTAGCGAACATGGATATGCGGCAGGTGATGTTTTTCTTTGATCTCGAAAAACATCGAAATAATAATGCCATAGAACATACTGATTGTAGGCATGGTGCACTCCAAGTCGTTGGCTGAACGATCTTATCCTGACTTTACCGATCCGGTGAGCTTCATTCAGTGAATTTTGGTGCGTTGCTGAACGCCATCAGGTACTTTGATCAAGGCGTCAAGCAGGAGGTTCTGGTCGAGGAATTCGGTCGGGTAGGTGTCATTGGCGTGGATGCCGCCGACCTTGGCGGCGGCCAGGTAGACCTGGGTGGGGCGCTGGTCGGCGAAGAAGGTCTCGACGGCGGCCTGGTCGGTCAGGTCCAGTTCGGCGTGGGTGCGGGTGATGAGGTGGGTGTGGCCGGCTGTCAGGTTCCGGGCGATTGTTAGGATCAACCACGAACAGTTCCGCTTGGGTTCTATGCCAGTTGAACAGTGCCTGCACCGTTCTGATATGCCCGAGATTGCGTTGAGGAATGTGCTGATTATAGAGCACGGCGTAGCGCTGCAAGGTGCTTTTGGGGCCTTGATCATCCAGTGTTCTGCCTGCTTTGGCTAGCTGTTGCGTCCCGTGTGATTATGTACCGCGAAGGAGTTAAGTACTTTCATTAAAAAAATTAAACAGATGAAAACGCAATTTTATATTCAGATCCATAACCATCAATAATTTCAC
>NZ_WNKT01000102.1 GCF_009720725.1 Allochromatium palmeri
CACGGATGGCCTCCAAACCAACCTTGGCTTTGAACGACGACGTGTACGTCTTGCGCTTTGATTCACCCATTTTGACTCACCCTTCTGTACCGGTTTGATAACTTAAATGACTGTCCGGTTTTCAGGGTCCACTTTAGAGTACCAAGTCTTCATCCTCCGAATCTTGCACCTCGGCCAGCAGGTAGGTGAGTTCGGCGAGAATATCCGCGTCCGTTGGACGACAGTCCAGCGTATATTCGCCTCGACCATCGGTGAACAGATACCAGCCACGCGGCAGCCGGACATCCGTCTCAGCCGGTTTCAGCACGTCGATTGAGGCATCGCGTGCATCCCTCTCAGGCGAGCGGATGGTGACGCTTGCAAGGTATCCGGTGTCGTAGTCCACGGTCTTGATGATCATCATACGCTGACCTCTCGCTATTTAAGCATTTAATACCGGATGCGCTGTTACCGATCGTTTCATACGCCGTGCGATATAACGGATAAGCTTATTAGCGTTGAACAGTGGATTTCACTGATGATAGCCGATGTTTAAATAGCTGCAAGTGCGAATGGCCGTCAAAATATCAGCTATCCTGATCGCTACTTGATGAAGCTCCAATAGCCTTGGAGCGTTTCTTGACGGCTGGTGATGGGGTCGCGTTCGACGACTTCGCCCATTCCTCCTGCATCTTGCGTAACGCCACCAGTTCCCCTTCCTGACGGGCTAACTGCTCACGGGCCTGTATCCGTTGCTCGCGTTCCTGCTGCATCTCCGTCGTCAATGTCTGCACTTGCTGATGGGCCTGTTCAAGCTGGGCTTGCAGGGTTCCGATCTGCGTCGCCTGTTGCTGCAAGTTATCCAGCCATCCATGGCGTTCCTGCTGAATCTGTTGGATCTGGGTCGTCAATTCCTGATTCTGCGACTGAATCTGATCGCGTTCCAGATTCAAGACATCGATCTGCGTCTTCTGTTGCTGCAACTGGTGACGTAACCCCTCCCGTTCTTCTTCTAGTGCCCGAACCTGCTGCTCCAGGGCGTTGCCAGTCTCCTGGGCTAACTGGAGTTTTTGCGCGAACTGTTCCCGATCGGTTTGTAACGCTTGCTCCGCTTCTTGGCGAGCCAACGCCTGGAGTTCCAATACCAGTTCTTGCAGGTGCTTTGACCACTGGGTTTTGAGTCGATCGAGCACGCTTTCCATGATCTCGGGCAAGGGCCGTGGTTCGGGGGGAGTGACGACCTCGGCCCGGTATGTATCCCAGACCGCCTTGAGTCGATTTGGCGCTCCCCGTGCTCCGACCATTTCACGCAAGGTCGAACCCGTCACGTTACGTCCCTGTGCGACCAGGGCGCGGCCAGCGTCGATGATTTCTTCATCAGTGACTTCGGTAGGACGCATGGGGCGGTTCCTCAGATCGGAGTGATGAGCGTGTCCCAACGATAGCACACCGGACTAAACATAACAAACAATTAAACAAACAAAGTTACAAATAAACTAAGTAAGAAACGAACACTATTCTTCAAGCACCGGTCGGTGCTTGAAGGATTTGAGCCGTGGGAGTAGGGTTCGGAGTGTGTTGGATGACGCTGGAGACCCCTCGATGACCACGCTCGCCTATCTGCGAGTCAGTACCGATCAGCAAACCGACTCCGGGGCCGGACTGGAGGCGCAGTACGATGCCTGTCTGAAAGCAGCAGGTGAACTGGCCGGGGTCTATCGGGATGAAGGCGTCTCAGGTTCGACCGGACTCGATAAGCGTCCGGCGCTGCTGGAGGCCATTGGGGTCTTGAATCCAGGCGATGTGCTCATGGTCGCCAAGCGTGACCGATTAGGCCGAGATCCGCTGGTGGTGGCGATGATCGAAAGTGCCGTGCAACGTAAAGGGGCGCGGATCATGTCAGCGGCGGGTGAAGGAACCGGGTCAGATAGTCCATCCGATATATTGATGCGGCGCATCATCGATGCCTTCGCTGAATATGAGCGCCTGATCATCGGTGCACGCACCAGGGCCGCATTACGGGCCAAGAAAGTGCGCGGAGAGCGCATCGGCGGCATTCCATACGGGTATCAGTTAGGATCGGATCATCGATCCTTAATCGAGCAGCCGGAGGAACAGGTGATCCGACAGCAAGTTCGGATGTGGCACCAATCAGGGATGAGTTACAGCGGAATTGCCAAGCAACTGAATGCGCAAGGGGCGGTTCCGCGTGGGCAGCGGCATTGGCATCCGCAGACGATCAAGAATATCTGTCTGTCGTGAGAACAGTAGCGGTATATTACCGATCAGCCATAGAAAGTTTTGTCGCTGAAGGAGATAACGATGAACGACCGCGATCTCGTAACGCTGTTTGAATCTGGCGATGTCGAACGTCTAATAATTCGTCGCGACAACGGCACCGGAAACTTCGGGATTGTTGCGGAATTGCTCGACGACCAAGGCGAACAGCACCTAGAACCGTTCAACGACACCCTGGATGAAGCATGGTCACGGGTGCGCTGGATGGGGTGGCATCGTGACATCGTGATACAGGGTTGAGCAATTGAAGCCGATATTGAAAAAATCAAGCTAACCTGGAAGAGCGTGTGATGAATCGTCGTTCTCTAGATGTCTCAGGATGCGTCAACTTCCCTATTCATAATTCTAATCTAAATAATACTGAAGAAGGAGGCATGTTCGTCAAACTCGTGGTCTGCGATAACCGCGATGATCATGGCTTTGGCGTATGTAGTGGTGTCTGCGTCAATGATCTGATCCTGGAAGTGTTTGCAGGTGATGATCGGCACGATTTTGAACGAGATCCTGACCAAACTATGGGCGGTGAAGCCTATCACTACCCCTGTTCAAACGATCCCGACACACGCGACTTGCTCCAGCGTCAGCTTTCGCGTCCCTATCTGGCGTCGATCGTTCTCGGTTCGACCGGTTGGTCTGGGTGGAACGATGAGGCTGAGGAATACTGGCACTGCACTTTCGATGATCTGAATTCGGATGGGCAAGCTCTATACCGGCAGATCGAAGCACTGTATCCGGGATGCGATCTGCATCTGCTGACTTTCTTGGATACCTAACTGGAGCATGGATTAGCGGCTTGGACAAGCCTTGCGCCCGCTCACCTCGACCGGTTGCCCTGGTCGCGTCGAACCCAAACCATCGCACTCGTCACCACCAGGATTCGGATGAAGGAACGGGCGTTAACCTTTGCAAATCATCAAGAATCGTGGCTGTGCATAAATGCTTGTATGCGGGGAGGGGACAGGGTGACGGACTTCAAGACGGTCGTCACCTGGACCAAGAAGCCGGTAGCCCTACGGTAGCGCGGACCTTCAGCGATCCGCCCATCGAGCATATAACCGACTACTGAAGTTGGTTGTCAGGTAAAAAAGCACGTTCTGAAAATTTGATCCACATCACAGAACACTGTATGAGCCTATGTGTCAAGTCCCCGGAGATTGTAGACACGTTTTTTGAAGAGTTTGGGGCGTTTCTCGTGCCAGTCCTTGAGTGCCTGA
>NZ_WNKT01000103.1 GCF_009720725.1 Allochromatium palmeri
GGTGACCAGCCAGGGTGCGGTGATCAGCGCCACGGCCTCACCCGTCACCGTCAACCTCGGCACTCTAGGCACTCTAGGCACTCTAGCCGATGACGCGACTGCCACTGTCAGCTTCCGGGTGACTATCGATGCCGGCACCACCAACGGCACCGTACTGAGCAATCAAGCCACCGTCACCCGCGACGGCGATACCACCGGCGTCCGCTCCGACGACAACGGCACCAGCGGCGACGGTCTCAACCCGACCCTGACCCCGGTCTACACCGAGGCCCCCACTCCCCTGTTCGACAAGACCCAGACGGACAGCAGCGAAACCGGCAGCATCGACTCTAACGTCCTGATCGGCGAAGTCGTCACCTTCCAACTGGCCTTCACCGCTCCGTCTGGCACCACGCGCCAACTGACCTTCGCCGACACGCTACCGACGGGACTGGCCTACGTCGCGGGCTCCGCGCGTCTGTGGCGCACCAGCACCGCCCTGAACGCTTCGCTCAATCCGGGCGGCATCAACAGCGCCAATGCCAATGACCCTGTCACCCTGATCGATGGCGTGCATTTGCTCCAGAGCGGTCAGACCCTGAGCCTCGCCCTCGGCAATGTCATCAACTCCGATGCCAATGCTGGGACAACCGAACAGTACGTCCTTGAATACCGCGCGCGGGTGCAGAACCTGGCGGGCAATGCCAAGGGAGAGACGCTCACCAACAGCGCCACCATTCGCACCCTGAACACGCTTGGCGTCGAACAGTCGTTGACGCCGGTCGTGGCTTCGCTGTCGATCATCGAACCCAGTCTCACCCTCAACAAAACGGTCAGCCCGTCCGCGCTGCTGTCCAGTGGTGGTGCCACCACCTACACCCTGGTCGTCGCCAATACCGGTAATGCGCCGGCCTACGATGTCTGTATCACCGATCCGCTCAGCGACTCCTGGACTCTGGGGACCGTCACCGCGACGCCATCCGGCACCGATGCGCCGACGGGGATCACAACAGAGGCCACCGACTGCGGCAGCGACGGGCTGCGTGTCCAGGTTGAAGTCTTCCCGGCCGGCGGGGTGCTCACGCTCACCATTCCGGTCTCCGACACGGACCTCAGCGGCGCGCCGAACGATCAGCTCAACAACACCGCCAGCGCGACCTGGACCAGTCTGCCCGGCGCCACCGGCTCCGGCAGCGGGCTGGATGCCGCCGGCACGGCCGGCACCGAAGATGGCGAACGCACCGGCGCCGGCAGTGGTGTCAACCTCTACACTGTCAGCGACAGCGCCCAGGTCACCATCAATGAGTTGAACCTGACCAAGACCGTCGATGACACGCAGCGTTACGCCATTGGTGAGCTGGTCACCTACCGGCTCGACATCAGCGTCCCCGCCAACTTCAGCGTCACCGACGCCGTCCTCACCGACGCCCTGCCGGAGGGTCTGCTTTATGTCGGACCGGTGAACCGTGTCGATACCAATACGGCCCTGACGAACGCCTCGCTGACGGACAGTGCCAGCGGCACGCCGCCAACCCTGACCATCACCCTCGGCACCCTCACCAACAGCGCCGCCAGCGCCCAGACCCTGTCACTGGAGTATGGCGTGCGGGTCGCCAACGTCTTGACGAATCAGTTCGATACGGAACCGCTGGAAAATACCGCCACCCTGACCTTCAAGGATCCGCGCGACGACAACGCCGAGAAGACCCGCATCGACGCCGCCAGTATCCAACTGGGCGAACCCCAGTTGAGCCTGACACTCGATGCCGCCGGACCCAGCGGCACGCTCACCAACTTACAGGCGGGTGATGTCATCACCTATACCCTGAGCTTGAGCAATGCCAGTGGCGTGGGTGTGACCACGGCCTTCGACAGCCTTCTGTCCAGCGTCCTGCCCGCCGGCCTGACCGGCGTGTCCGACTCGCTCGCCAGCACCGACAACACCAACCTGAGTTCCGAGGCGCTAAGCGCGCTCCTCGCCACCCTCAGTATCGACGCTGACGGCTTGAGCACCACCAGCGACGGCTTCGACCTGCCCGCCGGTGCCGTGCTCGAATTGACCTTCCAGGCCAAACTGGATGTTGGCGTCCTGTCCGGCGACACCATTCCAGCGACCACCGCCAACGTCACCTATACCAGTCTCGATGGCGAGGATGCGACCGAACGCACCGGGTCGGGGACACCGGAAGTCAACGACTATCAGGCCAACGACAGCGCCCAAGCCCTCACCATCGACAGCACGGTCGCCTTCGACAAGCAGTTCCTGCCGAACACCCGGACGACCTTCGCCGTCGGCGAAGAGGTCACCTACCGGCTGAAGGTCAGTCTGATCGAAGGCACCACCGAGGATCTGGTGCTCACCGATACCTTGCCCGCCGGCCTGAGCTATGTGGGCTACACCCTAGGCGCGGGATCGGGCGACAGCCTGACCATTCCCTTCGACCCCGCCACCGATTTGACGGTCACGCCAGCCACCGGCCCGAGCGACACGGGGCAGGTCGTCCGCTTTGACTTAGGCACCGTCGTCAACGCCGCCAACGGACGGCGCGACGACGATTACCTGACCGTCGACCTGACCGCGCGGGTCGATAACGTCACCGCCAATCAGGCCGAAACCGTGCTGGGTAATCAGGCCAAACTTGAGTATGTCGATGCTGAGGGGAATCAAACCCTCCACTTCGACGCCGATGGTGAGACTGACGGCAACCAGCCGCTCAACCTGACGGTGGTGGAACCGACTGTCACCCTGGTCCTGGATCAGAGCGTCGAGACCCTTTCCCTGGGCGACACCGTTACCTATACCCTGACCCTCAGCGCCAGCGATGCCACCGCCTACGGCGTGCAACTGGTCGATACCCTGCCGCCCGGCTTGGAGTACGTCTCCGCGACCGGCGGAACGCCGAGCATCAAGGATCAAACCTTGACCTTCGATCTAGCCCAACTGGCACAGGGTGCCAGCCACGAGATCACCATCACGGCTCGCTTGCGTCCGGATTCAGTGGTGGGTGTGAGTCAACCCAATCAGGCGACACTGACGTGGGGATCGATTCCAGAGGCTAGCGGCGACGCCGACAGCGGACGCATCGGCAGCGATGGCGCGGGCGATGGACTCAACAACTACGCTACCAGCCAATCGGTCAGCCTCACCCCGACCACCAACGCGGTGATCGACGCCACCAAGACGGTGACCGACCTCAATGGCGGGGACGCGCTCGCTGGCGACACGCTCGAATACACCGTCATCCTGGAGAATACGGGGACGGAGCACGCGACCAACGTCGTCTTCACCGACCCGATTCCGGCGAATACGGCCTATGTCGCTGACAGCACGACCCTCAATGGCAGCCGTCTTGCCGATAGCGGCGGCGGGCTGAGTTTCAG
>NZ_WNKT01000104.1 GCF_009720725.1 Allochromatium palmeri
TCGCAAAGCCGAAGAACCCCGAAGACGATTGGAAGATCTGGCTGGTTGTCAATCCGGCTACCTGGCTGATGCCCATCTTCTACGCCCTGCTGGTTCTGGCCATCGCTGTCCACGCGGTTGTCTTCTCGGTCGGCCTCGGCTGGCAGTGATTGCACGCCAATCGATGTCAGTCGCCTATCGGTGACGCTGACGTCGATTCGAGACGTACAGCACTGTACGTCGCACGGCGGATGGAATGCCCTACTCTTGTGTGCGTTCCGTCCGCCGTGTGGTTTTCAAGAACGGCGCTCGCCGTCCTCCGCTCCAACGTCCTTCCGCTTCTCCCCGAAACCTTCCAATGAAACCCATGGAAGCGTACCATCGCCGCCTTGCGACGACGGCCTTCGATTTAGCCCACAGGGTTTGAATCCAGGTGATGGCGTTCGTCATGCATCGAGCGTGCGTCCATGCCGCGCGCCATTTTATTCAAGTTCGGAGATGATATTGGCATGAGTGAACCTATCGATCCACGGTTACTCGCCTGGCGTCAGCTCGTACGCCGACTGATGCCCTTCGCGGACGTGGCGACCCCTGATTTGCCGATGCCGCGCCTGCTGCGCTTGTCGCTGTTCCAGGTTTCGGTCGCCATTGCCATGGTGCTGCTCACTGGAACGCTCAACCGCGTCATGGTCGTTGAACTCGGGGTTCCGACCTGGCTGGTGGCGACCATGCTGGCTCTGCCGCTGATCTTTGCGCCCTTCCGCGCCTTGATTGGGCACCGTTCGGACTATCACCGCTCAGCGTTCGGTTTGCGCCGCGTTCCTTATATTTGGTTCGGCAGCATGTTGCAGTTCGGCGGTTTTGCGATCATGCCGTTTGCGCTGCTGCTGTTGGCCGATGCCTCGAACAGCCTGAATATCCTGGGCAAGCTGGGTGCTGGACTCGCCTTCCTGATGGTCGGTGCCGGGTTGCACACTACCCAGACCGCGGGCTTGGCGCTGGCCACGGATCTAGCTTCGCCGGATAAGCGTCCGCGCGTCGTGGCATTACTCTATGTCACCCTGCTGCTCGGTATGGTGCTCAGCGCCTTACTCTTCGGGCGCCTGCTGACCAATTTTTCGCAGCAGTTGCTGATTCAGCTCATCCAGGGCGCCGCGGTCGCCACGATTGCGCTGAACCTCGTTGCGCTGTGGAAACAGGAGGCGGTTGATTCAGAGCGCGCCGCCAATCCGGCCAAGCGTCCCCCGTTTCTCGAAACCTGGCGTGAGTTTGCCGCGGGTGGTCAGGCGAGTCGATTGTTGATCATCGTCGGTCTTGGCACGGCCGGTTTCACCATGCAAGACATTTTGCTTGAACCCTATGGCGGTCAGGTGCTGGGCATGAGCGTGTCGCAGACGACCGCCTTGACGGCGCTCTGGGCGACCGGAACCCTGGCTGCCTTCGTTTTATCGGGGTATTGGCTGGCTCAAGGCGGCAATGCCTATCGGCTCACGGCCATCGGCGTGCTTTTTGGGCTCCTGGCCTTCTCGGCTGTCATCTTTGCGGCGAGTTCAGGGTCGGTCATGTTGTTTCGTTCTGGCACGGCCTTGATTGGATTCGGCGGGGGGTTCCTTGCGGTTGGAACCTTGACGGCGGCTATGGATATGGCTGGAGCTGATCATGGCGGTCTTCACAGCGGCTTAGCGCTCGGTGCCTGGGGCGCGGTTCAGGCAACCGCGAACGGGATTGCCATGGCGGTTGGCGGCAGCATGCGTGATGTCGTGTCCAGTCTGGCCGACAGGGGGATTTTCGGGCCAGACCTGACTGGACCGGCGGTCGGATATATCGCCGTTTATGGACTCGAGATCCTTCTGTTGGCCGGTGCCCTGGTCATGATCGTTCCGATGGTGCTGAAGCGCCACGAGATCGTCGCGCGTGATTCATCCAAGATCGGACTCGATCACATGCCGTAGACGGCGATCGATGTCGTGTGGTTGGAGCGCGCAACCCGGCGCTAACCGAACCGATCATGTGCGCTCCAAGTAAACAGGCCCCCGCGATCGACGTGGGGGCTTTGTTTTTTAGCCCGCCGCGACACCTTCGTTGCGTGCCCGGTCGATCAGTTGATCCGCGATCGTGAGTAGATCAGGTATGCCCTTGGCGTTGTTGCCCAGCACGACGTAACGTCCCGCAACGGCAATCGTTGGCACGGCGTTGATCTGATACCGCCCGGCCAGATAGTCCGCGCGGCCGATCTTGGTCTGAACATCGAACGAGTTGAAGACTTCCGTGAAGCGCTGGATGTCGATCTCCTTGTCACTCAACCACTCCAGGATCGCCGGTTCAGTGTAGAGCTTGACGCGTTGCTCATGCAGGGCGGTGAAGACCGCCTGATCGAGTCGTTCCAGCGCATCGAGGCTTTCCAGTGAATAGAAGAGGCGCGAGAGGTTGGCCCAAGCCTGACGTCCAAAGGTAACGGGCACCCGCCGCAGCACGACGTCCTCCGGTAACGTCGACTTCCACTGTGTGATCAGCGGGTTCAGTGAGCCGCAATGTGGGCAGCCATAGGAAAAGAATTCCAGCACTTCAATCTTTCCGGGGGCGTCGGTGGGTTGCGGCGGCACGATCGCGCGCCAATCCTGTCCTTCCTCCAGGTTCGCCTGGGCGGCCAACGGTAAGGTCGAGAGGGTGAGCGCGCTCAAGAGCAGTTGGCTGAAGTGTCTACGTGTCAGTGGCATCGGGTGTTCTCCAGTGATTGAGCGACGACAAGCCAGATTGTCGGGATGACAATCATACCGAATCGTCACAGACTCCATACCTTAAATTAAATCAATATCTTGGCCCTGTCTAAGGCATGGAGTAGGGGTGTCGCCCAGAGTCCATCGTCGATTTTCTCAGTGATTTGGCGCAAATTTTTTCGCCCCGTGGGTTGACAGGAATTTGGAGGTGGTTAAAATGCGCGGCTTCCCAAGGAACGGGGGATGAGGAGGCCGAAGCGAACGCGGAGGCCATCCGGGGAAAGCGGACTTGAAGCGCCCCGAGGCTGAAAAAAAGGAGTTGACAGTCGGAAGGGAGTCTGTAGAATAGTCGGTCTTGGCGAGACGCGGGTTTCGCGAAGA
>NZ_WNKT01000105.1 GCF_009720725.1 Allochromatium palmeri
AGGCTGGCGTCACGGCGCGCGCCAAGGTGCTCGTAGAGGCGTTGGCGGAAACGCTGGAGCGATTCCAGGCTATCTTTATAATATGGGCGTGGTCATCGTTCGCTCTCCTCTGCAGATGCCTTCTCTACTCCAACTGTATGTGAGCGAACGATTTTTGCCAGCTGGTAAGATACTTTGTCCAAAGTCCAATCAAGAACAAAAAACTCGAATCATCTCGACTTTGGCCATTTTTCTAGTTCCGTAATGTTTTTTGAAACAACGACTTACGATGGAGGAAAAAATTAGCGAGGGGTCGAATCCCAGCATCTGGGCACCTTGACCCCTACTAATTTTTTGCTCTCGTTATATTTCAAGCACTTAGCCTTCTGGGGAACTGCCAAAATGGCCAAAGTCGAGCTCATCCGACTCGACGTGAACGACCAGCACCACCAGATCATCCAGCGACCCAATGCCGATCATTCGCTGTTCGCCATAATCTTTTCGACGATCCTCGAACAACACCAGGGGACCGGCGAACACCTTTTCAGCATCGGCGAAATCCAAGCCGTGCTTGATCAGGTTCGACTGTCGCTTGGCTCAGTACAGTACGAAAGTTTTCACGCCATGCTAAGTCATTGATTTTCCGTTCTTGGAGTGAGTTGCGTTGCAAACAGCCTAATGCAGAAAAATCAAGCACTTAAGTTAAACGTGAGTAACTTCTCAATAAGTCATGGCAGCCTTGGCTGAAGATATCCGTTAAAGTACCCCATCGCTTCCCTCATCGTTTCCCGCGACTCGTCCAGCCGTCATGCCCAGCCCGATCGAACTCCCTGACATCGCCGACGCGGAACGCACCCCGCTGATCGAGCAGTTGGTGGCGCTGATCGAAACGCTGGCCGAGACGACCCAGCGGCAAGCGGAAACCATCCAGCAGCTGCGCGATGAGATTGCGGTGCTCAAGGGCGAGAAGGGCAAGCCGACCTTCAAGCCGAGCGGGATGGAGGATCAGAGCGATCCAGACAAGAACAAGCCAGGCACGGGCGAGTCGACGGGCAAGCGGGCCGGCTCGAGCAAGCGGAGCAAAACCCCGGACGTGCCGATTCATGAGGAGTGCGTGATTCCCCCCACCGAGGCGCCGCCGCCTGGCTCGCGCTTCAAGGGCTATCGCGACGTCGTGGTCCAGGATCTGAAGATCGAAGCGCACAACACCCGCTATCGCCTGGAGGTGTGGCAGACCCCGGATGGGAAATGGTTGTGCGGGGAGCGGCCAGCGACCTTGCAAGGCGGGCACTTCGGCCCGCGCCTGCGGGCCTACCTGCTCTACCAGCACCATCACTGTCATGTCACCCAGCCGTTGTTGCGCGAGCAGCTCCTCGAATGGGGCATTGACCTGTCGGTGGGGCAGATCGACGCCCTGCTCAGCGGACACAACGAACCCTTCTTTGCCGAAAAGGATCAGTTGCTGGAGGTTGGCCTGGAGGTCAGTTCCTTCATCACGGTCGATGACTCGGGGGCGCGCCACCAAGGGCGCAACGGCTATGTCACGCAGATTGGCAACGACTTCTTTGCCTGGTTTTCCAGTACCGAGCGCAAGAGCCGGATCAATTTCCTTGAGCTCCTGCAAGCGGGCGAACCCGTCTATGGCCTCAATGACGAGGCGCTGACGTACTGGCGCGAGCAGGGCCTGGCGCAGGCACTGCGCCACGCGCTGGCGGCTTCACCCATCCTGGAGATCGCGACCACGGCGGCGTGGGAGGAACACCTCAAGGCCCTTGGGATCACCAAGGAACGCCATCGGCGCATCGCCACCGAGGGGGCCTTGCTCGGCGGACTGTTGGAGAAAGGCCTCTCGCGCGAGCTGGTCATTGTCAGCGATGGCGCCGGACAGTTCGCCATTCTGCTGCATGCCCTGTGCTGGGTGCATGCTGAACACCTGATTCACACACTCATCCCGCTCAACGAGCGCCAACGCCTGGATCAGGAACGGGTGCGCGACGAGATCTGGACGCTGTATGCCGACCTCAAGGCCTACCAACGCGCCCCCGATCCCGCCGCCGTCGCGGATCTGCGCGCGCGTTTCGAGGCCATCTTCAGCCAGAAGACCGCCTTCGCAACCCTCAATCAAACCCTCAAGCGCCTGAAGACCCATCAGGGCGAACTGCTGCTGGTGCTCCTGCGCCCGGACATCCCGCTGCACACCAACGGCAGCGAGAACGACATCCGGGGCTACGTCAAATGGCGCAAGATCAGCGGCGGGACGCGCAGCGATCTAGGACGCCGCTGCCGAGACACCTTTGCCAGTCTCAAGAAGACCTGCCGCAAGCTCGGGATCTCGTTTTGGGATTATCTCAATGACCGCATCGGACAGGTTGGAGACATCCAGCCCTTGCCAGAGATCGTGCGCGAAAGGGCCTTGCCCGCGTCAGGTGTGCCGTGAGTTATTGAGAAGTTACCTCAACGCGCGCCAACGCCTGGATCAGGAACGGGTGCGCGACGAGATCTGGACGCTGTATGCCGACCTCAAGGCCTACCAACGCGCCCCCGATCCCGCCGCCGTCGCGGATTTGCGCGCGCGTTTCGAGGCCATCTTCAGCCAGAAGACCGCCTTCGCAACCCTCAATCAAACCCTCAAGCGCCTGAAGACCCATCAGCGCGAGCTGCTGCTGGTGCTCCTGCGCCCGGACATCCCGCTGCACACCAACGGCAGCGAGAACGACATCCGGGGCTACGTCAAATGGCGCAAGATCAGCGGCGGGACGCGCAGCGATCTAGGACGCCGCTGCCGAGACACCTTTGCCAGTCTCAAGAAGACCTGCCGCAAGCTCGGGATCTCGTTTTGGGATTATCTCAATGACCGCATCGGACAGGTTGGAGACATCCAGCCCTTGCCAGAGATCGTGCGCGAAAGGGCCTTGCCCGCGTCAGGTGTGCCGTGAGTTATTGAGAAGTTACAAACGTGACTCATGGTTCGCCCATTTTGAAAGCCGCATCCTCGGATTGCGTACCCAGCCGTTGATAAAGGATTTCCGAAAATCC
>NZ_WNKT01000106.1 GCF_009720725.1 Allochromatium palmeri
CAGGAACCGTTCACGGCGGGTCTGGTACTTCGGCTTCGGGGCGCGTTTCTTGGGCATCGTCGTCAGGCTGAGGGCGGTGGAGAACACAGGGCACAAGGGTATCACTCAGACCCCTTCGCCAAAACGGAATTGTTCAGCGTTTCCTATGGCGAACGACTCGAAGCGCTTGAGGACGAAGTCTTGACGCAACCCACCCAACAGACCCTGGCCAGGGTGCATCAGATCCGCCGTGAACTCCTGTGGCTACGACGCCTGGCGTGGCCGCAGCGGGAGGTTCTGAGTCAACTCTTGCGTGGCGACTGCGCCTGTATCACACCCGAGACCCGGCTCTTTCTGCGCGACAGCCATGACCATACGGTGCAGATCCTAGATCTGGTGGAAAGCGATCGCGAGATGATCACCAGCCTGCTGGACGTCTATCTGTCGAGTGTCAGCAACCGCCTGAATGAATCCATGCGGTTGCTCACCATCATCGCCACGCTGTTCATTCCCCTGACCTTTGTGGCGGGCGTCTATGGCATGAATTTCGGCAATAACGCCCACAGTGCCTGGGCCATGCCCGAGCTGCGCTGGGACTACGGGTATCCCATGATCTGGGGGGTGATGATCGCCATCGCCGCCGGGATGCTCTATCTGTTTAAACGCAACAAATGGCTGTGAACACGGGCGCCTCAATGGCGGCCGCTTCATCGAACATCGGCGACGCCCGCTTGGCCACCGGCGGCTGTTCTTGCTGGAGGGCTTGCGCGAGATCGTCATTGGCCTGCATGGCCAGCCAGGCGCGCGTCGTCACGCCGTCGACCCGCCCCCCATGCTCGGTGAGCTACAGCAGATCGGTCCGGCACTGCACCAGGGCCGGGTCGAAGCGTTCGAGTGTTTTCATGCGCGTTCCTCCGCGCGTCTGTGATCGATGGGAATACCGGCCTCGTACCAGCCCCGGCTGGCATTGACCACCCGCACCACCACGAGCATCACCGGCACCTCGATCAGCACCCCGACCACGGTCGCGAGCGCCGCGCCGGACTGGAAGCCGAACAGGGCGATCGCCGCCGCCACCGCCAGCTCGAAGAAGTTCGAGGCGCCGATCAGCGCCGAGGGACAGGCGACACTGTGTTTCTCGCCGACCAGACGATTGAGCCAGTAGGCCAGCGCCGAGTTGAAGAACACCTGGATCAGGATCGGCACCGCCAGCAGGGCGATGATCAGCGGCTGGGCGATGATCTGCTCCCCCTGGAACGCAAACAGCAGCACCAGGGTCAGCAGCAGCGCGACGATGGAGGCGTGACCCAGGACATCGAGCGTGGCGTCGAAGCGTTCCTGACCCTGAGCCAGCAGACGCTTACGCCAGACCTGGGCAATGATGACCGGGATGACGATATAGAGCAGCACCGAGATCAGCAGCGTATCCCAGGGCACGATGATCGCCGACAGCCCCAGCAGCAGGCCCACGATCGGCGCAAAGGCGACGATCATGATGGCGTCGTTGAGCGCCACCTGCGACAGGGTGAAATAGGGATCGCCCCCGGTCAGCCGGCTCCAGACGAAGACCATGGCGGTGCAGGGCGCGGCGGCCAGCAGGATCAGCCCGGCGACATAGGAATCGAGCTGCTCGGCCGGCAGCCAGTCGGCGAAGAGTCCGCGGATGAACAGCCACGCCAGGAGCGCCATCGAGAACGGCTTGACCGCCCAGTTGACGAACAGGGTCACGCCGATGCCCTTCCAGTGATCGCGCACCTGATGCAGGGCCCCGAAGTCGATCTTGATCAGCATCGGGATGATCATCACCCAAATCAGCAGTCCGACCGGGATGTTGACCTGAGCCACCTCCAGCCGGCCCAGGAACTGGACGGGCGCGGGCATGAACTGGCCCAGGGCGATTCCGACGACGATGCAGAGCGCAACCCACAGACTCAGCCAGCGCTCGAAGACGCTCATGGACGCACCGGCGGCCTGTTTGGCGGTGACTTCACATTGAACCGACATGGGGCTACTCCGATGGGGTCGGGTTGAGTGCCAAGGCCGCGGCCGGGATCAGGCATGGGCTTCGAAGAAGGCTTGGGGGTCGAGCATGGCGTGAATCGGCGGTCGGCGGGGCCGTGGTCGATGATGTGGCGGAATCATATTTGATTGAGCGCATATGCGAAATCAAAAATACAGTCTTTCAGGGCAATCCGTATTCCTTACTTCGGATTCAGTGTGACGTTGGAGCCGTCGCTGTCATCAATGCTCAGGCACTCCACACCAGATAGTCGCTCACGCGGCGTGCCCAGGCCGATCGAGCAGAGCGTGGCCAATCCAGCCGCGACAGCGGCGGCCAGTAGCGCGGCCTCGTAAGAGTCCATCAGACTGTAGATCCAGGCGCCGGCCCAGGGTCCGAGAACACCGCCGACACCCCAGGCCGTGAACAGGCAGCAGTTCTAAATTTAAGACCATGATGCTATGAAGGACGTTTTGAGAGTCGACCGGAGACCCCGATGGTCCTGAAGCCAGTAGCCCCTGTGGCCCCCACACCAAGCCTCTTCTCGGTCACGGGCTTGGTCACCGGGCTTCGTGAAGCGTTGTTCGGACTGCCAGACCATCGCAAGGGCGGCAACAACCAGCGTTATGCGATCGGTGACGCCGGGCTGAGTGCTTTTTCGGCGTTCTTCATGCAAAGCCCGTCGTTCCTGGATTATCAGCGACGCATGCAGAAAGAACGCGGACGCAACAATGCCCGTTCGCTGTTCGGCGTGCACGAGATTCCGAGCACCCAGCAGATCGGCAACCTGCTCGACCCGATCTCACCGGAGTATCTGGCCCCGGTGTTCCTCGACGTGGTCGACGCCTTGCACCAGCAGCGTGCCTTGGACACCCATCGCCAAGCCGATGGACGCCTCTTGATCGCCCTAGTACCGCGCACCTTAAGTTGACTGGACAATTTCATGCCATCAGCGGCTTGCCGATATAGGTCCAGCGAAACG
>NZ_WNKT01000107.1 GCF_009720725.1 Allochromatium palmeri
CCGTTTCGTTGGACCTATATCGGCAAGCCGCTGATGGCATGAAATTGTCCAGTCAATTTAGGGTGCGCGGTACTAGACCGTTGGCATACATCACACCAAGAGAGAATTGCGCTTCAGCATCGCCCTGTTCAGCGGCTTTGCGAAACCACTGCACGGCTTGAGAATAATCCTGAGCAACGCCTTGACCCTTTGCATACATCAAGCCAAGATTAAATTGCGCTAGGTCAGCGCCCTGCGCGGCGGCTTTGCGATACCACTGTACGGCTTGGGCATCATCCTGAGCAACGCCTTCACCATTGGTATACATCGAGCCAAGATTGTTTTGCGCCTGAGCGAATCCCTGTTTTGCGGATTTGCGATACCACTGCAAGGCTTGAGAGTAATCCTTAGCAACACCTTGACCATTGAAATACATCTTGCCAAGATAGAATTGCGCATTAGCATCGCCTTGCTCGGCTAGAGGTTGCCAGATTGCAAAAGCTTGTTGATAGTCGCCACGATCAAATGCAGCCATTCCATCGGCAAAATTTGGTTGAGATGCCGGAGAAGATGCGTCTGGAGTTGGCAATGAATATGTCGGCGACGGAGATACAGGTATCGTTGAGTGATATGGAAATATTAAAAAGGCAAAAACTACTAACAGCGGAATTAGTAAAATCAGTGGAGAGAGGCGCTTTTTCTGGACATTTGGCTTTCTTTTGACGTTGGAAGCCCGTGACGGTTGAGTCACTCTAGGCGTCTCGGCGTTTGAAGGCTTTTGAGATGAAGCGGCAGAATCAATCGGATTTTGCTCAGGTGCACTGGAAGACGATGCCGCCTCCTTCCAAGCCCGCTGCAACGCCTCGACGCTCTCGAAACGCTCCACCGCCCGCACCGCCAGCGCCTTGAGCAACACCGCCTCCTGCTCCGGCCTGATACCTGCCCCCAACCGCGACGGCGGCATCAACTCATCAGATTCGAGCCGATCCAGTGCATCGGGCGGCACCTGCCCGGTAATCGCCCGATACAGCGTCGCCGCCAAACTGTAGACATCCGTCCACGGCCCTTGCTGCCCGCGCGTGCGGTACTGCTCCTCCGGCGCATAGCCGGGCTTCAGGATCACCGACAGACTGCGACTGTGCTCACCCGCCGCAAACCGCGCCGCCCCGAAGTCGAGCAGCTTCACCCGCCCGCTGCGCGTCAGATAGATGTTGTCGGGCGTGATGTCACGATGCAGCAGCCCATCCTTGTGCACCGCGCGCAGGGCATCCATCACCGGCATCAACAGCTTCAACGCCTGATCGAACGCCAACCGTCCATCCGGCTGCTGCGCCAGATACTGCTTGAACGTCAGACCCTCGACATAATCCATCACGCAATAGCCCGTCCCATGCGCCCGAAAGAAGCTCTTGACCGTCACGATCCCCGGATGCTGATCGAAGCGCGCCAGCGCCCGCGCCTCCTCCAGAAACCGCTCCAGCCCATAGGCGAACTGCTCGGCCGCCGGACCGGAATAGACCGCCAGACTCACCCCATCCGGCGCGCGCGTGGCACTGTCGCGCGGCAGATATTCCTTGATCGCCAGCCGTAGATGCAGATTCTCGTCCCAGGCCAGATAGGTGATCCCGAACCCGCCATGCCCCAGCACCCGCCCGATCCGATAGCGCCCATCCAACAGCGTCCCCAACGCCAGCGCCGGCGGCGGATTGTCGAGACCGGACGCCCAGCCGCAACGACGACAGGGCGTGCTCAGCGGGACCGTGAAACAGTTCGGGCAGCGGGACTCGGCGGCGGCTTCCATTGGGCGCAGACTCCTACACAAGGACACGAGACGATCGACGGTCGAAATCTAGCACAACCCCATGGACGGGGCGAGCGATACGGAATGAAACAGCGATCAAGTAAAGATTCAGGCTACCGCCTGGATCGGCGCTTGATGGTCGATAGTATTGCGATACAGATCCAGCATGGGGAAGCACAGATCATAATCCCCCCAAATCAATTCGCCATGCTCGATACGGAACGATGCAAACCGTTCCGGATCCAGATAAGCACGGATGTCAGGGTGACGTGAGCGCGACAAAAATGGCCTAAAATCGACAAGCTGCTCGCGACCGTCATCAAAAACGAGACGGAGCTTAAAGTCATCGACTGGCTCGGCAAGCGTGATCTTGATGATGACCGGGGTCATTCGGTTCCCTAATGATGAAGCAGTTCTTCGCGAATCACGCGACGCAAAGTCTCCTCCAGGGTTTGGCGCTGCATCGTCTCACGCAGTGTGGCATTGATGAGCGTCTGGTAGCCTTTGCCAGCAGCCCGCGCCTTGAAGAAGTCGATGATAGCTGCATCCAGCATGATCGAGACACGCCGCTTATCCGTTTTACCGCAGACGGCGGCTTGCCAGTCCTCACGGCTCACATCCTTTCCGCCCACGCGAAACGTCGCCCGATCGAAATCGGCCTGCGTTAAGAGTGGCGCCTCATCGTCCGCCTCAGAAATAACCGGCATTTTTGTAGTAGAGACTGATTTCATCACGGCTTGCCTTACGCATGGAGATGATACGGATCGTCTCATCTCTTGGACTTTGGACAAAAACACGCTCCTTCTCAGTGCCCAGTAGGCCTTCTTGAAACTTTTCGTGGTATGCATCCGATCAAGCCGTCGCGGTGAGCCTCGGTTGGCGC
>NZ_WNKT01000108.1 GCF_009720725.1 Allochromatium palmeri
GCGCCAACCGAGGCTCACCGCGACGGCTTGATCGGATGCATACCACGAAAAGTTTCAAGAAGGCCTACTGGGCACTGGGAAGGAGCGTGTTTTTGTCCAAAGTCCAATCTCCATGCTGGAGCACTATTACGATCTCAACCAGGCTGAGCAGTTCGAGGCACTGTTCGGCTCGCTGGCCATCGGGCAGCACCCAACGCCTCGGCACAATCAATACTTCGTGCTCAAATGGGATTTCTCGCTGGTCGCCGCGCATGGGGCGATCGGCGATATCGAAGCGGCGCTGCATCGCCACATCAACGGACGCATTCGTGCCTTCGCCCGGCGCTATCGCGAGCAACTGCCGGAAGTGCTTCAGATCCATCCCGAGGATGCGCTCACCTCCTGGGAGACACTTTTGAGTGTCATTTCCCAGACCCCGCACAAACTCTATCTGCTGATCGACGAATACGACAACTTCGCTAATGAAGTGCTGATGGCCGCGCATCCGAGCGGGCAGGATCGCTACCAGACCTTGCTTCAGGGCGAGGGCTTGATGAAAACCGTGTTCAAGTCCGTCAAGGCCGCCGCGGGGGGACTGGGACTCGATCGGGTGTTCATCACCGGCGTCTCGCCGGTGGTCTTGAGCGACATGACCAGCGGCTATAACGTCGGCAAGGATATTTTTCTGCTCCCCCAATTCAACGATCTGTGCGGCTTTACCGAGGGCGAAGTCGCCGCCGTGCTGAACCAACTGGCCCAAGAAGGCGGCGAGTGGTCGGCGGACAAGGCGCTGGCGACCATGCGCACTTTCTACAACGGCTATCGTTTTAGCGAGGAGGCCGAGGAAAGTCTCTACAACCCAACCCTAAGCCTGTACTTTTTCGACGCGCTCGCCACCCAGGGCCAGTATCCTCGGCAACTGCTCGATGAAAACCTGGCCATGGATCGCAACAAGCTGATTTATATCGCCTCGCTGCCGCATGGTGAGGAGTTGTTGATCGAAGCCCTGCGTGGCGATGACCGGTTGCTGGTGCCGGAGCTGGTGCAGCGCTTTGGCGTGGCCGATGTGTTGGCGGCGGTGAAGGATCAGCCGTTCATGGCGTCTTTGCTGTATTTCTTTGGCATTCTGACCCTGGCGGGCTTGAACTCCTTCAACGAGTGCCAGATGCGCATTCCCAATCTGGTGGCGCGTGGACTCTATGTGGAGCGTTTGCGCGAACGCTGGCTGCCGCCAACCGAGCGCGCGCGCGATCTGCCAGATGCCGTGCGCGCCCTCGGTCAGCAAGGCGATCTGGCTCCTTTGTGCGCGCTGATCGAACAGGGCTATTTCGCCGTGCTGTCCAACCGCGACTACCGCTGGACCAACGAGCTGCTGGTGAAATTCGCCTTTCTGACGCTCCTGTTCGACGACCGTCTCTACATGGCCGTCTCCGAGCTGGAGACCGAGCGCGGTTATGCCGATCTGGCCCTGATCGTCCGCCCGGACATGCGTCGCTTCCAGGCGCTTGATCTGCTGCTGGAATTCAAATATCTGAGTTTGAAGAAACTTGGCCTGAGCGGCGAGCAGGTGCGGCAGGAATCGCGCGAGGCGTTACCGTGAAAGATGCTCTGCGCGGGAGACAAGCCCGCCCGTGACCGCCAAGCGGCCTTAAAAACACTGACGTCTTCAGGAATGCTCAGGCAGTGATATAACCGTACTTCTTGAGCATTCGGATCCAACGTGGAGCGTTGCGACCAACGCTGATGGCTTCGTAGTCGATGGTGGCATCCCGGTAGTAATCGCCACGACGGATCAACACGAAGACGATTTTCAAGATCTTATGCGCCAAGGCGAAGATCGCCCGTTTTCGCCCGCGACGGATCAGCAAGGCGTTGAACTTATCGGCCAGCGCACTGCGGGTGCGACTGGCCGCGTTGGCCGCCTCGCAGAGAATGCGCCGCACAGAGGGGTTGCCCTTGCGTTTTCGCCCGGCCTTGCGCTTGCCAGCCGATTCGTTGTTGCCAGGACACACGCCGGCCCAAGCCGCGAGCTTCTCGGGTGAGCCGAACGCCTCCATGTCGGTGCCGATCTCCACCAGCCGCATGGCCGCGCCGATGGCATCGAGCCCCGGAATGGTCTGCAAGGCTTGCAGCAAGGACTGATGCGGTTGCAGCGCGTCGAGCAAATGCTGTTGAAAGCCACGGATGCGCGCCTCAAGCTCCTCGATATGCGCCAGGACTCACGTAGCACAAAGCGGTGTGTGTCGCTGAGCTCGCCATCGAGGGCGTCGAGGAGTTGCTCTTCCGTCGCCTTCAACCGTTGGCTGGCGTAGGTCAAGACCTGCTCGGGCGTCTCACCATTCAGCAGCCCCTTGATCATCGCCCGCGCCGAGGTGCCGTGGATGTCACTGACGACGGCTGAGAGGCGAATGCCCCATAGGCGCCAACTTAACCGCATCGTTGACGCTTCTGCACGTTCATCATCTCG
This sequence comes from Allochromatium palmeri, assembly GCF_009720725.1. Taxonomy (GTDB): domain Bacteria; phylum Pseudomonadota; class Gammaproteobacteria; order Chromatiales; family Chromatiaceae; genus Thermochromatium; species Thermochromatium palmeri. The sequence continues at coordinate 2,447 of NZ_WNKT01000108.1, forward strand.
ACAACCCTGGCCGGAAGGGT
>NZ_WNKT01000109.1 GCF_009720725.1 Allochromatium palmeri
CGCGAAGCTCTATGTCGAGGCGCTTCAGCATGCCTTCGGCGAGCTCAGGCGACTGAAGGCGGCTGCGTAACATCAGTTAATGATGGAAACCCGATGCCTCTTCGCTCGTGAGCGACTCCTTCACCGGATGCGCTTCGATATGCTCCAAGGCCGCCTTCATGTGATCGATAAGGAGCGTACAGAGATCCTGGCTAACCCCGTTGCGGACTAAGATCCTCTGGATCGCTTGATCCTGACAATTTGACGGCAGCGTATAGGCCGGCACCTGCCAGCCGCGCACTCGGAGCCGGTCGGCGAGATCGAACAGGGTGAAGCCCGGATCGGTGCCTTCTTTGATCTTCCATGAAACTGCTGGGATGCCTCGCGCCATGTCGCCGCCGAAGACGATCTCGAACGGCCCCATCTTCGCGATCTCGTCGGCTAGGTATTCAGCGCTGCGATAGCAGGCGGTGTGGACCTTACGGTAGCCCTCCCGCCCGAGGCGGAGGAAGTTGTAATACTGGCAAACGATCTGCCCGCCTGGGCGCGAAAAGTTCAGTGCGATGTCGCGCATGTTGCCGCCGAGATAATTCACCCAGAACACCATGTTCTCGGGCAGGTCCAGCTCTTCGCGCCACAGCACCCAGCCTACACCAAGCGGGGCGAGGCCGAATTTGTGGCCCGAGGCGTTGATCGAGCGCACCCTCGGCAGACTGAAGTCCCACTCCAGCTCAGGCGCGCAGAACGGGGCGAGGAAGCCGCCGCTAGCGCCGTCGACGTGGATCGGAATGTCGAGACCCGTATCGGCCTGCAGCGTGTCCAGCGCATCGCTGACCTGCTTGACCGGCTCGTATTCTCCGGTGAAGGTCACGCCCAGTGTCGGCACGACGCCGATGGTGTTCTCATCGCAGCGGCGGAGCACCTCTTCGGGCGTCATCAGGAGCCGCCCCTTGTCCATCGGGATCTCGCGGTGTTCGATATCCCAATAGCGAGTGAATTTGTGCCAGCAGATCTGAACCGGCCCGGTGATCAGATTCGGCTTGTCGGTGGGCTTGCCTTCGGCCCGGCGACGCGCCTCCCAGCGACGCTTCATGGCCAGCCCGCCCAACATGGCGGCCTCACTGGAGCCGGTGGTGGAACAGCCAACGGCGTGGTCGCTGGCCGGCGCCTTCCAGAGATCGGCCAGCATCCGCACGCAGCGCGATTCGATCTCGGCGGTCTGCGGATATTCGTCCTTGTCGACCATGTTCTTGTCGATGCAGGCATCCATCAGCTGATGGATCTCGGGCTCTTCCCAGGTCTGGCAGAAGGTCGCGAGGTTTTGACGCGAGTTGCCGTCGAGCATCAGTTCGTCGCGGACGGCGGCATACATGCGTCGCGGATCGCGTTCGGCATCGGGGAAGGCCGACTTCGGGAGACCCGTGGCGAGTTCGCTTGAACCGTAAGTCTCGTCGTCGGCGGTTCCTGCCTCGTTGTACATAGGATTCCGGTCGTTTCGCTTGCTCGCGTCTTGCTTTGGCATCGTTGAATTTTCCTCGGCAATGGAAGTGCGGAGCTTACCGCATGGCTGATGCTTAGGCGCCAGTGTCAACGGCCTTCCGGACCCTCTGGGTTGATGATCTCGATCAGCATCAGATAACTGGCAATCAGGAAGCAGCATGAACCAAAAAAGGTCGAGAGATTGCTGAGCATCGGGTTCTCGAAACCGGATTTGAAGCCGAACCAGGCGCAGAAAAAGAAGCCGATGGCGCCAAGCAGATTGAATAAGCCACTCCACCAGCCGAGCGTATCCCAGGCCGGTTTTAGCGCGGTCGGCTGCACCTCACGCATCGCCATCCAGGCTGCAATCATGAACCAGTTAGCACCAATCATCTGCGGTAGCCAGAACCAAGCAAAGGCATCGATCGCAGGGTGCGTCGCCAATAGCACGCCGACCACGCAGGGTACAAAGAAGATCGTCGCGCCAAGCAACTGCGCCAGATTCAGCCAATAACCCCAGTTAGCCGGGCGCCGCCCAAACCACCGAAGGCGATGATCGTCGGCGTGCAGGGCAAGGCTATGTCCGGCCTCACCATCCCGGAACAGCAACACATATCGCGGCGCGTTCAACACCTTTGGACTTTGGACAAAAACACGCTCCTTCCCAGTGCCCAGTAGGCCTTCTTGAAACTTTTCGTGGTATGCATCCGATCAAGCCGTCGCGGTGAGCCTCGGTTGGCGC
>NZ_WNKT01000010.1 GCF_009720725.1 Allochromatium palmeri
GAGGGCGAGCCAACGGCGACTCAGTTCATGTGGACAGCGTATCACAAAAATTACGCATCTCTGACTGGACGTGGTTTAAAAGACGCCATTGTGACTCAAATTTGACCGCCGATGTTCCGCTCCGCCAAATGAAACGGCGGCCGGACGAAAACTCTCGGTGAATTCGTAGACGACTCGGTTCCCCGGAGGCTCAGTAGCCGAGGAGCGGTTCCTCGACGCCGGTCGGGGTGTTCTGATCGACCCAGGGATGGACGTTGAAACCGGCGGTCTCGATCATGGCATCGCGCCCTTCGCTGAAGCTCTGCTCCTGGACGATCACCCGATATGCCTTGTTGAGCTGCATCGCGCGCTCGGGCGAGGCATAGAGCAGAACGCTGATGTCCTGGCGCAGCCGTTCGAGCCTCTCGGGTTTGAGTTCACCCTCGGCCGTGAAGAAGCGTTCGCGCACCTCGCGGTTCTGGCGGAACTCGTCCCCCGTGCCATTGGCGGCGAGATAGAAGGCATACTCCGGCTCGCCATCGCGCCGCAACGGCTCGGGCAGGCCGTCGAGTCCCTTCTGGCTCCAGTGATGCCAGCCGCGCTGGAAAGCGTCGGCCTCGAAGCGGCGCGGGAAGGCGAAGCTCGAATCCGTGGTCGCGCCCAGGCCGCCGTGGCAGCCGACACAGAAGGCCAGTTCCTCATAGCTCTGCGGACGCAACTGCCCTTCGGCATCCTCGATCAGCGCCGAATAGACCCAGCCCTGATCGTTGCTGACGCCGGATTCAAGATTACCCCGGAAGACGCGCACCCGATCTGGGAAATCATGCTTCTCTTTGGTTTCGGCGGCCTGGCGGCTGTCGAGTTCGGCATAGGTCATCCAATAGCGCTTCCTGGCATGGCGTACTTCCTTCATGCGCGCGGCGAGCTGGTTGTCGCCCGATTCGTCGACGTCGATATAGCGCACCGTATGCAGGAACTCGGTGCCTTCCGGATAGAGTCCGGCGGCCAGATGCACGCGCCCGGCACGCTGTTCGGCGAGCGCCTGACCGACGTACCACATCAGACGCCCCTCGCGCGGCGCCCAGTCGTAGCGGACCCACTCGGCGGTACCGATGGTGCCGTCGCGATCGAGATCGATCCCGCCGAGTGCCGCTTCGTCGACGGGTTCGATGGCGATGTCGCGCCGGCGGATCAGGGATTCGACGATGGCCAGATTGGTCTTGTAGACGGCGCGGTCGAACGCACCATCCAGGTTGCGCTGGAAGGGGGCGCCGAGCCGGATCAGCACATCGTCGGTCGAGCCGTTGGTCGGCCAGAAGGTGCCGACGAAGGGGTAATAGCCGAAGGCGCGCCAGCCGGTCGGTTGTCCCTCAGGATCGAGATCAAAGCCTTCGTCATCGAAGCGGAAATAGGCATCAGGGACATAGCCGTCCCAGCGACCATTGTCGTCGTAGTCCCAGTCCTCGGGCGGCTCGGCCAGGCGCTGGGCGGGGATGATGCGACCCTCGGCATCCAGATAGTTGCTCTGGCGGATGTAGTCGCGCATCTCATCATCGCCGATCGCCGCCATGGCCGCGCGCCGATCCTTGTAGAGATTCTTCCAGGGATTCTCCTCGGCTGGTGCGGGGAAACTGAAGGTCAGTTGCAGATCAGAGTCGTTGAGATAGTTGGGCGTCTGCGACTGGGTGTGACAGGCATAGCAGGGATTGTGGACCCGCCCCTGATCGTCAGTCGTCTTGGTATAGCACTGCGAGACGATGTGGGGCGTCTCGTTCTTGAGGATGCGCTCGTCGAGTCCGGCGCTCGGCGCGGAGCCGGCCCAAGACAGGCCGAGCAGGATCGAGAGCATGGCGGGAAAGCGGGATGGAAATGACATGGCAGCGGTACCGATTGACGCGAACGGCCTCATCCTTCAAGTCGAGCGGCAAAAACTCCCGCCGTCGCCTCGGAGCGGCATGCGACCGACCCGAGGCGCCGTGGGAGTCCCCCGACTTCAAAGACGAGCGAAGATCACTTGTTCATGGCCGGAAAGACGAAGTAACCGGTGTAGGCCGAGAGCTGACCGGGTTCTTCGAGCTTGTCGGCATCCGACTCGCCATAGGGATGCTGGACGACCGACATCAGATAGGCAAAGCCGTTGATGTCGGGATAGAAGTACGGCGAGGTGGTCTCGGAGCCGTAGGGCGTGGTCTGGATGCGGGTGAGCCGGCCTGAGTTCAGGTCATACGACCAGATCATGTCGTTCTGATGGCCCGACCCCGTGTCCTCACCGATGATGAGCGTGTCGTAGCCCGGCATGTAGGTGACATTGTCCGGATTGGCCAGGCCATTGACGTCGCACTTGTTGTTTCCGTCATAGTCGGGCGATTCGGCGTCGGCGCCATAGTCCATGGTCAGCGGGTTGCCGGCGACGAGCGGGAACATGTCGACGGCGGTGTAGTTACCATCGAGGTGCAGCCCATAGACAGCGCCGCAGACATTGGCCTGAGCGATCCTCATGTGGTTCGGGCCACCGACATCGTATTTGTCGTAGCTGCCCTGGGCGCGGCCGGCGCGGCTGTAATCGAGCATGCCGCGATCGACCTCGGACATCCCGAGATAGAGCCGATGGCGATCGGAGTCATAGGTGATGCCCTCCATCTTGCGGAACTCGGTGGTTCCGCCCTGCATTGCAGCCCAGCGGCGAGTCTCCAGACGCGAGGCGATGTTTTCGTCCATCCAGTTGATAGCACCGTCCTGGTTGACGTCGCGCAGCTTAAGACACTGATGATCGCCGTCCTCGTGTCCGGCGTTGATCGAGTTGAAGCCATCGGGACAGACTGGAGTCTCGCCCTCGGCCGCCGCGACCGGTTCGGCCTCGTCGAAGATGTCGGTGAAGCGATAGCGATCAATCCAGTCGCGCACCTCGTCGCTGGTGGTCCAGCCCAGATAGATCCAGTTGAGCTTGGCCAAGCCGGCGCCGCCGGCGTCCTTTTGATTCCACTGTGCGACCCAGAGCGCGCCGGCGCTCAGATCGCCCGGCTGACTGGCGACGAAGCGGAACAGACCGACATTGGTGCCATCGTCGGACATATAGACCGTCTTGCGGTCGGGCATCACATAGCCAAGTTCGAGCGCGATGCGTCCCATGGCATAGTGCTTCTCGACCCGCGCCGAATCGAAGCTGTCGACCTTGATCTCGACCGGATAGCCATAGTCATAGGGGTTCATGACTGAGCCGGCCTCGGCGGGTGTGGCACCGAAATAGGTTGCCATGGCGGCGTTGTACTCGGTGATGGTGCCGTCGCGCCACTGCTTGGCGTCCGGCTCGTATTCTTCGGAACCCAGATGCGTACCCCAGGGTGTGACGCTGCCAGCGCAGTGCACCCAGCCGCCATTGAGTGATGAAAAGTCGAGCGGACGGGTGCGCAGCGCGGTCAGAATGCCATTGCCCGGATCCTGGGCGAGTTCGGTCAGATACATGGCTCCGGGACGTGATTCGAAGTGCGAGACCATGTAGAGCTTGTCGTCGGTGCCACGCAGCAGCGACGCGAAGTCATTGTCGTTGGAGATGTAGGATGAACCATCCTCGGCGAGCAGCGGCTGGCCGTTGATGTCATGAAGCTGACCGAAGCGGTAGCCATTTGGATCCTGGACCCCAGTCTGGCCAGAACGCAGAATCGTATTGTAGCCGAGATTGACCGTTACACCATCGACGATGGCTTGAGGGGCGGTCAGGATCGTGCGTTTTTCAGCGTCGGTGCGCGGGACTGGGGCTTCGCTGAACTCGATGGTGCCGGCGAAGACCGGCGCGCAACAGCCAAGTGCCAGCACAGCGGCCACTGCCTGTCGGATTGAGGAATCCATGGTTGTGCTCCGTGGGTTCGAGGTTGAAAAAGGCTGAAATTCGAACCACGAGAGCTTAAAGGCCAGTTATGACGCCTGGATGGCTATTCTGTGACCGAGCGATGAGGGTGCGATGACAAGCGAGGCGGTTCAGAACGCCGCCCCCAGCGCCTCGCCAAGTGTTCTGACGACCATGATCTCCAGCCCTTCAACGCCTTCCTTGGGCGCGTTGCCCTTGGGCACGATGGCGCGGCGAATGCCATGCTTGACCGCTTCGCGCAGCCGGTCGGGACCATTGGGGACGGGCCGTACCTCACCCGACAGCCCGATCTCACCGAAGGCCGCCAGATCCAGCGGCAGTGGCCGGTCGCGATAGCTCGACAGCACCGCCAGGATCACCGGCAGATCCGCCGCCGTTTCGGCGATGCGCACCCCGCCGACGACATTGACGAAGACGTCCTGATTGAACATCCCGATACCGCCATGCCGGTGCAGCACCGCCAGCAGCATCGACAGCCGGTTCTGATCCAGCCCAAGCGCCACGCGGCGCGGATTGGCCAGCGGACTCTCGTCGACCAGCGCCTGGACCTCGACCAGCAGCGGGCGCGTCCCTTCGCGCGTGACCATCACCAGACTGCCCGAGACCGGCTGATCGTGGCGCGAGAGAAAAATGGCCGAGGGGTTCTTGACCTCGCGCAGCCCCTGATCGCCCATCGAGAACACGCCCAGCTCATTGACGGCGCCGAAGCGGTTCTTGATCGAGCGCACGATGCGAAACGGACCACCATGCTCGCCCTCGAAATAGAGCACGGTGTCGACCATGTGCTCCAGCACGCGCGGTCCGGCGAGCGCCCCGTCCTTGGTCACATGCCCGACCAGGAACACCACGGTGTCGCGCTGCTTGGCGAAGCGCACCAGTTGCGCCGCCGACTCGCGGACCTGAGAGACTGAACCGGGCGCCGATTGCAGCGTCTCGGTATAGAGCGTCTGGATCGAGTCGACCACCATCACCCGTGGTCGCTCCTGCTCGGCATGGGCCAGGATCTGCTCGACACAGGTCTCGGCCAGCAGACGGATGCCGCCGCCGGACAGCCCCAGCCGACGCGCGCGCAGCCCGATCTGCTGGGGTGATTCCTCACCGCTGACATAGAGTACCGGCTGATCGGCGGCCAGCGCGGCGCAGGCCTGGAGCAGTAGGGTCGACTTACCGATGCCCGGATCGCCGCCGATCAGGACTACCGAGCCGGCGACCAGACCGCCGCCGAGCACCCGATCCAGCTCGCCGATGCCGCTCTGGACGCGCTGGCGTTCCTCCGGACTGACCTCGGCCAGGGTCTCGATCCTGTTGGCATCGACGAGACCGGCATAGCCGACGCCGCGCTCGGCTGGACGGCGGCGTAGCTCGGCGACCTCCTGAAGACAGTTCCAGGCGCCGCACTCCTGACACTGTCCGGCCCACTTTGGATAGCGCGCCCCACAGGCGTTGCAGACATAGGCGGTCTTGGGTTTTGGGGCGGTGGCCATGCGTCGTCAATCCCCCAGCAGACGTTGCTTGGCCGCATTGATGCGCGCGGCCAGATAATCCGAACCGCCCCGATCCGGGTGCAGCCGCTGCATCAGCCGCCGATGCGCGGCGCGAATGGCCTCGGCATCGGCTTTGGCATCAATGCCGAGGATGGCGCGCGCTTCATCTTCGCTCAAGGCACCAGAGCCGGAGCCGGGCGGCGCGCCCTGCCCGGCCCTGCCGCTGGCCTGACCCGCGCCGACCCCGAGTCCGAGCGAACGCAGAATCTGTTGCAGTTCAGGAACCAGACGCAACAGCGTGAGCAGCCGCATGAGCACTGGAATGGCCGCGCCGAGGAGCGCGAACAGTGGACTCAGACGTCCGGTGAGCACCGCGAGCACCAGCACCGCGATCAAGCCCCAAAAGGCCACCTGACGCAGCCGGCGCGCCAGCAACGCGCGCGGCATCGAACGCAGCTGATGCAGCCCCCACAGCGCCGCCGCCAGCAGCAGGATCACGAAGGCAAGACGCAGGATCATGATTCGCCCCTCCCGAGCAACGATGGCCGGCTGTCGCTGCCGGAGTCCGTGCGATCAGTTTGGCGCATCGATCAACAGTCGACGATAACAGGACTCGGACATGAAGGCATTGGCATCCACTTCGTCTTCGGGAAGACGCTGTTTTTCGACCAGCAGATGGAGCTTGGCGTATTGATCGGCGACCGTGAGGATCGCGCCCAGCCAGGAGCGCGCCGCGTTCTGATCCAGCCTGGCCTGTTCGTCGATGGCCTGGATGACGCTTTCGGGGAAGTTCCATTCCTCGATGATGCGATGCGACAGTTGTCTGGAGCGCTCGATGAAGACACTGTAGAACGCCTCTGAATTGGGGATCGGGTCGCGTTGTTTGTCGAGCACCTGATCCATGAGCCGGAAGCCGACCATCAGCCCTACGTTCGCGACCAGTCCGGCCAGATAGGACGAGAACACATCCTGCCCGCCCTCCTCGGCCAGACAGTGACAGACCAGCGCGCACCGCTCGGATTGGGTCCAGACGCGCGAGGCCGCCAGGTTGGTGACATGGCCTGATTTGAGATTGAAGATGGGATAGAAGGCTACGCGCGCAATGAGCTGATGCAGCCCGTCGCGTCCCAGGAGCACGACCGCCTGCTCGATGTTCGAGATCTTGCGCGCGCGCCGGTAATAGGGGCTGTTGGCCAGACGAATGACCTCGCCGACCAGCACCGGATCCTTGGTGATCTGTCGCGCTAGCTGCGCCCCGGTCATGGTGTCGTCCTTCAGACTGCGCATGAGCTGCGGGATGACCATCGGCAGGCGCGGAACCAGCGTGGCACTCGATTGCTGTCCTGTGACCAGTTGCTCGAAAGCGTCGAGCACACGGGACTCGGACGGACTCAGCGACAGATCAGCGAAGGCATCGAGATCGAGCAACCAGGGATAGAACCAGCGATCGACCGTGATCGGCGGCGGCTCCAGATCGATCGAATCATCGCGCTCGCTGGTGTCTTCACCGGTCTCAGTGTCCTCTTCTGGCTGGCGGCCGGACAGATCGACGTCTTCGATCTCTTCGAGTTCATCGGTCTCTTCGCCCCGCGCTCGTGCCCGCTTGCCATGCAGCAGACGCCCGAACAGATTCTTTATAAAACTCATAGGTGTGAGCTATCTCGGTTGAAACCGGACATTTCAGTCGAAAAAACACCGGACCTGCTCAATATCACGCGTCCGGGCCATCGGCGGCAGACTGTCGAGAAACGTCTGACCATAGGAACGCGACAGCAGCCGCGGATCACAGACCACCAGCACACCGCGATCCTCGGATCCGCGAATCAGACGTCCCGCGCCCTGTTTGAGCGCGATCACGGCGCGCGGCAACTGATAGTCCCGAAACGGATTGCCACCGGCCTTGCGGAGCGTGTCGATGCGTGCCGCCAGCACCGGATCGCCCGGCGAGGCGAACGGCAACCGGTCGATGAGCACGCAGGAGAGTGCGTCGCCACGCACGTCGACCCCTTCCCAGAAACTGGAGGTTCCGAGCAGAACCGCATTGCCGAGCTGCCTGAAGCGTTCGACCAGCTCGGCGCGCGGAGCCGTGCCCTGCACCAGGACCGGATAGCGGACACGCCCTTCGAGACCGGCGGCGATCTCGCGCAGCGCGCGATGACTGGTGAAAAGCAGGAAGGCCCGGCCACGGCTGTAGTCGATCAGCTCGCACGCCAGCTCCAGGACGTGCTGATTGTAGTCCGGCTCGGCCGGTTGCGGCAGTCCGCGCGGCACGAACCAGAGTGCCTGATGCGCATAATCGAACGGGCTGTCCCAGCGTGCCGTCTCGGCGTTCTCGATGCCGAGCTGGCGCGCGAAGTGATCGAAGCCATCGCCGACGGCCAGGGTCGCCGAGGTCAGCACCCAGGCACTGCCCGCACGCCCGATGCGCTCACGAAACAGATCGGCAATCTCCAGCGGGGTCTGGTGCAATCGAAAGCCGCGTCCGAGCGTTTCGAACCAGCGCACCGCCTCGGCTGACTCGGTCGTGACGATTTGATTCAGACGCGTGATGAGATCCAGGGTCCGTTCCAGACAGGCATCCAGTCCCTTGCCGCGTCCAACGACCGTTTCGAGTGCCTCGTGCAACTCGACCAGACGCTCAGCCACCCTGAGCAGCGCGTCCGAGACAGCCTTGTCGGCCACCAACTCGTTCCAGGGTCCGCGTCGATCCTGGTCACCCATCGTCAGGCGCAGATCCTGTGTGGCCCGACGCAGACGCACGGCGCGATCACGCAGTGCGAGCACCTCTTTGGCGTCGCGCACCGACTCCAGCTCGATATCGTGCGCCAGATCCAGAAGCTGGCGGCTGCTCAGACTGAGACCAAAGAAGCCGGTCGCGGTCTCGGGAAGCTGATGGGCCTCATCGAGGATGAAGCAATCAGCACCGGGCAGGATCTCGCCGAAGCCCTCGTCTTTGAGCGCCAGATCCGCACAGAAGAGATGATGATTGACCACCACCAGATCAGCGTCCTGAGCCTCGCGCCGTGCGGCGACCAGATGGCAGTCACTGAATTCAGGGCAGTCCTGGCCGAGACAGTTGTCGGTGGTCGACGTGACCTCGGGCCAGATGGCGGCGTTTTCGGGGATCGGCAGCTCGGCGATGTCACCGCACCGGGTGATGGTCGACCAGTCGCGAATCTGTTTGAGCTGGCCACGGGTCTCACCGTCGAGACGGGCGCTGTCGGCCAGGATCAGCGTCAGACGATGGCGGCAGAGATAGTTGCCCCGGCCTTTGAGCAGTGCCGCCGTCACGGGCACGCCGAGCGCACGGCGGATGAGCGGCAGATCGCGATGGAAGAGTTGATCCTGAAGATTGCGCGTCCCGGTCGAGATCACGACCTTGCGCTCCGAGAGCAGCGCCGGAACCAGATAGGCGAAGGTCTTGCCGGTGCCGGTGCCGGCCTCGCAGATGAGCGCGCCGCCGGATTCGAGGGTCGCCGCTACACGCTCGGCCATCGCCTGCTGCTGGGCGCGATGCGTGAAACCGGAAATCTGGCTGGCGAGCCGGCCGTCGGGGCCGAGGATATGGGACAGATCGGGCATGATGTCACGGCGAGCTAGCGCGGGTTCTGAGCGCCGGTCGCGCTCAACCGTTTAGCGTACCCCCGGCCTCGATTGGGGCATCATGATTTCCCAGCCTGGATAAGTCAATCCTGACCTCGGGTGAAAGCAACCGATCGAGGCAATGATTGACAAGCCGTCGCCACGAATTGAGAATGCCAGACGCTTTTCGCTGGCATCCGGCCGCTTCGCGGCCCAGTTCGATTTACACCGAAGGATGGTTTCTCAATGGCGAACGATATCCATGTGACTTGGCACGAGCACCGTGTTTCGCGCGAAGACCGCGAGCGTCTCAACGGCCATCGCGGCTGTGTGATCTGGCTGACCGGACTGAGCGGCTCAGGCAAGAGCACGCTGGCCAATGTGCTTGATCATCTGTTGTCTGAGCGCGGCATCAAGACGGCGGTGCTCGATGGGGACAACGTCCGTCATGGACTCAATGCCAGCACCGGCATGTTGCGTGAAACGCACGGCGAGGAATTCGCCGCGCGTTTCGGCCTGGGTTTCACCGCCATCGATCGCGAAGAGAACATCCGGCGCATCGGTGCGGTGGCACAGCTCTTCTGCGAGGCCGGGATCATTGCCCTGACGGCCTTCATCAGTCCCTACCGTATTGATCGTCGACGTGTCAGACAAAGCATGCGCGAGGGCGACTTCATCGAGATTTTCGTCGATACGCCACTCGATGTGTGCGAACAGCGTGATCCCAAGGGACTCTATAAGAAGGCGCGCGCCGGGGAGCTCAAGCATTTCACCGGTATCGACGATCCCTATGAAGCGCCCGAGGCTCCGGAGCTCGTGGTACAGGCCGGCGAGCGCACTCCAGAAGAACTGGCCGATGAGGTCATTGCCTATCTGATCCGTCGCCAGATTCTGCCGCCCACGGATTAGAACCCGATACACTGAGCATCATGAAAATCTGCATCGTCTCCGACAGCCATGATCGTGGTCCCATGCTGGCAACGGCCATCGCGGAAGCCAAGACGCGCGGCGCCGAATACGTCCTGCATTGCGGCGATCTGATCGGTACCAATACCCTGCTGGCCTCGCTCAAGCTGGAGCTGCCGATCCATGTGATTCATGGCAACAATCTCGGCGATCCGGTCTCCATCTCGCGCTTAGCCTGTGGTTCCGGGGGGCAGCTCCAGTATCACGGCAACGATGCCGATCTGACGCTGGCCGAGCGTCGGATCTTCATGACCCATTATCCGCACATCGGCGAGGCGTTCGCCTGTGCCGGCGATCATGATCTGGTCTGCTGCGGACACAGCCATGAGCCGGAGATCCGCTGTCTGGACAACGTCAAGGGCGGCCAGACCTGGCTCGTCAATCCCGGCACCGTGGCTGGTCTCGGTGCGCCGGCGGCGACCTGGATCTTCGCGGATCTGGCTACGATGACGTTTGAACTCCAGGAACTCGAACGCTAGATACCCAGGGATTTCCGGGGACTTGACACCGCCTTGCGGCACCCTGATAGTTCTTCACCGTGTTCTCTGTGATAGACACACTGGCCCATCAATCGTTAAAGGTCACCACTCATGAGCGAACAAAAACCCCGTCCTCAGGTTCCAGATGGCCACAGCCGATTCGTCGTGACCCGTCAGAAGCAGCCTAATGACAAGGGATTCGTTGGCTACGATGTCATTTGGGAGTCGTTCCAGAAAGAAGCCAAGTATCAGACCCCGAAGCGTCCCTAAATGCGCGCGCGACCGCGTGAGCCGATAAGGCTCGCGTGGTGTCCGTCACCCATCCCTTCAAAAGCGGAAAGCCAGCTTATCGATGAAACTGACACTGGATAGCTCAGCCTTCAACGAGCTGCAAGCCAGGTTCACGGCCGAGATCGTGACCCGGATCAAGATCAAGCTTCAGGAAGCCGGCGTGGAGCCGGACAAGCTTGAAGACCTCACGGCCGGCATTGCGCTGAGCGTCGCCGGTGTCATCGATGATATCGCAGAGATCGACGCCGATGGCGTCGAGGTGCATCCCTATCTGACCTTTCGCACCGATGACGAGACGCTCGTGCATTGGGGCGAGAACGCCTATACCTATGAGCAGGTCTATGGCGCGATGAGAAAGCTGTTTCACGCCTAGCCACAGCGTCCATGACGCCGGAGCGCGCATGGAATCGGGCTGCACTCAGATCGGTTGGGTTGGCAGTCCGCCGAGATCCGGCCCTCGGTCAACCTGACCGCCCGCCATGATCTCTTCATCCGTCGCCTCGCGCACACTCAACACCTCCAGCTCGAACACGACCTGGCGTTCGCACAGCGGATGGTTGCCATCGATCGTCAACGTTTTGTCGTCCATGCGAGTGACAAGAAAGCTTTTGGTCTGGCCCTGGTCGTTCTGCATGAGAATACGCATACCGACTTCCCGATACTCATCAGGGACGTTTTCGATCGCGTCCGTGAAGACCAGTGACTCGTCCCGGGTGCCATAGAGATCCGTGCAGTCGATCGGCACCGAGATCCGATCTCCCGGCTTTTTACCCTCCAGCTCGGCCATGACCCGAGGGTCCAGTACGGCCTGACTACCGTGCACATAGCCGAGCGGAAATTCCACGGTCGTCAAAACGTCACCCGTCTTCTGATCGACGATCCGATACGTCAACTCGACAAACGCGTTGTCTTCGATGGTCTGTTTCATCAGTCTTGCTTCTCTGGCTCAGAAAATCGACGCGGCGAAAATGCGCACTTCACCATTCTCATAGCCGAGCACCAGACGCCCCAGCCACTCACCTTCGCGCGCCGTGCTGCGAACACGATAGAGCGCCGTTACATGCTCGCCGCGCCGGATGAATCCGAGAAAATCGCGTTCCTCGACGAGATTTCGCGCCAGATCACTGTGCGCGAACTGCTTGCCCATTTCGACTTCGTTCAAGCCAAGCAACAAATTGTAAGAGAACTTCTTGATGAACTTGCCGTACTGGCCTTTATTGGAGTACTTGACGAGGTCATCCCACATGGGGTGAGCGATCTCGATGATTTCTTCGTCGGTCAGATCATTGATGTTCATTCAACAGCGCCATCGATTGTCTTCACACCACAGAGTTCAATCTGCAAAAAGACAAGGGCTCCGGGTGCCCCCAGAGCCCATGCCTTGAGACGAGCCTGATCTTACTACGCCTCGACCAGATGGTAACAGGGCGCCTTTTCCATGGTGTACTCACCCGTCTCCGGATCACGACGCGAGACCGTCAGCACATGCCAGTTCTCGTCGTCCAGCTTCAGGGCGTCGCCACGGTAGTAGTAGCCCGGCCAGCGGGTCTCCTTGCGGAACAGGGTGTGCTGCATGACAGCCTCTGAGGTGAGGTGACGATGCTTCAGCTCCCAGGCGCGCAGCAGCTCGTGGATGTTCTCTGCCGCGATCTTTTCCAGATCCTCTTCCAGGATCTTCATTTTCTTCAGACCGATGTTCAGCAACTTCTCGTTGGTCATGTAGCTGACGGTCACACCACCACAGTACTCGTCCATCAACTTTTGCAGGCGATCGAGGCCCTGGCGCGGGTTGATGTAGTTCGGGTTGACCGAACCGGCGGTGATCTCGTTGCGATAGACCCGGTAGTGCTCCATCGGCTTGTAGATCTCTTCGCGACGACGCTCGATCTGCGCGTCTGAGACCCGAATGCCTTCGGCCTTGCCGTCGTCGATGTACTTGCAGGCCGCCTTGGCCGCCAAACGGCCTTCAGTGAAGGAACCGGACGAGAAGGCGTGCGGCGTGCCGCCGGCAGCGTCACCGGCCCCGAACAGCCCCTCGACCGTGGTCATGCGGTTGTAGCCCCAGAAATACTCGGGCGGCGAGAGATCCTCCGGACCCGAGCACCAGGCGCCGCAACCGGTCGCGTGCGAACCCATGACGTAAGGCTCGGAGGTGGTCAGCTCGGGGTTCTCATTCTTCGGGTCGACGTCGGTCGCCGCCCAGAGCACGGCCTGGCCGACGGTCATGCCGAGGAAGTTGTGCCAGCCGATCTCTTCGAGATGCGGATCCTGGAAGGCTTCCATGGTGATCATGTGAATCGGACCGCGACCGGCATTGACCTCGCTGATGAACGCATGGTTGCGCAGACAGGTCGGGATCGGGCGATGGGTGCGGTGCGAAAGCTCCGGATCCAGATATTCCTTGCCGACCATCTCCTGCAACTGCGGCCACCACTTGGACTCGTACTCTTCGCCGATACCATTTTGGGTATAGGTCTTGAGATGCAGGAAGTAGGCGCCGACCGGGCCGTAACCGTCCTTGAAACGGGCCAGCACGATCCGGTTCTCCATCTGGGTCATCTTGGCGCCGGCGCCGATCAGCAGACCATAGGCCGAACCTGAGGACCAGGGCGCATACCAGACGCGGCCCGCGCCCTCGCCGACCGAACGCGGCTTGTAGATGTTCGAGGCGCCGCCGGCCGCGACGATGACGGCCTTGGACTTGAAGACGTGGTAGTTGCCGGTGCGCACATTGAAGCCGACCGCGCCCGCGACCCGGTTGGGCTTGCTTTCGTCCATCAGCAGGTGGGTGACACAGATCCGGTTGAAGACCTCATCGGCCGATTTCTTCGCCGCTTCGGCGACGATCGGCTTGTAGGACTCACCGTGGATCATGATCTGCCAGCGTCCTTCACGCTGATAGGCGCCGGTCTTGGGGTTGCGCATCAGCGGCAGGCCCCATTCCTCGAACTGATGTACGGTCGAGTCAACGTGCCGGGCCATATCGAACAGCAGATCTTCGCGCACCATGCCCATGAGGTCGATGCGCGCGTAACGGACGTGATCTTCCGGGTTGTTCTCGCCGAAGCGGGTGCCCATGTAGCAGTTGATCGCGTACAGACCCTGAGCCACGGCGCCGGAACGGTCGATGTTGGCTTTTTCGGCGATGACGATCTTCTTGTCCTTGCCCCAGTAGCGCGCCTCGAAGGCCGCGCCCGTGCCGCCCAGGCCGGCGCCGACGACCAGGATGTCGATCCCGTCTTCGATGATTGTCTTGTAAGCCATCAGTAGCACACCCCTTCTTGCATTTTCAGGCCATTGGATTCCAGCGTATGCAGGCCGCCATCATCGAGACGAATGTACTTTGGCTCGTTGTACAGCAGTTGGCTGTCGCGCATCTCCTGGCTGGGCGCGGGCGCGTCCTTGAGCTGGGGGATGTGCTGGCCCCAGGGCTTGGTAGTGATGGGCGCGAGCAGCGTCATGTCTTTCTCGCCGTTGCGGAAGATGATCCGCCAGGCGATGACGCCCTTTTCCTCGTCGCGGCGCACGCGCACCGAGTGGCCCAGCGGGGCAAAGTCGGCGTAACCGCGCACGTCGATCGCGTTGTGCGGACAGGCCTTGACGCAGGAGTAGCACTCCCAGCACATATTGGGTTCGATGTTGTAGGCACGACGGATGGTCGTGTCGATGTGCATGATGTCCGACGGGCAGATGTCGACGCATTGGCCGCAACCGTCGCAGCGCGTCATATAGACGAAAGTTGGCATCTTCTGTTCCTCGTTCTCTCTCTCGACTGGATTCAGCGCATCGAGATTTAGTAATGGTTCGGCGCTTCGCGCTTGATACCCAGGCCCATGTACGGCGGGTTATCGCCCATGTACTCCGGGATATCCGGATAGCGCTCCTTGACGAGCGGATCCGTCAATTCGTGCAGCTCGGGCAGCTTGTCGAGCGAGCCGTCGGCCTTGGCGACCTTCTTCTGGAAGGCGGCGGCGGGCTTGAAGAACATGTGCGCCAGCTTCGACCAGTAGACGGTGCCGAACAGCGTGGTGGCAGCGGCGATGAAGAGCGCAAAGATGAGCATGGATCCCAGCAGCGACCACGCCAGGGCCAGGGTCGTCGTCAAGAGCAACGAGACGATGAAGAGGTCGGAGAGGTGCACGTCATGCCAGGCGTGGCCTTCGGAGCGCACATCGACGCGGATCTTGAACCAGAACCAGTAGCCGCCGACGCTGACCATCAGGGCGCCGAGGTGCCAGAGCAGGGGCACGAAACCCGAGGTCTCGCCTTCCACGCCGAAGATCAGGATCGCGGTCGTCACCACGAAGGTGACGAAGCCATACATCATGAGCAGGTGGGACTTGCGCCGGTCGGGATTCTCGAACTCGCCCGAGGCCAGGACTTCGTTGGCCAGGGTGCTGACGGCGAGGCTCATTTTCTCGGCACTGCCGACTTCGCGCTTGGCCAGTTTCTTGAGCGACTTGCCTTTTTCGAAGAAATACTGGGCGCTCTTCTTGTGCTTGACGTCGAGCAGGGTACCGCCGATGACCAGAAGGATCATCAACACGACATAGGCCTGCATCACGCCCGGCGCAATGAACGCCGACAGCTCGACGAAGGGATTGCTGGTAATCATCTCATTGTGTCTCCGTTGGGCTACGACTGAGGGAGTGACTGGTAGTAATCCATGAGGATCTGTGCGACCTCGGGACGCGAGAACTCGGGCGGCGGAGCCTCGCCCTGGCCGAGCATCTCGCGGACGCGGGTGCCAGACAGCAGGATGAAATCCTCTTTGGTGTGATCCGGGACGTCGCGCATCATCACCACCCGGTCGAGCTTCTTCGAATAGGCGGTGTGGTCGGCGCGGAAGATCTCGATGGCGAGCGCGTCGGCGGGCACGGCGTCATCGAAGATGGTCTGAGCGTCGAAGGGACCGTAGTAATCGCCGACGCCGGCATGATCGCGCCCGATGATGAAGTGGGTCGCGCCCATGTTCTGGCGGAAATAGGCGTGCAGCACCGCCTCGCGCGGCCCGGCATAGAGCATGTCGAAGCCGTAGCCCGTGACCATCACGGTGTTGGGCGGAAAGTAGAGTTCGGCCATGGTGCGGATGGCCGCATCGCGCACCGGCGCCGGTATATCGCCCGGCTTGAGCTGACCGAGCAGCATGTGGATGACGACGCCATCGGCATTGACCGCCTCCATCGCCATCTTGCACAGCTCCTCGTGCGCACGGTGCATGGGGTTGCGGGTCTGGAAGGCGACGATCTTCTGCCAGCCGCGTTCCTGGATCTCGTGGCGGATCTCGACAGCGGTGCGGAAGGTGTCGGGGAAGTCGGTCTGGAAGTAGGAGAAGTTGAGAACCTGGATCGGTCCCGAGATGGCCGTGCGGCCCTGGCTGTTGAAGGTCTGGACGCCTGGGTGCTTCGGGTCCGAGGTGCCGTAGACCTGTTCGGTCATCAGCGCCATCTGCGCGTCCGAGACCTGTTCCACGGCGGTGACGTCCATGACCGCCAGCACCGGGTGGCCCTCGACGTTCGGGTCGCGCAACGCGATCCGCGTGGCGCCGGCGATGGCGTCGGCGGATTCGAGCAGGCAGAGCAGCGGCACCGGGAAGAAGCGACCATCGGTCAGGGTCATCGACTGCGCGGCACTGAGCGCGTCGGCCAGGTTCATGAACCCTTCGAGCGGGCTGAAATAGCCGGCCCCCAGCATGACGGCATTACCGGCGGCCTGGGAGCTGATAATCACCGACGGCAGCGACTCGGCTTCATGCGAGAGTCGGTGGTGCTGCTCGGGGTCATAGACGAAACGCGGCTTGAGTTCGTCAGAGCCGACTGGCTTTATCATCATTTCCTCCGCAAAAAAACCCGTCCTCAGGGCGGGGAGGGATAGCGACTGCGACATTGCAGCCGCCGAAATGGGTGTAGGCTTTCCACCTGCCAGGCCGCGAGGCTCTGCCCGTAAGCGCCTGGTGACGGACGACGCCTCGCGGCGTGGTCGCTCCCCTCGCCAATGTGGGCCACCGGCTCCCGCCTGACGGCGGCGATCGAAACCTTTGGCGCTTTACCTTTCGCCGGCATGATCCCGACCTTTCAGAGCGGCGAACTGAGGAAGCATCCGCCGGTGAGTCTTGGCGACCTGTTGCACACGTAGCCCCTTTCGACCCTCCTGGTCAAGCGGGCTGAGGCTGGTCAACCCAGCTTGCTCTCACAAGCTCCGGCCTTCAGGCCAGGGTAGTTGACGCACGAACCTCCAACAACAGAGAGTGAAGACGCCACCGGATGCTTCGCATCCGCCTGAGTTCGTAGCCTGAGCGAGGCGATCTCCGTTTGGTTGGTGAAAATAGCAGAAAAGCTGCGGTTTTGTGAAAGCTTTTTAGTCGATTCTTATCGACGGGCGTCGTTGGCATGATCAGGCGCTCGGCCTATGTCCGACTCGGGACGTCTGAGGGCACGTTCCGTGCAGCCGTCAGGCCGACATGGACCCAGACGAATTGCGTGTGTTCACATTCGGCAATACCCGCCGTCTATGCGTTGCCACCAGGATCAGCAGCAGACACATCATGGCGATGACGGCTGGTAACAGCACGGCTACTGCTGTAGCCGAATAATGCTCAAGCGCCAGGATGGCGATGATGTTGCGGATGGCGCAAGTATAAATAGATCCGATTAAAACCTAACGCTTGGCTTTGGGGGGCACCGGAGCGCAGCGTGGGTGTGTCTGACAACCTCCACGGGTTATGTAATCGTGGCTCACTCCGGCAGACCTTCGAATTTTGGCACTTCCCCGAGTTCGGCATCCCAAGCCGCTTTGCTGGATGTAAAAATGTGTGCTGTTGGCAATATGGAGACTGTGGTGTCCAAGCATCCTGCGGGAACGACGAGCAAGCCTGGAATCTGAGTGCTTGGCAAGGCGGAACCACACAGCTTACAGAAGCTTTTGCTGTGAAGAGTGCCCGGAAGCGTAAAAGAGGTCACAGCATCCGCACCTGACTTCCAGGTCAGTTTGGCTGACTGCGAGAATAAATTCGCCGCATGAGCAGATCCCGTGTCTTTCTGGCAATGGCGGCAGTGGCACAGGTAAAAGCTGTCGAAGTCGCCTTGCACCTCAAATTTCACAGTGCCGCACAGGCAAGAGCCGAAGTGATCAGTCATCAAAATTTCTTCTACGGCCTACTGGCGAATAACACATAACGCCTCGCATCAGCGGTTCGGCGTAGCCGCGTCCGACTGCATGCGCTTGTTAGGCGGCTGCCTTGATGTAAAAAGACTTCTGACCATAGCTGCCGGAGTGTATATCACTAACCAAAGTACGAAATAAGCAAGCGGGACTAGCCAACCACCAAAAAGAGCGAATACACCCGAAGCTCCATCACTGTCCCAGCCATCAGGCAATTCTTCGTATCTTTCCTGATCAATAAGTTCACCAATGCGAGCTTGTTCTTCAATAAATGCAGTAAAAACCAGGCCCCAGCCAAGTATTACAAATAGAACCATTAGTAAAAATATCAGCCACCATCCAGGCTTTTTGGTAATGAACTTTAAGATCAATATGGCTGGAGGAAATGCTAAGAATGAGTAAATCGCAATAGAAGCAAAAATATCGTTCACTTTGGTCGCCTAACAGTGTATCTAGACAGCAGTCGGACACTTGAGTACTCAACTGACCGCAGCCTAGCCCAAAAGTAGCCCGCTCATGACTTCTGTCAAGCCGCATTGAACACCAAACACATACGGCTCATTCTCGAACTGGCTACTGTCCCCCCGCGCGCTGCTCAGCCTCACTAGCTGCCGCGAGATCACCGGAACGGCGCTTGGACTCAGCGATGATGCGCCAGTTATCACGCTTGAGATCGTCCTTGTCGCCGGCGAGATCATTAGCGCGCGAGGCCAGATTGCCGGCCTGAACCGCCTGCCCCTGCTCCAGCCGCACGCGCGCGAGCCGGTTCCAGAGATAGGCTTCGCGCGGGGCGATGCGCAGCGAACGCTCCAGCGAGGCCGCTGCACCCGCATGATCGCCGGCCTGACGCTGCTGCTCAGCCTGGCCGGCGAGCGAGGCGGCGGCTGGCGGCAGATTGGGCGCACTCAGATTCGACGGCGGCAGTGCCGGAGCTGGGGCCGGTGCGGCTGGAGCCGCGGGTGGCTCTGGACGCGGAGCCTCGGTTGCGGGCAAGGCTGAGCGTGGATCAACCTTGGCGACCTGCTCCTCGTCCGGACGCTGGGGAGGCGTTGCCGAACGCTCGGGCGCGCTCGGCCCCGGTGGGGCGGGTGGGGCCTGAGTGCCGGGCGACGGCGGTGTGGGTGCCGGCGCAGGCGGCTGCGCGGTCGCTGGTGACGCGGCGGGTTCGGGCACGCTACTCGGATCGCGGTAGGCATAGACCTGAGTTCCGCGCGGCGCCGGCTGCACGGGCTTCTTTTCAGGCGTGGGCGCGCGCTCGGGTTTGCTCGGCTGCGCCGGCTGACTCGTGCGCGGAGCCGTCTGGTCGATGGGCGCTGGCGGCTGCGGCATCTGGCGCGGCGCCGTGGCACAGGCCCCCAAGCCGACTACAGCCAGCGAGACAATCAGACATCGAGTCCAGCGTTCCATAAGATCTAAAGCCTTGATTCGCATGAATTGAAGATCATTGGCCGAAGAAGTCGCTCATGAAATGGTTTTGAGTGCGTTCCGGCTTGGGTGCGGGCGGCGGCTCTGGTGGAGCCGCGACTGTTTCGGCGGCGGGCGCTTCTTCGGTTCGTGCCGCAGACTCACCACCCGAGGCACGCGCGCCTGAACTCTGACCGCCACCCCCGCCACAACTGGCTCGACCCTTGGCACTGTCACCGATATAGGGCACGTTCTTGCGCCCGCAGGCATCGGCCAGGACCACGCCAGCAGGCGGGAATTCGGGCAAGGGTTCGTTGTCGAGCGCCAGCATGAAGTCGCCCCACACCCGCAGCGCCCCGGTTCCGCCCGCCAGTCCCATGGGCTTGTAGTCGTCGCGACCGACCCAGACCACGGCCACCTTGTCGCCCGAGAAGCCAGCAAACCAGCTATCGCGCTTCTCGTCGGTGGTGCCGGTCTTGCCAGCCATGGTCATCCCTTCGGGCAGCTGATTACCGAGCCACTTAGCGGTGCCGTCCGTGACCACGCGCTGCATGGCCCAGGTCGTGAGATACGCGGCCTTGGGATCGACCACCGCCTCGATGGCGAGCGGATAGCGGTTGAGCGGCTGTCCCAGGGCGTCGACCACCTCACGGATGCCGCGCAAGGGCGCGCGATAGCCGCTGGCGGCAATGGTTTGATAGACCTGAGCCACTTCCAGCGGCGACATGGACACCGCACCCAGCAGCACGGCGGGCACGACCGGGATACGCCGTTGCGCGCCCATCCTGTAGAGGGTGTCGACGACGTTTTTCACGCCGATGCTCAGACCCAGGTTGACCGTGGCCAGATTCAGCGAGCGGACCAGCGCACTGTAGAGCTGGACCGAACCATTGACCCGATGGTCATAGTTCTTTGGCTCCCAGCGCTTGTTGCCGTCCGGCAGACTGACCGGGCGATCCTGGATATTGGTCGTGAGTGTATAGCGATCCGGCTGTGACAGGGCCGTCAGATAGATCGGCGGCTTGACCAGCGAGCCGATCGAACGCACCGAGTCGAGCGCGCGGTTGAAGCCGGCATAGCCCGGCTGGCGCCCGCCGGCGATGGCCAGCACCTCGCCCTGCTCGACCGAAGTCACCACGGCCGCTGTCTCCAGGGTTCCGGCCTTCATGCCGTGCTGCTTCTCCAACTCGGCCAGACGCTTGGGCAGCGAGCGTTCGACCGCGCCCTGCACCAGCGGATCGAGCGTGGTGAAGATATTCAGCCCCTCGGAGCGCAGATCCTCGTCGCGATAGTCGCGCTGGAGTTGCCGGCGCACCAGACTGATGAAGTCCGGATAGTGCCCGGCCGGACGCCCGCCACCGTCCTGGATACCAAGCGGCTCGCGTTTGGCTTGCGTGGCCTCAGATTCACTGATGACCCCATCGCGCACCATGAGATCGAGCACCAGATTGCGCCGATTCTCGGCCGCCTCGGGATGGCGGCGCGGATCCAGGCTGGACGGCGCCTGGACCATGCCGACCAGGAGCGCGGTCTTGGCCGCGTCGAGTTCGCTCAGCGGCAGATTGAAGAAGAACTGGCTCGCCAGCCCGAAGCCATGGATGGCACGGCTGCCGTCCTGACCGAGATAGATCTCGTTGGCATAGGCGGCGAGGATCTCGTCCTTGTCATAGTGCAGTTCCAGCAGGAAGGCCATGTAGGCTTCCTTGATCTTGCGCTCGAAGGTGCGGTCGGCACTGAGATAGAAGTTCTTGACCAACTGCTGAGTCAGGGTACTGGCGCCCTCGACCACGGCTCCGGCCTGGAAATTGCTGACTGCCGCGCGCAGGATGCCCTTGGGATCGACGCCGAGATGGCGGTAAAAATTACGGTCCTCGACCGCCATCAGGGTCTTGATCAGCTGCTCGGGCAGATCCTTGTAGCGCACCAGCACCCGATCCTCGTTGTGGGTCGGATAGATGCTGGCGATCAGCATGGCATCCAGACGCACCAGGGCCGGATCCGGGCCGCCGTCGGCGTCGGTCAGGGTCGCGACCTGACCGTCGGCGAAGCTGATGTTCAGATGGCGTTCCGGCTCGGCGCCGTCCCAGAAGCGGAAGGGGCGCGTCCAGACCTGGAAGCGATCGCCCAGACGCTGATACTGGCCCTGAGTGCGCGGCGACTCGACGGCGCGATAGTTCAGACGCTTGAGTTCGGATTCGAACTGATCGGGACTCAGCCGGCGTCCGGCATAGAGTTCGAGCGGACGAGCCCAGACGCGCGCGGGCAAGGCCCAGCGCTGGCCCTCGAACTTGCCGCGCACCACGCGATCGAGATGAACGCCATAGAAACCGACGGCCAGGGTCGCCCCGACGGCCAGGACCAGCAGCCAGCCGACGAGAACACGACCGAGCCGAAAGCCTTTGCGTTTGGATGGACGTCTCCGGCCGCGCGTGCCGGAGCGACGATTGGAAGTCACGGATGATGGACCTGCGAGAGCGAATTCGAATCACGAACCTGGGATTCGCGTCTTCGAAAAATAGATGATTGGCGCTGGATTATGACACACCCATCAGGTCTTGATACCCACGCCTCGACGCAACAGGCTCAGACTGTAGACGGCCAGCACCAGGATGCAGGCCAGGATCATACCGAAAGCCAGCCCGAGCGGGATATCGCTGACCCCGAGCAACCCCTGGCGGAAGGCATTGACCATGTAGAGCACCGGATTGGCCAGCGAGACGGTCTGCCAGAATTCGGGCAACAGCTCGATCGAATAGAAGACGCCGCCCAGATAGGTCAGGGGCGTGAGCACGAAGGTCGGCACGATCGAGATGTCGTCGAAGCTGTTGGCGTAGACAGCGTTGATGAAGCCGCCGAGCGAGAAGAGCGTCGCGGTCATGACACCGATCAGCAGCATCGTCAGCGGATCATGGATGCGGATCTCGGTGAAGAACATGGCCACCAGCATGACGGCCACGCCCACCGTCAGGCCACGCATCACGCCGCCGGCGACATAGCCAGCCAGGATGATCCAGTTCGGCGCTGGCGAGACCAGCAATTCCTCGATATAGCGCGAGAACTTGCTGCTATAAAACGACGAGACGACATTGGAATAGGCGTTGGTGATCACCCCCATGAGCACCAGCCCAGGGACGATGAAGTCCAGATAGTCGAAGCCATCCATCGGACCGATGCGATCGCCGATCAGGCGCCCGAAGATAACGAAATAGAGCGTTGTGGTGATGACCGAGGGCAGGATGGTCTGCACCCAGATGCGCGAGAAGCGCAGCACCTCCTTGCCCAGGATGGTCTGGAACGTCACCCAGTAACGGCGCCAGTCGTCCAGCCGCGTGCTCATGCCCGCACCTCCAGACCGCGCCGGTCGACCAGTTCCAGGAACAGACGCTCCAGCCGGTTCTGTTTGTTGCGCAGACTGATGACCTCGATACCGTTGCGCGAGAGCGCCTCGAAGAGTCCGTTGATAGTGTGGTCGCGGTTCATCTCGACTTCCAGGGTGCAGTCGTCCAGGGCCTGGAGCACGAAGCCGCCGAGTTCCGGCAGTTCCGAGACTCGCCCCTTGAGATTGAGCACGAAGGTCTCGGTATGGAGCCGGTTGAGCAGGATCGCGAGACTGGTGCGCTCGGCGATTTCGCCGCCGTCGATGATGGCGATGTTGCGGCAGAGGCTCTCGGCCTCTTCCAAATAATGGGTGGTGAGGATGATGGTCGTGCCCTGGGCGTTGAGCTCGCGCAGGAAGGACCACATCGAGCGGCGGATCTCGATGTCGACGCCGGCTGTCGGCTCGTCGAGGATCAGGAGACGCGGCTCATGGACCAGGGCGCGCGCGATCATCAACCGGCGTTTCAGGCCGCCCGAGAGCCGGCGCATCTCGGTGTCGCGCCTGTCCCAGAGGTCGAGCTGGCGCAGATAGCGCTCGGCGCGGACCTTGGCGACGGCGCGCGGGATGCCATAATAGCCGGCCTGATTGAGCACGACTTCGATCACCGGCAGGAATAGATTGAAGTTGAACTCCTGGGGCACCAAACCGATGCACGACTTGACGCCTTGAGGATCGCGGTCCAGATCGCGCCCGAACACCGAGACCCGGCCCGCGGTCTTGTTCACCAGTGACGAGACGATGCCGATGAAGGTCGACTTACCGGCCCCATTGGGTCCGAGCAGGGCGAAGAAATCCCCCTCCTGGACCTGGAGATCGACGCCCTTGAGCGCCTGGAAACCGCCGCGGTAGACCTTGGTGAGTTGCTGAACGTCGAGTGCGAACATGGATGGAAGTCAGTTTACTGAAGTCTTTTGGGCGTCAAACCAAACGCGGTTCAAATGGAATTCATCGAGCTGGTTTTACTGCTTTCGGCCGTGGCCCTGGTGGCCGGCTGCGTCGACACCATCGCCGGCGGCGGCGGACTGCTGAGCATCCCGGCTCTGCTCTGGGCGGGGCTGAGTCCGGTCGAGAGTCTGGCGACCAACAAGGCGCAGGCCGTCTTCGGCAGCGGCATGGCCACGGTCCAGTTCATCCGCCGCGGCCTGATCGCGCCGCGCGGCATCGCTCTGGCCGTGCTCTGCACCTTCGTCGGGGCCGCGTTCGGCGCCTGGCTAGTACAGCGTCTCGACAGCACCCTGCTCGAAGGACTCATCCCGCTCCTGCTGATCGCCTTCGCGCTCTACTTCTGGCGCTCGCCGCGTCTGTCGGATCTCGACTCGCACCAGCGTCTGGACGCAAGCCTCTTCGCCGTCCTCATCGGACTGGGCGTCGGCTTCTACGACGGCTTCTTCGGCCCCGGAACCGGCACCTTCTTCGCGCTGGGCTATGTCGCCCTGCTCGGCTACAACCTCAGACGCGCGACCGCCCATAGCAAAGCACTCAACTTTACCAGCAATCTGGCCGCCCTGCTGTGTTTCGTCCAGGGCGGCCATATCCTGTGGCCGATCGCGCTGGCGATGGCGCTGGGACAGATGATCGGCGCCTGGATCGGCGCGCATCTGGTGCTGCGCCATGGCGCAGCCCTGGTGCGGCCGGTGTTGGTCGTGGTCTCGCTCACCGTCTCGGGGAAGCTGTTGTGGGAACGGGTTTCCGGCGTATGAGGCATGTTCGGCTGCCCTGTCCCGGAGCTGTCACATTGATGGCGCATAATCGCCGATTGCACCCGGATCGGCATCGAGGAATCGGCCAGGGAGACTGCACATGTATCCACAGACCAATGACAACACCGCACTGACCGCGCACGCCCGATTGCTCGGCCGTCATCTCGACATCCGGCGTCTCGGGCACCTGGAAGCGCTGGCGACCAATCCGCTGGTCACGCCGATCGGTGACACGGGCCGCGCCGTGCTCTTTCGCTCGGGCGCCGTGGTGCTGTTCGGGGTCGACGACGCCCAGGAAACGGCCTTCGTCGAGGAGATCCGCCCCTTCGTGCGCGACTCGCTGATCCAGCCCGAGCACGAAGACCTGCCGATCCTGATCGATCCGACCCGCGCCGAGGCGCTGGAGCGCGAGCGTCTGGTACTGGCCGATGCCGATCTGGCCCGACTCCAGGTCGTGGCCGACATCCTAGGCAAGAGCGTGCTGCTGGCCGATCAGGAAGCGCGTGTCGCGCACGCCTTCGACCGCATCGAGCCGCTGGCCGATCGCCTGCGGCGTCAGGGTCGCGGGGTGAGCCATGCCGGCACCCTCATCCGCCACATCGGCGAGGCGCTGGCGATCCAGCAGGACATGGTCGGACGCGGCGAGATCGGCGACAAGCCCGAGATCATCTGGGAGCGCCCGGATCTGGAACGGCTGTTCCTGAATCTGGAGGCCGAATACGAGATCCGCGAACGTCAACTGGCCCTGGAGCGCAAGCTGACGCTGATCAACGACACGGCCGGCACCCTGCTCGATCTGTTGCAGAGCAAGCGCAGTCTGCGGGTTGAGTGGTACATCGTCATCCTGATCGTGGTCGAGATCGTGCTCACGCTCTATGAGCTGTTCTTCCACGGGGCCGGACACTGAAGGTTGAGATACAGCAACGTCTATACGTCTATACGTCTATCCCGGGACTTGGCCGTTGAGCGCACGATGCGTAATCTAAATGGATGCAACAGAATCTGGTTTGGAGACCCATGCCGATGAGTTCCGTCGTCGAACTGTACGAAGCCTTGAGCACGGCTCCCGATGATCGTACCCGAGCTCGGGTGATCGCCGAAGCCTTCGAGCGACTGGAGGATCGCTATCCGCATCTGCCGGATCTCGCCACTCAGGGTCATGTGCGCGAGTCCGAGCTGCGGTTGCAGAAAGAAATCGAACAGCTACGCGCTGAACTCAAGCTCGATATCGAGCGCATCAAGAGCGATCTGCTGAAATGGCTCGTGCCGCTGATGTTCGCCCAGGTCGCGGCGATCGCGGCACTGGTGAAGCTGCTCTGAGATCCATCCCAGGCTAGATGGCGGCCTGCGAGAGCCAGATCAGCGCCGGCTCGTCGTCATCCGTCAGCTCGCCCTCGCGCATCAGCAGGAGTCCATCGGCGACCGGCTGTGCGATGACACCCTCCTCTTGCGCTGAAACGGGCGCGGCAAGTGGATTGACCGAGCGCGCGCCGACCCGCTGATCGATCCAGTCCCGGACCATCGCGTGATAGACGCGCCGATAGACGACCTTGGCCGCGCGCAACTGATCGTCCTGGAAGAAGAGCGTGACCGAGGCGGCTGGAATCTGGTTGAAGGTACCGATCTCGGCACCGCACAGCCGGTTGCCGAACGGATTGGCGCCGACGGCGCACTGAAATTCGAGCTTGGGAAAACTTTCGCGCAGTTTCGACTCGGTCAGGCGGCTGTCGAAGGCGTCGAGCGCGGCGTTGAAGTCGGGCTTGCCGAGCAGCGCGATCAGGGCCAGGTCCGTGCGCCACTGACCGTCCTCGGTGAAGGCGAGCCAGAAGAACGGCCCGATCACCAGGGCCAGCATCAGGAGCGTCTTGTAGGTTTTCGGAAGCTTCAGGTTCGCGCTCATTCATTTACTCGTGTCATGTCATCTGGATTGCTCTATCCAGCTGTACGATGGGCCTTAAAGTATCGGCGCATTGCCGTGCCGGGACTTTCACTGAGCCACGATCTCGACCCGACGGTTGAGTCCGCGCCCCTCTTCGGTGGCGTTGCTGGTCAGCGGAGCAAGACTGGCCACGCCCATGGGCTTGAGCCGTTCACCCAGAATGCCATAACTCTGGATGAGCGTGCGCACCACCTCCTCGGCGCGGCGGCGCGAGAGATCCATGTTGTACTCCAGCGTACCCCGATTGTCGGTGTGCCCGACGATATAGAGCTTGAGTTCGGGGTTCTCGACCAGCATCAGCGCGATCTGTTCGAGCTGGGGCTTGGATTCGGGCTTGATGGTCGCCTGATCGAAGTCGAACTGGATGCCGTGGACGGCGATGCGCCCCGCGTCCGAAAGTCCCTGGGCCATCGCTTTGGCTTCGATCGAGACCATGCGCTCGCGCATCGGCTCCGACAGCACCTCTTCGAAGAAGATGGCCACGCGGTTGCCGGCGGCCGAATCAGCGAAGTTGTCCTGCAACGCGGCGAAGACGAAGACATACGACTGACCGCCCGCGTCCGGGGCCTGACGGCGCGCGCTGTAGAGACGCGGTTCCTGGACCGAGGTATCGGAATAAACGTGCTTGAGCAGATGGCTGTCAGTGAGCTGATTGCCGTTGGCCGCGTCGCCGTAAAAACGATCGACCCGGTCCCCGCACTCCTCGAAGCCTGAGCACTGATAGAGCGGCTCATATCCCAATTCCTCCAGCGCGCGCTGGTAGTTGCGGATGACCTCCAGCGAACTGGCATTGCGCGGAGCCAGATAGATGATCCGTGTGCGCTGGCCGGATACCTTGACCGTCTTCGTCCAGCCCTTCGAACCGGAGCCTGTCTCCCAGGGTCCGGTCGGAATCAGCGTTTCGTCGAATGGACTGACCCGATAACCGATGATGACCGAACCCTCGAAGCGCGGAATGCCCGGAATGTCGGCGGCTCCAGCCAGGTCGCGGTCGAAAGCGACCGCCTCGGCCGCCCCAACGAGCCCCATGAGCACCCAGAACAAACCGATCGCCGACCAGGCCGCCTGGCGTCGAATAGCGCGTGGGATCAGGATGCCGATCGGCAGTGTGAGACGGCGCTCGGTCATCAGTCGAAGGGTTCGTGATAGAGGTAACAGTGTGGATTCTACAGGATTGGCCGCCGTTTCTGGATCTGTGGTACAACTCATCCCGTTTCGGCCGCGACGGGTTCTGGCTCGCGTGGCTCTCCTGATTCCAGCCTCTCGCCCCTGCGATCTCCCGTGACCCAAGACAGCCCGCGCCCCGATCTTTCCCGGCACACACCCATGATGCAGCAGTATCTGCGCATCAAGGCCGAATATCCGCACATGCTGCTGCTCTACCGCATGGGGGACTTCTACGAGCTGTTCTACGAGGACGCCGAGCGCGCCGCGCGTTTGCTCGACATCACCCTGACCCGGCGTGGTCAGTCGGGTGGTCAGCCGATCCCGATGGCCGGTGTACCCTATCACGCCGTCGAGGGCTATCTGGCCAAGCTGGTGCGTCAGGGCGTGTCGGTAGCCATCTGCGAACAGGTCGGCGATCCGGCCACATCCAAGGGTCCGGTCGAGCGCCAGGTGACGCGCATCGTCACGCCCGGCACCCTTACCGATGAGGCGCTCCTGGAGGAACGGCGCGAGAACCTGCTGCTGGCCATCGCCGAAGGCCAGTCCGGACTGGGACTGGCGACGCTGGAGCTATCCAGCGGGCGTTTCTCGGTGCTGGAGGTCGGGTCGCACGAAGCACTCATGAGCGAACTCGAACGGCTCAGACCCGCCGAGATCCTGATCGGCGAGGACAGCCGGCTCGATGCCGAGTTGCGACTCGAACGCGGCCTTACCCGCCGCCCGGTGTGGCACTTTGATCCTGACAGCAGCGAACGCGCCCTGTGTGAGCAGTTCGGCACCCGTGACCTGGGCGGCTTCGGCTGTGCCGGGATGACGTTGGCGATCGGTGCCGCCGGCTGTCTGCTCCAATACGTCCGCGACACCCAGTTCGCCGCCCTGCCCCACATTCGTGGTCTGACCACCGAGTCGCGCGACGAGGCGCTGATCCTGGATGCCGCGACCCGGCGCAATCTGGAGATCACCGCGAGTCTCAGCGGGCATCCCGAGCACACACTGGCCGGCGTGCTCGACCAGACCGTCACCGCCATGGGTAGCCGGTTACTGCGACGCTGGCTGAACCGGCCATTGCGCGACCGCGAGGCCATCCGTGCCCGGCATGGCGCGATCCGTGCGCTGCTGACGACCGGCCAGCGCGCCCAGCTCCAGCCGCTCCTGGCCGGAATCGGCGACCTGGAACGCATCCTGGCGCGCGTGGCGCTCGGCACCGCCCGTCCGCGCGATCTAGCGGTGCTGCGCGATTCGCTCGCTGTCCTGCCCGGCCTGCGCGCTGAACTGGCTGAGTCCCCCGATCCGCTGCTCGCCCAACTGCGCGACGAGATCGGTGAGCATCCCGAGGTGCTGGACGTGCTCCAGCGCGCCATCCTCGAACAGCCGCCGATGCTGATCCGCGATGGCGGCGTGATCGCGCGCGGCTATGACGCCGAACTCGATGAACTGCGCGATCTCTCCGAACATGCCGACCAGTTCCTGCTCGATCTGGAGGCACGCGAGCGAGTGCGCACCGGCATCGCCAACCTCAAGGTCGGCTACAACCGGGTGCATGGCTATTACATCGAACTCAGCCGCACCCAGGCCGATCAGGTGCCGGCCGATTTCGTGCGCCGTCAGACGCTCAAGGGCGTCGAGCGTTACATCACGCCCGAACTCAAACGCTTCGAGGACCAGGTCTTGAGCAGTCGCGAGCGCGCGCTGGCCCGCGAGAAATGGCTCTACGAGGAACTGCTCGGCCGGCTCGGCCAATCGCTCGGGCCGCTGCAACTGGCGGCTGGCGCCATCGCGGCACTTGATGTGCTGGCCAATCTGGCCGAGCGCGCCCAGACCCTGAACTGGAGCTGTCCCGAGCTGACCAACCGCGCTCAGATCGAGATCCAGGATGGGCGTCATCCGGTCGTCGAGCGCGTGCTCGACAGTCCCTTCGTCGCCAATGGTCTGCGCCTGGACGGCAAGCGGCGGATGCTGGTCATCACCGGCCCGAACATGGGCGGCAAATCGACCTACATGCGCCAGAACGCGCTGATCGTGCTGCTGGCCCATGCCGGGAGCTTCGTGCCGGCGCGCCGTGCCATCATCGGCCCGATCGACCGCATCTTTTCGCGCATCGGCGCTTCGGACGATCTGGCCGGCGGCCGCTCGACCTTCATGGTCGAGATGGAGGAAACGGCGAACATTCTGAACAACGCGACAGCTCAGAGCCTGATCCTGATGGATGAGATCGGGCGCGGCACCAGTACCTTCGATGGGCTGTCGCTGGCCTGGTCGTGCGCGGTCGAGCTGGCCACGCGCATCGGTGCCTACAGCCTGTTCGCGACCCATTATTTCGAGCTGACCACTCTGCCCGAGGAATATCCGGGCATCGCCAACGTCCATCTCGACGCGATCGAGCATGGTCAGTCGATTGTGTTCATGCACGCCCTGCGTGAGGGACCGGCCAATCAGAGCTATGGTCTGGCGGTAGCCGCGCTCGCCGGGGTGCCGCCGGCGGTTATCGCCCGCGCGCGCGAGCGGTTGCGCGAACTGGAGGACGGCGCTCATCGTCATGCTACGCGCGAGACTCAGCAGCTTTCGCTGTTTCCGGTGGACCTGGCGCCGGCGCCACGCTCCAAGTCCAGGCCTGAGCCAGTCTTCGAACCGAGTGAACCGCCGGTCTGTGAGGCATTACGCGACATCGATCCAGACGGACTCACGCCACGCGAGGCATTGGAGACGCTCTATCGTCTGCGTGGGATGCTCGAATCCAGGGCGCCGGCGACAAAGGTCGGGCACAAGCGCACGAAAGCTATCGATCGGTGAAGATCAGCGCGGGACAACAAACCACAGGATGCGGTTGGAGTGTGCAGAGGGGGCTTTTAGGGGGGCGGCTAGAAATATACCAAGCCAGCAAAGAACCACTTGCACAGGCGTGCATTGATTGGCGGAGAGAGAGGGATTCGAACCCTCGATAGGCTATTAACCTATACACACTTTCCAGGCGTGCTCCTTAAGCCACTCGGACACCTCTCCGGGAGGAAAATCGACCCTGACTGACTGCCATCTAAACAAACAGCACGGCAATCTCATCGTCATGCGATCAAGCCGCGCACTATACATCAAGCCCTGACCCCTTGCAATTGGTGGCGCCACGGATTTTGCCTGCAAAAAGGGGCGCCTGACGCGCTTCAGTGCGGCGGCTCGAATTCAGGCCGATGTAACCGCCCGTGACCCAAGTCAATGTGATCGAACAGGGAATTTGGTCAGATAGACCCGCTCACGGCCGGTCGGGCTAGAGTGGTCGCCGACCGGACATCTCGCAACCCTTGGCTGAGGACTCGACCCAATGACCAGGATCGACAACGACCCGGATCTTCGCGCGGCACTCAAAGAGCTGACCCCGGATCAGCAACGACGGCTCGGCTGCCGCTTCGCGCAAGATGTCATGCATTTGAGCCGCGATGCGCGCGTCAACCGCGCTATCGCGACTGGACTCATGGACTTGATCACGCCTGAGGAAATAGAGGGTGCCTTCAAGGTCGCCCGGGCCTATGCTGTCAAGACCTATACTGACTGCGGCAAGGATACGGATTGGATGGCGCAGGCCGATCATTTCGTCGCGGCGGCGGCGGCGGCCGCTCTGATGCCGGACGAACTCATGACCGAACGACAGAATCGCGCCTGGAAAGCGGCCGTTCAGGCACGCATGGCCGTGAGTTGCGCCATGATGGAGGACGATTCGGCCGATGAGAGCCGCACCGCACGACAGCAGTACGCACTGACCGCCGAGTTTCTCGACTAACTTGGCAACCCTAGATTTTGGATTCGCTCTACGCGCGCACGCTCCATTGACAAGCGTGCCTCATCAGGAGGTTTGTATGCACACAGTCGGCTTGTACGTATCAGGTGCTGCCCTGGCCGCGGCCTTGAGTCTTGGCATGCCCGAGACCACCCAGGCTCAGCCCGGCGGCTATGGCCAAGGTCCACAAGGTTCAGGTCAGGGCATGAATCAGGATCAGCGACCCAGTCAGGATCAAGGCGGTTCTCAGAATCAGAGGCCGAACCAAAACCAAAACGGAAACCAGGGCCAGCGACCGAGTCAAGGACAGGGCGGTAGGCCGAGTCAGAATCAGGGATACGATCAGAGGCCCGGTTATGGGCGCGGTCCTGGATCCGGCGGTTATGGTCCACCTCCTCCGCGCCCAGGGTATGGTCCAGGCTATGGACCTGGATATGGACCTGGTCCCGATACGTCCATGCCCTACGGTGGTCGACGCCCACCTCCGGGCTATTGAGTCCTCCCGAAGTTGCGCCACGGCTTGACGGTCGAGTTTGCAAACTACACGGCGTGGACCAGCGCATCGACGCTGGTCCACGCCGCTTCAGGCCGGCTGATCTGCTTGGACTCTGACCGCCCTCACCCAGTCGCCAGATGCGGATAGCGGCGCGGGAATTCCTCGCGATCCTTGCGAAAGCGCCGCTCGATCGGATAGGGAAAGACATCCTCCAGATGTCCGGCCCGGATACTGGCCTGACGCGCGCGCCACCAGTCCGGTTCGAGCAGTTCGCGATGCTTGGCGCGAAAGACCTTGCGGATGCGCGGGTCGGTGAGCAGGAAGGTCGCGAATTCCTCCGGAAAGACATCGTTGGGACCGGCGGTGTACCAGGTCTCCTCGCTCAGCTCCATTTCTGGATAGGGTGCCTCGGGGATGTCGCGGAAGTTGCACTCGGTCAGATAGCACAGCTCGTCGTAGTCGTAGAAGACCACTCGGCCATGGCGGGTGACGCCAAAGTTCTTGAACAGAAAATCGCCAGGGAAGATGTTAGCGGCAGCCAGTTGTCGGATGGCGTCGCCGTATTCGCCGATGGCATGACGGATCTCGTCGTCGTCGGCGGTATGCAGATAGAGGTTCAGCGGCGAGAGTCGGCGCTCGATGTAGAGGTGCTTGATGATGAGCTGATCCCCGACCCGTTCGAGACTACCGGCACACTCGGCTTCCAGTAGCTCCAGCAGCGCCGGTGAGAAACGATCAAGCGGAAAGGCTACATGCGAGTACTCCCAGGAATCGGCCATGCGCCCGACGCGGTCGTGCATCTTGACCAGTTGGTACTTCTCCTTGACCTGCGCGCGGGTCATCTCCTTCGGTGGCGGGAAGCGATCCTTGATGATCTTGAACACATAGGGGAAGGACGGCAGGGTGAAGACGCACATCACCATGCCGCGAATGCCGGGCGCGATCATGAACTCGTCGGACGAGTAGCGCAGATGCTTGATGAAATCACGATAGAACTCGGCCTTGCCGAACTTCTGGAACCCGATCGCGGTATAGAGTTCGGCCTTACCCTTGCGCGGCATCAAGGGACGTAAAAAGTCCACCACCGCCGCCGGCGCCTCGGTGTCGACCATGAAATAGGCGCGCGAGAAACTGAAGACGTTCGAGATGTCTTCCACGCCCGTCAAAAGTGTGTCGACATAGAGTCCCTGCTCCGGGTCGTTGAGGATGGGCACGACGAAGGGAATCTGGTCGGCGCCGTTGATCGCCTTGCCGATGATGTAGGCGCCCTTGTTGCGAAAGAAGGGCGCGCACAGCACCGCGATCTGGAAGTTCTGCTGGATGGCGCGATTGGCCGGGAAGCGCGAGCGGATCGACAGCAGCAAACAGCGGATATCGCGCCGCAGGTCACGGAAACGGCGCTCGAATCCGGCCTCGCGCAGGATGCGGGCGATGACACGGGCAAAGCCGTCGCGCGCCGGGTAATAGGGCCGGAAGATCGGCACCTCGGCCTCCAGATGCTCGGTCGAGATCAGCGGCCAGACGAAGATATAGCTGTTGTTGTAGTAATGACGGTCGAACAGCCGGCAGAAGACCGAGTTGTAGAAGGTCTCGGCCAGCTCGGGCTGATTGATCTGCGGCAGCAGACGCATGTACTCGACCTTGACCCGACGCCAGAGCGTGTCGCTGGGGTCGCGCAGGTTGAACTCACGTCTCAGCAGCGACACGGTCTCACCGACACGGGTGTCGTAGAAGCCGATGCGCTCACGCGCCGCCGCCTGCGCCGCCGGCCAGTCGGCGTTCTCGAAGCGCGTCCGGGCACTGGTCGTGGTCTCGCGAAAGAGCCGAAAGTGACGATCGAAGCCTTCAAGAATGGCTTCGGCAATAAGTTTGGCTTCGGTCCAGGCCATGTGTGTTCACCGTTCGAAAAGCGCCATCGACTCGACATGGCTGGTATGGGGGAACATGTCCATCACACCCGCCGCGCGCAGTCGATAGCCGAGTTCGTTGACCAGACGGTCGGCATCGCGCGCCAGAGTGGTCGGATAGCAGGAGACATAGACCAGACGCTTCACGCCCAGACGCGGCAGCCAGTCGAGTACCTCCCAGGCACCGCTGCGCGGCGGGTCGATCAGGGCCTTGGTGAAGCGTTGTTGGGTCCAGGGTGCGGCGGTGCTCAACTCGGCCTGGAGATCAGCGACGTGAAACTGCACGTTGGTCAGCCCATTGCGCGCCGCGTTGGCGCGTGCGCGCTCGACCAGTCCGGCATCGCCTTCGACACCCACCACCGAGGCCGCATGCCGCGCCAGTGGCAGCGTGAAGTTACCCAGCCCGCTGAAAAGATCCAGCACCGAGTCATCCGGTCCAGGGTCAAGCAGTGCAAGCGCCTGATCGACCATGCGCCGGTTGAGTTCCAGATTGACCTGGGTGAAGTCGCTGGGCAGGAACGCGATCTCGACCTCATGGTTCGGCAGGCTGTAGCTCAGCGCGATGTCCTGGCCTGGTAGCGGCCGGATACTGTCGATGCCGCCATCCTGGAGATAGATCTGGAAGCCCTCGCGCTGACCGAGTTCGAGCAGGCGCGCTTCGTCCTCGGGCGTGGGTGCCTGCATGACACGGAACACCAGCACACAGGGACCGTCGCCCATCGCCATCTCGATCTGAGGCACATGATCGCGAATACTCAGACTGTCGATGGTCGCCGCCAGCGTCTCCAGACGCTCGCCAACCAGCGGATGCAGCACCTCGCAACGACGCAGATCGGCCAGGAAGCTGTTGCGCCGCTCGCGAAAGCCGACCAGGGTGCGGCCCTTCTTGACGACATGACGCACGCCGAGCCGCGCCTTGCGCCGATAGCCCCAGGACTCGGCGGTGAGCGGGTCGAGCCAGCGTTCGGGCGTCACCTTGCCGATGCGCTCGAAGACGTCTTCCAGGCTTGCCTGCTTGACGCGGATTTGCGCCTCGGGGTGCAGATGCTGGAGCGCACAGCCGCCGCAGACGCCAAAGTGGGCGCATCGGGGTTCGATGCGATCGGGCGAGGCACTCAGCACCTCCTCGACCTCGGCTTCGTCGAAGCGACGCTGAACGCGGGTGTAGCGCAGACGCACGCGCTCGCCGGGCAATGCCCCATCGACGAACACGGTCTTGCCGTCGATGCGGGTCAGGCCGCGACCTTCGTGGGTCAGGGTTTGGATGTCGGCCTCGATGGGCACGGGGAGTGTTTTGGGTTTTCTCGACACGGGGGCAGGCTGTCAGCTAGTCATTCAGTGATCGGCCCAAGATCTTAGCGTCCTTTGCGCTTGCGCGCCTCATCAATCCGGCTCGATGTCCTGATAGACCTCGGGGGTGAAGCGCGGGGTGCAGATGGCCAGAAAGATCAGATCACAGTCGCCATCGTTCTCAATGCGCTGGGCGGCCCCGGCTGGAATGTAGACCAGATCGCCCGGACCGACCCGTCGGGGGACGAGTCCCTCGACCTCCAGTAAACCGCTGCCGGCGAGGATCAGATAGCGCTCGATCACGCCCACAAGCCGATGCAGCCGGGTGCGATCACCCGGTTCCACCCGGGCGCGCGCGATCGAGAGGGCTGGATCCTCGGGCCGATTCCAGCCCTCCAGGATGAAACAGCCCTCTTCCATGAAGTATTCGTCCGACTCGACGGGCGAGTGGACCAGTGCGCGCTTCAGACTCATAGCAGGCCGGCGCCGCGCCGATACGCCTCTGAGCGCCGATCACCACCGCGCGGACGTGGCAGGGCACGGCGGTTGAGCAAGCTCTCGATCTCCTGGCAGAACTCGGGACTGCCCAGCGCCCAGGCTTTGTTGGTCGAATCACGAATGCGCTTGACCAGTGCGTCGTCGAGCGCACGCCCGGCCTCCTCGGCATAGTGTTCGCGTCGCGCTTTGGCGCTGCGGCCCAGACGCTCGTATTCACGATGCGGCGTAATGAGTCGATCCTCGATGCCCTCGGCGTTGCCACCGTAGCTCGACCAGCCATACTCGGCCGGAGCCGCCACCAGACCGGCGCGCACCGGGTTGGACTCGATATAATGCGCGACCGCCCGCAGATACGGCTGCGGATCGACCAGGGTGGCGCGATAGCGTCCCTCCCAGAGCGTGCCGCGCCGTTCGTGACGGCTGTTGAAATACTGGACATAGTAGCGCCCGACATACTGCATCAGCTTGCCGATGCCATTCTCCAGATAGGGCGTGAGCAGCAGATGGAAGTGGTTGGGCATCAGCACATAGGCGTGGATCTCGCACTGGAACTTCTCGGCAGCCACGCCGAGCTTGTCCCAGATGAACCAGTAATCCTCCTCCTCGAACAGGATTTGCTGACGATTATTACCACGCTGAATGACGTGCTGCGGGTAGCCGGGCATAACAAAACGAGGAAGGCGTGCCATGAGGGTCGGATCCGGTTGGTTGACCTGACCTTGAGTATAGACAGCCCGCGATAACTTGCTGGATCCATCGATCATCATTTTCCAACCCCACTGAACGCCCATGCTCAATTTCGACCCACTCCCCATCGATGCGATCCTCGACGACCTGCGTGCGGCGCTGAGCCAGGGTCATGGAGTGCTGCACGCGCCAACGGGGTCAGGGAAGTCGACCCGCGTGCCGCTGGCGCTGTTGGATGCACCCTGGCTGGCCGGTCAGCGGATTCTGATGCTCCAGCCACGGCGTCCGGCGGCACGCATGACCGCCGCGCGCCTGGCTGATCAGCTCGGCGAGCCACTGGGCGAACGGGTCGGCTATCAGATTCGCTTCGAGCGTCGCATCGGTCCGCGCACCCGGATCGAAGTCGTCACCGAGGGCATCCTGACGCGACGCCTGCAGCGCGATCCGACACTGGATGGCGTTGGGCTGGTCATCTTCGACGAGTTCCACGAACGCGGTCTGACCTCGGATCTAGGTCTGGCCCTGACGCTCGACAGTGCGCGCGGTCTGCGGCCCGATCTGCGCCTGTTGATCATGTCGGCCACGCTGGAGGCCGAGCCTGTCGCCGGATTGCTGGACAATGCCCGCCTCCTGCGCGCTGAGGGTCGGAGCTTTCCGGTCGAGATCCGCTATGCCGAGCGCACACCGGACAGCGATCCGGTGCGTGCTCTGGTCGCGGGCGCACGTCAGGTGCTGACGGAAGAGACCGGCGATATCCTCGCCTTTCTGCCCGGTGCGCGTGAGATCGAGCGGGCGCGCGAAGCACTCGCGGGCGCGGACATCGAGATCCTGCCGCTGCATGGCGCCCTGTCGTCGGCCGAGCAGGACAGGGCGCTACGCCCGGACGGACGCGGACGGCGGCGCCTGATTCTGGCCACGGATCTGGCCGAGACCAGTCTCACCATCGAGGGCATCCGGGTGGTGCTCGATTCGGGGCTGACCCGCAAGCCGCGCTTCGATCCCGGCTCGGGCCTGACGCGACTCGTGACCGAGTCCATCCCGCGCGCCAGCGCCGATCAGCGTGCCGGACGCGCCGGGCGTCTGGCGCCTGGGGTCTGTCAGCGACTCTGGACCCGCGCTCAGGAGCACGGACGTCCCGAGCAGCGCACACCCGAGATCCTCGAATCCGATTTGGCGCCGCTGGCGCTGGAACTGGCACTATGGGGAGTCAAGGATCCAGCCGAGCTGAGCTGGCTCGACCCGCCGCCCGCACCGGCCTGGAACCAGGCGCTCGAACTCCTGCGTATGCTCGGCGCGCTCGATCGGCGCGATTCGATCACACCGCTCGGACGCGCCCTGGCCGACTTGCCGGTCCATCCCCGGCTTGGGGTCATGCTGCTCGGTGCGACACCGACCGAGCGCCAGACGGCGGCTGATCTCTGCGCCCTGATCTCCGAACGTGACCCCTTCCTGCCTGAGCCTGGACGCGCGCGTCCGGCGGATCTCGGCCTGCGCCTGGACGCCTTGCGCGCGGCCCGCGAGCGACGCGGCACGCCGCCTGGCGTGGATCGCCGCCGGCTCGACGCCATCGAGCGCGCCGCGCGACAACTGCACCGTTTGGCCGAGCGGAGCGCGTCTTCCGGCGCTCGCCCTGCCGAGACCGACAGCGTGCGCCGTCCTGGTGCCCTGCTCGCCCTCGCCTATCCGGATCGCGTCGCCCAACGGCGCGCCGGCGCCGACGAGCGCTATCTGCTGGCCGCCGGCACCGGCGCCGAGCTGCCACGCGACGATGCACTCGCGATCCATCCGTATCTGGTCGTGGCAGCGATCGATGCGCGCGGACGCGATGGTCGCATTCAGTCGGCCCTGCCGATCAGCGAAGACGAACTGCGCGCCGAACTGGCCGAGCGCCTGGAGCCGCGCCGCGAGGTGTTCTGGGACAACGAGCGCGCCGCCGTCGCCTGCCGCGCCATCACCCGACTCGGCGCTATGGCGCTGGAATCGCGCCCGGTTGCACTGGCACCCGAGGACGACGCCAGTACCTATCTGATCGCGCACATCCGCGAGCACTTCAGCGAGGCGCTCGACTGGTTGGAATCCGCGCGCCAGCTCCAGGCGCGGATCGCCCTGATGCGCCAGCACGATCCAGCCGGTGACTGGCCCGATTTCTCGGACGCGGCCTTGCGCGAACACCTGGACGTCTGGCTCAACCCCTGGATCGCAGGCAAGACCCGGCTCTCGGACGTGCAGCGACTGGACCTGAGCGCCATCCTGCTCGACCAACTGAGCTGGGAGCAGCGCCAGCGCCTCGATCAACAGGTGCCCCGGACGTTCGTCACCCCAGCCGGCAACAGCCGCCCGATCGACTATGTCAGCGGCGAGACCCCGATTCTCGCCGCCCCGCTCCAGGAATTTTTCGGCCTGAGCGACACCCCGCGACTCTGTCTGGGCCGCCTGCCCGTGCTGCTGCACCTGCTCTCGCCTGCCCGTCGTCCAATGCAGGTCACCCAGGATCTGGCCGGATTCTGGGCGCGCGGCTATGCTGAAGTGCGCAAGGAACTGCGTGGACGCTATCCCAAGCACCACTGGCCTGAGGATCCGACCCAGGCTCAGGCGCTGATCGGCGGTCTGCGGCGGCGTCGCGCGCCCGGTTCATCGCGCTGAGCAACCGCACGACGCCAGGCTTTCAAGCCAGCATTGGCGGCCGCTATAATGAGTATTCTTCAGCAGCCCGGACTGATTCGGCGCAACGCGCGGCAACCCGGTCTTTCCACATCCAACCAGCGAGTCTCCTCCATGAATAAGCCCTTGCTCTCAACCCTGGCCCTGACCATGGCTTTGGCTTCCAGCGCCTTGGTCGTCGCGGCCGAGCACGACCATGCAGCGCACTGGGACTATGTCGGCCAGGAGGGGCCGGAGCACTGGGGCGATCTCGACCCGAACTTCGATCTGTGCAAGCGTGGCAAGAACCAGGCTCCCGTCGATCTCAAGGCCTTCGTCGACTCCCAACTGCCGCCGATCGGCTTTCACTATCGGCCCGGCGGTCATGACGAGGTCAACAACGGTCACACCATCCAGGTCGACTATGACGCCGGCAGCACCATCACCGTCGAGGGACGCGACTACGAGCTAAAGCAGTTCCACTTCCATACGCCG
Organism: Allochromatium palmeri; assembly: GCF_009720725.1. GTDB lineage: Bacteria > Pseudomonadota > Gammaproteobacteria > Chromatiales > Chromatiaceae > Thermochromatium > Thermochromatium palmeri. The sequence continues at coordinate 39,176 of NZ_WNKT01000010.1, forward strand.
AGCGAGAACCACATCGCGGGCAAGGAGTTCCCGATGGAAGCGCATCTGGTCCATGCCGACAAGGACGGCAATCTGGCCGTGATCGCGGTCATGATTGAGGACGGTGCCGAGAACCGCACCCTGGCCAGCGCCTGGTCGGTGATGCCGGATCACTCCAACACCACCGTGCATCTCGCCGCCGAGGTCTCAGCCGAGGATCTGTTGCCCGCGAACCGCGATTACTACCGCTTCAGTGGCTCGCTGACGACACCGCCCTGCTCCGAGGGTGTGCTCTGGATGGTCATGAAGCACCCGATCACGGCGTCTGCCGATCAGATCACCAAGTTCGCCCATGTGATGGGACATCCCAACAATCGTCCGATCCAGGAACTCAACGCGCGTCTGATCGTCGAGTGAGTCGCGACGACCGCGACCGCTTCCGGCTCTATCAGCGCGCGGTCCAGAACCCGGCCGCCGAGATCGATTTCGTCGACCGGGTTTTTCATGATCGTTACGGACGCCCGGCGCAAAGACTGCGTGAGGATTTTTGCGGCACAGCCGCCGTCTGCACCGAGTGGGTGCGGCGCCGGCCGGACACGCACGCCTGGGGGCTGGATCTCGATTCCAACGCACTCGACTGGGGGCGACGGCACAGCCTCCAGACTCTGAGCACGGAGCAAGGCGCCCGCATTGAACTCATCGAAGGTGATGTCCTGAGCACCGAGACACCTGAACCCGAGATCGTCTTGGCGCTGAACTTCAGCTATTGGCTGCTACGCACCCGAACCGCGCTGCTCACCTATTTCCAGCGCGTGCGCGCGATCCTGCCCGAAACCGGACTCCTGGTGCTCGATGCCCATGGCGGTTCTGAGTCACTGCGGCTGCACAGCGAGAGCCGACGCATCCATGACCCGCTGGGTGAGGACTTCGACTATCTCTGGGAGCGTGCCGACTACGACCCGATTACCAGTCGCCAGATCTGTCACATCCATTTTCGTTTCGACGACGGCTCCAGTCTGGAGCGCGCTTTCAGCTATGACTGGCGTCTCTGGACCCTACCCGAGATCCGTGAGCTACTCGACACGGCGGGGTTCTCCAGCATCCAGGTGTATTGGCAGGGCTGGGATGAGCAAGGCGAGCCAGACGGCCACTTCGTCCCGGTCGAGCGCGGCGAGCCGGATGATGCCTGGATCGCCTATCTGACGGCAGCGCCCTGAGCGCCGTTTAGCCCGGCTCGTAGGGGCGGCGGCCGTTGAGCCGACTGAGCCTGAGCAGCCGCTCAGCCGCCGATGGATCGAGCTGATCCTCGCGATAGCGCCACAGCCAGTTGCCCTCGGCCGTGCCTGGACGGTTCATACAGGCCTCGGCACCGAGATTCAGCACATCCTGCACCGGAAAGAGCGCCAGATCGGCCACCGAGCCGAGCGCGACGCGAATGAAGTCCCAGTTGACCGCCTGACCGTCGCTGTTGAGATAGACGCAGGCCTGCTCGCGCATGGACTCGCTGCGCTCGCCCCACCAGCCGAGCAGGGTGTTGTTGTCGTGCGTGCCGGTATAGACGGCCAGACGTCGACGATGATTGTGCGGCAGAAAAGACGAACCGCCGAAGCCATCCTCCAGATCCTCGAAGCCGAATTGCAGCACCGCCATGCCCGGCAGTTCCAGCGTGTCGCGCAGGGTCTCGACATCCTCGGTGATGACTCCGAGATCCTCGGCGATCAACGGCAGATTCTCACCCAGAGCGGCGGTCAGGGCGTGGAAAAGCGCCAATCCAGGCCCAGGCGCCCAGCGCCCGTTGATCGCTGTCTCCTCGCTCGCCGGAATCTCCCAGTAGCCGGCAAAGCCCCGGAAGTGATCGATGCGCACCAGATCGACCAGCTCCAGCATCCGGCGCAGTCGCTCGACCCAGAAGCGGTAGCCATCGGCCGCCAGCACCGGCCAGCGATAGAGCGGATTGCCCCAGCGCTGTCCCGTGGCACTGAAATAGTCCGGCGGCACCCCGGCGATCACGGTGGGATGCCCATCTGCGTCGAGTTCGAACCACTCGGGATGCGTCCAGACTTCACTGGAATCATGCGCGACGAAAATCGGAATGTCGCCGATCAGATGCACACCGCGCGCGTGTGCATAGTCGCGCAGCTCCGACCATTGACGATGGAAGACATACTGGATGAAACACTGAAGCTCGATCTCGGCGCTGTGACGCTTGGACCATCGGGTCAGGGCGGCGCGTTTACGCTGAGCCAGCGCCGGCTCCCACTCGGTCCAGGGACGCAGATCGTGATGCGTCTTGAGCGCGTGATAGAGCACATAGTCGTCGAGCCAGAAGGCCTCACGCTCGCAGAACTGGGCGTACCCGGCACGATCATCCTCGCTGGCGCGTTCAGCGAATCCCGCCCAGGCTCGTTCCAGGAGCTGGGTTTTCCAGGGGGCGACGGCGCCGAAATCGACCTGATCCTCCGGGAACGCCGGTCGAGCGTCCAGATCGGACGCCTCGATCCAGCCGGCCTCAAGCAGCCCATCCGGGCTGATCAACATGGGATTGGCCGCAAAGGCCGAGGTGCACTGATAGGGCGAGTCGCGATAACCGGTCGGACCCAGCGGCAGCATCTGCCACAGCCCCTGCCCCGCCGCTGCGAGGAAATCGACGAAACGGCGTGCGCTGGGGCCAAGATCGCCGACCCCATAGGGACTCGGCAGCGAGGTCGGATGAAGCAGGAGGCCGCTGGTGCGGTGCATGTCGTTGAGTGCTCCGGTTGGACTCGGTTGGGCTGAGACTCGAAGTCTAACCAAAGCGCGTCGCAAAAACTCGCTCAATCCGACCTGACTTGCCGCTCCAGTCCCAGACCCCTAGACTTGGTCGACCAATGATCGATCGAGACTGAGCCACAGGACACCAAAGGGGAGTGTGATGACACGACTGATTGTAGCCAGCCTACTCTGGATGACGACATTCGCCCTGAGCGTTCAGGCACAGCCACCCTATACAGGCAGCCAACAGCCTCAATACCAGAATGCTCCAGGAAACGATCAGGGGCCGGGCTACCCAGGGAGCTATCAGAGTTATCAGAGCGATCAGCCTGGTCACGCTGAACACGAGACCTACGGCGAGCAGGAGATCATGGCCAGGGTCGAGGGTTACTTCGGGCAGGGCGCCGAGAATCTGGCGCTGGCGGTGCAGAAGGTCTTTCGCGAGCAGGGCGAACCCAATGGCTACATCGCCGGCGAGGAGCTCGGAGCTGCCATCGGCATCGGACTGCGCTACGGGCGTGGTGTGCTGAGCACCCGCCAGACCCAGGACCACCCGGTCTTCTGGCAAGGCCCCTCGATCGGTCTGGATCTCGGGGTGAACGTCGCCAAGGTCTTTATCCTCATCTACCGTCTGCCGAGCGAGGAATATCTGTTCCAACGCTTTCCGGGCGTCGAGGGCAGTCTCTATTTCATCGGCGGCGTGGGCGTGAACTATCTGCAATCCGGAGATACCGTCATCGCCCCCATCCGTCTCGGGGCCGGCTGGCGCCAGGGAGTGAGCGCCGGCTATATGGATTTCACCAAGCGCGTGCATTACAACCCTTTTTGAGACACCCTCCATGGCGCAACAGCCCCGGCACGGATTCAGCGACGATCGTCGTATCGGCCGTTATCCTGGCCATGTGACGGTGGACCACGGCGGTCGCCACGATAATGCGGCGCCACATCGCGATTGTTGGACAGCTTGCGGATCTGACGATCCACTCTATCCAGACGCCGCTCGATCATGCGGCGCGCCTCGTGCGGCGGATAGCCATCCCGACGCACATCGCGCATGAACTGGCGTGTCTCGCTCTGCTCGCGTCTCAATGTCTTGACTTCGCGGCGCGTCAACGCGCCTGAATCGATGCCACGCTGAATGGCTGATGACTGACGATCGAGCCGATCGTCGAATTTCGGGCCGGGCGAACCACCGCGCTGAGCCTGAACAGGCAGCGACAACAGCAAACCCGTTGCGACCAGCACCAAGAGCGTATTGCGACCTTTCATCAGCTGTTCTCCTGCTAAGATGCCGCCTCGGGCGGCTGGGACTCCAGAATATACCGATTCACTTGCACGAACCTTGTAGCAACCGTGAAGAGATCATGCATCCGGACGACATCGCAACCCTGACCGCCCGCATCGGGCGCACCCATCTGCGCCAGCGACTGGGCTTGGAGACGGACCATGAAGTCTTCGTGCTCAACCGGCCGGGAGCGCATTTCTTCTATCCGGAGAACTGGTACTCGGTCCACGGCTTCATCCGCCACGCGCTGCGTCTCAGTGGTCTGCTGGCGCGCGCCCAGCACAATGCCACCCTGCTCCAGGTCCGCCACAACCGGGTCGCCCTGCCCGGCCTGCCCGCCGCCTTCGAGGGCTTCCGGATCCTGCATCTGAGCGATCTGCACCTGGACATGGAACCGCGCAACGTCGCGGCCCTGTGCGCACGCCTGCCGGCGCTGGACTATGATCTCTGCGTGTTCACCGGCGACTATCGCGCCAAAACCTTCGGACCCTATGATCGCGTGCTGAACGCGATGTCCAAGGTCCGTCAGTCGCTCAAAGCCCCGGCACTGGCCGTGCTCGGCAATCACGACACCCTGGCTTTCGTGCCGGCCTTCGAATCCATGGGCATTCGCTGTCTGCTCAATGAATCGGAATCGATCGAACGTCAGGGCGAGCGGATCTATCTCGCCGGGGTCGACGACGCCCATTACTATCAGGTCCACAATCTCGACAAGGCCGCCGCCGAGATCCCAGAGGCGGCGGTCGCCATTCTGCTCTCGCACACCCCCGAGATCTATCGACACGCCGCGCATTGCGGATTCGACCTGATGCTGTGCGGACACACCCACGGCGGCCAGATCTGTCTGCCGGGCGGCTTTCCGCTGACCTGGGACGCGCACTGCCCGCGCCGTCTGGCCGCTGGCGCCTGGCGTCACGGCGCCATGCTCGGCTATACCTCGGTCGGTGCCGGAACCTCAGTCGTCAATGCCCGACTCAACTGCCCGCCCGAGATCACCGTCCATACGCTGACCGCCGGCTAACGAAAGAGCACCAGATGCCGCATCGTCCGGGCGCTGACGCCGATCCAGTCGCCGACGGCATGCTCCTGGTGGCTGGGGGCCAGACTCAAGACCTCGGCTCCGCTCGGCAATCGTAGACGATAGAGGAAGTCCGCACCGCGAAAGGCCCGCTCCAGGATTAGCGCCCGGACCGGACTCGCGTCGTCGTGCGCCAGATCGTCGGGGCGCACCAGCACCTCGACCGTCACGCCCGATGGCAGATCGTGCGGCCTGGAACAGGACAGCTCGCCCAGCTCGGTCGTTACCCGACAGCCGTCGAGCGTGGTTGCCGGTAGCCGCACGCCCTGACCGATGAAATCAGCGACGAAGCGATCCGCCGGCTCGTGATAGAGGTCGAAGGCCGGTCCCCATTGCCTGATCCGTCCCTCGCTCATGACCCCGATTACATCGGCCATAGCGAAGGCTTCGTGTTGATCGTGCGTGACCAGCACCGCCGTCACCCCCTCGCGCTTGAGCAGATCGCGGATCTCGCGCGCGAGCTGTTCGCGCCGCTCGGCGTCCAGGCTCGAAAAGGGTTCGTCAAGCAACAGCGCCTCGGGGCGGGGCGCCAGGGCGCGCGCCAGGGCGACACGCTGCTGCATCCCGCCTGAGAGCTCGTGCGGATAGCGCTCCCCGGCGTCCGCCAGCCCGATGAGTTCCAGCAGCTCGGCGATGCGCGCGCGCTTTTGGGCGCTGGAGCCGTCGCGCAGACCGAAGCCGATGTTTCCGGCCACGCTCAGATGCGGAAAGAGTGCGAAGTCTTGAAAGAGCATCCCGACGCGCCGGCGCTCGGGCGCGAGCGTCTCACCCGGCGCCGACACGCGCCGGCCATGCAGCCAGATCTCGCCGGCGACGATCGGCTCGAAGCCGGCGATGGCGCGCAGCAGCGTGGTCTTGCCGCAACCGCTCGGGCCGAGCAGACAGGCGATTTCGCCCGGATCGAGCGCGAAGTCGATCGCGCGCGCGACCACACGCTCGCCATAGGCGACATCGACACCCCGTAGGGCGAGTTGCTGGGATTCAGATCGACTGGACATGACGCGAACGGGCAATGGACCGACTGAGCAGGACGACCGGCACCAGACCGGCCAGAACGATGGTGAGCGCCGCTGGCCCGGCGTCGGCCAGACGCTCGTCGGAGGCCAGCTCATAGGCACGCACCGCCAATGTATCGAAATTGAAAGGACGCAGCGCCAGGGTCGCCGGCAGCTCCTTGATGACGTCGACGAACACCAGCAGCAGCGCCGTCAGCAGACTGCCGCGCAGCAGGGGCACATGCACACGCCACAGCACCTGCGCCGGACGCTGACCCAGCGAGCGCGCGGCCTCGTCCATCGCCGGGCGGATGCGGGTCAGACCGGACTCGACCGTCTGCAGCGCGACTGACAGGAAGCGCGCCAGATAGGCGAACAAGAGCGCGAACAGGGTGCCGCTGAACAGCAGTCCGGTCGAGAGGCCGAAGGTCGAGCGCATCCAGCCGTCGAGCGCATTGTCCAGCCAGGCCAAGGGGAGCATGACCCCGATAGCGATCACCGCGCCCGGCACCGCATAGCCCATTCCAGCCAGGCGTGCGCTCGAACGCACCAGGGGCGTCGGCACCAGGCGCTGAGCATAGGCGAGTATCAGCGCCACCACTAGCGCCAGCAGCGCGGCGGCACCGGCCAGACCCAGGCTGTTGAGCGTCAGACTCAGGAACCGCGCATCGAACCCCGTCGCTGCCCGGCTCCAGGACCAGACCGCGAGCTGTCCGGCCGGCACCAGGAACCCAAGCAGCAGCGGCAGCAGACAGACGAGCAGCGCCCCGAACGCGGCCCAGCCGCGCAGCGGATAGCGCCGGATCGGCTGATGACGCTGACCGCTGTGATGATAGCGCGCGCGCCGGCGCGAGCCGCGCTCGATCAGGATCAGGGTCAGCACGAACACCAGGAGCAGCGCGGCCAGTTGCGCGGCAGCCACCGGCTCGTCCTGCCCCAGCCAGACCCGGAAAATGCCGGTGGAGAAGGTCGCGACCCCGAAATATTGCACGGTGCCATAGTCGGCCAGGGTCTCCATCAGGGCCAGTGTCACCCCGGCGACGATAGCCGGCCGCGCCAGGGGCAGCGCGACGCGCCAGAAGGTGCCCCATGGCCCCTGACCGAGCGTGCGGCCGACTTCGAGCACCGCGACCGACTGGCTCAGAAAGGCCGCGCGCGCCAGCAGATAGACATAGGGATAGAGCACCAGCGACAGCATGAGCATCGCGCCGGGCAGCGAGCGGATCGCCGGAAACCAGTAATCGCCATAGCTCCAGCCGGTCCAGTCGCGCAGCAGCGTCTGGACCGGACCGGCGTAATCGAGCAGGCCCGTGTAGGTGTAGGCGATGAGATAGGCCGGCATGGCCATCGGCAGCAGCAAGGCCCATTCGAACAGCCGGCGTCCCGGAAAGCGGCACAGCGTGGTGAGCCAGGCGGTGCCGACCCCGATCAGCAGGGTGCCGATCCCGACCCCGAGCATCAGGATCAGCGAATTGGCCACATAGTCCGGCAATACGGTCGTCGCCAGATGACGCCAGACCTCACCCGCCGGCCTCAGCACCGATCCCAGCACCACCAGCACCGGCAAGGCCAGCAGCAGGGCGAGCGCGCCAATGAGCAGTCCCGGCGCGAACCCTGGACGTCGCCAGAGCGCGCGGCGGCTGGACGGGGGCGCTGCGGCGCTCGGCCTGTGGCTCAGGGCTACTTCCATCCAGCCCGATCCATGACCTGCACCGCCTCGGCGTTCAATTCGCCGAGCCGGCCGAGATTCAGGTCATCGGCCTCGAAGGGACCGAAGCTGACCAGGGTTGGGCTGATATCGATGCCCTCGCGTACCGGATACTCGCCATTGACCTGGCCATACCAGGCTTGCGATTCGGCGGTCAGCAGGAACTCGATCAGTTTGAGCGCCGCCTCGCGGTTGCGTGCCGAAGCGGTCAGGGCCACGCCGCTGACGTTGACATGCACGCCACGCCCATCGCCCTGCCCCGGCTGATTCGGCCAGAAGACCGCCAGGGCGCGTGCCGGATCGCGCTCGGCCGGATCGTCCGAATCGAGCATGCCGGCCAGATAATAGGTATTGGCCAGCGCCAGATCGCACTGTCCAACGGCAGCGGCTTTGATCTGATCGCGGTCGCCGCCCTGGGGCGGACGCGCCAGATTCGCCACCAGCCCCTTGGCCCAGGTCTCGGCCGCCTCGGCGCCATCGGCGGCGATCAGCGAGGCGACCAGCGACTGGTTGTAGACATTGTCGGACGAGCGCACGCAGATCCGCCCCTTCCAGCGCGGATCGGTCAGATCTTCATAGGTCGAGAGCTGACCGGGATCGACCCGGTCACGGGCATAGAGGATAGGACGTGCGCGCACGGAAAGTGCCACCCAGTGTCCATCCGGGTCGCGATAGTTCGCCGGCACGGACGCGGTCACGGCCTCGGCGTCGATCGGCTGGGTCACGCCCGCTGACTTGGCCTGATGCAGGTTGCCCGCATCCACCGTGATCAGCAGATCGGCCGGGCTGTTGCGACCCTCGCTCTTGAGACGCTGCAACAACGCCTCGGCCTTGCCGGTGAGCAGATTGACCCGGATCCCGGTCTGCTCGGTGAAGCGGTCGAGCAATGGCTTGATCAGCGCCTCCTTGCGGGCCGAGTAAAGATTGACCTCAGCCTCGGAAGCGGCGGTGGCCGGCCCGGACAGCGTCAGGGCTAGGGCGGCGGACAGGGCGAGAACGCGTGAATTGGACGGTCGTGGAACAGACACGATTGATATTCCTCAATGCAAATGGCCTGTGCGCGATCATATCACAACAAGAACGATTCGCATTATATAAAAGCAATCGACTGAACCGCCCCAACAAGAACCGACGGTTTTACTCCAGGTGTCCGGTTAAACCGCCCTCAACGCAGCATGGAGCGTGCCGCGCGCAGCATTGGTGCCGGCAGTCGCTGCTTGAGCCACATCAGCGCCGGATACGGCAGAAAGCGTACCAGCGTGCGCGGATGGACGGCACGCAGCAGCCCGGAGAGCCGGTTGGCCTTGGACGACATCAGGAGGCGTACCGGCGGCGTGCTGTTGACCAGACTGCCCTGGCGCCAGCGCGTGATGGCGCCGCGTCTGGTGCCCGAACTCAGATGATAAGTCAGGGCCTCGCTGAGACTCAGGGCCGGCGCGAACGGCAGCAGGCGCCCGGTCGGGTCGGGCGAATAGGGAAAGTCGCCGATCTCGCGCGCAATCAGCATGCTCGGGCGCTCGACCAGGAATTCCAGACGACTGAAGTAATAGGGCATGAGCGCCATGATCTCAGCCGGCGACAGCCAGTGCCCGAGACGGTCGGCGAAGACGTGGATGCCGGCGCGAAATTCGCTCAGTCCCCAGGCCTGAATCTCGGCGCCCTCGGCATTGAGGATCGGCTGATGGACGCCGTCGCGCGGTTCATAGCCCAGGGTGCTGCCATGATCGGCGGCAGTGAAGCACTCGACGATCTCGCGCAGAGCAGTCGGGTCGCGCCAGAACTGGCCGGGTTGGAAGGCGAAGGCGGTCTTGCGGTTGCTCGACCCGGTGGCACGCGCCTGGCCCATCAGGCCCCAGTAGAGACCATGGAGGCTGATCGCGCCCGGCGCGTCGTCCTGGTCGGGTGTCTCGGCGTTCAGGATCGCGTGCAGCGAATCCTGGATGGTGCCGCTCCAGCCGACATCGACCAGACAGATCGGGTCGCCGTCCGTCAGTCCCTCCTGGTTCAGATAATCCAGCAGGCGCGCGCGCTCCAGGGCGGCCTGTTCGAGGACCAGTGACCTGAGTTCGGGATCAGCGGTCAGGCGTGCGCGCAGATGACGGCGCGCCTGCGCATCGAGCGGTGCGTCCGGTGAGCCGCTCAGCCCGATGGCCGCCTGGAGCCGTTCGATCAGGGTCTCGGGCCGCGCGCTCAGACGATGGGCGATGTCGATGAGCGACATCTCACGGTGCGAGACCAGAATCCAATCGACCAGCGCCGCGTAATCCTGATCGACGCAGCGATGACAGGCCAGACGCGAGACATGCAGATAGCGCGTTTCCAGATCGGCCAGTCCGAGCCGGCGGGCGATGTCGAGCAGCACCTGTCCGTCGCGGGCGAGAAAATAGAGCCGGTCATGGCCCTGGGTGCGCGCCTGATCGATCACCCAATGCACGAAGGGCAGCAGCAGGGGCGCGGCATGGATGGCGCCCAACCGCGCGCGGTCGGAGTCGAGCGTCAGACGGCTCTCGCGCAGAACGCCCGCCGAGACCTGCCAGCCGAAGTCGTCCTCGTTGGCGCCGAAGGCTTCGTCGGGCGTGAGATGACAGGCATCGAACAGCGTCACCTGACAGCCCTTCTCGCGCGGACGGCTGATGTCGCTGATCGGGTTGTCGCCGATGTGCCGGATCTCGGCGAGCGCCACGCCCTCGACCTCGGCCACATGCTCGAACAGCCGACCCGACGCCTTGTTGAGCTTGATCTCGGAGGAGAGATAGAGGGGCGCGGCCTCCAGCAGCAACGGATCGATACCGTCGAGCAGACGTTTGAGATCCTGGCGGCGCAGATACATGTCCGAGATCAGCACCACCCGTTCGCCACGCTCGGCGAGCGCGCGAAACTGCGCCAGCATCTCGGGGACGCCGTACAGAAACTCGGCCTCGGCGGCCAGTTCCAGCGCCATCAGACGCTCGATATCGGCCTGTGTGAGACCATGGCGCCGACCGAGACAGGCATGGATGTCGGCGAAGTCGATCTCCTCGACCTGATGCGTGGCCTTAGGATGGCGCTCGCGGGCCTCGATACGGGCGGCGTACTCAGCGGCCACGCGCTCATACGCGAAGTGCTCGCAGAGTTCGCGCGGCAGCCCCTGGGGATCGGCGCGCAGACGGCGTTGCAGATGGACGAAGACCCCGCGCGGCGTGCCGACCCGGCGGGTGATGAGGGTGTCGAAGATGTCGAACGAATAGATCATCGCGATTGCAGCCAGCTCCAGGCATGGTCGATGGTCTCGGCCAGCTCGCGATAGCGCGGCTCCCAACCGAGCAGACACCGTGCCTTGTCGGCATCGGCATAGAGTACGGGTGGATCGCCGGGACGGCGCGGACCGATCTCACGCGGGACCGGGCGGCCAGTGACACGCTCGACGGCGGCGATGACCTCCAGCACCGAGGCCCCCTGCCCCGTCCCGAGATTGAAAGCGCCGCTCGACTCACCCGCGCGCAGATGGGCGAGACTCTTGACATGGGCCGCGGCCAGATCGGCGACATGGATATAGTCGCGGATACAGCTCCCGTCCGGGGTCGGATAGTCGTCGCCGAAGACCTGGAGTTTCGGGCCGCGTCCGGCGGCGGCCTGGAGCGCGAGCGGGATGAGATGGGTTTCTGGATCGTGATCCTCGCCGATCTCGCCCTCGGGATCGGCGCCGGCGGCATTGAAATAGCGCAGCGCGATCCAGCCCAGACCATGCGCCCGCTTGAAGTCGGCCAGCATCCGCTCGACCATCTGCTTTGAGGCGCCATAGGGATTGATCGGGCATTGCGGATGGCTCTCGGTGATCGGGGTCCGGTCGGGGATGCCATAGGTGGCGCAGGTGCTTGAAAAGACGATGTGCGGGATGGCGTGATCGCGCATGGCCTCCAGCAGCGTCAGGGTGCCGGCGACATTGTTGCGGTAATAGCGCCCCGGATCGCGCACCGATTCACCGACATAGGCATAGGCGGCGAAATGGATCACCGCTTCGGGCCGATGACGTTCGATCACCGCGTCCAGACAGGCACGGTCGCTGATGTCGCCGATTTCCAGCGGCCCCCAGCGCACCGCCCACTCATGGCCATAGACCAGATTGTCGAGCGTGATCGGCTGATAACCCGAGCGCGCCAGCGCCTTGCAGGTGTGGCTGCCGATATAACCGGCCCCGCCCGTGACCAGCACCGGGATCATGCCAGCCCCCGGCTCAGCAGACCCTCGAAATAGACGATGGTCTGCTGAAGTCCCTCGTCGAGCGGCACGCGCGGCTCCCAGCCGAGCCAGTCGCGCGCGCGAGTGATGTCGGGCTGGCGCTGGGTCGGGTCGTCCTGCGGCAGGGGCCGGTAGACGAGTTCGGACTTCGAGCCGGTGAGTTCACGGATACGCTCGGCCAGTTGGCGCATGCTCAGTTCAGTCGGATTACCCAGATTGACCGGACCCGTGATCTCAGCCGGGCTGGCCATGAGCCGCACGAAACCCTCGATCATGTCGTCGACGAAACAGAAGGAGCGCGTCTGCGAGCCTTCACCATAGAGGGTGATCGGCTCGCCCTTGAGCGCCTGGATGATGAAGTTCGACACCACCCGCCCGTCGTTCGGCTGCATCCCCGGACCATAGGTGTTGAAGATGCGCGCGACCTTGATTTCGAGCTGGTGCTGACGGTGATAGTCGAAGAACAGGGTCTCGGCGCAGCGCTTGCCCTCGTCGTAACAGGCACGCGGACCGATGGGATTGACGCGGCCCCAATAGGTCTCGGACTGCGGATGACACTCTGGATCGCCATAGACCTCGCTGGTCGAGGCTTGCATGATCCGCGCCTTGGTGCGCTTGGCCAGACCCAGCATGTTGATGGCGCCATGCACGCTGGTCTTGGTGGTCTGGACCGGATCGCACTGATAGTGCACGGGCGAGGCTGGACAGGCGAGATTGTAGATCTCGTCGACCTCGACATAGAGCGGAAAGGTGATGTCGTGGCGCATCAGCTCGAAGTGCGGATGGCCGAGCAACTGGCTGATGTTGTCCTTGGTCGCGGTGTAGAAGTTGTCGACGCAGATGACCTCGCAGTCCTCGGCGACCAGCCGCGCGCACAGCCGACTGCCGAGAAACCCGGCCCCGCCGGTGACCAGGACACGTTTGTGTAATGTCTTCATGAGAGTTCGATTATCGCAGATTCGATCAGGCCGCCGACTCGTCCACGCCGAGCGTGTCGAGTCGCGGATAACAGAGCATCACCATGTCGGCGACCGGCGATTGCAGATCCAGCCGCTTGAAGCTGAAGTAATAGCCCAGCTCCAGTGACTCCAGCCAGGGCTTGATCTCCAGGAAGTCTTTAGGATGATGGTAGACGCTGACGATGAGCGCCGGGCGATAGCGGCGGATGGTTTCGGTCGCGCCGAGCAGAGCTTCTTTCTCCAGCCCCTCGATATCGAGCTTGATGAGCACCGGGCGCAGACCGTGACGCTCGACCAGGGCATCGATGGTATCGAACTCGCAACGCACCCGGCTCTCGCCGCCGTGCGTGGTCTCGTCGCGGAAGTCGGCGAGCAGACTGGTGCCCTGATCGGGGAAGTCGTCGGCACCATGATGATGCATCTCGAAGTGACCGCGATGGTCATGCAGCCCCTGGGGTTCGGGGATGATGCGTCCCTGGAGACCGAAGCGTCCGACATTCTCGCTCAGCCGCTTGAAGTTGACCGGATCGGGTTCGAGCGCCAGCACCCGGGCGTTCGGACAGGCATCGGCGAACTGGACTGCCGAGTCGCCGATGAAGGCGCCGCCGTCGATCACGTCGCCTCCGGCACGGATGCGTGCCTGGATGTCGCGCGGAAAGGCGTTCAGGCCATAGAGCGCCTCGAACACCTCGGCTGAGAGCCAGGGGTATTCATCCAGGAACGCCTGATAGCGACCGGCGATCCGGGGCGCTGGACGGGTGTCGTGGCGGAAGCGCTCGGCCGGACGCCAGAGCAGATCCCTGTGCAGCAGAAAGCGACTGTAGTCCTGGCACTCGGGCAGATACTTGTCGTAGATGCGCACGAAGGTGTCGACCAGGGCGCGGTCGTTCTCGGACAGACCGCGCTGGAGCGTCGCCAGACGTTCGGGCATGTCGGCGTGATGTTCGCGCAGATAGTCGCGCCAGAAGTTGACCCAGTAGGTCGCGACACGCTGATAATTGGTCAGGACATCAGCGCAGCGCGGATCCTGAACCTCGATCAACCGCCGCCCGAGGACGCGGTGCTTGATCGGCTGGACCCAGGGCAGACCACCGACCCGAGCGCGTAGTGCGCGTGCCCTGTCGCGCAGACGCGCGCGCCCCGACGAGAGATAGCGTCGTGCCGTCAGTTGCAGCGCCAAGGCTCGATGCGCGCCCTGACGATAGAGCGGCGAGGCAAAGACCCGCTCATAGAAGCGGATCGCCTCGGGGTCGAGCCGATGGGGGAACTCGCGCACGAAGCGCTCCTCGTCGGCCGACAGACCATCGAGGATGCCGCGATAGGCCAGATAGCGGAAACGTGGCTCGATGTCGCGCGTCCAGAAATATTGCAGGCTCATCTTGTACTGCATGAAGTCCTGGAACACCGCCTCGTAGACGCCCTGCTCGCGAAAGAGCGCGATCCCCTCCCGGAAGATGCGGAAGATGTCGAGATGATGGCGTCCGCGATGCCACATGATCGAGCCGGCGCGCATCCGGTACTTGTAGAGCTTCTCGGGCAGCATCACGACCTTCTTGGCGGCCAGCAGCACCTGCCAGTGGTAGACGTTGTCGTCGAACTGCAAGCCGTCCGGAAAGCGGAAGTCGTACTGGTTCAGGAACTCCATCCGGAAGAACTTCGACCAGGTGTAGTGGTAGTGCAGGATCTCCAGCTTCTGCTCCAGCCGGGTCTTGGGCTCCAGGCTCCAGCTATCGAAGTCGTAGTACCAGTTATCGAACTCGCGCTCGTCCTCGATCATGACATGCTGGAAGACGATGAAATCGGCTTCGGTGCGCTCGATCTCTTCGACCAGACGCGAGACGGCGCCCGGACGCAGCAGGTCGTCCGAATCGACATGCAGCAGATAACGCCCCCGCACATGCGCCAGGGCGGTGTTGCGCGTCGAGGCCAGGCCACGATTGGTCTGGTCGACGATACGGATGCGCGGATCGCGCTGCGCATACTCGGCCAGGATCGCGGGCGACTCATCGGTCGAGCCGTCGTTGACGCATATGATCTCCAGATCGGTGAAATCCTGGGTGACGATCGAGTCCAGACAGGCCCGCAGATAGGGGGCCACATTGTAGACGGGCAGCGCAATGCTGACGGTGGGAGAACCCATGAATGCCATGCTCCGCGAAAAACTGGGATCCAGGCGTCAGGGCCGCCGGAACCAGGTGGATCTTAAAGTGGTTTAGGAGCGCTCGCGCGTGCCGTCGCGAGTTCACGGCTCAGACGCTGGCCGGTCGCCCGCTCCAGTCGGAGGCGCTTGAGGTGCTTCTGTAGCCTGCGCGCGAATTTCAGGCTATCGAGCACCGAGTGCTTGACGAGCACCTTGAGACCCTGCGACAGCGGATGCAGTCTCAGGATCAGGCGTGCCGGGGGCGGACTGCGCACCAGGCTGGCTTCGTACCACTCGGTCATGAGCCGTCGATCCTCGTAGCGACGCCGGAACGCATACGCGAAGGCCGCGCGCAGACCAAAGGCCGGGGCCGACTCGCGCAACGCCAGATCGCAATGATCGCCCGAATAGGGCACGCGGCCCAGCGTCTCGGCGATCAGGCGCGTCGGCTTGCGCATGAGCGCGAACAGACGCGGCAGGATGGCGTCGAAATGCTCGGTCAGGAGCGGATAGCGTCCCGAGAGGCGTGCATATTCAGCCGCGAACCATTCGGCGCCGTCCAGGAATTCGCCCACGCCCCAGTCGCGCAGATGGCCGCCATCGTCGCGCAGCCGTGGCTCGATCCGTCCATCGGGCCGGCGCGCGTAGCCGACCGTCTGACCGTGATCGGCCTGCGCCAGCAGCTCGGTATGGAGCGCGACGATGTTGTCCTCGACATGATTGGGCCGGATCGCGTAGGCGCTCTTGCGATTGCGCGCGCTGGTGTAGTGCGAATAGTGGAAGAGCCCGAAATAGAAGCCGTGGATCTCGATGTCGGGCTGATGCGAGGCGGCGATCTTATAAAGCGAATCCTGACTGCCGCCCATCCAGCCGATGTCCACAGTGCCGACCGGGCCGGCGTCGAAGAAGCCTTCCTGTTCCAGATAGGCGATGAGCAGGTCACGCGCACGCTGGGCATTGTCGAGAATCGCCTCGCGGATGGCCGGGATCTCATCGAAGTGTTCGAGCAGTTCCAGCGTCAATGGCTCGGGGATCGAGGCATCCAGATCGCTCAGACGTGTGCGCAGTGCGTCAGGCAGTCGCGCCTGGAGTTCCTCGCCGGTCATGTCGACGCGCTCGGCGAGCATGGCGAGCGACAGCGTCGGGATGCGCTCGGCCAGCCAGCGATGCTCGCGCGGCGTGATCTCGAACACCGAGGGCAGACGGAAGGCACGCCTGGAACCGTACAGATAGCGCAGATCCAGATCGAGTCCACGCTCACGCGCGATGGCGCGTGCGAGACGCCGAAAGATCATCCCATCGCGGGCAATGAAATAGAGCCGCCGGATGCCGCGCTGGTGTGCCTGCTCCAGCACGTCGCGGATGAAGCCGTAGAACAGTGGGCCGGCCAGTTCAGCCCCGATCAGGGCTTGCGACGAGGCGTCCGGATGCAGGATGCGGTAAGTCTTGGAAGCACCGGCCAGCAGTTGGCAGAACAGGCTGTCCTCCTCGCGATAGGCCCATTCGATCTCGGACAGACGCGCGCCCTTATAGAGTTCGGCCTTGATACCCAGCGCGCGCGGCATCCGCCGATCGGACCGCAGGTCATGGCCCAGATGCACGAGCTGCCTGGGCGCGATGCCCTCGGCCTGGAGCACCTGCCTGAATAACTCGCCGGAGCGCTTGGTCTGGCCCAGATCGGACGACACATAGCGCGGGCAGGCGGCCAGACGGGTGTCGATGCCGGCCAGCAAGCCTTCGACCTCGGCGCCCGTGAAATTCGTGTCCGAGATCAGTACCACCCGTTCACCGGCGTCGAGCAGCCGATGAACGTGCGCGATGGTCTCGGGGATGCCGATCAGGAGTTCGGCGGTGATCTCCAGTTCGAGCTGCCGGATAGTCGCGATCAGGGCCGGATCGAGATCCGGATAGCGTTCGGCGATGCGAGCATAGATCTCATCGAGACGGAGCGCGACCAGCTCTTCATCCTCGGTACCCTGCGGACAGTGCAGCTCATGGGCGGCCGTGGTGCGAACCTCCAGGAACTCCTCGACTAAGCGTATCGGCAGACCGAGATCCTCTCTCGCACGCAGTTCGTGCCGCAAGGCGCAGAACACGCCGCGCACGGTTGCCGTGCGATAGGTCACGAGCGTGTTGAAAACTGCAAAGGAGAAGACCGTTTTTCGGGTCATGCCACATCCATCCTCAAGCCGCTGCCGACATCGTCAAATTCGATACGGCGGTGATCAGCGTTCGTTGTCGTATTGATCCATGACGCACGCCGCAGAGCACCAGTGCGCCAAAAATCGGCATCATAGCACCCTGAACCTGGGTTCATGGCACCATGAGGAGGTGATTTAGGTCATACTTAACGGGTAGGATTGAAGAATGGGTACGGTCGAGCGATCGTCCCTGTCATCGCCATTCCAGGAGGTGTCGCCTCATGTACCGATTGATCCCAATACTGGCCTTGATGATAGCCGCCTCGGGGAGTCACGCCGCTGTGAAGGCGCCAAACCTGTGGAGCGAGCCAACCCTCGCTCACCGCGTCTTGGCGCCTTCCAGTGCTCATGCCCCGAGCCACGGACTCAGGCTCGATACAAGCGTCCTGCTGGCACAGGGGCCACGTGGACCTGGTGGTCCGCAAGACTTCAGAGGTCCGGGTGGTCCAGGGAATGGGCCGCAAAACTTCAGAGGTCCGGGTGGAGGTAATCCGTATCCGCCCGGTGGTTACAGAGGTCCGGGTGGCCCCGGTTTCTACCCAGGATCCGGCCCGGGGCCACGCCCAGCTCCGCCGCCCAATCCTGGCCCGGCGGGTATCATTCCTCAGATCCTGCCGTTGCTGTTACCGCCACCTCGCCCGTGACGGATAGCCGTGGGGTACGCTGTGCGTACCCCACTGTTCCAGGTCAGCCTCTCACCACACCGGACATATCAACGCAGACCGGTCCCCGCCCCGCCCTCCTCGCCTGGACGATGGCCCGGATCGCTCGGGATGCAGGCGAGACCTTGGCGTTGCGTTGAGCAGCGTCCCGCGATCTCGCCGCGTGGCGTCTGGATCAGGCAGGCCGAACCCGGGGCACGATCCAGACAGGCGTCGAAGGCTTCGCGTGGCGGTCTGGGGGCGCGATCGGGTGAACCACTTGCGGCCTTTCCAGGGCCGAAACCGACCGTGCTCGACTCGCCTGGCATCGCACGCCCATCCGGCGGCGCGCGATCCGGCACGCACACCCAGCCACGCCCCCGCTCCTGGCAGGTTCCCGTGATTGCATGCACGCCGTCCTCGAAATAGCAGGTCGCCGAAGCCGCCTTGTAGAGACAGGCGTCAATGGCCGCGCGCGGCGGACCGGGCGGGCGCTGGGGTTCGGACGGTCGCGATGGATCCTCGGCGCAACCCTGACCACAGATCGCCAGCCCCAGCAGAGCCAGCAAGGCGACCGCACTCAAGCGCGCGCGTCTGATCGAAAAGTGCTTCACAACCATCCGTCTCAAGCCTCGACTGAGTCCTGGCGTGCGCGATAGGGATTGAGCGGACCCTGAGCATACTCATCCGGCTCGAATGGAATGTAGGAACGCGCATGGAACTGGTGACAGACCTCATCGGCGAAGAAGGCACCCTTGCGGGTCAGACCCGCGAAGCCGCCCTTGTCCTCGACCAGCCCCTCGGCCTGGAGCCGCTCCCAGAGTTCGGGAAAGGCCTGCTCGAAATCGAGTCCGGTCAACGACCGATACTGGGCCTTGTCGACATCGCGGTTCTTGAGCGGCAGCACCACCGCCCAGCGTTTCTGTTCCTCGGCACTGCGCTTGATACCGCGATTGACCGGCAGTCGGCCCGAATCGATGCGCCGATAGTAGTCCTCGAAGGTCTGGGTGTTGAGCAGGAAGCGGTCGCGCAGACTGCTGAAGGCGGTCAGACCGAAACCGACCTGATCGTAGAGCTGACAGCACTGGTTGTGCGCATAGTGTGAATATTTCTCCGGCTCCCTAGAGAAGACGCGCCGCAGATTTTCTTTATAGCCATGCTCGGCCAGAATTTCGATGGCCGCCTGCTTCATGCGGATCGCTTCCTCGAACGGCGGCAGCTCGTCGGGGCGCAACTGCACGATCTTGTTGATCGGCCCCTGGTCATCACCGTAGGAATCGATCTTGAGCCGATAGAGCTGGATTTCATCGACACCCAGACGTGCGGCCTCGTCGATCATGCGCATCCAGGCGTCCAGGGTCTGGCCCGGATAGCCGAAGATGAACTCGATGTTGAGCTGGAAGCCATCGGCCTGACAGGCTTCGATCGAGGCTAGCGCCGTCTTGACGTCATGCGGACGGTGCATCTTGCGCAGGATCTCGTTGTCGAGCGACTGCACGCCGATGGTGAGCCGGTCGACGCCATGCTCGCGCAGGATGCGCCGGCGCTCGGCGCCATGCTGGTCGGTCAGGGTGCCGGGGTCGACGTCGAAGTTGAACTGGGTGACGCGCGAGCAGTCGACCCGTTCCTTGAAGCCGGTCAGCATCCGGTCCAACTGTGCCGGTGTCAGCAGAGTCGGCGTACCGCCGCCGACCAGAATCGAACGCGCCTGGAACCGTTCGATGCCGAGCCGGTGGCGGAACAGATCCATCTCGCGTTCGAGCGCGGCCAGATAGCGCTCGGTCTCGTCGTGGGCCGTGTCGCCGAACTTGCCGAACTTCACCGGATAGTGACAGAAGAGACAGCGCTGCTCGCAGAACGGCAGGTGCAGATAGATATCGAACAGCCCATCCGGCGGCAGCACATAGTCGCCGAGCAGCTCCTCTTCCTCGGCCTCGGGATACATGGTGATCGGCGGATAGTGGACCGAGGGGAAGAAATCGCCCGATTTCGCGATCAATCCCAGTTCGCGAAAGCGCTCGAAGTCCCGGACACGGGCATCCAGGCTCTCACGATGCACGGAACTCAAGGGTTCATCGGTTTTGATGCGCATGTCGTTCATCACTCTACTCACCTCGATTCAAGCAGGAACGACCAGGCCCGCACGCTCGGCGATGGCGCGCAGATGGTCGTCGTTCGGCCGATAGCGGGTGTCGTCATAGATCGGGAACAGATGCTGAAACGCCTGGGGCGTCCCGTCATGGATGGTCAGGGTGTTGGCACCGGCCATGAGTCCGAGATACTGACCATCGGCCTTGAGCTTCTCCAGCGAACTGGTGGTCGGCATGAGCGCGTTCGGATTCAGGATCCGCAGCAACGCCATGAAGTTGAGCGTCGTCTCGACATCGCCGCGCGGCTCATGCTCATAGACGGTGCCATGACCGGGGATGAAGACCGAGGCGCTGACCATGTCCAGATCCAGGCCGCTCAGGAAGCGCAGATCGCCGACCAGGTCGTCCTCGGTTTGTCCGGGCAGACCGACGATGATGCCGCTGCCGACCATGAAGCCGAGTTCGAGCAGGTCATCGAGACACTGACGCCGTTCGCTCCAGGTGTCGTGCGGCTTGGCCGCTTCGTAGAGCGCGGGATTCGAGGCCTCGATCTTGAGCAGATAGCGATCGACGCCCGCCTCGCGCATCTCGCGGTACTGTTCGCGGCTGAGGTTGCCGATGCAGCCGATCAACTGGATATCGGGCAGGCGGTCCTTGATGCGGGCGCAGGCGCGAATGACATTGGCCACGAAGCGCCGGTCCTTGTTCTCACCCGATTGCAGCAGCAGTACGCGCCGACCGCGCTCGCGATAGAGAAAAGCCGCGATCTCGACCAGATCATCGCTCGGAATGACATACTTCTGTGTCTCTTCACAGCCGATGTTGCAATAGTTGCAGCGCTGCTTGCAGATATTGGAGATCTCGATGACGCTGCGCACTTCGGCGCGCCGGTCGGGAAAACCCCGGAGCCGCGCCGTGCGCGCGATTTCGAACAGCGCCTCCTGCGCCTGGCCGCGTACATTGAGAGCGGCCTTGACCGACTCGGCGAAGGCCTCGTTGGCCTGGATCCGCGCACAGAGTTCGCGTGGGTCAAGCGGCTGGATGGACTCGACGGTCTTCATACGACGACAAACCTCATGGACGCGCTTCAATTCAAAAATATTCTGGCCGAGATGATCGCCACGCCCGCGAGGCCGAGCAGGCTCCCCGTCAAGCGCCGGGCGCTGGGCGTCTCCTGATAGAACAGCGCCATGATCAGGAGCACGAACAGCGGCTCGGTCGACAGCAGCGTGTTGGCGATCGCCAGGGGCGTCAGTTTCATCGCCAGCAGCGACAGGAAAAATCCGCCCAGGGTCACGAAGGTCGCGATCAGACAGAAGCGGATCGCCAGATGCCAGTCGGACAGAATCGGACTCAGCCAGTTGCCACGTCCAATATAGAACAGCGGCGCAAAGACAAAGAGCGACACCACGCCGCCGGCGATCCGCAGCCAGGTCGCCGTGAGTGCGTCGGCCTCGTCGAGCGCGCCCTTGGCCATGGTGACCGAGACGGCCATCGCCAGTACCGACCCCAGACCAAAGAGCACGCCGCGTCGGGTCGCGCGCACATTGGCGTCCGTCCCCTCCGCCGCACTGTCCTCGGGAGCCATCAGCACGATGGCCACGCCGAGAATCACCAGCGCCACGCCCAGCCATTGCAACCAGACCAATGACTCACCCAGAAACACCACGGCCATGGCGATGGTCGCCACCTGACCCAGCAGCATGAGCTGAACCACGGTATGCGACGACAGCTCGCGCAGGGACTTGAAAAAGAGCGTATCGGCGACCCCGATTCCCAGCACGCCGCTGAAGAAGAGCACAGCGGCTGTCGTCCAGCTCAGGCTCGTGGGACCGATCATCAGGATCAGCAGACCCAGCACGCCCAGCCCAAAGACACCCTTGGCAAAGGCCAGCGCCATGGCCGGCAGACGCTCGGCGAAGGGCTTCAGCAGCAGCGCGCCAACCGCCCAGGTCGCCGCCGAGCCGAGGGCGGCGAGGATGCCGATCAGTTCCAGGGTCATGGGCGCTCCATGGCGGATGGAACGCGCTTCGCCCTCACAGGACTCACTGTAGCCAAAGAATGCATACGGATTTCATTATGGATTGTGACGTTATCGCTGCAAACGCTACTGGCCCGTGCTCAGACGCTCGCGCAGGTCGTTCACGATTTCGCTCACGGGTTGGGTGGTCGGTTCGCCCATGGCGTTGGGTTCGATGATGAGACGATCGGACTGGGTGCTCAGCGCATCGAGGATCGCCGAAGCCTCGGCGGTGCGTCCTTCCTGGATGTACTGGCGGGCCAGATAGGTCTGGAGCGTCGGGATGGCGTCGATCCCCTGTTCGGTGACGACCTCGCTATGCGGCGAGGTGCTGACGAGCGACTCGTAGTACTGCTCGGCGCTCTGGGTGTTGCGGTTCATGGCCGCGTCGAGTGCCTGCTCGGCGATTGCCACGCTGGTGGCCCAGGACTCGGGATAGTTAGTCATAAGACTGTTGAGCGCCGACTCGCGCTCGGCACGCTCGGCCTGGGTCTCGTTACCGCGCTTTGGGCGCGCCTGCTGGCTGAGTTCGGTGAGACGCTGGAAGTCGCTCTGGCCATAGGTCTCCAGATCACGCTCGCGCATCGCGGCGGCGCGCTCGCCCAGACGCTGACGGTTTTCCTCGAAACGCGCGCGTGTGGCGTATTGCTCGCCGAGTGTCGTCAACAGCGGCTCGCTACCGGGCGGTCCACTCAAGAGCGGAGCGGCCGCGTCGAGTCCGGAGGCCCGCATCACGCGCGTGATCTGGGCGAGTCGACGCTCCAACTCCTCGATACGTCCGGCCTGCGCGTCGAGCAGACGCTCGGTGGTCGCACCGGCGGTGACCTCGCTGGCAGGCGCGGGTATCTCCGAGCGAACGGTCCGAACGCCCTCGACCGACGATTCCTGAGCGGCGCTGAATGCGGCGCGATCGTCCTCATGTTTGTGCAAGGGCGAAACTTGCAGCCCAATCGCAACGAGCGACAGAACCAGGGCGCTGGCACTCAGGATCAGCGCCGACTGTAGTGACTTCATGACTGGAAACTCCGGTGTGAATTCAAACGCCAGGTTTGTCTTGGATGCAAGCGCCGCGGCATTCAGCGCGAGAACACCATCAGATAACGCTGTGGAATGACCTGCTCGCTGGATTCGAGCTTGAAACCATAGGCCTGCAACTGCGAGGCAATCAGTTCCTGGCGCATATAGGGGCCATGATAGGGCAACAGACCGGTCTCGACCGGCCCGTTGTCTACGACCACCAGACGTCCATCGGGTTTCAGCGCCTTGCGGATACTGGCGATCATGCCATCACGCTCGGCCTGGGAGGACACGCCATAGATGATGTGATAGAGCGAGCACATGAAGACCATGTCAGCCGTGCCCGGCTCCGGAATCTCGAAGCCATCGGTGGCCGAGACCGCACCGACGACCTGCTTCAGCCCCCATTTAGCGGCCAGCCCATTGAGATACTCGATGTGTGAATCCTTGGTATCGAAGGCCAGCACCTGACCTGTCGGCCCGACACGCTCGGCGAACTTGAAGCTGTAGAAGCCCGGACCGCTGCCGATGTCGACCACCCGATCGCCGGCCTTCAGCGGCAGACGCTCCATGATCTTGGGCGACTGCTCCCACTCATCACGCTTCGGATTGTTGAAGAGGATGAAGTCTTCGAGCGCCTGACGGCGGATGATGCCAATCTCGCGCGTCTTCTCGTCGGTCACGTCCTCGACCGGAAGCGCGGTTGCCGCCAGCTTGTATTTTCGGGCGACATAGAACTTGAGGTTGGCGTAGTCGTCCTGGGCCAGATAGGCGATGAACTCAGCAACGAGCGGATCGCGCGTCAGCTCGCGCCGCTCGTCCTCGGTCGCGGCCAGATACTGGGCGATCCATTGCAGGGCGGTGTATTCGCCGCCGAAGTTCTCATTCGGAATGATCTTGTCGTACAGGCTGATCGCCTGACGCGCTGCTTCCAGATCCGAATCATTGAGCGCCTTGAGCATCAACCGAGCGGCGGCGATGCCGGAGGGCGTGATGTCGAAGGAGTCGAGACTGCCGATATGGATCACCGAGTTCGAGTCGCTGACCCGGATCGAATCCTGCCCGGGCGCCAGGCTGTAGATCGGCGGCTTGGGCGCCTGGGGTGCCGCTTTGCGCAGTACCAGCAGATAGCGATAGGGCGACAGATCCTCGCTCGACACCAGCTCAAAACCATAATGATAAAGCTGGGCCTGGACGAATTCGCGGTCCACATAGGCATTGTGCAGCGAGGCGCCCTCATGGTCGCGATTGTCGAGCACGACCAGATAGCCGCCCGGACGCAATGTCTGGTGCAGAGTCTCCATGAAGGCATCGCGCTCGCTCGGCTGGCTCCAGGCATAGAGCACATGGTAGAGCGAGGCGATGAACACCAGATCGGTCGGCTCGCGCACGACGATGTCGTTGGGTTTGGACAGGACCGGCTGCACACCGCTGAAATCGTACTGCTCGACGAAGGTCTTGAGCTGTGCGACATAGGTTTCTTCGGTATCGGCGGCATAGACGACCGCCTCCGGCCCCAGCGCCGCGGCGATCCGGGTCGAGAAGTAGCCGAAACCCGCCCCGAGATCGATCACCCGACGCGCCTGGGGTTTAAGTCCGGCGATGATCTCGACGACCCGCTCAGTCGCGTCCCATTGTGAACGCGCCGGGTTGTTGAACAGCAGCAGATCATCGAGGAAGGTGAGCCGGTCGAGGTGTGACTCAGGATCGCTAGGTGTGTAGTCGCCCACGCGATACTTGCGCTGGAGATATTCCTTCAGTTGCTTGGCGTCCTCGCCGAGGAAGACGTCGAAATAGGCGCGTTCCAGCTTGGACTCAGGACGTGCTGCCTCCCAGCCGACCTCATTGACGCGCAGCCAGGCCTGCGCGAGCCAGATCAGGGCCGAGCTATTGCCGCCGGCGACCTCCTCCTGACGATGCGCCTCGATCGCTTCGATCGCGCGCGCGACCTGAGCGGGATCCTTAGCGTTCAAACCCTCGAAGAGCACCTGAGCACTCGTGCGCGCAGACTCAGTCACCGGGTTGGGAATGGCCCCAACGCGCACCATCGAGCGCTTGCCCGGCAACGGGACGTCGAGCGATTGATCGGCCGCCTGGATCTGAGCGGCGAAAGCGATTGTCAGGATTGATACAAACAGCAGACGCATCATGATCGACGGGACCTGTTCTCAATGTGGACGCTGATTCCCGAGCCGGATTCGGGAAAGACCGCCAAGACTATCAAATGGAATCACGGGCGTGTGATCTTTTCGGGCATCGACCTCAGCGCCCCGCGCGACCCTTGGCACCCTGGAAGTAATAACTGAGCTTGTCGGAGAGGTTGAGGTATTCGATCTGGGTCTGGGTCAGCTCGGAGCGGTGCAGACTCTCGCGAATCGCGATCCCTTCCTCGATCAGGTCCAGCACCAGTGCCTCCTCGGAGGGGATGTCTTCGGAATAGACCAGCACATTGGGCTTGAGCAGATCATCGGCGTTGATCGAGATGACCACAGCGATGCGCTCGTCATTCAGCTTGACCACGGTACCGGGCGGATAGACGCCCAGGTTGGTGATAAAGGTTGACAAGACCTTGGGGTCGTAGCATTGACGCTCCTTGGAATACATGCGCGAGACGGCCTGATGCGGCGAGAGACCGCGCTCACCGCCGAAGCCGTTGCAGAGATTGTCGTAGCGGTTGACCACGGTCAGGATGCGCGTCAGCAGTCCGAGGTCGTTGGCATGCAGTCCCCCGGGATAGCCACTCCCATCCAGATACTCGTGATGCTTGGCAATGATCTCGATGACACCGACTGGAAGTGTACCGATCTGACGGGCGATCTCGGCACCATAACGCGGATGCTGCTCATAGAAACGCCGTTCGGGGTCGGTGAGCGGTTCCTTCTTCATCAGGATCTGGGCCGGGATCTTCAAGTGTCCCAGGTCATGGAAGAGTCCGCCCTGACCGAGCAGACGCAACTGTCCCTGGTCGAGTTCGAGCTTGCGCCCGAGCACCAGCGCCAGGGCTGAGACATTGATGGCATGGTTGTAGCTGTTCTCGTCCTGATGCTTGAGATTGACCAGCTGCACCGTCGTCTCGGCGTCCTCGGTCAGATCCGCGACCATGCCATCGACCAGTTCGCCGGCTTCCTCGGCGGCCTGCGCGGGCGAGGAGCGCAGATGCGCCATGAGTTTGCGCGCCATGCCCACCTTCTGAACATACGATTTGGCGCATTGGTTCAGACGCGAGCGACGCTGCTTCAGGCGGCGGATGCGTTCGGTCTTCTCGGCCCAGAGCGTCGACTTGAGATCATCGCCACTCTCCGAAGGCTCGGTTTCATCGAACGCCACCGTCTCGTCCAGCTCCGCTTCGGAGAAGGCGTCGCTGCGATCCAGATCGACTTTGACCTGCTCGATGTCGAGCTGGTGCAGGATGCTCAATTGACGCTGATTGCGGATCTTGAAGTTGTTCGTCAAGAACGGATGGCTCATCCACGGCAGGTCGAGCATCACAAACAGACCGATGCGTAGCTGAGTCTTGTCGAGAATCTTTTCGTTCACGTGTCAAACCGCGTCCTGGCTGATAGGCTTGGGTTAGCGTGCGTGCTCCGGCCTCGCAAACCTCGGCGGGCGATGCTGAGCGTGATTCTATAACGGTTCCATGGTCGCACGTCTCGTTACGCGCGGCTTGATTCTCCGCCGGCTCACTTGTAGCTTGCACCATTAAGCCGCGCCCGGCCTGACATGTCTCTCCAGGATCGAACCCAAGTGACCGACTACAAGCCCACACTCAACCTCCCCAAAACCAATTTTGCCATGAAGGCCAACCTTGCCCAGCGTGAGCCTGAGATGCTCAAGCGCTGGCAGACGCTCGACGTCTATGGCCACATCCGTGCCGCGCGTGCCGGGGCGCCGACCTTCATCCTGCACGACGGCCCGCCCTACGCCAATGGCGAGATCCACATCGGTCATGCCGTCAACAAGGTCTTGAAGGACATCATCGTCAAGTCGCGCACGCTCGACGGCTTCGATGCGCCCTACGTGCCCGGCTGGGACTGCCACGGTTTGCCGATCGAGTTGCAGGTCGAGAAGAAGCACGGCAAGCCGGGGCACAAGATCAGTGCCGCCGAGTTCCGGGTCGCCTGCCGCGACTATGCCGCCAAGCAGGTCGATAAGCAGCGTACCGACTTCAAGCGGCTCGGCGTACTCGGCGATTGGGAGCGGCCTTATCTAACCATGGACTTCGGCTTCGAGGCCGAAATCATCCGCTCGCTCGGGCGCATCATCGCCAACGGGCACCTGCAGAAAGGCGAGAAGCCGGTGCACTGGTGTGTCGACTGCGGCTCGGCGCTGGCCGAGGCCGAGGTCGAGTATGCCGATAAGCAGTCGATCGCCATCGACGTGCGCTTTGCGGTGGTCGATCCGGCGGTGCTCGAACTGCGCTGTCACGGTTCACCCAACGGCTGCGGCGAGGGTCCGGTTTCGGTCGTGATCTGGACCACCACGCCCTGGACCCTGCCCGCCAACCAAGCCGTCGCGCTCAATGCCGAACTCGACTATGTCATCGTCGAGGCCGTCACCGAGCAGGGCCGCGAGCGGCTGCTGGTCGCCGAGGGACTGCTCAAGGACACCATGGACCGCTGGAGCGTCCAGGAGTATCGGGTCGTCGGCTACGGACGCGGCATCGACTTCGAAGGGGTCAAGCTGCGCCATCCCTTCTATGAGCGCGAGGTGCCAATCATCGTCGGTGAGCATGTGACGCTGGACGCCGGTACCGGTGCCGTCCATACCGCGCCCGGTCATGGTCTGGAGGACTATCTCGTCGGCCAACGCTATGGTCTGGAGGTCGATAACCCAGTCGGCGGCGACGGGCGCTTCCTGCCCGGCACCCCGCTGTTCGAGGGCGAGAACGTGTTCAAAGCCAACGAGCACGTCGTCGAGGTGCTCAAGCAACACGGTGCGCTGCTGCTGGAGACGCGCTTCAACCACAGCTACCCGCACTGCTGGCGCCACAAGACGCCGATCATCTTCCGCGCCACGCCACAGTGGTTCATCAGCATGGACAAGCAGGGGCTGCGCGACACCGCCCTGCGCGAGATCGAAGGGGTGCGCTGGATGCCGGATTGGGGCCAGAGTCGCATCGAGGGCATGGTGCGCGGCCGTCCCGATTGGTGCATCTCGCGCCAGCGGACCTGGGGCGCGCCGATTCCGCTGTTCATCCACAAGGAGACCGGCGAGCTGCATCCGCGCACCGGTGAGCTGATTGAGCTGGTGGCCAAGCGGGTCGAGAAACACGGCATCGAGGCCTGGTTCGCGCTGGAGCCGGCCGATCTGCTCGCCGACGAGGGCGCGCTCTACGACAAGGTGCATGACACCCTGGACGTCTGGTTCGACTCGGGCGTGACCCATGCCTGTGTGCTGGAACATCGCGACGGACTGAGCATGCCGGCTGATCTCTATCTGGAAGGCTCGGACCAGCATCGCGGCTGGTTCCAGTCCTCGCTCATGACCTCGGTGGCCATGCACGGGCGCGCGCCCTACCGTCAGGTGCTCACCCACGGCTTCACGGTCGATGCCAAGGGCGAGAAAATGTCGAAGTCCAAGGGCAACGTGGTCAGCCCGCAGGACGTGATGAAGACGCTCGGCGCCGACATCATCCGGTTGTGGGTGGCGGCGACCGACTATCGCGGCGAGATGAACGTTTCCGATGAGATCCTCAAGCGCACAGCGGATGCCTACCGGCGCCTCCGCAACACCGCGCGCTTCCTGCTCGCCAATCTGGAAGGCTTCGATCCGGCGGTCAACTGTGTTGCGCCGTCCGAGATGATCGAACTCGACCGCTGGGCTGTCGACCGCGCGCAGCGGCTGCAACAGGAGGTGATTGCCGCCTATCGCGACTATCAGTTCCATCTGATCTATCAGAAGGTGCAGCAGTTCTGCGTGGTCGACCTGGGCGGGTTCTATCTCGACGTCATCAAGGATCGTCAGTACACCACCCCGGCCGACAGCCTGCCGCGTCGCTCGTGCCAGACGGCGATGTATCACATCATCGAGGCCATGAGCCGCTGGCTGGCGCCGATCCTGAGCTTCACCGCCGATGAGATCTGGGCGGCGATCCCCGGCGAGCGCGCCGAGACCCTGTTCACTGAGACCTGGTATGCGGGGCTGTTCGCGCTTGATGCCGGTGACGCGATGGATCGCGCCTTCTGGGAGCAGGTGATCGCCACCCGGCTGGCGATCGGTCCGGCGCTGGAGACGGCGCGCAAGGGCGGAGCCATCGGTTCATCGCTCGATGCTGAGCTGGATCTCTATTGTTCGGAGGCGCTGCTCGACATCCTGGGCCGGCTTGATGACGAGCTACGTTTTGCGCTCATCGTCTCCGAGACGCGCCTGCATCCGCTGGCAGAGAAACCCGAGGATGCCGTTGCGACTGAGCTGGATGGACTGGCGGTGCGCGTCAGCGCCTCCGAGCACGCCAAATGCGTGCGCTGCTGGCACCATCGCGCCGATGTGGGCATCAATGCAGAGCATCCTGAACTCTGCGGACGCTGTGCCGAGAACGTCGTCGGGACCGGTGAGCGGCGGCGTTTCGCCTGAGACCCTCGGTAACGGCTCAAAAACAACTGAGCCATTGCAGTTCCTTCTCCCTTTCCCCCGCGCGGGGAGAGGGACTCAGCCGAACTCGACCCGATTGCGGCCCCCTTCCTTGGCGCGATACAGCGCCTCGTCGGCGCGGCGGATCAGAGCGTCGAGCGTCTCGCCCTGCACGCGCTGGGCGACACCGAAGCTCGCTGTGATACTCAGTGGCTCCTCCTCGCCGATGTCGATCGGCGTGTTCTCCAGCCGATCACGCAGGCGCTCGGCCAGGGCCAGGGCACCGCGTTCATCCCGACCGACGACGAAGATGATGAACTCCTCACCACCATAACGGACGGGAATATCAGTGCTGCGGCCATGCTCGCTGAGCATGACCGCGACCGTTTGCAGGACGCGGTCCCCGGCTGAATGCCCATGGTTGTCATTGACGCGCTTGAAATGATCGATATCCATCATGACCGCGCCAAAGGCGGCCTCCTTGTCGCGATCATGCAGCGCGCAATGACGGCCCATGACATCGAGCATATAGAAACGGGTGAAGAGTCCAGTCAACGCATCGCGGATGGAGCGCTGATAGGCTTTCTCGCGCTCGATGTCTATGGAGCGATAGATGACCTCGCGTTCGAGGGCGACTTGCAGCGGCTCGGCAAGCTGTTTGACGATCTGCTCGATGCCCTTGGTGATCGGAATGTGCTGATTCAGCCGGATGACGGCAAAACCATCGATGCGCTGCTGTGAGGGGCCGATCAGCGGAATGGCGATGCGATGACCCTGGCCACCGGGCTGGTGTTCCTCGCAGAAGGCGCTGTCGACGAGGTGATGATGGGACAGGCTCGGGTCTTCGGCATGCATCCGGATCCAAAAATCGCGATTCGTGCCGATGAAGCGGCAGAAATCGGGCGGATCGGTCTCGATGGTGCCCGAAAAGCGGTTCTCGGGCTTGAGCACCAGGATGGATTCATCCGGCAGCGCGGCATAGTAATCGATCCGCTCGGCTGGCAAACTGCGCTGCACCAATTCCAGCAGACGGGTGGCGATGTCGCGGAAATCCCGGTAGAGCAGCATGGTCTCGGCAATATCGCGCAGCGTGGCATTGAGTCGCGACAGGCGCCGGATATCGGTATCGTCCTGTCCGAGCAGATAGATGCCGCAGTCGAGCCGTTTGAGCTGCTCGATCATGAAGGACACCAGCGGCTGCGGAATGATCGACCCGTGCTGAGGGGCGATGATCTCGACCGGCACGCGCTCGATCTGCGTCATGGCATAGCCGAGGATGTCATTGCTCGGCATGTAATGCTCATGAAAGGGCTTCAGGCACTCAAGGTGCGCCTCACTGCGCGCGATCAGGGTCGGCTCATCGGTGAAGCCGCCGAACAGGTCGCTGGAGAAGAGCACGCCGGTATGCCGATCGAAACTACAGATGGCGCCCGGAAAGTGCGCATAGGGCGTGAAGATAAACTCAAGCGTGCGATCCAGCAGTTCGAGACGCCAGTCATGCTGATCGACCAGCCAGAAGGGCAGCTTCAGACCATAATGGCGCAGCAGGGCCTGAGCGCGCCAATGGGTGACCACCACGGCGTCGTCGCGATCGTTCATCGCGTCGATCAACGGCAAGCATGCCGTGATGTCGGGATCCTGGTGATGACAGACGAAATAACGGATCTGCGTGAAGGGCAGAACCTGCTCGATCTTGCTCAGGGTGCCAGGGAAGGTCAGGCGTGAGCCGGGATCGAACAGCACCGATTGATCCCCCTGCTCAAGCAGGTAGACATGGCACTGAAACGGATCGTCGGGCAGCACATGGCCGACCCACCAGACGCGATCGGCGATCTCCACTGGGCCGTTGCAGTCAACGTTGACGAGATGAGACAGATCGGAACGAAATAGCTTCTTGTCCATGGTGGACCCCCTGCAAGGCACGCAACGGCGGCGACTGAACGGATCACTGGCGGAACTCACCGGATGACTTGAGTCCAGCAAGCATAGCCGTGTCGTTCTTCGTGGAATCAACGATCTTGGCTTGGCGGCAGTGAATAATGAATAAACAAAACGTGATTAAAACAGAACATCCAACCCTTAAACACTGGCTCTGGCTCTCGCTGGCAATCCTCTTGCTGGATCAGGCCAGCAAATGGATGGTGCTCCTGGCGCTTGAGCCCTATGAAGTCATCGCCCTGATACCCAATGTCAATCTGACACTCATGTTCAACGAGGGTGCCGCCTTCAGCTTTCTAGCCGGTGCCGGTGGCTGGCAGCGCTGGTTCTTCGTGGGGCTGGCGCTGGTCGTCAGCGGGGTGCTGGTCGGCTGGCTGCGGCGACTCGCGCCGGGCGAACGGATGCAAGCCGCCGCGCTGGCACTCATCATCGGCGGCGCGGTCGGCAATCTCATCGATCGCGCCCTGCTCGGGCATGTGGTCGACTTCATCCAGGTCTGGCTGCCTGTCCTTCCGCTGAAGATTTTTAACCCCTGGCCGGCGTTCAACATCGCCGACAGCGCCATCACGGTCGGCGTGGTCCTGCTGCTGATCGCCACCCTGCGCTCGGAAACAGCACCCGCATGAGACTCGCCATCCTGTCGCGCAATGCCTCGCTGCCGGGATCGGAGCACCTTTATTTCGCAACCAGGGTCAACTGATTCTTCTCATCGTCGATGGTCATACGAAACTGCCCGAGCAGACTCATGCCCAGCAGCGAGGTTCCACCCAGCCGCTGATCGTCGATAAAGGCGACCTCCACGTTCTCGACCCGCTTGGCGCCGACCCAGACGGCCCCCAGGCGTCCGATACGCGCATCGACCGCGCCATTGGCCGTCTGCACCTGCTGCTTTTGGAGTGCGTCCGGCGCCAGCCCGAGCGAGGAAATCAGCGAGACCGGCAGCACCACGCGATCGGCACCCGTGTCGATGAGCATCAACTCCTGGATGGGCGCGCCACCGGATGCCCCCTCCAGGCCCAGCGTCACCAGATGCGAGGCGCCCCGCCGCTGGGTCGCCAGCACGATCTCATCGCCACTGGCGGGCGCGGTCTCCGATGACTCGTCGCCCTCCACCACCATCGGCGGCGGTACATAGGCGGCCTTCTCGCCGAGGATGATGACACGCTCGACGCCCGCGCCCGGTGCCTGCACGATCACATGATCGAAGTCCTCCAGCAGCAGGTGCAGACGGTCGACGATCGATTCACCCGCCGAGTGTGCCGTGGCCCCCTCGGTCTGCTCGATGCCGCGCACCTCGAAATCGAGTTCTCCGCTGAGCCGATCGAGTTCGGCGGCGACCTCGACCCGCGTCGACGGGGCCGTCGTCTGAGCCTGGGCGAGACCCTGGACGAGCAGGAGCAGCGGAATCAGCGAGCGTGGATCGAGCGTAGGCATGGTCGGGCGCTCCAGCGAGGGATTGAGAGGCGGGGCCATTATAGTCGTGGGTTGGCGACCGGCCGCAGATCCTGGAAAAAGGAAGGAATATTAGCGTTTCTCAAAGTAACATGACGCCCGTTTCAACCGACCACACACGAGGATACGCCATGCTCGACGCCATCCGCGCCCTGTCCAAAACAGACATTGCGGCGGCGGCTTTTGCCGCTGTCGCCATCTATCTGGCCGGAATCGTCCCCACACCCGAGATTGCCTGGGTGAGCGCTTTTCTGCTGCTGACGATCTTTCTGTTTGCCTTCGAGGTGCTCAGCGTCGACGTGGCGGCGATCACCGTCATGGTGCTGCTGGGTCTGACGAGCCTGGCAGCCCCTTTGATGGGACTTCAACAGGGGCTGGTGCCGGTCGAGCATCTGTTCGATGGCTTCGCCAGTAATGCGGTGATCTCGATCATCGCTGTGATGATCGTCGGTGCCGGACTCGACAAAACCGGCATCATGTCCAAGGTCGCCACTTTCATCATACGCGTCGGCGGCTCGACCGAGACGCGCATCATCCCGCTGATCTCGGGCACGGTCGGCACCATCTCCAGCTTCATGCAGAACGTCGGCGCCGCCGCGCTCTTCCTGCCGGTGGTCAGCCGCATCTCGGCGCGGACCGGGCTGCCGATGTCGCGCCTGCTGATGCCCATGGGCTTTTGCGCCATCCTCGGCGGCACCATCACCATGGTCGGCTCCAGCCCGCTGATCCTGCTCAATGATCTGATCCTGACCTCCAACACCGCGCTGCCCGAGAGCGTGGCGCCGATGAAGACCTTCGATCTGTTCGATGTAACGCCGATCGGTCTCGCGCTCCTGCTCACGGGTATCGTCTATTTCGTGCTGGCCGGACGCCTGGTGCTGCCGGCGCATGGCACCGACAAGCTCGAAGGCGGTGACACCAGTCACTATTTCGCCGAGACCTATGGCCTGACCAATTTCGAGATCGGTGAATTTCGTGTGCCCAACAGCGACAGCCATTTGATCGGAATGAGCGTCGACGAGCTGGAACAGACCTGGCGGGTGCGTCTGGTCGCTGTCGAGAAGGGCGATGGACTGCGCTTCGGCGCCGATAGCGTCGACCGCACGCTTGGCATCACGCCCGGCTGCACGCTGGCCCTGCTCGGCACGGCGGATTCGCTGCTGGATGTGGCCAACGCCAACACGCTCACACGCAAGCGCGATCTGGATCTGTTCGCCGAGTCCATGTCGCCGACCAAGGCCGGCGTGGCCGAGATCGTCATCCCGCCCGGCTCCACGCTGATCGGCAAGACGGCGCGCGATGTCTGGATGCGCAAGACCTATGGTCTGTCGCTGCTGGCCATCAATCGCGGCGGCACTCAGATCACCTACAAGACCGGTGGCGTGCGCAACACGCCCTTCGCGGCGGGTGATGCGCTGGTGGTGCACACCACCTGGGCCGATCTGGCGCGTTTGGAGCAAGATCGCAACTTCGTGGTGGTTACGACCGAGTATCCGCACGAGGAACTGCGTCCGCACAAGGTGCCGGCTGCACTCGCGCTCTTCGTGCTGACCATCAGTCTGATCCTGTTCACGGAGCTGCGGCTTTCGGTCGCGCTGCTGGTCGGCGCGCTCGGCATGGTTCTGACGCGCGTGCTGACGATCGACGAAGCCTATCAGGCCGTGAGCTGGAAGACCGTGTTCCTGCTCGCCTCGCTCATTCCGCTGGGGCTGGCGGTTGAGCAGAGCGGCACGGCGGCCTGGATCGCCGGGCAGACGCTGGCCGCGCTGGGTGATGTGCCGATCTGGGTGGTACAGGCCGCGCTGGCGGTGCTGGCCACGGCCTTCACGCTGGTGATGTCGAACGTCGGCGCCACGGTGCTGCTGGTGCCGCTGGCGGTCAACATGGCGCTCGGTGCCGGCGCTGATCCGGCGGTCTTTGCGCTCACGGTCGCCATTGCTACCTCGAACTCCTTCCTCATCCCCACCCATCAGGTCAATGCCCTGATCATGGGGCCGGGCGGCTATCGGGTGACCGACTACATGCGCGCCGGCGGCATCATGACGGTGCTGTTCCTGGTGGTGGCCCTGACCATGCTCAATCTGGTGATGTAGCGATCGCCATCACGGGCGTGGCTTGACCGCCACGCCGTCCTTCATGCACAGTTCGAGCATCCCTGCCACATCGAGGGGCTCGACCGACAGTGAAATTCATCCACGCGGCAGACATTCATCTCGACAGCCCGCTGCGCGGTCTGGAGCGCTATGAGGGCGCGCCGACCGAGGCACTACGCGGCGCCACGCGCCAGGCGTTCGAGCGGCTGGTCGATCTGGCGCTCCATGAGCCCGTCGACGCTGTGCTGCTGGCCGGCGACCTCTACGACGGCGACTGGAAGGACTACAACACCGGGCTGTTCTTCGCTCGCCAGATGGCGCGGCTGCGGGCGGCGGACATTCCGGTGTTCGTGATCGCCGGCAATCACGACGCGGCGAGCCAGATCACGCGCGTGCTGCAACTGCCGGACAACGTGCATCTGTTCTCAACCCGCGCTCCGGAGACCTGCGTGCGCGAGGATCTGGGGCTGGCGGTGCACGGTCAGGGCTTTGCGACCCGCGCCGTCAGCGACGATCTCACCCGTGCCTATCCCCGTTCCTGTTCGGGACTCTTCAATATCGGACTGTTGCACACGTCACTCGATGGGCGGCCTGGGCATGAGGTCTATGCACCCTGCTCGCGTGACGGTCTGCGCGCGCTGGGGTATGACTATTGGGCGCTCGGTCATGTGCACCGGCACGAGGTCGTGGACGAGACGCCCTGGATCGTCTTTCCGGGTAATCTCCAGGGACGACATGCGCGCGAGACCGGGGCCAAGGGCTGTTGTCTGGTCGAGGTCGAGGATGGGCGCGTGCAGCGGGTCGAGCATCGCCCGCTGGATGTGGCGCGCTGGTTCGACTGTCGCGTGGATCTGAGCGAGGCGGCGAGTCTGGAGGAGGTCTATGCGCGTGCCGGGCCGCCGTTGAGCGCGGCTCTGGATGCGGCTGATGGACGGCTGGCGGCGGTGCGGTTGCGCTTTGCGGGTGTCTGTGCGGTGCATCCGCGTCTGCGGGCGGTTCAGGATCAGGTGATCAACGAATGCCGTGCCCAGGCCAATGCCATTGGCGGGGAGGCGATGTGGGTGGAGAAGGTGCTGGTCGAGACCCGGCGCGCGCCGTCTGCGGCTGAACGGCTGGCTCGGGATGAGGCGTTCGACAGTTTGCTGAGCACGATCCACGAACTGGAACTCGACGGCGAGCGGCTGGAGCGGCTGAGTGCGGAGTTCTCTGATCTGGCCGCGAAGCTGCCGCCTGAGATCCGTAGTGGCGATGAGCCGTGCGATCCGGGTTCGGCGGAGTTTTTGCGTCAGAGTCTCGATGAGGCGCAGGAGTTGCTGCTGGCGCGGTTGCTCGATCAGTAGGTGTCAATTCCCATACCTACAGCGGGAGATCAGAGTTTGTCCATCGGACTCTTCAAAAAAACGCGCCTACAATCTCCAGGGACTTGATACTTTGGCTAAAAATCAGCTAAGCAGAATTCAAGATTCGCAGTTTGCGACTCACATATGAAGCTACTCGAACTGCATCTACTCGCCTACGGTCCCTTCACCGATCGACGCCTGGATCTCAGCGCCGGTCACGAGGGCCTGCACCTGATCCTGGGACTCAACGAGGCCGGCAAAAGCTCAGCCCTGCGCGCCCTCAAAGCACTGCTCTACGGCGTGCCCGAACGCACCCAGGACAGCTTCGTCCACGAAAACTCCGCACTGCGCGTCGGCGGCCGCCTGCGCGACGCCCAGGGACGCGAGCGCCTGTGCTACCGGCGCAAGGGACGCCGCAGCACCCTGCTCGACGCCGACAGCCAGCCGCTCCCGGACGAAACCTTGACCGACATCCTGCACGGCGTCGATGCCGCCCTGTTCGAGCGGCTGTTCGGCCTCGATCATGACACCCTGGTCAGCGGCGGCGAGAGCCTGCTCGCCGAACATGGCCGCGAGGCCGAAGCCCTGTTCGGCAGCGCGCTGGGCCGCGCCCGCATCCAATCCGTACTCAGCGCGCTCGACCGCGAAGCCGCCGATCTCTTTGCACCGCGCGCGCACAAACCGCAGATCAACGCGCATCTCAGCCAACTGACCGAACTCCAGCGCCAGATACGCGACGCCTCACTCTCAGCACGCCACTGGGACGAAGCACGCCAGACGCGCGACCGCCTGCTCGCTGAACTGGCCGAGATCGAAACCCAGGTGTCCGCCGCCACTGCCCGCCGCCAGGCGCTCGAACGGCTGCGCCGCACCCTGCCGGGTCTGGCCCGACGCGCGCGACTGCGCGAACAGTTGGACGCACTCGCCACCGCGCCCCGGCTCCCCGACGACTTCGGCACACGCTGCGACAGCGCTGACCACCAGCGTCGGCAGCTGCGCGAGCGCCAGCACACCGCCCTCGCCCGTCTCACCGAACTGCGCAAAAAAGCCAGCGCCGAAACCCTGTCGGACGCCCTGCTGGCCCAGGGCGACGCCATCGACGCCCTGCGCGAGCGGCTCGGCAGCCATCGCAAAGCCGCTCAGGACCGCCCGCATCTGGTCGCCGCCGCCAACGCCCAGCGCGAACTCGCCGAGCAGCGTCTGGCCACGATCCGTCCCGGACTGACGCTCGCCGAGGCCGAGTCGCTGCGTCCGCTGCTCGACCGCCGCCGCCAGGCCACCGAACTTGGCGGACACCGCGAAGCCGTGGAAAAGGCCGTCGCCACCGCGACCGCGAACCTCGCCGACACCGAGCAGGCCCTGGCCGAGGCGCGCGCGGCCCAGCCCGAAGGCTCCGCCGCGCCGCACGATCTGGAAGGTTTGGAACGCGCGGTGCAGGCCGCACGACGGGCTGGCGATCTCGATCGCGCGATCACCGACACCGAGGCGCGCCTGCGCCTGCACGCCGAACGCCTCGCGCGTGAACTGGCCGCGCTCGGACTCTGGAGCGGCGATCTCGCCGGCCTGCAACGCGCGCCCCTGCCCAGCGAAGAGACCTTGCGCCGCTTCGCCGCCGACGCGCAGTCGCTGGACGAAGAACAACGACGGCTCGTCGAACAGCGCACCCGGATCGCGGCCGACTGCCGCCAGCTCGAACAGTCGCTGCGCACGCTCCGGTTGGCCGGCGCCGTGCCCAGCGAGGCCGATCTCAGACAGGCGCGCGACCACCGCGAACGCGGCTGGCAACTGATCCGACGCCAGTGGCTCGACGGCGGCGATGTCCAGGTCGAAGCCGCCGACTATGCGCCCGAGACACGCCTGCCCGAGGCGTTCGAGGGCGCCATGGCGCACGCCGACACGCTCGCCGACCGACTGAGGCGCGAGAGTCAGCGCGTCCACGAGCAGGCCACGGCCCAGGCCGCCCTGGAGACGCAGACGCAGGCACTCGCCGAACTCGACGCCGATCTGAACGCCCTGAACGCACGCCGCCAGACGCTGAACGAAGACTGGCAGGCCCTCTGGACACCGTGCGGACTCACACCGCTCCCGGCACGCGAGATGCTCGACTGGCTCAGCCGTGCCCAGCGGCTCCAGGAGCAGGCCGCGACCGAGGATGATCTGCGCCAGCAACTCGACGCCCAGTGCGCCGAACGCGCCCGGCACCTCCAAACACTCGCGCGCCAGCTCGACGCCCTGGCCGCGCCCGTGCAGCCGAGCGCCCCGCCCGAAAGGCTCGCGCCGTTACTCGATCAGGCTGAGTCCAGCCTGCGCGACGCACAGCGCGCCCAGGAGCAGCACCGCGCCCTGAGCGAAAAGCTTGCGACGCTCGAACAGCAGCGCCGCCGTCTCGAACGCGCCGTGCAGACCGCACAGACCGAACGCGCCGCCTGGCAGCTCGAATGGGCGACGCTGACCGCCGAACTGGGTCTGCCGCCCAAGGCCACGCCGGCGGATGTCTCGGACGATCTCGAAGCCATCGCCGCCATCCTCAAGCGCCTGGACGAGATCCAGAGTCTCGAAGAGCGTATCCAGGGCATCGACCGCGATGCCCGCCAGTTCGCCGACGAGGCCCGCGTGCTGCTGGAGCGTCTGGCCCCGGATCTGCCCGCCGTGCCGGTCGAGGTCTCGGTCCCGCAGTTGCATCAGCGGCTCATCCAGCAGCGCGAGGCCCGCAGCCGCCGTGACGAACGGCGTGCCCTGGCCGACGAGACGCAACTGGAACTCGGCGAGACCGAGGCGGCCTTGCAGGCGACCGAGGAGACGCTCGCCGAGCTGTGCCGACTGGCCGGCTGCACCGATCCCGATGCACTGCCCGCCGCCCTGGAGCGCGCTCGTGAACGCGCCCGGTTGGCCGATGAACTCCAGAGCGTCGAGGCCGAGCTGATGGCCAGCGGCGACGGTCTCGACCTCGCGGCCCTGGAACGCGCGGCGCAGGACGTCGAGGCCGAGGCGGTGGCGCACGAACTCATGACCCTCAGTCAGCGCATCGAGCAGGAACTGCAACCGCGCCGCACCGACGCGCTCGAACGCCGCGTTCATGCCGAGCGCGATTTCAGCGCCATGACCGGTGCCGACAATGCCGCTGTTCTCGCCGAGGAGGCGGAGCGCACCCGCGCCAGTCTGCGCGGTCATGCCGAGCACTATGTGCGGCTGCGGCTGGCCGCACGTCTCCTGCGTGAGGCCATCGAGCAGTTCCGACGCCAGCACCGCGACCCGATCCTGACGCGCGCCAGTGCCTATTTCGCCCAGCTCACCTGTGGCGGATTCGCCGCCGTGGACAGCGATTTCGACGATGCCGATCAGCCGATCCTGGTCGGGGTGCGCGCCAGTGGCGAGCGGGTGCGGGTCGAGGCGATGAGCACCGGCACCCGCGATCAGCTGTATCTGGCGCTACGGCTGGCTCATCTCGACCGTCATCTCGACAGCTCCCCGCCCCTGCCCTTCGTCGTCGATGATATCCTGATCCAGTTCGACGACGAGCGCGCCCGCGCCACGCTCGAGGTGCTGGCCGATCTGTCCGCCAAGACCCAGGTCATTCTGTTCACGCACCATCGTGGCGTCGTCGATCAGGCGCAAGGTCTGAGAGACGCCGACAGCCGTGTGTTCGTGCATGCCCTGGATTGAATTCGGAGCAGCCTCTCAACCTCAAGGCGATGTCTCACATAGCCAAGCGCGCCCGTACCAAGCTGACAGGATCAATCCGCATGTACACGACCTATCGCATGAAAACCGATGAACTGGACGACGACTTTCTGTATTCGCTCAAGGCGTTGTTCAAGGGCAAGACGATCGAGATTGCCGTCTGCGAGGCGGATGATGGAAGCCAGGACGAGACCGCGTATTTATTGCGTGATCCCGCCAATCGGCGGCGGCTGATGGAGGCCATCGAGAACGTCCGTCAAGGCGATATCTGCTCCAT
This sequence comes from Allochromatium palmeri, assembly GCF_009720725.1. Lineage (GTDB taxonomy): Bacteria > Pseudomonadota > Gammaproteobacteria > Chromatiales > Chromatiaceae > Thermochromatium > Thermochromatium palmeri. Next base: position 79,609 of record NZ_WNKT01000010.1, read on the forward strand.
CAATCTCGACGGCCAATGACGAAACGTATCGTTTTTGAACAGGGTGCCTTCGAGGACTTCGCTGACTGGGCTGCACGCGACAAAAAGCTCCACAAGCGTATCGTCACCCTCATTACGGATGTGCTGCGTCAGCCTTATCAGGGACTTGGCAAACCCGAACCGCTGAAGCATGAACTGCAAGGCTACTGGTCCCGTCGCATCACGGACGAGCATCGGCTCGTCTACACGATCGAGGGCGACGCCGTGGTTATCATCGCCTGTCGATATCACTATGCGTGATGCGATCGCTATCGACTAAAAAGCATGGATCTACCCAATGACCAGGACATCGCGGGCTGTCTGATCCGCGATCTTCACTCCATTCAATCGCGTCTGCGCAATCTGCGTCGGCGCGCGCGCGCCGGTCAGCCCATCGACGAGGCGCTGACCAAGCTCTGGGCCTGTATCCAGGCCTCGCAGGCGCTGGTCGCGCAACGTCAGGCGCTGGTGCCCCAGATCGAGTATCCGCCGGAGCTGCCGGTCAGCGAACGACGCGATGAGGTCGCGGCGCTGATCGAGCGCCATCAGGTGCTCGTGCTCTGCGGCGAGACCGGCTCGGGCAAGTCGACCCAATTGCCCAAGCTGTGTCTGGATCTGGGACGCGGACGCTTCGGGCGCATCGGCCACACCCAGCCGCGCCGCATCGCCGCGCGCACGCTCGCCAGTCGCGTGGCGCAGGAGCTGGGGGTCGAGAACGGCGGACTGGTCGGCTACAAGGTGCGCTTCCATGATCGCATCCGCCCCGAGACCGCGATCAAGCTGATGACCGACGGCATGCTCCTGGCCGAGATCCAGCAGGACCGCTGGCTCAACGACTACGACACCCTCATCATCGACGAGGCCCACGAACGCGGACTGAACATCGACTTCCTGCTCGGCTATCTCAAGGGACTGCTGCCGCGCCGGCCCGATCTCAAGCTGATCGTGACCTCGGCGACCATCGACCCCGAGCGCTTCGCGCGTCATTTCGCCGACAGCGAGCGCCAACCCGCGCCCATCATCGAGATCTCGGGGCGCACCTATCCGGTCGAGGTGCGCTACCGTCCGCCCGAGGAGGAGAGCGCCGCCGAGTGCGACGAGCCGATGCAGCGGGCGATCTCGGACGCCGTCGAGGAGCTGGCGCGGGTCGGGCGTGGCGATGTGCTGGTGTTCCTCTCCGGCGAACGCGAGATCCGCACCACCGCCGAGACGCTGCGCAAGCATCATCCGCCCTCGACCGAGATCCTGCCGCTGTTCGCCCGTCAGGGACCGCAGGAACAGGCGCGCATCTTCCAGCCGCACGGCACGCGCCGCGTGATCCTGGCCACCAACGTCGCCGAGACCTCGCTCACGGTGCCGGGCATCCATTACGTCGTCGATCCGGGCTTCGCGCGCATCAGCCGCTACAGCCATCGCACCAAGGTCCAGCGACTGCCGGTCGAGCGCGTTTCGCAGGCCAGCGCCAATCAGCGTCAGGGGCGTTGCGGGCGCGTGGCGGCCGGGGTCTGTATCCGGCTCTACAGCGAGGATAATTTCCAATCGCGCGCTGAGTTCACTGAACCCGAGATCGCGCGCGCCAATCTGGCCGCCGTCATCCTGCAAATGAAGCAGCTCGGGTTTGGGGCCATTGAGCATTTCCCCTTCATCGACAAGCCCGACTCGCGGCTCATCAACGACGGCTATCGCACCCTGGAGGAACTCGGGGCGCTCGACGATCAGGGCGAGCTGACCCCGCTCGGGCGTCAGCTCGCCCGCCTGCCGGTCGATCCGCGTATCGGGCGCATGCTGCTGGCCGCCGCCGAGCATCAGTGCCTGACCGAGGTGCTGGTGATCGCCGCCGCGCTCAGCGTGCAGGATCCGCGCGAGCGTCCGCACGACAAGCAGCAGGCCGCCGATGAGATCCAGGCCAGCTTCAGCCATCCCGAGTCGGACTTCATCACCTTTCTCAATCTCTGGCACTTTCTCGACACAGAGCGCCATCAGCTCTCGCGCAACAAGTTCATCAAGCTCTGTCAGCGCCATTTCCTGTCCTGGAATCGCGTGCAGGAATGGCGCGATATTCATGCTCAGCTGCGCGAACAGATGCTGGAGATGGGCTTCAAGGAATCCGCCGCTACACCCACCCAGTCGCCATCACTGGACGCCAACGCTTACGAGAAAATCCACCGCGCCCTGCTGGCGGGGCTACTCGGCAACATCGGTTTCCGCGAGGCCGAGCGCGAGTTCCAGGGCGCGCGCAACAGCCGCTTCCTGATCCATCCCAGCTCGGCGCTGTTCGCCAAGCCGCCCAAATGGGTGATGGTCGCCGAGCGGGTCGAGACCACGCGCCAGTACGGACGCACTGCGGCCGTCATTCAGCCGGGCTGGATCGAGCGCGCCGCCGCGCATCTGCTCCAGCGCAGTTATTCCGAACCGCACTGGCAGTCCAAATCCGGTCAGGTCGCGGCCTTCGAGAAGGTCACGCTGTTTGGCGTCACCCTGGTGCCCAAGCGGCGCGTCAACTATGGCCCCATCAATCCGGCCGAGTCGCGCGAGATCTTTCTGCGTTTCGCACTTACCGAGGGCGATTTCGACACCCGCGCGCCTTTCTGGCGTCACAATCGCGAGCTGATCGACGAGGTCCATCATCTGGAGGCCAAGTCACGCCGGCGCGACATCCTGGTCGACGAGGAGGTCATTTACGCCTTCTATGCCGAGCGTGTGCCTTCGGGGATCTACTCGATGCCTCAGTTCGAGCGCTGGCTGCGTCAGGTCACGCGCCAGACGCCGAAGATTCTGCACATGCGTCTGAGCGATCTCATGCGTCATGAGGCCGCCGGGGTCAGTGCCCAGTCCTTCCCCGATCAGCTCCAGATCGGGGCAACGGCGCTGCCGCTCGAATACCGCTTCGAGCCGGGCGCGGCGGCCGATGGCGTGACCCTGGTGGTGCCGCTGCCGCTGATCAATCAGGTCGCGCCCGACCGGCTCGACTGGCTGGTGCCTGGACTGATCGAGGAGCGGATCACGGCGCTGCTGCGCGGTCTGCCCAAGGCGTTGCGCAAGTCGTTCGTGCCGATCCCGGACACGGCCAAGCGGCTGGCGGCGCGGTTGGCGCCCTCTGATCGGCCGTTGATCCAGGCGCTGGCTGAGGAGATACGGGCCATGACTGGCGTCCAGATTCCAGAGGATGCCTGGGATCAGTCGGTGATTCCGCCGCATCTGCGCATGAAGGTTCGCTTGGTCGATGATTCAGGGCGCTCGCTCGCGATGGGCGACGATCCGCTGGCGCTCAAGCGTCGGTTCGGTGCGCAGGGTGCTCAGGGGTTTACGCAGATTCCGAGTGCCGATCTCGCTCTGGAGCGCGATGGGATCACGCGCTGGATCTTCGGCGATCTGCCTGAGTTGGTGGATCTGACCCGCGCTGGCATCAAGCTGCGCGGCTATCCGGCGCTGGTCGATCAGGGTGAGAGCGTGGCGATCCGGGTGCTCGATTCGGCGGAGAATGCCGCCGAGGCGCAGCGGGCGGGAGTGCGGCGGCTCATCATGCTGCATCTGGGGTCGGATATCCGCCAGCTGCGTAAACAACTGCCGGAGTTGGATCGAATGCGGTTGCAGTATGCCAAAGCCCCTGTGCCCTCCCCAGCCTCAGCCAGCGGCACTGGCCAATCGGCGGTCACCAAGCCATCCGATCTGGCCGACGAGCTGATTGCGCTCATCCTGGATCTGACTTTCGTCGAGGATCAACCGCCCATCCGCGCCCAGGCGATGTTCGAGCAGCGTCTGGCCGCCTGCAAGCCGCAACTCTTTCCGACCGCCAACGCCGTCTGTCAGCTGGTTGGTGCCATCCTTGCCGAGTATCAGAATCTGCGTAAGCGGCTGGCCAATATCAATCAGATCAACTGGATGCCCTCGGTCATGGACATTCGCGCCCAGCTCGATGCGCTGGTGTTCCGGGGCTTTCCGCTACGCATTCCCTATGTCCAGCTCAAGGAGTATCCGCGCTATCTCAAGGCCATCGGGCAGCGAATCGAGCGGCTGGCCCATGCGCCCGATCGCGACCGACGCTGGATGAACGAGATGGCCGGAATCCAGACGCGCTGGCGTGAACGCGAGGCGACCGCGCGCGCCGCCGGGCGTCAGGATCCGCGCCTGGATGAGATCCGCTGGTTGCTGGAGGAATTGCGCGTCTCGCTCTTCGCCCAGCAGCTCGGGACCGCGTGTCCGGTGTCGGTCAAGCGCATCGAGGCGCGGTGGAAAGAATTGGGGCTGTGAGTCGAGCGTAGAATAGGCGCCGGCGGCTCATTCAGCTGCCTCATCGATCACAAACCGATTACGCCCCCCCTGCTTGGCGCGATAGAGACAGGCATCGGCGCGGTCGATCATGGCTTGCAGGCTGTCGGTCAGCTCCAGGGTCGCGCCCAGGCTGATGGTGACCGAGAGCGCCAGATCATCATGCTCGATCCGGGTGGCCTCGATGGCGGAGCGCAGCCGCTCCAGGATCATGGCCAGATGCGTTTGATCGATTCCGGTCAGCAGGATGCAAAACTCCTCGCCGCCATAACGCCCGAGCAGATCCGCCTGCCGCACGCCGTCAGCCAGAATACTCGCGACCTGCTTGATGACCCGATCCCCGGCCAGATGACCATGGGTGTCGTTGACACGCTTGAAATGATCGATGTCGAGCATGACCGCCGCCAGCGCAAGCTGGCGCCGCCGCGCGGCGGCGTAGAGCGTCTCGCCGGTCTCGAAGAAATAGCGGCGGTTATAGAGTTTGGTGAGATAGTCGCGCACCGAGGAGTCGCGGATGGCGCGTACCAGTTCGATCTGTTCGATGTTCTGGATGACGCGGCAGTAGAACTCCTCGACCAGGAACGGCTTGGTGATGAAGTCGTTGGCGCCGTTCTTGAGTAGCCGTGCCGAGAGCGCCTGTGACCCCTGCTCGGACAGCCCGATGATGGCCAGCTCCGAGCGCGGATGGCGCTGACGCAGCGCGCCGATGAGGGCGAGTCCGTCCATCTCGGGCATGTTGTAGTCGGTGATGACCAGATCGACCCCAGGATCGGTCTTCATGATCTCCAGCGCCTCGCGTCCGTTCTCGGCCTGGAGCACCTGGAGCCGGTGCAGTTCGAGCAGCTTGACCAGATAGGCGCGAAAAGACCGCGAATCGTCGACTACCAGCACCTTGACACTACGGTTGCGATGGATACGCCGCACCAGGGTCGCGACGTGATCGATCTCATGCAGGCTGCTCTTGAGCAGATAATCGACCACCTCCTTAGCCAGCATGCGCTCACGAATGGCTTCGTCGTAGTGGGCTGTGAGCACGATCACCGGCAGACCGTGCGCGTGCGCCAGATCGATTGCCTCGCCCTCGCATGAATCGGGCAGATTGAGATCGACCACGGCGACGAAGAAACGCGTTGGCTCAGCCGCCAAAAGCGCCCTGGCCTCAGCCAGCGAACCGGCGATCTCGGACTCGACGCCGGCCAGATCCTGACAACGCGCGCGCAGCAGCCGGCTGATCGCCTGACTGTCATCGATCAGCAGAACGCGATCGCCCGCGACGGATTCTGGATCTTGAGTGGCGGGAGTGGAGGTCGTCGCATTCACATCAATGAGCCTGTATCGTCATCGTGAAAAAAGATATTCCGACGTAACCACCAACCTGCTGCACGACCGGCCTCAATCAAAGTGCTGTCGCCCCGGCCACGGCCTCGACCACGCGCACCTGCGTCTCTTCGTCCAGATAGGGATGCATGGGCAGACTCATGACCCGGCGCGCGACCGCCGCGCAGACCGGATAGGCCTCGCCCGGCAGACCGACATGGAACACCGGCTGTTCGTTGAGCGGGATCGGATAATGGATCGCCGTCGGGATGCCCTGTTGATTGAGCGTTTCAGCGACCGCGTCGCGATCCTCGACCTGGATCGTATATTGGGCATAGACCGACAGGTTGTGCGGATGGACATGGGGCGTGAGCACGGGCGCACCACCGACATCGGTGCCGACCGCGCCGCGTGCCTGGAACAGCTCGGTATAGCGCGCACCGATCCGGGCGCGGGCCTCGACCTCCTCGGGGAAGATCTCCATCTTCGCGAGCAGGATCGCCGCTTGCAGGGTATCCAGACGCGCATTGAGTCCAAGACGCGGATGATGGTAGCGCCGGTCCTGACCGTGGTTGCGGATCTCGCGCATGGCTGTGGCGAGCGCGTCGTCGTCGGTGAAGCAGGCACCGGCGTCGCCATAGGCGCCGAGCGGCTTGGCCGGAAAAAACGAGGTGCAGCCGATACGTGAGAGTGCGCAGGAGCGCCGGCCGCGATAGCGGGCGCCGAAGCTCTGGGCCGCGTCCTCGATCACCGGCAGCCGATGACGCTCGGCCACGGCGTTGATGGCGTCCATGTCGGCGCACTGGCCATAGAGTGAAACCGGCATGATGGCGCGCGTGCGCCCGGTGATGGCCGCTGCGAGCTTGGCCGGATCGATGTTGTAGGTGACCGGATCGATGTCGACGAACACCGGACGCGCCCCGAGCAGTGCGATCATTTCGCCGGTAGCGATGAAGGTGAAGGGCGTAGTAATGACCTCGTCGCCGCGGCCGATCTCCAGCGCCATCATGGCCGCGAGCAGCGCATCGGTACCGCTCGACAGCCCGATACAATGACGCGCGCCGACGAACTCGGCCAGCCGCTCCTCCAGTTCCTGGACTTCCGGTCCCTGGATGAACTGACCATGGTTGAGCACGGATTCGATGCGGGCCTTCACATCGTGGTCGATACGGGCGTACTGGGTCTTCAAATCGATGAATTGCATGCGGATCGCCTTGGCGAGTCTCTCGCCGTCTCTCTCTGGAAAGGTGTCCCAGACCGCTGCGGGTGTGTTGCATCGGTCGCTCGGGGCATGGAGAATCCCTGGATTATAGGATCGCCGCCCGCGACCGGGGCCGATATTTCATACTTTGTTGCAACATGGACATGCGGGAGCTTCGATCATGCCTGACCCCTTGCGCGCGCTCGTTGGTATGGGAGTGATGTTGGCGTTGGCTGGATCCGTCCAGGCCCAGACCGCGCCATCTGCCTCCGCACCCGCTGATCCGGCTCAGGAGCAACCGGCTCCTGAATCTGAACCGATGCCTGTGCCATTCGTGGGCTTGGAGTGGCGTCTGACCGCTTATCGGAGCGACTCCGGCCTGACCGAGGTCGTGCCCCGCTCGCGACCGACCGAGTTTCGTTTCGAGGATGGTCAGTTCTCAGGCAGCACCGGCTGCAACCGGATCCAGGGCGCTTATACCGTCGAGGGGGCCGACTTCAGGTTCGGCGAGGGACTGGCTGCAACCCGCATGGCCTGCCCCGGACCGCTGATGCAGCAGGAAGCCGCAGTCATCCAGGCCTTCCAGGCCGTCACCCGCTATCGCCATACCCCGGATCATCTCGAACTGCTCGATGAGCACGGCGAGATCGCGCTGAGATTCAGCCGTCTCGGCGCCGAGACCCCAGCCGACCCGCTGCTGGGACGCACCTGGAAACTCGACAGCTACAGCGACGGGCACGGAGCCGAACTCACGCCGATCAAGGGCACCCGGATCGACCTGAGCTTCGACCCACGCGGTCGGATCAGCGGCTCGGATGGCTGCAATCGCTATCTAGGCGGCTTCACGCGCTCGGGTCAGGCGCTGTCGATCGGCCCCATCGCCACCACGTTGATGGCCTGCACCGCCAGCGATGCACACGCCGAGCAGGGACGGGCCTATGCCGAGTTGCTCGGTCAGGTGAGCGCCTATCGGATCGAGAACGGGCATCTGCTCCTGCTCGATGCCAATGGCGCGATTCTGGCGCGTTTGCAGGCCATGCCCGCAGAGTGATCCGCATGGTTTCGTGCGGTTTCACGCCGGCGCCGATCCAAACCATCAGGGTGTGTTGGGTTATACTCGCGCGTCCAAAACCACGCTTTCGGATCGGAGTCGACCATGCGCTGTTGGGCCAATAATCTCTTCATCGCCATCGTCGTCCTGCTGGGCACGCTCGCCATGCTCGGTGCCTGCGGTCAGAAGGGCGAGCTTTATCTGCCCGAACCGGCCTCCGAGTCCGGTACGCCGCCCGGCGCCGATGTTCCGACCGCGCCGCCGGCGCCACTGGAGTCAGATGTCGCGGGCGCGTCTCAACCCTAACACTCAGGTTTCTCCACGCCGCATGGATCACTTCAACGACCGCGACGGACTCCTCCACGCCGAGGAGGTGCCGCTCACCGAGATCGCCGAGCGCTTCGGCACGCCCTGCTATGTCTATTCGCGCGCCACGCTCGAACGCCACTGGCGCGCGTTCGACCGCGCCTTTCGCGATCACCCGCACCTGATCTGCTTCTCGGTCAAGTCCAACTCCAACCTGGCGGTGCTCGATGTGCTCGCGCGTCTGGGATCGGGCTTCGACATCGTCTCGGTCGGCGAACTGGAACGGGTGCTGGCCGCCGGCGGCGATCCGTCCAAGATCGTCTTCTCAGGTGTCGGCAAGCGCGCCGACGAGATCCGCCGCGCGCTCGAGGTCGGCATCCGCTGCTTCAATGTCGAGTCAGAGTCCGAACTGACCCGGATTGATGGGATCGCCGCTGAACTCGGGGTCAAGGCGCCGGTATCACTGCGCGTCAACCCGGATGTCGACCCCCAGACGCATCCGTACATCTCCACGGGTCTAAAGGAGAACAAGTTCGGCATCGACATCCATGAGGCCGAGTCGGTCTATGCGCTCGCCGCCGCCATGCCGAACCTGAAGGTCGTCGGGATCGACTGTCACATCGGCTCGCAACTGACGGATCTGGCACCCTTCATCGACGCGCTCGGGCGGGTGCTGGCGCTGGCTGACCGGTTGTGCGCCTCGGGGATCGCCATCGAGCATCTGGACCTGGGTGGCGGACTCGGCATCCGCTATCGCGAGGAGCATCCACCGGAACCGGCCGCCTATGCCGCCGCCATGAGCCATCTGCTGGCCAATCGCCCCTATGAGGTGATCCTGGAGCCGGGACGCGCCATCGTCGGCAACGCCGGCGTGCTGCTGACGCGGGTCGAATATCTCAAGCACAGCTCGCACAAGCATTTCGCCATCCTCGACGCGGCCATGAATGATCTCTTGCGTCCCGCGCTCTATCAGGCCAACCAGGAGATCGTGCGCGTGGTGAGCGAGACCGACGCCGATCCGAGTCATTACGATCTGGTCGGCCCGGTGTGCGAGACGGCGGACTTTCTCGGCAAGGACCGCACCCTGGCGCTGGAGGAAGGCGATTTGGTGGCGGTGCGCGGGGCCGGGGCCTATGGCTTCACCATGAGTTCCAACTACAACAGCCGTCCGCGCGCCGCCGAGGTCATGGTCGATGGCGACCGCACCTATCTGGTGCGCGAGCGCGAGTCGATCACGGATCTCTATCGCGGCGAACAGCGGCTGCCGTCCGAGACCACGACCGTCATCGCATGAAACGTCGTCCCGAACCCGAAGAATTGATGGATGGCGAGGACCAGGCGCTCGCCTATGCCGAGGCCGATTTCAACGCCTCCAACACGCTCTTCATCGAGCTGCTGCGCCGACTGGTGCCCGGATCTCTGGCGGGCGCTGTGGCGCTTGATCTCGGGTGCGGACCGGCGGATATCGTGATCCGCTTTCTGCTGGCCTATCCGGGCGCGACCTGTGACGCGCTCGACGGCTCGCGCCCGATGCTGGATCTGGCTCAGCAGGCGCTCGACGCACGGCCGGAGATCGCCGCGCGCGCCCGATTGCTGCACGACGTCATCCCGTCCGGGCAGTTGGCGCGCGGTCACTATGATCTGGTCATCTCCAACAGTCTGCTGCATCACCTGCCCGACCCCGCCGTGCTGTGGCGGACGATCCGCGAAACGGCCAAGCCGGGCGCGCCGGTGCTCGTCATGGACCTGATGCGCCCAGCCTCGGCCGGCTGGGTCGAGGCGCTGGTCGAGAGCTATGCGGGTAGTGAGCCCGAAATCCTGCGCACCGACTTCCGTAACTCGCTCTATGCCGCTTTCGAGCCGGCCGAAGTGACCGAGCAGCTCGCCGCCGCCGGTCTGGACAGTCTGGAAGTTGCGGTGGTCAGCGATCGGCATCTCGCCGTCATGGGACATCTGCCGACATGAGACTGCGCTTCACCAAGATGCAGGGACTGGGCAACGATTTCGTCGTCTTCGACGGCGTGCGCCAGCGGGTCGACCTGGACGCCGAGTTCGCGCGACGTCTGGCCGATCGGCGTTTCGGTGTCGGTTGCGATCAGATCCTGCTGGTCGAGCCGCCGCGCCTGCCTGATACCGATTTCCACTACCGGATCTTCAACGCCGACGGCTCCGAGGTCGAACAGTGCGGCAATGGCGCGCGCTGCTTCGCGCGCTTCGTCCGCGATCAGGGTCTGAGCGACAAGGACGAGATCCCGGTCGGCACGGCGGCTGGAGCGATTCGACTCTATCTGGAGCCGGATGGACAGGTGCGGGTCGATATGGGCGCACCGACGTTCGATCCCGCCCGCATTCCCTTCGAGGCCGAGTTCGAATCCGAGGACGCGACCTATACGCTGGATGTCGCGGATCGGACACGCACCATCGGTGTGCTTTCCATGGGCAACCCACACGCGGTGCTGATCGTCGAGGATGTCGATTCAGCGCCGGTCGACACGCTTGGACCGCTGATCGAGCATCATCTGGACTTCCCGCGCCGGGTGAATGTCGGTTTTATGCAGATCCTCGGGCCGAACGCGATCCGGTTGCGGGTCCATGAGCGCGGCGCGGGCGAGACGCTCGCCTGTGGTACCGGCGCCTGTGCGGCTGTCGTGAGCGGGCGTCGGCGCGGACGGCTCGACGAGCGGGTGCGGGTCGCCCTGCCCGGCGGCGAACTGGTGATCGAATGGCGAGGACCAGATCATCCGGTCTGGATGACGGGGCCGGCCGTCCAAGTCTTCGAGGGCGAGATCGAACGATGAGAGAACAGGCGTGATGCATCAGGCCGAACAGAGCCAGAATGAGGTGTTCGACCAGGAACAACGGGTCGCCGAATATCTGATGGCCCATCCGGACTTCCTTGTCCGTCATCCAGAGGTGCTGACGGCCATTGAGGTACCGCACGGCGTTACGGGCGCCGTGTCGCTGATCGAGTATCAGGTTCGCGCGCTGCGCCGCCAGCTTGCAACCGAACGTAATCGCTTCATCCATCTCATCGCCCGGGCGCGCGAGTACGAGTCGCTCTCGACCCGTCTCCATGGTCTGATTCTGCAACTCATGGTTGTCGACGACTCAGAGCCGCTCTGTCACCTGCTGCGCGAAACTCTGCTGCGCGAGTTCCATGCCGAGGCGCTGGCGTTCAAGCTCTTTGCGCTCGCGGCCATCGAGGAGGGGGCGCCGCACGACCCCCTGGCCAATGCCTTCGCCGATTTCATCGATCGTCGCAACGCGCTCTGCGGTCCACTGAGTCCTGAACGCGCCGTGGCCTTGTTCGGCGAGGGCGGTGCGGGCATCCATTCAGCCGCCATCGTGCCGATCCATGCCAGCGGTCAGTCGGGCATCATCGCCATCGGCAGTGCGGACGCCACCCGCTTCAGTCCCGACATGGGCACCGATTTCCTGAACCGGCTCGGCGAGATCATCAGCCAGAAGCTCAGGGCGATTCGCTTCAGTGGCTGCGAACCGCACTGATCCAGCCATGCCCACACGCCTGGACACGCCCACCGCGCAGGCGCCGATCGAGATGACGTTGATCGAGCGCTTTCTCGCACATCTGGCGCACGAGCGACGGCTGTCCGACCACACGGTCACGGCCTATCGGCGCGACCTCGTCCAGATCAGCCGCTGGCTGGCCGATCAGGACGCGGGAGCGCTCGAACAGCTCGATGAGGCCGGCATCCGCCGCTACACCGCCTTGCGTCATCGTCAGGGCGTCTCGGGCAAGACGCTCCAGCGCGAACTCTCCAGCCTGCGCGGGTTTTACCGCTGGCTGCTGCGCGAGAATCAGGCGCAGGTCAATCCAGCCGTCGGCCTCCGCGCGCCCAAGAGTCCGCGCACGCTCCCGCGCACCTTCGACACCGATCAGCTCAGCGCCTTGCTTAATCCAGTCGATGAAGACCCGCTCATGATTCGCGACACGGCCATGGTCGAACTCTTCTATTCGTCGGGTCTGCGTCTGGCCGAACTGGTGGGCGTCGATCTGGGCGATATCGACATGCGCGAGGGTGAGCTGGGCGTGATCGGCAAGGGCGCCAAGAGCCGGCGCGTCCCCGTCGGCCAGAAAGCGCGCGAGGCGGTCGAGCGTTGGCTCGCGGTGCGTCCGGCACTGGCCAATCCGGACGAGCGGGCGCTGTTTGTCAGTCTACGCGGTCAACGCATCCATCCGCGCACGGTCGAGAAACGGCTCGAACGCTGGGCGTTGGAGCGCGGCGCGAGCCAGCATCTGCATCCGCATCTGCTCAGACACAGTTTCGCGACCCATCTGCTGGAGTCCTCCGGCGATCTGCGCGCCGTCCAGGAACTACTCGGGCACACCGACATCGGTACCACCCAGATCTATACCCATCTCGACTTCCAGCACCTGGCTCAGGTCTACGATCAGGCCCATCCGCGCGCGCGCCGGAAGTCCTCGAAGCCGGACGATCGATCCTGATCGCCGCGACGCTCGCATCATGCTCCTGTCACCCAAATACCGCTTCCTGTTCGTCCATATCGCCAAGACCGGCGGCACCAGCGTGCGCGCCGCGCTCGAAGGTCTGCGCTGGCGTGATCCCTGGTACTACCCGATGTTTCTGTGCAGTCGCTTCAGTCATCTGAGTGGTCATCGGATCGCGACCAAGCTGCCGCGTCACGCCAAGGTAGTCGCGGCCAAGGAGCTGCTGCCCAGGGCGTATTTCGACAGCCTGTTCAAGTTCGCCTTCGTGCGCAATCCCTGGGATCTCCAGGTCAGCTCGTTTCACCACATCCGGCGCGAACGTCCGCAGTATCTCGGCGGACATGAGACCTTCGAGGGGTTCCTGCGCTGGAAGCTCGATCCGGAGCGGCCTTATCAGTATCACATCGATACGTCGATCACGCTCCAGACCGATTATCTGATCGATCTCGGCGGCGCGGTGGTGGTGGATTTCATTGGGCGCTATGAGCACTTGCACGCGGACTTCGCGACCGTCTGCGAACGCATCGGCATTCGCACTCCCGCCCTACCCCACGAACGTCAGGCCCGGGACCGGACGCGCGACTACCGGAGCTATTACAGCGACGAGACGGCCGAGCTGGTCGCGCGCCAGTTCGCGCGCGACATCCAGATGCTCGACTATCGCTTCGATCCCTGATCTCAGGGACTGGGCACCAGATCGCGATAGGCATGCCAACTGGCGTGCCCGACGAGCGGGATGGCGATGAAGAGCCCCAGATAGAAGGTCACCAGCCCGGCGCCGACGATCAGCACGATCAACCCCGCCCAGAGCAGCATGGGGCCGGGATTGTGCAGCACGGCGCGCACACTGGTGCGCATGGCGGTCAGTGCGTCGAGATGCCGATCCACCAGCAAGGGCACGGTGATGGCCATGATGCCGAAGACGACGGCCGCGAAGCCGGCACCGATGACGGTGATGGTCGCCAGCAGGAGCAGGTGATCTCCCGAGAAAAACACGACCGGCAGGAAGTTGTCGAGCGTCGGGAAGGGATCATCGAACAGCAACGCGATCGACACCAGCGAAACCACCAGCCAGGCTTGCAGGGTCACGAACAGAAAGGCCGAGATCATTCCCAACTGCCCCTGATTGCGCTTGAACGCCTCCAGCGCCTGACAGGACTCCAGCGATTCGGCCCGCTCCAGATGGGCGCTCATCTGATAGAGTCCGATCGACAGCATCGGCGCCATCAGAAAAAAGCCGGCGATCAGGAAGGGCACCAGGAAACTCAACTCGCCGAGGATCATCAGCGTGGTGATCAGCAGACTGAGCAGCACGATCGCGGTTCCATAGGTCAGGCTGTATCCGGGCGCGGCGCGAATATCGGTCCAGCCCTTGCGCAGCCACTCCCAGGGGTGGCTGAAATCGATGGTCGAGACCTGAAGACCTTCTTGATGATTGAGTCGGTCGACTGTCATCACGTGTGGCATGGCGAAATCCTCCAAATCTTTTTTATGTCGTTATAACCACAGGCGGGGCGGTTTTTTATCGTTCGAAGCACGCAACCCAACACCCGATCTTCTAATGAGGTGGTATGGGGTGCAGTTCAACCATCCACGAGTTTTCTCTCGAAGGCAAGAGAAAACTTCAGTATTTACAATCGTTAATATTCTAAATATCCGGCCCGTCGCGCTATCTGTACCGATCCCTTAGACTAGCGCCTCTGTATTCGACTGCCGGCGCCTCCCGTCTCCACGAAGCGCTCCGGCTTGTTACTGGAGATCTGATCGACTATGCCCCAAACTCACTTCCAAGAGATCGCCGAGGGTATCTACTGTATCGAGACCGGACTCTATCGCCACGGTTTGGCCGCTGCCTATCTGGTGCGCTCGGGCGAGCGTCTGGCCTTCGTCGATACCGGACCGGCCAATGCCGCCCCGGCGCTGCTGGCGACCGTCGCCGCGCTCGGCCTGACACCCGAGCACGTCGACTATGTGATGCCGACCCATGTGCATCTGGACCATGCCGGCGCCTCGGGTCATCTGATGGCGGCCTGCCCCAACGCGCGTCTGGTGGTCCATCCCAAGGGCGCACCGCACCTGATCGACCCGAGCAAGCTGATCGCCGGCTCCAGCGTCGTCTATGGCGAGGAGAATTTTCTGCGCGACTTCGGCGCGCCCCAGCCGATCCCGGCCGAGCGCGTCATCTTCGTTGAAGATGGGCAGACCTTCGATCTGAACGGACGCACCCTGACCTTCATCGACACACCTGGGCATGCCAATCATCACGGCTGCATCCTCGACAGCCAGACTCAGGGCTTCTTCACCGGCGACACCTTCGGCATCGCCTATCGCGAGTTCGACACACCGAACGGTCCCTGGCTGTTTGCGCCGACCACGCCGGTCGCCTTCGATCCAGAGGCCTGGCTCACAAGTGTCGACACGCTGATGGCGCATGAGCCGCGCGCCATGTATCTGACGCACTATGGCCGTGTCGACCGCCCGGCTGAGCACGTCGAGGCTCTGCGCCAGAGCATCCGCGATCTGGCTGAGCTGGCGCTGCGAGAGGAAGGACAGCCCGAGGACGGGCGACAGGGACGGATCAAGGAGTCGGTCACGGCGCATCTGACCCAGCGCGCGCGCGAGCATGGTGTGGATCTGCACGATGCGCACATCCAGGAGCTACTGACGGTCGATACCGAACTCAACGCCCAGGGGCTGGAGGTGTGGCTCCAGCGGCGGGCGAAGCGAAGCCAAGGCTGATTCAGCTTTCAACCGCGCGCATGAAAAACGAATCCCAACATCAGATGTTGGGATTCGGCGTTCCTGCATAGCGTCTAGTACTAGACGAGCCGATACCTAGCCCCACAATAGGGACAGACCGCCTCGTGATGCGGATCATTCTCAATCGACAAATAGACCCGAGGATGCATGTTCCAGACCGGTGCGTCCGGCTGCGGACAGCAAAGCGGTAGATCCTGACGACTGACTTCGATCGGCGGCGACTCCTGGAGCGTCGCTGTGGCTGTGTTCGACATAGCTGTGGTCTCCTAACGGCGAAGATGGCTAGGTTACACCAGCGCGAGCCATTCCGGATGCGACTCGCGCCGCCCGTGGACCTGATCGAAATAAAGCGTCTGCAAGCGCTCGGTGATGGGTCCGCGCGTACCCGAACCGATGGCGCGCCCATCGATCTCGCGGATCGGCGTCACCTCGGCGGCGGTGCCGGTGAAGAACGCTTCATCGGCGATATAGACCTCGTCGCGCGTGATGCGCTTCTCGACCACCCTCAGCCCGAGTTCCTCGCACAGCGTCATCACGGTGCGTCGCGTGATGCCGTCGAGCGCCGAGGTCAGGTCCGGCGTATAGAGCACGCCATCGCGCACGATGAAGATGTTCTCGCCGCTGCCTTCCATCACGAAGCCCGAAGCATCGAGCAGCAGCGCCTCGTCATAGCCATCGCGCAGCGCCTCTTGCAGCGCCATCATCGAGTTCATGTAATTGCCGTTGGCCTTGGCGCGGCACATGGTGGTGTTGACATGATGGCGGGTGAAGGACGAGACCTTGATGCGGATGCCGTTGCGCATGTTGTCCTCGCCCAGATAGGCGCCCCAGGACCAGGCGGCGACCATGCAGTGCACCTTGAGGTTGTCGGCGCGCAGACCCATGCCTTCCGAACCATAGAAGCACATGGGGCGAATATAGGCCGACTCCAGCCCGTTCTCGCGCACCACGGCGCGTTGAGCGGCGTTCAGCGTCTCGCGATCGCAGGGCATGGGCATCCCCAGGATGTGCGCCGAGCTGAACAGGCGGTTGGTGTGCTCCTCCAGCCGGAAGATGGCCGTGCCCTTGGCCGTCGGATAGGCCCGGACGCCCTCGAAGACCCCCATGCCGTAGTGCAGGGTGTGGGTCAGTACGTGGGTCTTGGCCTCGCGCCAAGGCACCATTTCGCCGTCCAGCCAGATCAGGCCATCACGGTCTGCCATCGTCGCCATGTGTCATCACTCCGCTAGTCCCAGGGCGTATCGCGCCCCGAGTTCGATCTTGATAAAAACGGTTAGGGACTGACCGAAGCGCTCGCCTCCGGGCCAGCGCCGTAAGCGTCAGTCGTCCATCAATTCATGCCACAACGCCCGCACACGCTCGCGTTCGGGCTGTAGTTCGTCGTCGGGCACGGTCTTGGGCTGCTCGCGCAAGGCACTGCGATGATAGGCCGCGCGCAGCGACTTGTAAGCCTCGGTGAGATCCTGGGCGCAATGCCCCGGGAGCAGATCGAGCCGCGCCAGGGTGTCGAGCAACCGCACGTTGTCGGTCCAGTCGACCAGTGCCGGGTGGCTGGCCGCCCAGCGCAGGACAGCGTATTGAACCATAAACTCGATATCGGCAATACCGCCCGCGCCCTGCTTGAGATCGAAACGCCCGTCGCCGCTTTTGTCGAGGTTCTCGCGCATCTTGGCGCGCATCTCGCGCACGTCGCGTCTGAGCTGATCGGGATCGCGCTCGCGACAGAGGATGGCGCGACGGATGTCTTTAAAACGCGCGGCCAGACCCGGATCACCGGCGACCGGACGCGCGCGTACCAGTGCCTGATGCTCCCAGGTCCAGGCATCGTTTTCCTGGTAGTGGGTGAAGGAGGTCAGTGAGCGCACCAGCATGCCTTTGCTGCCATCCGGGCGCAGTCGCATGTCGACCTCGTAGAGCTGACCCGAGGGCGTGCGCGTGGTCATCATGTGAATAATGCGCTGACCGAGCCGCGCATAAAACTGCTCATTGCTGATCTCTTTAGCCCCATCGGTCATGGCGCTGACCGAGTCGCTGCCATGCAGGAACACCAGATCCAGATCCGAGTCATAGCCCAACTCGATGCCGCCGAGCTTGCCATAGCCGAGCACCAGGAAGCCCGTGTCCTCGCCCGTGATGTCAGTCGGTCGACCATGCCGGGCGGCCAGATGGGCCTGGGACAGATCGAGCACGCGCGTGACCGCGACCTCGGCGATCTCGGTCAGATAATCGCTGACCACCATCAGTGAAATGGTCGCGGTCAAATCCGCTGCCGCCACACGCAACTGGTTGCCCTGGGCGAACTGATGCAGTCGCTCCATCTGCTGCTCCAGATCCTCGGCGTCGACATGGGCCAGCAGCGCATCCAGCTCGCTCTCCAGACTCTCGCGGCGCAAGGGCGCATAGAGCCGACGCGGGTCGAGCAGTTCGTCGAGCAGCAGCGGATGACGCCCGATCTGATCGGCAAACCAGGGGCTGAGGCTGGAGAGCTGGATCAGGTGCGTGAGGATCAGCGGATGTTCGGCGAGCATCGCCAGATAAGCACTGCGGCGTGCGACGGCTTCCAGCACGCGCAGCACCCGCTCCAGCGCCAGATCGGGGTGCGTGCACCCGGCCGCGACGCACAGCACATGCGGCATGATCAGGCTCAGACGCTCGTGTCCGCGCGCGCTCAGCCCCTTGCGCACACAGGCTTCGCGAAACTGCTGGACACGGGCGCGGACGCTCTCCGGATCGGCAAAGCCCGCGCGTTCGAGCAGTTCCAGTTCATGATCGGCGTCGCGGTCGCCCTGCCAGACGGCGCTCAGGGGCGCGTCCTCGACTTCAGTCTCAGTGGCCGGCAGCGCGAAGACCGCGTCGAAATGCTCCTGGACTAGACGCCGATGCGCGTCCAGATCAATAGCGAAGGCGGCCCAATCCATATAGCCCATCGCGCGAGCCAGTCGGAGCTGTCCCGGGCCGTCGTCCGGCAGCCGGTGGGTCTGCTGATCGCGATAGGCCTGAAGCCGGTTTTCAACCAAGCGTAAAAAGACATAGGCCGCATCGAGCTGAGCGACGGCCTCGGCGGGCATCAGCTCGCGTTGGGCCAGCCGCGCCAGCACGGTACGGATCGGACGCACCTGAAGCTCGGGATCGCGCCCGCCGCGCACCAGTTGGAACGCCTGACCGATGAACTCGATCTCGCGGATGCCACCGGGGCCGAGCTTGATATTGGCGTCCATGCCGCGCCGGTAGAGTTCCTTGGCGATCAGGCGCTTGAGTTCGCGCAGTGACTCAAAGGCGCCGAAGTCCAGGTAGCGCCGGTAGACGAAGGGACGCAGCATCGCCATCAGTTGTTCGATGTCGTCGGGATCGCCGGCGACTGGACGCGCCTTGATCATGGCGTAGCGTTCCCATTCGCGCGCCTGGGACTGGTAGTAGTCCTCCATCGCCTGAAAACTCATGGCCAGCGGGCCGACCTCGCCGAACGGACGCAGGCGGGTGTCGACGCGGAACACGAAGCCATCGACGGTTTTGTTAGCCAGTGCCTGCACCAGACGCTGGCCGAGGCGCACGAAGAACTGCTCGTGACTGAGCGAACGCCGACCGCCCTCGATCATCCCGGGCTGAGCGAACGCCAGGATCAGATCGATATCGGAGCTGAGATTGAGCTCACGCGCCCCGAGCTTGCCCATGGCCAGCACCAGCAGGCGCAGCGGACGTCCGGACGGGTCGCACGGCGTGCCCAGCTCGGCACAGATCCAGGGATAGAGCTGATCGAGCGCACCCCGGATACAGACATCGGCCAGCTCCGACAGATCCTCCAACGTCTCTTCCAAAGGGGCTAGATTGGCGATGTCGCGCCAGATGATCCGCATCATCTCGCGGCGGCGGAACAGACGCAGGGCTTTCTGGAGCGCGGGTTCATCCTCGGCACCCGCGAGCCGGGCATCGAGCCGACTGGACAGGTCACCAGCCCCATAGGTCTGATCGAGATCGCCGCTTGCAATCAGCTCGGCGAACTCGGACGGATGGCGCGCGGCCGAGATGGCCAAGTACTCGCTTGCCTCCCACACCCGCTGCCGCGCCCGCTCGAATTCAGGGTCGTTCGGCGGGGTCAGACCCTGTTCGCTGGCCCAGGCGAGCCAGTCTTGCCAGTGGGATTCGGTCAGGGTGTCGGCAGATACGTCGGACATGGCTGGCTTCACAGGGCAGGCGGTTGGCATGGATGTGGTCGCTGTGGAGGCGCATCGCGATGCTCTGCCCATCCTTGCGACCTGAATCGACAGTTGGCCGGTCAGTGATCCCGGTGCTGTTTGGCCAACCAGGCTTCGATGGTGGCAGGGTCGAGGCGCTTGAGCACATCTTCCGCTTCAAGCCCCTTCAGGCGCTCCTCGGCATCGAAGTGCTTAAGCACCTCATCGGGATCGAAGCGCTTAAGCACCTCATCGGCATCGAAGCGCTTGAGGATGGCGTCTGGATCGCGTTTCATCACCCGGTCGATGGCGATCTCCTCGGCCTCGCGCAGAAACTCTTCCATGGTGTAGGCCATATTGGATACCTCTCGTTGGTAGATCAGATGCAGGTATTCGAGCAGCGCCCAGTGTCCGCCCGGGGTCGGGTTTGGATAGCGGGCGCGGTAGTGGATCAACCCTTGACGCAGTCGATCACGTTCGCTGGCGAAGAGTTCCCAAGCGACGTTGCGCGGGTGGGGAGCGATTTCGTTGAGCACGATCAGGCGCACCACCTGTCCGCCCCAGGGTTGATCATAGACCCCGTCCCAGGCGGTCGGTTGCAGGGGATGGGTGGCGTTGAGGCGACGCGGACAGCGGGTGGCGACGGCGTAGAGGCCGAAGGCGCTAGACGGGTGGCGTTTGCCTTCGGAGTTCAGGTGGAGCTTGCGGTAGTTGACGTAGTGTCCGATCAGTTCGTCGAGCGCCCAGGCGTTGAGGGCTTCGTGATGGGATTTGTAGGTCAGCAGGTTGTGCGCGCGCAGATTATCCAAGCCGTCGGGCAGGTCGGGCGGGAACCGGCGTTCGGCACCTTCCCCGACGGCTTCGATGATGGCCACATCCAGCAGTTGGCTGCGCACGGCCAGTTCCTGTTCGAGTTCGACACGCCAGGGGGCACCCTCGAACAGCTCGGTCAGGGCGATGCCGAACAGGCGGTGCCATTGGCGCCGGGTGTCTTCGCCGGGGACGGAGGATGATGGTGTGGTGTCGGTGCTCATAGGGGCAGTCTAGCTGATCGGACTCAGCGGCGGGAGTGGCGTCAGCACCTTGACTGCAAAGACGCCATCCCGAATCAGGGCATGAGCGTTACAGGGGTTCGATTCGATAGTCGGCGCCGATGCGCGCCTCACCCTGGGGCTGGATGGTGATGATCTCGGAGGCGGCGTTGACGGTCTCGACACAGACGAAGCGTTGGTAATCGGCATCATCGAGATCCGGCAGCGCCTGCGCACCGGCGATCCAGGGATTCCAGACCACGCAGGTGCGACTGTGCGTGCTGTCGATCCGAATCCGGCGTTCGAGCGCTGTATCCTCGATCACGAGCTGGGGCGGCACGGATTCGTAGATGCGATTCACCTCGGCATCGAGACCCAGCGCACCGGACTGGACACCGACCGCGTCCGGCGGTGCGTCCGCCGCCTTGTCGAGATAACGGCAGCCATTGAGTCCAAGGATGCTGACCTGAGCCGGGTCGCCAATCTGGAAATAGGCGTGCAGGCCCTGTGTGATCGCGAAGGGTTCATCACCCGCGTTGCGCGTGGTCAGCACCACCGACAGAGTCGCCCCCACAGTGACCTCGACCCAGAGATTGAAGTAATGCGGCCAGAGCGCGCGCGTCGTTTCATCGTCCGCCAGCCCGAACCGCACCCAGATTGCGCCATCGGGCCGCGTCTCACACGCCAGCACCGACCAGGTTCGCAAGCGTGCAAAACCGTGGATGACACGCGCCGGGTCGTCGGGATCACGCCCGAACCAGGGCCAGCAGATCGGCACGCCGCCCTTGATCTCCTGGTCCGGGGCAAAATAGGCGCGCTCGCCGACGAACAGCAGCTCATCGCGCGCCCCAGCCGGGCGGTAGGACAACACCTGAGCACCATGCGTGGTCAGGGTCGCCCGCGCCAGTCCGTTGTCGATCTCGATCAGCGTCAAACCGCCCGGCCCTTCGACGAAATGCAGGACGTCAGGGAGCGCAAAGGCGGCATTCAGGGCATCGAGATCCATGCGTTTTACCTCACTGGTTCCGGCACGGCCCTTCGCGCCCTATCGCTTCGCTGGCGACCTGCGTCAGAAAGGCCGAACGACTCAGATGACGCGCTTTGGCGTGCGCATCGATGCGCTGGAGCAACCGTCGCGGCACCCGGATATTGATCTTCTCGGTCGGACCGAAATAACGCTCGATCGGTGCATCGATCACTACCCACACCGCCCCCGCAAAGTCCGGATTGGCCTGATGCTCGGCAAGCGGACGCGGACAGGGCACGGCGTCTCCGTCATCCATCAGCAGCTCGACATGGGCATCGATGGCCTCGTAGGCGTTTTCGATCGCCTGATCCAGACTCTCACCCGCCGAGAAACACCCCGGAAGATCGGGCACTGTGACCCCATAGGCCACGCCATCATCAGTATGCAGGGCCAATGCCAATCGCATGACTCACTTCCAGGGCCAGCCGGCCTGACGGTAGATGCTGCGCAAGGTCGGCAGCGGAATATCGGCTTTCGGATGCGGAACCGTGACCAAGCCCGGCTGCCCGGGCCGACGGAACTGATGATGCGAGCCTTTCATACGCACCAGCACCCAGCCGTCGGACTCCAGGCGCTTGATCACATCGCCGCTTTTCATAGTGCAAGACCGGCAGGTCTCGCCATCAACCTGACTTCAAGGCCGCATGCGCCGCCGCCAGTCGCGCAATCGGCACGCGCGGACCTGAGCAGCTCACATAGTCGAGTCCGGCCTGATGACAGAAGCCGATCGACCCCGGATGCCCGCCGTGCTCGCCGCAGATGCCGACATGCAGATCGGGCTTGACCGCCCGCCCCCACTCCACGGCCAACTGCATCAGCTTGCCTACGCCCTTGACGTCGAGCACATCGAACGGGTTGTCCTGCAACAGACCCGACTGATTGTAGAGCGGCAGGAACTTGTTCTCGGCATCCTCGCGCGAGAAAGAGAAGGTCGCCTGCGTCAGGTCATTGGTGCCGAAGGAGAAGAACTCGGCCTCCTCGGCCAGCGAGTCGGCGCGCATACAGGCGCGCACCACCTCGATCATAGTGCCGAACTGGAACTTGACCGGCTTGCCGTAATGCGCGGCAACCTCACTATGGATGGTCTCGACATATTCCTTGACCTTGCGCAGTTCCTGCACCGTGCAGACCTGCGGCACCTTGATCTGCGGATGGACCTCGATGCCCGACTTGGCGCACTCGGCGGCGGCTTCCAAAATAGCGCGTACCTGCATCTGATAGATCTCGGGGAAGGTCATGCCGAGCCGCACGCCGCGATGTCCCAGCATCGGGTTGGTCTCGTAAAGCGCACGCACCTTCTTGAGCATCGCCTCCTTCTTTGCGATGGCTTCCTCGATCACCGCTGGGTCGAGCATGTGACGCGCGGTCTCGACCTCGCGCCGCAAGCCCTCCGCGGCATGCAGCAGCCCCATGGCTCCCGACAGGACGCCCACGCCACGCGCCGTCTGACCCAGCACCCGCAGCTCGGACAGCTCGCGTTCGAGCACATGCTCGTCGGGCAGGAACTCGTGGATCGGCGGATCGAGCAGCCGGATGGTGACCGGATGCGGCGACATCACCTCGAACAGGTCATGGAAGTCCTGACGCTGCAAGGGCAGCAGCCGGTCGAGCGCCTCCTGACGCGCCTCGGGCGTATCAGCGACGATCATTTCGATCACGATCGGCAGCCGCTCGACATCATTGAACATGCGCTCGGTGCGTGCCAACCCGATGCCGACCGCGCCATAGCGTCGTGCGCGACGCGCATCGTCCGGGGTGTCGGCATTGGCCAGCACCTTGAGTTTGGCCAACTCGTCGGCCCAGCCGAGCAGGGTATGGAGTTCGGGCGTGAAGTCCGGTTCCACCGTTGGGATCGCGCCCAGATAGACCTTGCCCGAGGTGCCGTCGATGGTGATGACATCCCCTTCCTTGAAGCTGGTCAGCCCAACGCGCGCTTCGCGCCGGTCGACATCGACACTGATGCCTTCAGCGCCGGCCACGCACGGCTTGCCCATGCCGCGCGCAACCACCGCCGCGTGCGAGGTCTTGCCGCCGCGCGATGTCAGGATGGCTTCGGAGGCGAAGAAACCGTGGATGTCCTCCGGCTTGGTCTCCTCGCGCACCAGGATGACTTTAAGTCCCTGCTCCTTGCCGAGCTGTTCGGCGCGGTCGGCGTCGAACACCGCGATGCCGGAGGCCGCGCCCGGCGAGGCCGGCAGACCCTGGGCGACCGCTTCGGCCTTGAAACTTGGATCGAGACGCGGGAACAGCATCTGTTCCAGTGACTCGGGCGCGATGCGCAACAGGGCCTGTTCTTTAGTAATGAGTCCCTCGCGTTCCATCTCGACCGAGGTGCGCACCATGGCGACCGTGTTCATCTTGCCGTTGCGGGTCTGGAGACAATAGAGCTGACCCTGCTCGATGGTGAACTCGAAGTCCTGGATTTCGCGGTAGTGAGTTTCGAGCTTGTCGCGCAGTTCGTCGAGCTGATCGGCCAGTTCGGGCATCTCGACCCGGAGCCGGTCGAGCGGCTTGGGGGTGCGGATACCGGCGACCACGTCTTCGCCCTGGGCGTTGACCAGATACTCGCCGTAGAGCTTGTTCTCACCCGTGGCTGGATTGCGGGTGAAGGCAACGCCGGTGGCCGAGTCGTCGCCCCGGTTGCCGAAGACCATGGTCACGACATTGACCGCCGTGCCATTGGCCATATCCGGGGTGATATGGAACTGCTTGCGATAGTCGACCGCGCGCTTGCCCGACCAGGAGTTGAAGACGGCCTTGATGGCGATTTCGAGCTGCTGATAGGGGTCGGTCGGGAAGGGCTGGCCGGTGGCGTCCTCGACCACCTTGAGGAAGCGTTCGCAGGTCTCGCGCAGGTCGCCGGCGGAGAGATCGACGTCCTGCTTGGCGTGAGCGGCCTCCTTGATAGCGGCGAATTCCTTGTCGAACGCCTCGTCATGCACGCCGAGCGCGACCTTGCCGAAAAGCT
This sequence comes from Allochromatium palmeri, assembly GCF_009720725.1. GTDB lineage: Bacteria > Pseudomonadota > Gammaproteobacteria > Chromatiales > Chromatiaceae > Thermochromatium > Thermochromatium palmeri. Next base: position 104,200 of record NZ_WNKT01000010.1, read on the forward strand.
GGATGAAGCGCCGGTAAGCGTCGTAGCCGAAGCGCGGATCGTCGGTGGCACGGATCACGCCTTGCAGGGTGTCGGCGTTCAGACCCAGGTTGAGGATGGTGTCCATCATGCCCGGCATCGACATCGCCGAGCCTGAGCGCACCGAGACCAGCAGCGGATTGTCCGGGTCGCCGAAGCCCTTGCCGGTCTTCTGCTCCAGGGCGCGCATCTGTCCCTGGACCTGCTCGATCAGGCCGGGCGGCAGCGCCTGTTTAGGTTCGTCGAGATACTCCAGACAGGCCGCCGTGGAGATGACGAAGCCGGGCGGGACGTTCAGCCCGATCTGGGTCATCTCGCACAGGTTGGCACCCTTGCCGCCGAGCAATTTTTTGTCCTTTCCATCGCCGTCCTCGAACGCAAAGACATACTGAGTCGTGGTGTCCATCGATGGGGTCCGCCTCTTCTTCTTTGGTTAGTTGTGATGGGTCTGGCGCTTCAGGCGACATGCTGCCATATCCGACGCGCGCGGGGTACCGTGGATTTTTGGCGAATCCAGCCGGAGGAGCACCAACGACACGACCGGCACCGGGATGATCGAACCGCGCGGAAATCCATTTGCAGATTTCGGTTCCGGTGAGTAATCTTTTACTCAAAAGCAGGAGGTGACCGATGGCGCGTTTTCAAGCCCTGACCAACGCTGTACTCGAAGCCGAACTCGATCTGTTACGCGAGCGGTTCGGACTCGGACCGAATCAGAAGGCTGATCTCTTGCGCGAAATGGCGGTGATCGCAGGTTGGGTCGCGCGCCAGATGCAGCAGGGGCGGGTCATCGAGGCACGCTGCGGCGACATGGTCGAGCGACTTCAGCATCCGGCGCTGGAGCGTTCGAGCGCGGCGGAAAATCGATCCGCAGGCGAGCGGCTGGTCTTGAGCGATGCCGAGGTAGAGCGTCTGGCGACTCTGCTCGAACGGGGGTTCGATCCGCCTCCGGCCTTGCGCGCGGCGCTCGCGAATCTGGCGCAAGCGCCGCGGCGGCCCCCGTCGTTGCGCTGGTCGCCGTTGGACTGAGCCATGCCGCTACGCATTGAGCCGCTGGATCGCTCCCATCGTCCATTGCTCGCCGACTTTCAGAATCCATGCCCTGGTCTGGTGGACTATCTGCGGCGATACGCCTTACGTCACGCCGAAAAGGATCTCCTGGCGCGAACCTATGTGGCCATCGACAGCGGAACCGGCATGCCTCGGTTGGCCGGTTATTTCAGTCTGACCACTGTCAGCGTTGAACGCGGATCGCTGGCGCCGCTTCCCGACTTGAACCGGCTGCCTCGCTTCCCGATTCCAGGAATCCTCCTGGCACGGCTCGCGGTCGATACCCGTATTCGCGGGCAGGGATTGGGCCGTTACCTGTTCGAGGAGGCGCTGGGTCTGACGCTGCAACTTGCGCAGAACGGCCCCGTGGCCTTCCGCCTGTTCGTCACCGATGCCCTCGATGCCGAGGCGCAGTCTTTCTACGCGCATTTTGGGTGCGCGCCGCTGAGTGAGGGGTTTCCCTGCCGGATGGTTCTGGATCTGCGTCCGCTGCTGTGGGGTCAAACCGAACCGGACACCAGAACGGCGGCAGGCGGCTCAGACGATTCCAGCATCCAGCCGATTGGGTAAGCGGCGCAACTCGTTCGCGCACGAAATGTGCAGCGCTGCGTCACGCGGAAACAAAAACACTGTCCGCCGCACGCTAACCTAACCACATGGCCCCAGTTGAACTCACGGCTTGAGAATGCGGTGATGGCCATAGGTTCCTCCGCGTGAAAACCGAGAGAGTGACGTCACTCCATTATTGGCCATCGACAGGGTATTCGCCACGGCGGCGACAGCCTGCCTTGCCCTTGTCTGAGCGGGTTATACTTCATCGCTTTCGCATCGCCCGACCACGAGCCTGAGCACCATGCTGGACAAGAACTACGACCCCCAAACCCTGGAAGCCCATTGGTACCGCCACTGGGAGGAACGCGGCTATTTCGTGCCCGCCGAAACCGCGCGCGAGGCCGCCCAGAGCGCCTACTGCATCATGATCCCGCCGCCGAACGTCACCGGCAGCCTGCACATGGGTCATGCCTTCCAGGACACCATCATGGATGCCCTGGTTCGCTATCACCGGATGAAAGGCGAGCAGACGCTGTGGCAGGCCGGCACCGATCACGCCGGCATCGCGACGCAAATGGTCGTCGAGCGCCTGATCGAGGCCGAAGGCCAGACGCGCCACAACTACGGACGCGACGCCTTCATCGAGCGCATCTGGGACTGGAAGGCCGAATCCGGCGGCACCATCACCCGCCAGTTGCGGCGCATGGGTGCCTCGCTCGACTGGGCGCACGAACGCTTCACCATGGACGAAGGACTCTCGGAGGCGGTGCGCGAGGTCTTCGTGCGCCTCCACGAAGAAGGCTTGATCTATCGCGGCAAGCGGCTGGTGAACTGGGATCCGGTGCTGCACACGGCCGTGTCAGACCTCGAAGTGCTGTCCGAGGAAGAAAGCGGCTTCATGTGGGAGATGCGTTATCCCATCGTCCAGCCGCCGGGCGCGTCCGGCCCTCAGTTCCTGGTCGTCTCCACCACCCGCCCCGAGACCATGCTCGGCGACTGCGCGGTCGCTGTGAACCCGGAAGACGAGCGGTATAAACACCTGATCGGCGCCTTCGTCGAGCTGCCGCTGACCGGACGGCGCATCCCCATCGTCGCCGACGAGCACGCCGATCCCGAGTTCGGCACCGGCTGCGTCAAGATCACCCCGGCGCATGACTTCAACGACCATCAGGTGTGGCTAAACCATCGCGACGAGACCGCCATCGCCGCGCAGCCGCACGGCGGACTCATCAACATCTTCACGCCCGACGCCGCTATTCGCGACAACGAACCGGAAGAAGGCCAGTTGCTGCCGGCGGCCTATATCGGACTCGACCGCTACGCGGCGCGCAAGCGCATCGTTGCTGATCTGGAAGCCGCCGGACTGCTCGCGGCGGTCAAGGATCACCGCCTCCAGCAGCCGCGCGGCGACCGCTCGGGCGCGGTCATCGAACCCTATCTGACCGACCAGTGGTATGTGCGCGTCGCCCCGCTCGCCGAGCCGGCCATCGCCGCCGTCGAGAACGGCGACATCCGTTTCGTCCCCGACAACTGGAAGAACACCTATTTCGAGTGGATGCGCAACATCCAGGACTGGTGCATCAGTCGCCAGATCTGGTGGGGCCATCGCATCCCGGCCTGGTACGACAGTGAAGGCAACGTCTATGTCGGGCGCTCCGAGGATGAGGTTCGCGCCAAGCATGGCTTTGGCCCCGAGGTCGAACTGCGCCAGGACGAGGACGTGCTCGACACCTGGTTCAGCTCGGCGCTCTGGCCCTTCAGTACGCTCGGCTGGCCGGAGGACACCGACCGGCTCAAGACCTTCTATCCGACCTCGGTGCTGGTGACGGGCTTCGACATCATTTTCTTCTGGGTCGCGCGGATGATCATGATGGGTCTGAAGTTCATGGGCGACGTGCCCTTCCGCGAGGTCTACATCCATGGACTGGTGCGCGACAAAAACGGCGACAAGATGTCCAAGTCCAAGGGCAACGTCCTTGACCCCATCGATCTGATCGACGGCATTGACCTGGAATCCCTGGTCGAGAAGCGCACCAAGGGCATGATGCAGCCACATCTGGCCGAAAAGATTACCAAGGACACGCGCAAAGACTTCCCCGACGGCATCCCGGCGTTCGGCACCGATGCACTGCGCTTCACCTTCGCCGCGCTCGCCACCACCGGACGCGACATCAAGTTCGACCTGCAACGCACCGAGGGCTACCGCAACTTCTGCAACAAGCTCTGGAACGCCTCGCGCTATGTGTTGATGAACACTGAAGACCAGGATTGCGGCCTGGGGTCGGACCCGATCGAACTGAGTGCCGCCGACCGCTGGATTCGCGCCGAACTCGACCGCACCATCGGCACCGTCACCGAGTCCATAGACATCTACCGCTTCGACCTGGCGGCGCAGGCGCTCTACGACTTCACCTGGAACGCGTTCTGCGACTGGTATCTGGAGCTGTCCAAGCCGGTGCTGACCGGCACGCAATCTTCAGACGCGGCCAAGCGCGGCACGCGCCGCACCCTGGTGCAGACGCTCGAAACCCTGCTGCGTCTGGCGCATCCGATCATGCCCTTCATCACCGAGGAGATCTGGCAGAAGGTGCGGCCGCTCGCCGGTGTCGAGGGCGATACGATCATGCTGGCGCCCTACCCCGCGCGCGATCCGTCTGCCGAAGACGCCCAGGCCGTCGGCGAGATTGACTGGGTCAAGCAGTGCATCCTCGGCATCCGGCGTATCAAGGGCGAGATGAACATCGCGCCCGGCAAGCCGCTGCCGATTCTGGTCGTCAACGCGACCGAGCAGGAACAGCAGTGGCTGGAGACGGCGCGGCCTTATCTGGACTTCCTCGCCCGCACCGAGTCGATCACGGTGCTCAATGACGAGTCGCAGGCACCCGAGTCGGCCATCGCGCTGGTCGGGGCCATGAAGATCCTGATCCCGATGGCGGGTTTGATCGACAAGGACGCTGAGTTGAAGCGGTTGGACAAGGAGATCGCGCGCCTGACCGACGACAGCGCCCGCACCGAGGCCAAGCTCGCCAATCCGGCCTTCGTCGACAAAGCGCCAGCGGCGGTGGTGGACAAAGAGCGGGCCAAGCTGGCCGAGCACGCGGCGGCGATTGCCAATCTGCGGGCGCAGCGCGACAAGATTGCGGCGCTCTGAGCCGGCCATGGTCACGAAGCGGGAGCTTCGTGACCAGACAAATCTTAGGAGCCCCTCATGCACGTCTCGTTTTCTATCGATGACGATATCCTGTTCTCACTGAGAGAATCCGCTGAAGAGTTCACGCGCGATATGCGTTTTTTGGCGGCGCTGATGTGGTATCGCAAAAACAAGCTGTCACTGGGCAAGGCGGCGGAACTGGCCGGCTACAGCAAGCTGGAGTTCATCGAGCGCATGAAACTGGACGGTAAGCCCATCTTCGACTATGACGCCGCGCAGATGGACGAGGTGTTCGCGGACGTGGCCAAGTTGCCGTGATCGTCGTGGCCAACACGACGCCGATCGGCCATCCACGCCCAAGGACTGGTCTCACTGCTCGCCGAACTGCACGACGCCCTCGCTGCCCTAGCCGAACTGGGCCTGGTCCAGCGCGAGGGCGAGCACTACCGGATGGCCGGGAGCCGGTCGGGTGGATAGGCCGAGCGCAACGCGAGGCCCAAGGATGATAGCCTGATCGACATCATCGATGCCAAGTCGCCGGCGGGGTATCGGATTGGGATGTTGGGGGAGTGGTAGAATCGCCGGCCATGACCGAATCTCAACGCCAATCGATGCGGGAAGCCCGAGAGGCACTGATCAAGGCGCGGGATGTCGGCGTCTGGGGGACGAAGAACCTCAATCGCAACAAGCGGCGCACCGATGCGCTGGTCGCCGACCTGGAGCCGATGGCCCATGAGCCGGAAGTGGCCGCTCTTCTGGATCGTATACGTCGCGACCCGGCGCGCGTCGATAGTCGTGAACTACACTACATCCAGCGGCGCTATCAAGACGGCGAGGCGTTGAGTAGTGCCGATGAGATGGACGCCCTCTATCGGCGCATCCTGAGCGATCAGGAGGCACGTTTGTATCGAAAGGGCGGAGTCCGTTATCAAGTTCGATCGCCGCGCGAAGGTTGGAACGCCATTTTCGATCCGGACGGCACGCGCGTCAGTCTGTACCCTGATCTCGACGATGACTTTGGTGAAATGCTATGGATGCTAAGCGATCTGATCCGGTAGCCCGCTATCGCGAATATGCCTGGTTTCAATTCTCCATGGACGGCGAGGGTCTCGGGCTACGCGAAGCGCGAGAGTGCTTGAACGAAGCGCAGGCGCTGTCTCAAGATGTGCGTGAACTCGATGAGATCGTCATCGAGGCCACGCAGGTCAACGACTACATCAATCCAGGATTGCTGGAAGACGACCCACGCCAACCACTCGCCCACTGGTGGTGGCATCTCGGAAAGTTACGCAACCACAGCTATCCCGCGTCTCTGTTGCCCGAACACTTGCGCGCGGTCTACCTGGATGCCACGGATCAGGCGGCTTGACTCACAACAGATCGAATGCCAAATACCGACACCGCACCATCACAGCCACAGAATCTCGTACCCGCTACTCCGCCCACCCTGACCGGTAGGCCGCAAGCACCCCTTCTCGACCAGATCGGCCAGTTCGCGATAGGCGGTCGCGCGGCTGGTCTTGGTCAGGCCCATATACTTGCGGGTATTCATGCCGCCCGCGAATCCGTCCGGGCCGGCATCCAGCAGACGGTTGAGCACCTTGCGCTGACGCTCGTTGAGCACCGTCGCCTGATGCCGCAACCAGAAACGCGCCTTGGCCAGGGTCTTGGCCACCGTTTGCTCCGCCGCTGTCGCCGCCGCCTCGACCTGCGCCAGAAACCACACGAGCCATTCGGTGACGTCCAGCCCGCCGCGCTGGGTGCGTTCCAGGATGGCGTAGTAACCGGCGCGTTCGCGCTGGATCTGCGCCGAGAGACTGAAAAGACGCATCGGCTGCGACTCGTCCTGGGCGAGGGCCATGTCGGTGATGGCGCGGGCCAGCCGACCGTTGCCGTCCTCGAAGGGATGCAGGGTGATGAACCAGATGTGTGCCAGGCCGGCGCGCACCAGTCCATCCAGATCGGCGGGAGCCGCGTTGAACCAGGCGAGGAAGCGATCGAGCTGGGCCTCCAGCCCGTGGCGAGGCGGTGCGATGAAATGGACCTGCTCCCTACCAATCGCCCCCGAGACCACCTGCATCGGCTCATCGCCGCGCAGTGTTCCGACACGGATGGCGTGCAGACCCGAATAGCCGGTCGGAAACAGCGCCGCCTGCCAACCGAACAGACGTTCGTTGCTCAGAGGAACATCATGGCGCTGCGTGGCATCCAGCAGCACATCAATCAATCCATCCACGGCACGCGGCGGCACCGGCAGACCGGCGGTCGGCAGTCCCAGATGGCGGGCTACGGAGGAGCGCACAGCGTCCAGGTCGAGTCGTTCGCCCTCAATGGCGCTGGTGGTCAGGCCGTCTTCCACCAGAATGGCCGCCACAGCCTCCAGTGTCAGGTCGGCATCGAGCAACCGCGCCGCCCCAAGCACCTTACCCTGGGCCAGCCGGGCGCGGGACAGTCCAGGTGCGAATCGGACCGCATCCCAGCGAAACTCAGGCCAGTCGGGGGACTCCCAGATCCAGGTATGAGGCATTTGGAAACCATAATCGCTTCAAATCATGAAGCGATTATGCGGAGCGATCGCCTCATGAGCAAGGGAGACGACAGCGCCGTAAGCACTGGGACGATCACGATGGAAACAGTATCTTTGGCCAGGAAGAAGGCCAGACGAGCCGCGTCCAGCCCAGAGGCGCCGCGCGTAGGTCGGCGTGGCTCTGGACGCGGTCGAGGGAGGGGGACGCGCTAAATTGCGATCAGGCCGTGACCCACTGCTCGAAGTTATCGGCGTTCTTTTCTTCGCCGTCGCTGTAACCTGCCTCATAAGCGTCGGTCAGGCGCTGCTCCTCGCGCTTGGGGTTCTGCAGGCAACCACACTGCCACCCCTGGATGTACTCATCATCGACGCCCAACTGTTCCATCTTGGTCACGGCATCGTAGTAGAACTGATTCATTTCCGGTCTCCGAGCAATGTCATTGTTTGAGGGCTCAGTCATCGGGGGACTTCGCCAACTCGATGTCGTTATGAAGGCGGGCCGATCGTCGAGGATCGCCATCGCCCTGTCCTCTCTCGCTACAACTCTCGGACGGAACGCCGCCCGGGTACGGACGCGATCGCGGGGACGAGAAGGGTGATAAGAATACAGCGTTTTTCTAATAGGCGACAAGTATGCTTGGACGAAGGGTGCGACCATAACTGATGCGCTGGCTTAAACTGTAGGTTCCATGGAACTGTCTTGTGAGGCTCCTGCCATGCCAACGTACGCCCAAAGCGATAAAGAGTTGCTTGAGGCACTGAATCGCAAC
>NZ_WNKT01000110.1 GCF_009720725.1 Allochromatium palmeri
TCGATCATCGCCTGGCGATCGAGCGCGAGCGGCGCCCTGTCGCTGGCACCGAAGGGCACGGCGGAGGGGGCGACGGTCTGCCAACCATTGACGTGCTCGGGCGGGAGCTGCGCGCCACCCTGCCAAGGCACATCGGTCGAGGCCTTACGACCGGCGTGTGCAAGCTGGATCGCGATGGGCATGTCTGACCACGTGCGAACGGCCGACAAGGTCGCGGCCATCGCCGCCTCGGTGGCGTCGTCCCACAGCCCGACATCCCCGTAAGAGATCCGACCTTCCGGCACCACGGCGGTCGCCTCGATCGTCAGCAAGGCCGCGCCCGAGAGCGCGAGCTGACCGAGATGGATCAAGTGCCAGTCGTTCATGCAGCCGTCGGTCGCGGAATACTGGCACATGGGTGCGATCACGATGCGATTGGCCAGCCTGAGCGAGCCGATCGTCAAGGGTTCGAAGAGTTTCGGTGTCTGCATGTCGATTAACCTGTGAGTCGATGAAGGATCGGGGTCGGGTCCAGCCTGATCGCCTCCAAGCAGCGCCTGACAGTGGCTGACGCGAACGTCCAGGGCGACGGGGCCGCCGGGCATCAGCGCCGATTGTAAATCCCTGAAGCGGGGCTTAGACTCGTGCCCCGCAACGCAAGGCGGCTCCTTAGCGCCCTGTCGCCCACGCTCCAGACCGCACAGGCCATGAAGGCAATGAGCAGCCTACTCGAAGACCCGATCGCAATCGTTCGTTATCCGATCTTTTTTCTCCCCGTCTCGTTCGTGGTGCTGTCGCTGGCAACCTGGATCGGCGCGTCGCGCCTGCAAGGGCTGCGGGCGCAGATCGCCGAGATACGCGAGGATTACCGCGTCGTCGAGGGGGCGACGCTGACGCTCCTGGCGCTCATCATCGGCTTTACCTTCTCCATGGCGTTGGAACGCTACGACCAACGAAAAAATCTGGAGGAGGAAGAAGCCAATGCAATCGGTACGGAATACCTGCGAGCCGATCTCCTGCCGGAGGCGGACGGAGCGCGAGCGCGGGAGCTGATAGTGCAGTACATCGATCAGCGCATCCGGTTCTACCGGACGCGCGACGAGCAGTCCCTGCTGGAAACCAATAGCGAGACGGCCCGGTTGCAGAGCGCGCTCTGGACGGTTGTGGTGGGGCCGGCTGAGGCGCAGCCCACGCCGGTCATGGCGTTGGCGGTCGCCGGCATGAACGACATGCTGAACACCCAGGGTTATACGCAAGCGGCCTGGGTGAATCGCATCCCGCTGGCGGCCTGGGCACTGCTGACGTCGATCGCGATTTGCTCTGCACTCCTGGTCGGTCTCGGTGCCAGGAACACCCCCTCGCCGTCGCATACGCACTTCATCCTACCGCTCGTCATCTCCATCGCCTTCTTTCTCGTCGCAGACATCGATAGCCCGCGCCGGGGAATGATTCGGATCCCGCCGCAGAATCTCATGTTGCTCGCCACCTCACTGAAGAGCCCGTGATCACCGCCTGCAAAAGCATCGGGCGGAAACGATCCGCGCACCTTTGCGTTGCACAGCACTTTCGATCATCGCCGCCACCAACGGATCACGGCCTAACCGATCACGCTTGGCGCTTGGCGACCATCCGTACATCGCCTGGAGTCAAGATGCCCGACACCAGGAATCCGGCGGACGACACGCCGCGACCAGGATCTATACTTGGAGAACCAGCCTCGCCCGCGCGCACGCTCAGCGGCTTCCGGGTGAGGCGGTGCCGGACGTCTGCTGTAGCAGATGCACCGACAGGCTCCAGACGAGGGACGAGGATCCAAGCCATGTCGAAAGAACACGAAAACCACAAAGAAGCGAAGAAGAAACCCGCTCTGAACCCGAATTGGACTTTGGACAAAAACACGCTCCTTCCCAGTGCCCAGTAGGCCTTCTTGAAACTTTTCGTGGTATGCATCCGATCAAGCCGTCGCGGTGAGCCTCGGTTGGCGC
>NZ_WNKT01000111.1 GCF_009720725.1 Allochromatium palmeri
GCGCCAACCGAGGCTCACCGCGACGGCTTGATCGGATGCATACCACGAAAAGTTTCAAGAAGGCCTACTGGGCACTGGGAAGGAGCGTGTTTTTGTCCAAAGTCCAATCAGTCAGGAACCCCCTTGCATGTTCTCCAGGAACTTGGTGGCTGGTCGGACTTTGCCATGGTGAAGAAATATGCCCACCTCGCCCCTGAGCATCTGGCCGAACATGCTGCCCGGATCGAGTCAGGGATTCGAAGCGTTCCGCACATTTTCCGGCACACCGCTTAGGCGGACAAGAAAAAAGCGGCTACGTGAGTCACGTAACCGCTTGTAATTTCGAGCTTAAATTGGTCGGGGCGAGAGGATTTGAACCTCCGACCACCTGAACCCCATTCAGCTGCCGGGCCATTTCTTGCGGTAACATCGCTGGTCTGGTCAGACGCGCTCGACCGCTGTAACTCGCTTTTCCCGCTCGCAATTCTCGCGAATGTTGGGGTATGTTAGGGCATGATGGGTAACACCCCATATCGTGAAATTTTGTTACCCACCTTGTTACCCAGCTCGACCATCTGACTGGTGACTGACTCATGCCCACATTGCACCTGACCGATGCGGCGATCCGCCGCTTGAGGCCGCCCGAATCGGGGCGCGTCGAATATTGGGACACCCAGACCAAAGCCCTCGGCCTGCGCGTTGGCGCGTCTGGGCAGCGGTCATGGGTGATGATCCTGCGGGTTCTCAAGGGCGGCCGTTGGGTCCAGCAACGTCTGACCCTCGGCCGCTATCCAGCCGTCACCCTGGCCCAGGCTCGGGAGAAGGCGCGCGCGGCCCTGGCACTGGCCGGCGAAGGCGAAAACCCCGGCGCCGTCGTCCGCGCCGAGCGACAGGCCAAGGCCGAGGCGAGCCGGCACACCTTCGCGGCCGTGCGGGAGGATTTCCTGCTGAAGTATCGCGGTCGAGGCAACCGCCGCCCGGCACCGCGCACCCTGGCCGAACTCTCGCGCGTGCTGTCGTCGGACCTTTTCGCCGATTGGGGCGAAAAACCCCTGGTCAAGATCGAGCGCCGCGACGTACTCGACGTACTCGACGTACTGCTCGAGCGTGGCGTCGAGGTGGCGGCGAACCGGACCCTGAGCTATCTGCACATGCTGTTCGGCTGGTCGGTCGAGCGTGGCATCCTGACCGCCAACCCGGCCGCCGGCATCAAGAAGCCTGGCCATGAGGCATCCAGGGAGCGCGTGCTATCGGCGTCCGAGCTGGTCGCGATCTGGCACGCTAGCGAGCCGACCCATACCGGCGATCTGTTCGGCCCCATCGTCCGCGTGCTGCTGCTCACTGGCCAGCGTCGCGACGAGGTTGGCGGGATGCGCTGGTCTGAGGTCGACATCGATGGCGCGCTCTGGACGCTGCCGGCCGCACGCGCCAAGAATCATCGCGAGCACCTGATACCGCTCTCAGCACCCGTGCTGGCGATCCTGGCTGAGCGTCGCGTCGAGCAGCGGGCGATGCGGATGGAGACGAATCTTGTGTTCACGTCCGGCCTGCGTCGCGCCGATGCGCCCGACCAATCTCCTGCACCGTTTTCCGGCTGGTCGAGATCCAAGGGCAGACTCGACGCGCGCGCGCAACTCGATACGCCCTGGACGCTGCATGATTTGCGTCGAACCGCCGCAACCCGCCTTGGCGAGGATCTACGCGTCCCGCCGCATGTCGTCGAGTCCGTACTAAACCTCGACTAGGCCGGGATGCGTAATTTCTCTTCCTCTGGATCGAGCGTAGTTTTGGTCCAGAGTCGGTCAGCGATGGCGAAGGGATCGGCATTGATGGTGTGAACAAAGTGGTTGACCCGTTGAACCAATTCCTCGGCCGTGGCGTGACAATGATGGTAGGTGACCTCCTCGCGTAACCATCGCCACAGCGCTTCCACCGGCATGAAGTCTGG
>NZ_WNKT01000112.1 GCF_009720725.1 Allochromatium palmeri
GTGAAATTATTGATGGTTATGGATCTGAATATAAAATTGCGTTTTCATCTGTTTAATTTTTTTAATGAAAGTACTTAGAGTCCCAAAAATATTGACTTGACAACAAACTCTGCATCTGAGCCAAATGCGAGCCAATATCATTAAGAGCAACAATAATTTCATCAATTTGATGAGGCAGTTGTTCTTTCATAAATTACCCAATAATCAAATAGATTGCCCAGCATGTAAAATAAAAACCTACAGCGTTGGCTGCGTTAGACTGGTTTAAAAATCATTTAGAAAACAAACTACCTAAATCACAGACTAGAGCCACTTAAAATTACCGCATTTTGTCATTTTTAAAATTATGACAAATTTCGATATATTAAGCGAAATGAAGTCAACAATCAAAAATCAAAAATCACGCGGCCATCCTATATAGATTGTTCCATTGACGTACTTCGCAACTAAACCAGTTTCGTTTAAAACGCTATCTAAAAGCTCATCCCATGGAATATTTTTCACTCGAAGCGGAAAATTACCAGTTACTTGCGACCTGAGAACAAACGGAATCCCTGTAAAACTTTCTAGTACATTTACAAAAGCTTCCATATCGATACTTTCGTAATTCACAGTGAGTCTATCGCCAGTGTATTGCTTTTGCTGAGGCACAGGCTTTGGATCTGGTTTTGGATCTCCATATCGATGTAACTCTTTTGCGTCGCCACAAGGTTGTTCCTGCAAAAACATTGGCCCATTTTTAGGTTGGCACATGTATAAAACTGCGCTTGCTTTTTTGGCAAAAAAGATAATTCCGATCAACACTAAAGCCAAAACCAAAAACTTTATTTTAAAATCTTTTATGTTATTTGTGTTCATAATTTTTACTATTGAGCAAGCAGCAACTTAGATGTATTTTGAGGAGCGCATAGTTGCTCCTAGTGGGTAGGCGTGAACTGACCAGTTCTTGTATTTACTACGCCAGGACCAACATCATGATAAAAAGTGCCAGTTTTTGGATCGATGTAGCCGCCGCCACTTCGCGGCATTCTCGTTCCAGAGAATGGATCATACAGCGATTGCGGTGTTGATGGCAGCGATTGCGGTGTTGATGGCACAGAAAATGACAGCGGTGCAGATGGCTGTGATGCTGATTTAGGCAACAACGTGAGGTAACTGTCTAGCTCATTATTCGAGAGGTAACTGTCTAGCTCATTATTCGAGGAGGTTTGCTCTCTACGTCTTTGGATCTCACGATTATTAGCTATGCGCCTTTGCCTATCGATTTCCTGCTCATGTAATAATTGTTTGTAAACAGCAACAACTTTTTCAAAGTCTAAACCGAATTTCTCGGCGTATGCACGTGCATCCTCGACTCGTTTAGCTTCAATCAAGCTAATAACTTGGAGCGCTTGCTGCTCCCTCTCCGCTTGTTGCTTTTTCAGAAAATTAATTCGCTCTTTTTCTTTTTTTTCCATCTCTCTACGCTGAATATCATACTCAGTTTCTTTGTAATAAGTCTCAACTTTCTCACCTTCACAAGGAAGATTAGAATATGTTACGCTTCCGTTCGTTGTACATTTATAAATATCTGCATTTGCACTAAATGATGTGCAAAGTGCAAAAACTATAATTAAATTTTTCACTCAACTTCTCCTTTCAAAATTTTTATTGGCTTGAACTTAAGCCAGGAAAAATAAAAACAAAAAACATCAAACTGAGAAATGCTAAAAGCCAAAACCAATTAAGGAAACGCTGAACAATTCCGTTTTGGCGAAGGGGTCTGAGTGATACCCTTGTGCCCTGTGTTCTCCACCGCCCTCAGCCTGACGACGATGCCCAAGAAACGCGCCCCGAAGCCGAAGTACCAGACCCGCCGTGAACGGTTCCTG
>NZ_WNKT01000113.1 GCF_009720725.1 Allochromatium palmeri
CTCATCGTTCGCTTAATTTCCCCCTCGATTCATGAAAGTGGAGCAAGCTACAGGCACTTACCACTCTGAGTCAGAAAAACCATGGAAACCGCGCCCACGGTCACACGCATCGAACGGGTCGATGACATCCCGCTGCTCTTGGCGCAGCTAGCCAAGATGGAGGTGGCATCGCTGCTGGACCAGCACTTCCCGATGCACGGGAACTGGCAAGGACTGACCCTGGGTGAGGTCGCCGTGGTGTGGCTGGCCTACATTCTGAGCGAGGGTGACCACCGTCTGAACTCGGTCCAGGGCTGGGCGGCGGGGCTGTTGATGACCTTGCGGGTGTGCCTGGGAGCGACGGGCTTGCGTGCACTTGATGTCAGCGACGATCGTCTGGGCGTCGTCCTTGACCGTCTGGGTGGCGACGATGCGGCGTGGGACGCCTATGAGCGCGCGCAGAATGCAACGCTGCTGCGGGTCTACGACCTCAAGGCCCGACGCGTGCGCATCGACAGCACGACGGCGAAAAGTTATGTGGCTGTCAGCGAGGACGGCTTGTTCCAATTCGGTCACAGCAAGGAGCATCGCCCCGACCTGCCTCAGTTGAAGATCAACCAGTCGACCCTGGATCCGCTGGGGTTGCCGCTGAGCACCACCGTGGTCAGCGGCGAGCGGGCCGATGATCCGTTGTACGTGCCGGAGATCCGCAAGGTGCAGGCGATTCTCCAACACTCGGGCGTGCTCTATGTCGGCGACTGCAAGATGGCGGCACTCGCCACCCGCGCCTACCTCGCGGCGAGCCAGGACCAGTATTTATGCCCGCTGCCGGCGGTTCAGATGCCGCCCGCCTCCCTGCGCGCTTTGTTGGCGCCAGTGTGGACCGGGGAGCAGGCGCTCACGCCCGTCCATCGCGCCCCCGTGACGGCCGCTGACAAGCCCCTGCACATCGCCAACGGCTTTTTCGATCAGGTCACGCACACGAGCGCCGAGGGGCTCGCGTGGCAGGAGCAACGTCTGGTGGTGCAATCCCTGAAACACGCCGCCGCGCAGCACCAGCGTCTGGACCGACGCCTGGAACAAGCCGAGCAGGACATCGCGAGGCTCAACCAGCGCGGGCGGGGCCACAAGCGCCTGGATGAAGCGCAGGCGCACGCCGCCGTGGATGCCATTCTGAGGCAGCACCAGGTGTCGACCCTCCTCGTCGCTGAGTATCAGGTGGACACCCACACCACCCGCAAGCGGGCCTACCTCGGGCGCCCCGCCCGAGACGTCACCACGGCCAATGTCACCGTGTGCACGCGCCGCGATCCCGTGGCGTATGAGGAGACCGTGCGGGGCTTGGGCTGGCGGGTGTTCGTCAGCAATGACCTCCTCCTGGAGGTGGGCGAGGCGGTGCTCGCCTACCGCGAGGAATACCTCATCGAGCGCGGCTTCAATCGTTACCGCGGCAAGCTCCTGGGCTTGACGCCGCTGTACCTTGGCTCGACCACCCGCATCAAAGGCCTCATCCGCCTCCTCGCCATCGGCCTGCGCTTCTTGTGCCTGGTCGAGTTCACGGTGCGCGAGGCCTTGCAGGCGAAGGCCGAAAAGCTCGATCACCTCTATGCGGGAAATCCCAAACGCGCGACCGCCAGGCCCTCCACCGAGATGATGCTCAGAACCTTCAATGGCATCAGCCTGGTCGTGATCAGCCTCGGCGGCATGGACTGGCAGACCATGACCCCACTGAACGCGGTGCAGTCGCGCATTGTCGGTTTGCTCGGATTTTCGGAAATCCTTTATCAACGGCTGGGTACGCAATCCGAGGATGCGGCTTTCAAAATGGGCGAACCATGAGT
>NZ_WNKT01000114.1 GCF_009720725.1 Allochromatium palmeri
TCTTCGCGAAACCCGCGTCTCGCCAAGACCGACTATTCTACAGACTCCCTTCCGACTGTCAACTCCTTTTTTTCAGCTCCGGGGCGCTTCAAGTCCGCTTTCCCCGGTTGGCCTCCGCTGTCGCTTCGGCCTCCTCATCCCCCGTTCCTTGGGAAGCCGCGCATTTTAGACAACTCAGCATTTATGTCAACACTGTTATCAAAATATTTCTCACCCGTGACCGCAGCTGACGCACGATCACATCAACTCAGGCGGACTTTAGCAAAGCGGCGCTTGCCGACCTGATAGATATGCTCGTCACCAACGGCACAGATCTGATGTACGTCCTCGACCCGCTCGCCGTCGATACGCACCGCGCCTTGGCGCACCATACGGATAGCCTCGGAGCTACTGGCAACGAGTCCAGCCTCCTTGAGCAGATTGGCGATCGGCATTCCGACACCATCCGAACAAGTCAGCTCAACGAAGGGCATGTCGTCCGGCATGGCTCCCTTCTGGAATCGGGCTACGAAGGCGTCCTGCGCCTTGCGCGCCTGCTCGGCACCATGGAAACGGGTCACCAGCTCCAAGCCGAGTTCGAACTTGATATCGCGCGGATTCGCACCTTCGCTCACGGCGCGACGCCAAGCCTCGATCTCCGAGAGCTCGCGGAAACTCAGCAGCTCGAAGTAACGCCACATCAGGTCGTCGGAGATCGACATCAGCTTGCCGAACATCTCCTCGGGCGCATCGGCGATACCGATATAGTTGCCGAGCGACTTCGACATCTTCTGCACCCCATCCAGACCTTCGAGGATCGGCAGCGTGATGACGACCTGCGGTTCCTGACCATAGGCTTCCTGGAGTTGGCGTCCCATGAGCAGGTTGAACTTCTGGTCGGTTCCGCCGAGTTCGATGTCGGCGCGCAGAGCCACCGAGTCATAACCCTGGATGAGCGGATAAAGAAATTCATGGATGGCGATCGGCTGACCGGCCTTGTAGCGTTTGGAGAAGTCGTCACGCTCCAGCATGCGTGCAACTGTCTGACGCGCCGCCAACTGAACCAATCCGGCTGTCCCGAGTTCATCGAGCCAGTGGGAGTTGAAAAGGATCTGGGTCTTATCCGGGTCGAGAATGCGGAACACCTGATCCTTATAGGTCTGGGCGTTTTGTTCGATCTCTTCGCGCGAGAGCGGTTTGCGCGTCACGCTCTTGCCGGTGGGGTCACCGATCATGCCGGTGAAGTCGCCGATCAGGAACAGGATCTCGTGACCAAGATCCTGGAACTGACGCAGCTTATTGATGAGCACCGTATGGCCGAGGTGCAGATCCGGTGCGGTCGGGTCGAAACCCGCCTTGATACGCAAGGGTCGCCCCTGCTCCAGCTTCTTGCGCAGGGCGTCTTGTAGCAGGATTTCCTCGGTGCCGCGCTGAATGAGCGCGAGTGATCGCTCGATCGAGTCCATAGTGCCTGTATCGGTCCGCATGTTCAGGAAAGCGCCTCTGGGCGCAAAGGGCGGGAGGGTACGACGCACGCCAAAACGAAACAAGCCGCACGCCCTTGGCCCCTTGGCGGGTGCGACCATAACTGATGCGTGCCGCGCCATTGTCATGCCGCTTGTTTGATCAGGTCTTGCCAATAGTTCTCCCAGTGGCCATTGACGCGATTGAGGCGTAGCGCCAGCATGGCCTCGGCCTGCTCAAGGCGCCACCACGCCCCGGGACGCTTGAGACGTTGTTGAAC
>NZ_WNKT01000115.1 GCF_009720725.1 Allochromatium palmeri
GTAAGCGTTCAGAGTCCCCCCGCCGGAGCGGGGAATAGAGCCGGCAGCGGAGCGGCTTGGCGCCCGGCACGGCGATCGGCGATCACGGAGGCGAGGTAACGCCACGGGCGATGCCCGCGTTGACGACAGGTGTCGATGACACTGGCCAGCAGGGCGAAGACGCGCGAGCCGCTCTCGTGGCGCGTGCCCTGGGAGATGTCACGGGCAATGACCCAGTGGCGAAGCGCGCGTTCAGCGGCATTGTTGGTCAGCGGCCACTCTGGACGCTCGAGCACACGGAAGATGGCCTCCCAGTCGTTCCATAGCTCGACGGCCAGGGCACGCGTTTTGGCATGCCGGTGCCCGAGACGCTGACGACAGGCCGCGTGCAAGGTGTCCAGGAGCGTGGCGTATTGAGGGCGCAGATTGACCGCCGGCCCGTCGCGAGCGGCGTGAATGGCGGCGATGAGGGTGTCGAAGGTGCGCTGCACCAAGTGCCCGAAGGCTTGGGCGTCAGGATCATAGCTGTCGATCAGTCCCTGGGCCTTGCGCGTCAGGTGCGCCCAACAGCGCAGGCGTTGGGGAAGGTGACGGTAGACCGTCCAGCCGTCGCTCATCAGCCAGCCGCCAAAGCCGGGCAGGATCCGATCGAGCACCTCACGCCCGCGTCCGGCGATGGCAAACAGCGTGACGGTGGCGGTGGTCAACACCCACAGCCAGCGTACGCGCGCCCCCTCCAACCACGAGGTCTCGTCGGCGTGCAGCAGATCACTGGCCACAATCGCCTCGATCAATTCCGCTTCCAGCGGGGCGACAGCGGCCCCGGCTTCCCGAATCGTCTGGTCCAGCAGGCCGACGCTCAGCTTCACGCCCAGCCACTCGTGCAGAAACTCTTGGGTGCGCCGACGCGAGAGGTGGAAACGAAAATGCAGGGCTACGATCAGGCTCGCCAGCCCCGGACCGACCAGGCGCCATTCGCTCAGCTTCACCCCGGCCAGCGCTTCGTCCTCGACCCTCCCTTCGCCCCAGCGCGCGCGCGTGACGTGCCCACACGCGCAGGTACTGTCATGATAGTGATGCTCCGTCACCTGCACCCGTAAGCCCAGCGCCGACGCCTCCCCCCACTCCAGATCGATGGACTGGAAGCTGACATAACACACGCTCGGCCCCGACTCCGACAGCCCCTGACCACAGCCGGCACACGCCACCGCTCGATGGATCTCATCGACGTCGGTCTGAAGCACTTCAGTGCGCCCAAACCCCGGCGCTCCCGGTTGTTTGCCCGCTCGACGCTTCGCCACCTCGGACTTCGGGGCCGGGGACTCGGCGGGGGCTGACGCTTCAGTCTCCACCCCGTCACCGCCCTCAGCCACGCCCCCCGCCTCCTCGACCTCGCGCGCCTCAACCTCATCACTCGACTCCGCCTCCTCCCCACTCGGACGCTCCCACGGCGCTCGGCTACTGGGCGGACGCGAACTGTTGGTTGGCGTTTGATTCAACCGCTCGTGCGCCTCCTTCAAATCCTCCAGCAACCGCACCGACAACCCGCGCAACGCCTCCTCCTCCAGACCTCGCAGGTAGGCTTCGTCAAGTTGGCGCAGACTGTGATCGCTCAGGTGCATCGCTTGGGGACACGGGCTCAACGGACGGTGAAGAGGGGCTTATCCTGGTCTTGAAGACCGCAGACGGTCAAGGGGTCTCTGAACGCTTAC
>NZ_WNKT01000116.1 GCF_009720725.1 Allochromatium palmeri
TCAATGCACGCCTGAAAGCCAAGCTCGAAGCCCTCGAAGCCAAGCACGCCGCCTCGGCCCCGTCCGTCGATCCGGCGATCTGTTCCCAGCTCCAGGCGCTGGCCGTCCAGGTGCAGACCCTCGGCGGCGAGCTGGCCACGCTCGGCGCGCGTCTGGAGTGTCCCAGCCATGGCTGATCACGTCCGCGTCAGGTCGGGTCGGATTCGGCGGGCGGCGAAGCCGTCCCGCCTGGGCTTGTCTCTTTCTCAACAAGTGACACGGCCCCGGAAACACTGGGCCTCCAGGCCGATGGCCCGCATCAGATCATCATCGATTCACACCTCGGGCGGCTGCGTCGGATGCGCTCGGCGGTGCTCACGGCCGCCAACCTGATCCAAGACCGGCTCGGAGCCAGCGGGCGGCGCTGGAAGGCGGCGATGCTCCACTTGACCTATCGCGATGAGGACGAGTTCGACCCGTGCCAGATCTCGGGGTTGATGAAGCGGATCCGGGAATGGGCGCGGCGGCGGGGTCTGCCCGTCCTGCCTTACGTCTGGGTGCTGGAGCGCGGCGAGAAGAACGGCTGGCTCCATTACCACATCCTGATCTGGCTGCCCCAAGGCATCACCCTACCCAAGCCCGACAAGCAAGGCTGGTGGCCCTGGGGCCATACCCGCATTGAGTGGGCGCGCAAGAGTGCTGTCGGCTATCTGGCTAAGTACCTCTCGAAAGGCTCAACCAAGGACGGCGACACCCAAACCGCGTTTCCCAAGGGCGCGCGCATCCATGGCATGGGCGGCCTGATTCCTGACGAGCGGTCCAAGTGCGCCTGGTGGCGTGCTCCCGCCTGGGTCAAGGACGCCTGGCCCGACTGGAAGGACGAACCACGACCGGCGCCGGGCGGCGGCTGGGTCTCGCGCGTGCTCGGCGACTGGCTGCCCTCCCCCTGGCGTCTCATCGGCTTCGATCTGGGGCGGCCCGTCGTGAAGTGGGTCGCCGATTCCCCATAGGCGCCAACTTAACCGCATCGTTGACGCTTCTGCACGTTCATCATCTCGACGACCCTGGCCGGAAGGGTTTGCAAGCGACGGCGGCGCGGACGTTCCTTGAGCACGTCGAGACAGGCATCCCAGTGATCGTCTTGCCAGCGTTGCACATCGCCAATCCAGCGATCGACCGCTTGACGCACGATCGCCAGCAGCCGCCACGGGGTCAGGCGACGCGGGCGGTCGAGCGAGTCGAAACCGCCCGTGCCGTGGCGCTGGGCGCCTCGCTCAACGACCAGTGCATAGAGCAATTTTCCTCGGATCCAGACCTCGCCCAACTGGCTGTTCTGCTGGGTGCGCAGGGCGTCGAGGTCAAGCAGGGTCTTGAGCCGTTTGAACGCCAGTTCCACTTGCCAACGGCAGCGGTAGAGCGCCAACACCGTGGGGCCATCCAAGGTTTCCGGGGGCACCGTGGTGAAGACCATCACCCAACCGGCCAGAAACAGGGTGGCCTCGCGCGGGGTTCGCCCCTTGCGCTGGGCGGCTTGCCGACAACGCCGACGGGCCGCCTCCGCCGCCTCGGGCGGGAGACGCACGGCGTGCAGCCAACCCGGTCCGCTTGCCTC
>NZ_WNKT01000117.1 GCF_009720725.1 Allochromatium palmeri
ACGCTCACCGTCGGCAGCGCGCAGCACGATCTGCGCCCGCTGCACCAGGCTGTGGGCGGTTTCACGGCTTCGCGCCAGACCTTCCAGGACGGTGCGTGGTTCAGGGGGTAGCTCAATCAACGGGGCAGGACGGGCCATGGGAAGCGACTCACAATCAGGCTGTGGGAGAGTGATGAGTGATTATCCCGAAAATTCACAGTGCGCGGTACTAGTTAACCGGTTAGAGATGCACCGCTCTGAATCCGTCTGAGCACCCAAGCCCCGGCGGAGGTGGATGGTTTGAGTGGCTGATGTGTCGATTCACGCGCTCTTGCAGCCGTTGTTGGACATGCCGGCGCTGATCACGCATCCACGCGTAAAGTCTTCAGAATGCGACCCATGGTTTCATGTCACACACGCTTCTTGCGCCTAGAGGTCTTCATACGAGCAACTCCAAAACCGGGTCGCGATAATCCGGCAGCCAAGCATAAAGAGGGCGGCTAGCCCGAATCTCACGCAGCCGCGTGGGGTCGAGTTCGAGGCAGAGGAGATGGGCCGGCGCTGAGGCATTGGAGAAGCGCTGTTTGAACCGCCAGATCCCAACTCCTTCGGCTGTGGCGGGTTGGCCGCCCCACCAGATGGGCTCCGCGCCCCAGCACTCGATCGCGGTATCAAACAGCGTATAAGCGCCAAAGCTTTTCCGCGCCCGTGCATCGCAGAACAGGCTATGCAGATGCCAGGACGGAGAATCGCTGGCGTCCTGTACGGCCAGACACAGGCCACCTAAGGTGCCGTCCGAGCGGTGCCTGAGCGTGATCGTCGGGAGTGCTGTGGGGTACTCGGTTGCCAGCTGAATGAGTCCCTCGAAATGCGCAGCATCAGGGGAGGATGCGCGCGGTATGCCGCGCAGGCGTCGGAGCGCCTCTTGCCAGGTGGCGATGCACCGATGCTGCTCAGACAAGGGTTCCAGCTCAACCTGCAATTGGCGTTGCGCCTCACGCAGGCGCCGCCGCGTGCGCGCGGAATAATGCTGACGGGCTGAAGGGCGATCAGGAACATGACCCAGATGCTCCTTGAGTGGTCGCCAACAGGACGCGCAATGGGAGGCGAGCCTCTTCAGCCGGTCGTTGACATCCTTCGCCAGCCCTTGATCGGGTCGGATCACGCCGGTCCAGGTCAAGAGTCGCTGCCCGTTTGCGGCCTCGGCTTCGTAAAGCCGTTGCAAGAGGGTCTCGCTTGGCAGCGATTGATAGGGCCAGCTTCCGCGTGCATCCCAGTCGCCCCAGGGCAGCGGGCGCTCAAGCCAAGCCGCCTCGCCCGTTGTGGAGGTCTTGCCGAGCCAGCCGAGCGTGCGAAAATAGGCCGGAGAGTCGAGCATCACGCGCCTAGTACCGCGCACTGTGAATTTTCGGGATAATCGCTCATCATTCTCCCACAGCCTGATTGTGAGTCGCTTCCCATGGCCCGTCCTGCCCCGTTGATTGAGCTACCCCCTGAACCACGCACCGTCCTGGAAGGTCTGGCGCGAAGCCGCGAAACCGCCCACAGCCTGGTGCAGCGGGCGCA
>NZ_WNKT01000118.1 GCF_009720725.1 Allochromatium palmeri
GCTAGCAGCCTGTCGGACTTTGCCGCTGCCGCCCGCTTGCCGACTTGGTAGACTGTCGCCCCCCTTCAGGACCGACCACGATGCCCAATTTCCGCCCGATCGATCGCGACCTCCCATTGGAGCTGCCCCTGTCGTTACAGGACTGGCTGCCCGAAGGGCATCTAGCGCGCTACGTGGTCGAGGTCGTGGAAGCGCTGGACTTGAGCGCGCTGGTGCAGGCGTACTCCGGTCGAGGCAGTGCGCCGTATCACCCGGCGATGATGCTCTCGCTGTTGATCTATGGCTACGCCACGGGCTGTTACTCCAGCCGCAAGATCGAGTTGGCCACGTTCGATTCGGTCGCCTTTCGCTTCATCGCCTGCAATCAGCACCCCGATCACGACACCCTGGCGACCTTCCGGGAGCGGTTCAGGGTGGAGTTCGAGGCGGTGTTTGTCCAAGTGCTGGAGGTCGCGCGCGCGAATCAGCTCAGTCGCTTTGGGCGGGTGAGCTTGGACGGGACCAAGATTCACGCCAACGCCAGCCGTCACAGCGCGCTGTCATATGGACATGCCGAGCGCATCGAGGCACAACTGCAAGCCGAAGTCCAGGAATTGATGGCCTTGGCCGAGCAGGCCGATGGGCGCAACGTCCCCGACGGGATGAGCGTCCCTGAAGAATTGACACGCCGCGAGGCGCGCCTGGGCGCGATCGCCGAGGCCAAGCGCCAGATCGAGGCGCGGGCCGCCGAGCGCTACGCCCGCGAGCAAGCCGCCTACGAGGCCAAGCTCGCCGCACGGGCCGCCAAGGCGGCGGCCCGGGGGCGCAAGCCCGGTGGCAAGGCCCCCAAGGCGCCCTCGCCCGAGCCCCGTGCCGATGACCAGATCAACCTCACCGATGAGGAATCGCGCCTCATGCACGTGGCCGGCGGAGGCTTCGAGCAGTGCTACAACGCTCAGGCCGTCGTCGACACCGAATCGATGCTGGTCATGGTGGCGCAGGTCACCCAGGCCGCCAACGACAAGGAACAGGTCGCTCCCCTGCTCGAGCGCGTGCAGGCACTGCCAGAGGGACTGAGCCAACCGGAGGAATGTGTCGCCGACAACGGCTATTTCAGTGAGCGCAACGTTGAGGTCTGCGAGGCCGCTGGGATCGCGCCGTTGATCGCCATGAAGCGCGAGGACCATCACCCCCATTGGTCGGCGCGCTTCGACGAGCCCGAAGCGGTGCCACCCGAGGCGACCCCGGTCTCCCACATGGCCCATCGGCTCAAGACCCGTACCGGGCGGGCCGCCTATGCGCTGCGCAAGCAGACCGTTGAGCCGGTCTTCGGGATCATCAAATCCGTGATGGGGTTTCGTCAGTTCCTCACCCGTGGGCTGCAGAACGTCCAGGGTGAATGGACCCTGGTGTGCCTGGCGTGGAATCTTAAACGGATGGCCGTGTTGCGTCCGCAATAAGGGAAACACCAAGAAAAACAGCATTCTTTGCCAAAATCTCGCCATTTTTCGCCCCTAAAGGCGCTCAAAAGGCGACTCTGCCCGTTAAGTCCGACAGGCTGCTAG
>NZ_WNKT01000119.1 GCF_009720725.1 Allochromatium palmeri
TCGTTTAACCAATTGATAAAATTGGTGTTCCGCCAAGAACGCTTCGGAGAAGCTAAACGAGGTCGCCCATGCCCGAGTCTACCCAAAAGTCGCTACGATTTCCTCCCGTCGATGGTCTAAGCGTGCGCGCCGACTTCGACGGCGGGGCGATGTCTTCGGACTTTGGCCCGTTGATTTTGCGTGGTGTCGATCAGCCGATCGGTCTGACCGAGCGCCTCGCCCAAGCCATTGATGACCAGCGCCATCCGTCCTACATCACCCATCCCCTGCGCGACCTGATCGCCCAACGGATCTTTCAGATCGGCTGCGGGTATGAAGATGGCAACGACGCCAATGCGCTGCGCACGGATCCCCTGTTCAAGCTCGGGCTGGACCGCCGTCCCTTGGAGCAGGCGATGGATCTGGCCAGTGGGCCGACGTTCTCGCGCCTGGAGAATGCGGTCTCGACCAAAGACCTCTACCGCCTGGCGCAGGCCTTCGTCGATCAGTTCATCGCCAGCTATTCTGAGGCGCCGGCGGTGATCGTCATCGACCTGGACCACTCCGAAGATCCCACCCACGGACAGCAGGAATTCAGTTTCTACAACCATTACTATCAGCACCACTGCTACTTGCCGCTGTTTCTCTTCGAGGGGCTCTCGGGGCGGTTCATCACCGCTGTCCTGCGCCCTGGCAAGCGTCCGACCGGTGCCGAAAACGCCATGATCATGAAGCGGGTGTTGCAGCGTCTGCGCGCGGCCTGGCCCGAGACCCATTTCGTGCTGCGCGGGGATGGGCACTTCGCCAATCCGGAACTGATGGCGCTCGCGCTGGCCGATGGGCACACCGATTTCATCTTCGGACTGGCCGGCAACCGCGTGCTCTCGCCGTTGGCCAAGCCCTTTCTGGAGACCAACCGCCACCGCCATGCGGTGCGCTGTGAAAATGCCCGCCGCCTCCATCAGCCGCTGCCGAACAGTACCCGCTCCTACCATGAGCTGGCGTACGCGGCCGGGACTTGGCCGCAGGCATTTCGCGTCATCCTCAAGGCCGAGGTGATGGCCTTCGACGACAATCCGCGCTTCGTGGTGACCTCGTTGGATCTGCCCTCGCCTGAGTGTCTCTATCGCGATCTCTACAGCGCGCGCGGTCAAGATGAAAACCTCATCAAGATGCTCAAGCACGATCTCGCCAGTGATCGCACCTCCGACCACCGCTTTCTGGCCAACCACCTGCGCCTGTTCTTCGCCTGCGGGGCCTATGTCCTACACCACGCGCTGCGCACCAATGTGCTGGTGCACACCGAACTGGCCCAGGCGCAACCGGCCACGGTGATCTTGAAGCTGTTCAAGATCGCCGTGCGCGTGGTGCAGTACCAGGATCGCGTCAAACTGCAACTGCCCTCGAATTGTCCGGTGAAAGCGCTCTTGCACCGGGTCACCGAGATCCTGTTCCTCACCCGTCCGCCGCCGGCGCTCACGACCTAACCCCGGCGCTCAACCTCCTCCGACCTTGACCATCCACCCCG
>NZ_WNKT01000011.1 GCF_009720725.1 Allochromatium palmeri
TCTTCGCGAAACCTGCGCCTCGCCAAGACCGACTATTCTACAGACTCCCTTCCGACTGTCAACTCCTTTTTTTCAGCCCCCGGGGCGCTTCAAGTCCGCTTTCCCCGGATGGCCTCCGCGTTCGCTTCGGCCTCCTCATCCCCCGTTCCTTGGGAAGCCGCGCATTTTAACTACCTCCAAATCCCTGTCAACCCACGGGGCGAAAAAATTTTGCTCCACACCGAAATATCAAACCTGATCCAAGCCGAGTCAGGCCCTTGTCGCATCATTGGCTACAGAACTCAAAGTCCATCTCAGGTGTTGGCGGCTGCACATAAGGCCCTTGGATCAAATCGACGCCCGCGCCAAAGAGCCGCGCGATGGTGGCCGGCCCGTCGACTCCAGTGGCCACGACTCTGGCTCCGTATCCTTTGACGGACTTGATCAACTTGCTGATCGAATGGGCATCCGGACCATGGATGACGGAACGGCTGACTCGAACATAGGTCATGGGCAAGGCAGTCAGGACTCGCCGACTGCGTTCGCTGAGGTCAAGGCCGTTCAAGCACAGCCGGATACCGAGCTTGGCCAGCTCGCGTGAACGCTGTATGGCGAGTTCGAGATGCTGATCCGCCTCGTTGATTTCAAACTGGATCACGGGACGCAGGCGGATCAGGTCGCGCGCATTGATTTGATCGCGCAGCCAGTCGGTCCAGGCGTCGTCATCCAGGCCCGCCAGTGCTTGATGGATAAAAAGCTGTACGGGCCGGTTGTGGTGCAGACGTGTCACCAGTACCTCCAAGCCCGCCAGCAATAGCCAGCGGTTGAGTCGAGCCGCTAGGCCGGCTTGGATCGCGAGCGGGACGAACTCAGCGGGCGGCAGCAATTCGCCGTCGCCAATTCGCGCGCGTGGTGTCATCTCATAGCGCTCACCCTTCAGGTCGGTCAGCGTGAACATGGGTTCGAAGAGCACCTGCATCCACTCGGACTCGATGGCCTCCAGAATGGCGTGGTCGCGACGCGCTGACTCAGCCCCGGGGTCGAATTCCGGACGGCGCTCAGTCGCGGCTCCAGCATTGTGCTGCAATGATAAGCGTGCGGTCTTGCCGGCTCGCGACAACAGTGTCACCGCATCCTGACAGGCACCCGTCAGCGGATACCAGCCACCACCCACCGAGACGGCCGGACCTGTGGATGCCAGTGCCTGATTGACGCGATAGAGCAGATCCTGGGCGAATTGAATGATCGACTCATGATTGACGCGCCAGACCAGGATAGCCACCGACCGATCGGCGATGCGGGCAGCCAGATCGTCGGGATGGAGGCGCGCCGCAACCTCAGCGGCCAACACTTCCAGTGCCGCATCGTCACCACTGAGTTCCAGCGCGACGATAGCCCGCTGGCCGCTCAAATCCCCTTGTCCAGAGGCGCCATCGGCAGCCAACTTGGCCGAGTACGCCTGACCGATGAGCCAGTCGAGACGCTTGAGAAAGGGTTCGCGCGTGACCAAGCGGGTCAGCGGATCGATTGCGTCCGGCGCATACAGGCGGCGCTGCCGATCGCGTACCCGTTGCAACCGATCGCGTACCGAGGCCACCAGCTGGCTAGGCGCGACTGGCTTGGAGAGAAAATCGTCGCCACCGATCCGCAGCGCCCTCAATTGAAGATCAGGGTCCAGCTCACTGGATAGAAAGATGACCGGCAGGTCGGCGAAGCGTTCGTGTCCACGCAGGATGCCGGTCAGCTCGATCCCGGAGGCACCCGGCATGTGCAGATCCATGAGCACCAGGTCCGGGTCGAAGCGCTCCAGGGCATCCATGACACGCAATGGATCATTCACGCATTCGGTCGTGATCCCCGCCCCCTGTAGTACGCGCGAGGCAAAGAGCGCCGCGACCGGCTGATCGTCGATCACGAGGACACGATCAGATTCCTGGCGCCGTGCCCCGAGCAATCGGGCCAAACGATCAGCCAGCTCATCGATCATTGCGGGCTGGAGCAGGCAGAGTTCAGCGCCAGCGCGCATGGCAGCAAGTCGCAGGCGGATGTCTTCGCATGGGATGAGTACGACCAGACGGGGTTGCGTCGAGTCATTCACCCGCAGACGACCGATCGACTCAGCGACCGCTTCCGGGGGTGTGTCCGAGGCCAGCGACAGCACCAGAAGATCAGGCGTTCTGACGTGGAGAGCGGCGAGCGCGCGCTGGAGATCCGAGCAGGTTTCGAGTCGAACACCGCGCGCGGCCAAGGCTAAGCATAAGGGATCGGCCTGCTCGGGATCCTGCAACAGCAGGAGCACCCGTCCGGCGGTGGAATGATCGGACATCTTGACACCTCATCGAACACGAAAAGCTCAATAGTGGCCAAGAATATCAATAAACGGGGCTTGGTTTTAAGGTTTGAGTCGTGTGTCGGAAATGGTGCCGTCAAGACAGGACGCGCATGGCGATCAGCAACACCAGAGCGGCCATGATTCCGGCCAGGATGTCGTCGAGCATGATGCCGAGTCCACCCTCGACCTGCTCGTCGATGACCCGGATCGGCCAGGGTTTCCAGATATCGAAGAGCCGGAAGGCCAGGAAGCCGGCGAGAACCCAGGCCCAGCCATAGGATTCAGTCAACAGCGCCGATGGCACGACCAGCATGGTAATGAAGAAACCGACGAACTCGTCCCAGACGATGGCCGAGGGATCCTTGGTGCCCAACTCGCGGGCCGTCAGGTCGCAGGCCCAGAGTCCGATGGCGGTAAACAGCACGACTAGCCCCAGATAATAGGGCCAGGCAAGTGGACTCATAAGAAGGTAGAACGGAATCGCCGCCAGCGTCCCAAAGGTTCCAGGTGCCTTTGGCGCAAGTCCGGAGCCGAAACCAAAAGCGATCCAGTGATGGAGCTTGCGGCGGTCGAAGCCCGTGGTGCGAGTCGTGTTGGAATCCGTGATTTTGGGCATCTGGCAGCTCCTAGTCGGCGCCGTCATTGGCGGCTGGAAAATGATCATAGCCCCGCGCGGGCATCCGCAGTTGTCCGCCATCAGGTCGACGGACGTCGAGTCCAGCGTCAGAGCGAATCCAACCGACTTGGGTCAGCGTTAAGCCAAGTGTTTCGCTCAGTCGCTCGACGACTGGGATGTGCGCGGGCGGGACACAGAAGCACAGTTCATAGTCGTCGCCCGAGGCGAGCGGCAGCGACCAATCATCCGTCGCGGCCACAACCTCGGCGACCCAGGACGTCAGCGGCAAACGCTCCAGCTCCAGTTCGGCACCGACAGCAGAGGCCGCGAGAATATGCCCGAGATCACCCGCCAGGCCATCTGAGAGATCGATCATCGCCGAGGCGATTCCGCGCAGATGCCGGCCAAGCGCGACCCGTGGCTCGGGGCATTCGAGACGGTGCCAGAGTTCGGGTGCGACCGGCTCACCGGCCAGCTTCCGGCGCAGCGCCAGACCCGCGTCGCCGAGTGTGCCGCTGACGAAGATCGCCTCACCCGGACGCGCTCCCGAACGCCGGATCGCCGCGCCCGTCGGCACCAGACCATGGACCTGCACCGCCACGCTCAGCGGGCCGCGCGTGGTGTCGCCGCCGACCAGACGCATCCCGTGCGCGCTCGCCAGTCGTCCGAAGCCAGTCGCAAAGGCGCGGATCCAGTTCTCATCGGACTCGGGCAGGGTCAGGGCCAGGGTCGCCCAGGCCGGCTCGGCTCCCATAGCAGCCAGATCACTGAGTCCCACCGCCAGTGATTTATGCCCGATGTGCTCAGGATCACAGTCGGCGAAAAAGTGCACGCCGGACGCGAGCGTGTCGATGCTCACCGCCAGCGTCTGTCCAGCCGGAATTTCCAGCAGGGCGCAGTCGTCGCCCACGCCAAGCACGACGTCCGAACGCTCGGGGCCGAGCGCGGCAAAATAGCGGCCGATCAGATCGAACTCAGACACGCTGGCCGGCTCAGAGCTTGCGGTCCATGTCGCCGGCCTTGCGACGGGCGATCTTGTCGAGCACGCCGTTGACGTATTTGTGCCCCTCGTGCGCACCGAGCAGCTTGGTCAGCTCGACAGCCTCGTTGATGGCGACCCGGTCGGGGATGTTGTCCGAGAACAGGATCTCGTAGGCGCCGAGCCGCAAGATCGCCAGCTCCACCGGATCGACCTGGCTGATCGGACGGTCGAGGAAGCGGTCGAGCTGGGTGTCGATCGCCTCGATATGCGCCGGCACGCCACTCAGTAGCTCATCGAGCAGCTCGACGTTGAAGTTGAAACGCGCCTCAGCCGCCAGCTCATCGTCGTCGCTCACGCCATTGAGCGAGGCGGCGACGGCGTCGAGCCATTTTGGATCGTCGAGCAGATGGCGCTTGATCGCCATGGGATCGTCGCCGGTCAGACGCCATTGATAGAGCGCGAGCGCGGCATAGCGACGCGACTGACTGCGCGGACTGATCGGGCGTGGATTGGTTGCAGGTTTGGTCATATCAGTCGATCTGTCTCAGCAGATTCACCATCTCCAGCGCAGACATGGCGGCCTCAGCCCCTTTGTTGCCGGCCTTGGTGCCGGCACGCTCGATGGCCTGCTCGATGGTATCGACGGTCAGCACGCCGAAGGCGACCGGCAGACCATGCTTGAGGCTGACCTGGGCCATGCCTTTGACGCACTCGCCGGCGACGTAGTCGAAATGCGGCGTGCCGCCGCGGATGACGGCGCCAAGCGCGATGATGGCATCATAGCCACCCTGGGTGGCAAGACGCTCGATGGCCACCGGCATCTCAAAAGCGCCGGGGACGCGCACGATGGTCAGATCGGACTCACTGGCACCATGACGCAGCAGCGCATCGATCGCGCCCTTCTCCAGACTTTCGACCACGAAGCTGTTCCAGCGCGCTACCACCAGACAGAAGCGGGCATTGTCGGCGCGCAGGGCGCCTTCGATCGTTGTGATGCTCATCAGGTCTCTTTACTCAGGTATGACTGTTGAATCCGGGGCTTCGGTCGCACGCAGGCTACACGGATCGCCCGCCGGTATATTCCACGACTTCCAGGTCGAACCCGGAGATGGCGTGCATTGCCTTGGGCGCGCTCATGACTCGCATCTTGCGCACCCCGAGATCGGCCAGAATCTGGGCGCCGATACCATAGGTGCGCAGCTCACCGCGATCCTGACGCACGGGCACCGGATCGTCGCTGTCGTGGAGCTGAAAATCTTTGAGACGGCACAGCAGGTCAGCGGAATGGTCGCGATTGCGCAGCACCACGATCACGCCCGCCCCCACCTCGGCCACCTGGCGCATCACATCCTGCAAGGGCCAGCCGCAGGCATTGTGCGTGGTGCCAAAGAGATCGCAGAGCGTATTTTGTAAGTGCACGCGCACCAGGGTCGGTCGCTCAGGATCGATCTCACCGAGCGTCAGCGCCAGATGGATCTCATCGTCGATGGTGTCGCGATAGGCGACCAGATTGAAGGTCGCATGGACCGTCGGCAGCTCACAGGTGCACTCGCGGATCACGGCCGTTTCATTGCGCATCCGGTAGTGGATCAAATCAGCGATGGTGCCGATCTTGATGCCGTGCGTCTTGGCAAAGACCTCCAGATCCGGACGGCGCGCCATGGTGCCGTCCTCGTTGAGGATCTCGACGATCACCGCCGCCGGTGTCAGTCCGGCCAGCCGCGCCAGATCACAACCGGCCTCGGTATGCCCGGCTCGCACCAGCACCCCGCCCGGCTGAGCCATGAGCGGAAAGATATGTCCCGGCTGGACCACGTCCTTGGGACCGGCTTCCGGTGCGGCGGCGGCACGGATGGTGGTGGCGCGATCGGCGGCCGAGATGCCGGTGGTCACGCCGCGCGCGGCCTCGATGGAGACGGTGAAAGCCGTCGAGTGGGCCGCTTGATTGTCGCTGACCATGAGCGGCAGACGCAGACGCTCGCAGCGCTCTTTGGTCAGGGTCAGACAGATGAGACCGCGCCCGTACTTGGCCATGAAGTTCACAGCCTCGGGCGTGACACAATCGGCGGCCATCAGCAGGTCACCCTCGTTCTCGCGGTCCTCGTCGTCCATGATGATGACCATCTTGCCCGCCCGCAGGTCGTCGATGATGTCCTCGGTCGTGTTCAGGCCGGTACTGCTCATAAGCGTTGATCTATCTTCGGTTATCGGTGTGCCTGAGCCGGCGGTCGCGTCACTTGACGAAGCCATGCTCAGCCAGAAATTGGAGTGTAAGGCCAGGGGCCTGTGGATTGGCCGCCTGATCGCCGAGCAGCAGACGCTCCAGATAGCGGGCGATCAGGTCGACTTCCAGGTTGACCCGCGTGCCGGGACGATAGTCGCCGATGAGGGTTTCCTGGATGGTATGGGGCACGATGTTGAGTTCGAACACCGCGCCCTCCACCCGGTTGACGGTCAGACTGGTTCCGTCGACGCAGATCGAACCCTTGTGGGCGATATAGCGCGCCACCTCATCGGGGGCCTGGATCCGCAGGCGCCAGGAACGTGCGTCCTCGTGACGCTCCAGCAGGGTACCGACCCCATCGACATGCCCGCTGACCAGATGCCCGCCGAGCGGTGTCGACAGGGTCAGGGCCTTTTCGAGATTGACCCGCGAGCCGGGCTTGAGATCGCCGAGCGTGGTCAGGGTCAGGGTCTCGCGTGAGACGTCAGCCGCAAAGCCGTGCTCGGTCAGCGCAACGGCCGTGAGACAGACGCCATTGACTGCAATGCTGTCGCCGAGGACGACGCCGTCGAGCGGCAGTTTGCCGGTCTCGATCATTAGACGCGCATCGCCGCTGCGCGGCTCCAGACGCTGAATCAGACCGACTGATTGGATGATGCCTGTGAACATAAAGACTCTCGGTATTCGACCCCGCCGTGCCCGGCGTTAGGACTTCGATGGGGAGTTCGACGCAGACTCGCCCCGCATCAGGCATTTATGGATATGCAGTTTGAGCGTCGGCGGCAGAAAGGGCTTGGCGACATAGCTCGTGACGCCGGCCTGAATCGCATCGCTGACCTGCTGCGCACTCTGCTCGGCCGTGACCATGAGCACCGGCAGAGTCTGGAGCCTCGGATCGGCACGCACCGCCATCAGCACTTCCAGTCCGGTCATGCCGGGCATGTTCCAATCGCAGATCAACAGATCGATGGGGAATCGCGCTAAGTGATCCAGTGCATTTTGACCACTGTTCGCCTCGGCGATCTGCTCGATCCCCATCTCCCGCACCACGGCGGCAATCAGCTTGCGCATCGCAAACATATCGTCGACGATCAGCACGCGCGTCGAGGCGCGCTGGCGAAAATGACGCTGGAGCGCATTCGCGGCTTGATTGGGCGATTTGAGGTTTTTGGCCACAGCGCAACAACGGGTCGAAGCTATAAATCAGGACGCGCCCGGATCCGCAGGTCACGGCCAATGCGCCGCACATCCAGGATCTCCAGTGCTACACGATCGGCCATGGTGTCGATGCCGGGCAGATCGAACAACCCTTTGGCCGCCTGCCCCATGAGACAGGGTGCCTGATAGAGCAGAATCTCGTCGACCAGACCGGCGTGCACCACCGCGCCAGACAGCGTTGAACCGGCCTCAAGGAGCACCTCATTGACCTCGCGCCGCGCCAGTTCCGCCATGAATGCCACCAGATCCACCCGACCGGCGCGCTCAGGCAGCTGAATCAACTCAGCGCCAGCCGCTTCGAGCGCAGCCGCAGCGGCATTTTTAGGGCCGATTCCGGCGATCAGCGTGCGCCCCGGAAGACTGAGCAGGCGCGCCTGGGGTGGCGTGCGCCAATAACTGTCGACCACGATCCGCCAGGGTTGGCGCACCGGGTCGTCCGGGTCCAGGCCCGGCAGTTCGGCGGCGGTCAGACGCACATTCAGGCTCGGATCGTCGCCGAGCACCGTGCCCAGCCCCGTGACGATCGCCGAGCTGGCCGCGCGCCAACGCTGGACGTCGTGTCGCGCCGCTTCAGCGGTGATCCACTGGCTCTCGCCTGTCGCCAGCGCGGTACGACCATCGAGGCTGGCGGCCAGCTTGCAGCGTACATAGGGCCGTCCCTGTTCATGGCGCTTGATAAAGCCTGGATTGAGCGTCCGCGCCTCGGACTCCAGACAACCGACCTCGACCGCGATCCCGGCTTGACGCAGTCGCTCAATGCCGCGACCGGCAACGCGCGGATTGGGGTCGACCATGGCACAGAGGACGCGCGCCACACCAGCGGCGATCAGCGCTTCGGCACAGGGCGGCGTGCGGCCCTGATGCGCGCATGGCTCCAGAGTCACATAGACGGTCGCTCCGCGCGCGCGTTCGCCTGCCGCCGCCAGCGCTAGCGGCTCGGCGTGCGGTTCGCCGGCGCGACGATGCCAGCCCTCGCCGACGACCTGGCCGTCGCGCACCAGGACACAGCCGACACGCGGGTTGGGGTCCGTGGTATAGCGTCCAAGCGCGGCCAACTGGATGGCGCGAGCCATGTGGACGTGATCGTGTCCATCACCGGCAGCGACTGAGGGCGGTATCGACATCAGTCATCCGGCTCCAGATCTTCGAGCAGGTCGAGCTGCTGACGACGGGCCTCGGGCGGGTGGCGCTCCAGTCGTTCGATCTCCTCGCGAAAGGCGGCGACGTCCTCGAAGTGCCGATAGACCGAGGCAAAGCGCACATAGGCGACCTGATCGAGCTGGCGTAACTCGTCCATGACCAGCTCGCCGACCCGCAGCGCCGGGATCTCGCTTTCACCGCTCGACATGAGACTGCGCTGAATACGCGCAACCGCTTTATCGACGTGCTCAGTGCTCACAGAGCGCTTTTCGAGCGCGCGCATCATGCCGGCGCGCAGCTTGTGTGCATCGAAGGGCACACGGCTGCCATCGCGCTTGACAATGCGCGGCAGATTCAGCTCGACGGTCTCATAGGTCGTGAAGCGCTCGCCGCAGAGCTCACACTTGCGCCGCCGGCGCACCTGATCGCCCTCGCCGGCGAGCCGTGAATCGACGACCTTGGTGTCCTGCGCACCGCAGAAAGGACAGCGCATGGGTCAGCATCCAGCCGTCGACGTCCAGCGTCCGGCTGGGTCAACGGCACACGATGGCGCTTGCAACGAACTTGATGTCATACACGCATCCAGCGAGATCGCAGTAGCGATGGAACAATGGCTTGAGGTCAGTGGCTGTAGACCGGGAAACGCCGACACAGATCCAGCACCTTGGTCTTGACGGATTCGATGACCGACTGTTCGCCACGCGCGTCAATCAGATCGCACATCCAGCCGGCCAGCTCACGCGCTTCTTCGGTGCCGAAGCCACGGGTGGTGATGGCCGGGGTGCCGATGCGAATGCCGCTGGTGACAAAGGGCGATTGCGGATCGTTGGGGACGGCATTTTTATTGACCGTGATGTTGGCCGCGCCCAGCCAGGCATCGACATCCTTACCGGTCAGACCCTGATGGATGAAGCTGACCAGAAACAGATGATCGTCGGTGCCACCGGAGACGACATCGTAGCCACGGGCAATGAAGACCTCGGCCATGGCGCGGGCGTTGGCGATCACCTGGGCCTGATAGGTCTTGAAGCTCGGTTCCAAGGCTTCCTTGAAGGCCACGGCCTTGGCCGCGATCACATGCATCAGCGGACCGCCCTGGGTGCCAGGAAAGACCAGCGAGTTGAACTTCTTTTCAAGCTCGGGGTTGGATTTGGCCAGGATCAGGCCACCGCGCGGGCCGCGCAGCGTCTTGTGTGTGGTCGTGGTGGTGACATCGGCAATTTGAACCGGACTTGGATAGAGTCCAGCCGCGATCAGACCAGCCACATGCGCCATGTCAACCATCAGATAGGCCCCGACGCTGTCGGCGATGTCGCGGAAACGCTGCCAGTCGACGACGCGCGAATAGGCCGAAAAACCGGCGACGATCATCCGCGGCTTGTGCTCATGGGCCAGACGCTCGACCTCAGCGTAATCGATCTCGCCGGTCTCAGGGTCGAGTCCGTACTGAACCGCGTTATAGATCTTGCCCGAAAAGTTCGGCTTGGCGCCGTGGGTCAGGTGTCCGCCGTGCGCCAGACTCATGCCGAGCACGGTGTCGCCCGGCGCACACAGGGCCATGTAGACGGCGGCGTTGGCCTGTGAACCCGAATGCGGCTGAACATTGGCATAATCAGCGCCGAACAGTTGCTTGGCGCGGTCGATGGCCAGTTGCTCGGCGACATCGACGTGCTCACAGCCGCCGTAGTAGCGCTTGCCTGGATAGCCCTCGGCATATTTGTTGGTCAGCACGCTGCCCTGCGCCTGCATCACGCGCGGGCTGGTATAGTTCTCCGAGGCGATGAGTTCGACATGTTCTTCCTGTCGACGCTCCTCATCCTGGATGGCGGCCCAGAGTTCCGGGTCGTAGTCGCTGATCTGTTGTGTCTTCTCGAACATGGTCTTTCGCCTCGGGCGCCGAAAAGCAGTGTAGTGTATCGAGTTTTGACGATGACGTCGCGATTTGCTTTGTAAACCAGCGACCCGTTAATGTTCCTCAGAATCGTCTTTAAGCTGAATGGCGTTTCAAAACATCTTCAGGGAGTCTCGCATGGCAAACACGATTGGATATGCGCGTAACCGGCTTTTCGCCGTACTGGGGTTCGGCCTCCTCACCGGATGCTCGGGCATGCAACCCACGCCGATGATGCCGACCTATCCCGCTCAGATCGGCGGTCCGAGCGGCGTCTCGATGGAGTCCGACAGCCTGTGCCGCCAACAAGCCTATCAGGCCGCTGAAAAGGTCAAGCAGGACAATGTCAACAAAGAGGTCGCCTTCACGGCCATTGGCACCATCGCCGGCGCCGTGATCGGCAATCAGATCCAGTCGCCCGGTCGTTACGGACCACCGCGCGGGCCAAGAGGACCGGGTGGTCCGGGCGGCCCCGGTCGCCCTCGGACCAATGACATGGCCGGTGCTGGCGCGCTCGCGGGTGCGGCCACAGGCGCGGCGCTCAGTCAGGGCACGCTGCAAAATACTCAGCAGGTCTACGACATCTATTACAACAACTGTATCGAGCGCTATCGCAACTATCGCTAGCACGCGGATAAACACGCATCGCCTGAATGGCGCGTAATGTCCAGCCACCAGCGTTGGGCGTCACGCGCCTCCAGCCTTCATCGAAGATGGCGATCCTGGATCGCCGCGCCAACCCCAGGAGACGCTCCTCGCGCCATGGATACCTTCGAGTCTTATCAAACCCAGCTCGCCGATCCCGACAGCCAGTTCATCGAGGTCAACGGCTTCCGGCTCCACTACAAGCGCCGGGGATCGGGCCAGACCCTGATTCTGTTGCTGCATGGCAGTTTTCTGAGTCTCAAGTCCTGGTCGGGTGTCATGGCGCCGCTGGCCGAACAGGCGACGGTGGTGGCCTTCGACCGGCCGGTGTGCGGATTGACGTCGCGTCCACTGCCTAGCGGCAAGGAGTCAGGCGCCTCGCTCTACAGCGCTGCGGCACAGGGTGAACTGATCGCCGCCCTGATCGTGGCACTGGGCTTCGAGCGCGCCATCCTGATCGGCAGCTCGACCGGCGGCACGATCGCGCTCATGACGGCGTTGAGCCATCCCGAGCGTGTTCAGGGCTTGATCCTGGTCGATGCCATGGTCTACAGCGGCTATGCCACCAGTGAAGTTCCAGGTCCGGTGCTGGCGATGATGCGCACTCTGAAACCGGCCTTCACAGGACTCATGGGCGTCATGATCGACCGGCTCTACGCGAAGGCGATCCGCAAGTTTTGGTATGTTCAGGAGCGTTTGAGCGAGG
This sequence comes from Allochromatium palmeri, assembly GCF_009720725.1. Lineage (GTDB taxonomy): Bacteria > Pseudomonadota > Gammaproteobacteria > Chromatiales > Chromatiaceae > Thermochromatium > Thermochromatium palmeri. The sequence continues at coordinate 11,734 of NZ_WNKT01000011.1, forward strand.
CGAGCCTCGCTGAGTTCAAGCGTGATTTCATGCTTGGTCCCTGGGATAAGGCGTTCATGGAACTCTTTCTCGCCACCCGGCGGCTGAACCTGGATGCCCGTCTCGACGCGCTGGACGTGCCGACGCTGGTTGTGACCGGCGAGCACGACCGGGCGGTCAAGCCAGAGGAAAGCGAGCGTCTGGCCCAGGCCATTGCCGGTGCCGAGTTCAGGGTCATCGCCGACGCCGGTCATCTGCCCCAGGAGGAGCGACCCGAGGCGTTCATCGCCGCCATCGAAGATTTCCTAGCACGAATTGTTTAGTGATCAGTCGTCTGATCAGGACATCGCCCCAGGTTCCCGGCAAGGTAGTCGAGCTGAATGGAGTGCGTGTCCTCCCGGTCGATCTGCGTCCGGGCAACCGCCTGCGCCAACGCTTTCTGGAGCGCTATCTCGGTCAGGACGAGGACAAATACATCGGCTATTGGACGGTACGCCGCTATGTCGGCAGTCGATCAGACCGATCTGAAAGCCGGGTTGAACGTCAACGTCTTGAACCAGTCGCCGTGAACACGCTTGGTCCAATGGCGACCCGCACCGCTCAGGCGATACTCAGATACTGGACGACCCGCTGCAGATCGTCTGGTGTATCCACGCCCGGACCGGGTGCCTCGGCGGCTAATCCGACATGGATGGGCGCACCGTGCCAGAGCGCGCGCAGTTGTTCGAGCGATTCGGCAATCTCCAGCGGCGCAGGCGCCAGCCTGACAAAACGGGCAAGAAAGGCCGCGCGGTAGGCATAGAGTCCGATGTGACGCAAAAAATCGACTGATTTGGGCAGACGGGCCTTGCTGCCGCGGAATTCGTCGCGATGCCAGGGGATGGGCGCGCGCGAAAAGTAGAGCGCGAAGCCCGCTGAGCTGATGACGACCTTGACCACATGCGGATCGAAGAGCATGGCGCTGTCGTCGATCGGATGGGCGAGCGTGGCCAGGCCGACCTCCTTGCGCGCGGCGAGATTGGCGGCGACCTGATCGATGAGCGCGGGCGGCATACAGGGTTCGTCGCCCTGGAGATTGACGATGATGCTGTCATCGTTCCAGCCGCGCCGCTCGATGACCTCGGCGACCCGGTCCGAGCCGCTGTGATGGCTGGCCGCCGTCAGCTCGGCGTCGATGCCGAGTCTGGCGCAGACATCAAGGATGCGCTGATCGTCGGTCGCAACCACCACCTCGCTGGCGCCGCTGGCCTGGGCGCGTTCGACGACGCGCTGGATCATGGGTTTACCGCCGATGTCGAGCAGCGGCTTGCCCGGCAGTCGGGTCGAGCCGTAACGGGCCGGGATGACGACTTTGAACTCTTTGTCCATTCAGCGACTCACTCTGAGTTGATCGAGCATTCTGCGAAGACGCGACTCAAAATCCGGGTCCAGAACTGCCTCGACCGGCAGCCACCAGTGATCGGCCTCAGCGAAGGCCGTGCACTTGACGGCGTCCTTCTCGGTCATGATGACCGGTAGACCGCGCCAGCATTCGCCGTCCTCTGGACGATAGCGATAATGATCGGGATAGGGCCAGCGTTCGACCACCAGTCCCACTGACTCCAGTTGTCTGAAAAACGGTTCTGGATCACCGATGCCGGCGACCGCGCGCACCGGTTGGCCGCTCAGATCCGCCAGCGGGCGTTGTTGGGTCGGATTGCGTAAATTGACCAGCGCGCCCGGACGCAACTGCATCCGCTGCCCCAGCCCCTGCCCCGTGCCGCCCTTATAGAGCACCAGATCCACGCTGTTCAGGCGTGCCGGCGGTTCACGCAATGGACCGGCCGGCAGACAAAACCCGTTGCCGAAACCACGCACCCCGTCGATCAGGACGATTTCGAGATCGCGCGCCAGCCGATAGTGCTGGAGACCATCGTCGCTGACCAGGATGTCACAGCCGCTCAGTTCGATCGCCAGGCGTCCGGCGGCGATCCGATCCGGCCCGGCAACCACGACGCACCCCGAGCGACGAGCCAGCAGCACCGGCTCATCACCGACCCGGTCGGGATCGGACTCAGGCCTGACCTGTTGCGGCCAGTGTTCGGCGCGTCCGCCATAGCCGCGGGTGATGATCGCCGGATTCCAGCCCTGGGTGCGCAACAACGCGACCAGATGCAAGACTAAAGGTGTCTTGCCGGTTCCGCCGACCGTGAGATTGCCGACCAGCACCACCGGCACTGGCAGTCGCTCACTGGCTCGCCAGCCCTTCAGATAGGCCAGGCGCCGGACACGAACGATGGCACCGTAGAGCCAGGACAGCGGCCGCAAGAGCCACGTGAGCGGATGGCGGCTGTCGTGGCCATACCAGATGTCTGTTGGATTCAGCCGCATTCTCGCCATGAAGGCGTTGCCCTCAGACCTCCGTGACCAACACGCGCCCCATCCCCGGCGCCAGATCGAACTCGAAGGGCGTGGGCAAAAACTCCATCGCCCATTCCAGCGAAACGTCGCGCAACTGTCCGGGCGCGCGGATGTGCTGATAGAGGTTCTCGATCCTTAGATACTGGCGATTCCAGGGATCCTTGTTGAGCGCGAGCAGCGCCTCACCCTGCCCCTTGGGATGCGACTTGTGCAGCAGCAGGATCGCTGGATTCGAACAGTCGAGACGCTTGATCGGCCCCTCGCTCTGGAACACCGGATAGTCGTCTTTGATCTGGTTGATCTGGGCGATCTCGTGGGTGAGATCGACATTGATCCCTTCCCATTGATCCGGCTGGGTGTTGACCACGTCGAGCCGGCTGGTGAAACCGTATTCGAAGCCGATCGGGATCATGACCCCGGTCGAGAACAGCGCGGCAAACAGATAGCGCTGACGCATGGCATTGGGATTCTGGCCCGACTCCAGAAACAGCCGCTCGGTGTCGTGGCTCTCGGGGAAGCTGATCGAGGGCACCATCTGCCGGGTCAGGTCGTACTGCTCCAGCAACCAGTCACCCTCGAAATCCCACCACTTGGAGCTGTTGAAGATCGCGTCGAAACCGGCGCCCGCCGTGGCGCGCGTCTGCTCGGGAGAACAGCCGAGCGTCTCCGCGACAAAGACCGTCTCTGGATGGGCCTTGCGCGCGCGGGTGATCAGGCGTTTCCAGAGGTCGGTCGGGAGCTGATAGGCGGCATCGCAGCGAAAGCCCTTGACGCCGAGATCGGCCAGATGGGCGATGACGCGATGCAGGAAGTTCTCCAATCCTTTGCGATCAGATGAATGCTCGTGATCGAATTGCGCCAGGTCATACCAGACGACCTTGGTGCCATCGGTTTCAAGACAGAATGGATTGGCGATCCGTCCGCCCTCGCGTACGAACCACTCGGGATGTTCCTTGACCAGCGGCGCATCGACGGCACAGTGGTTGATGACCAGATCGATCATCACCGACAGCCCCAGCCGCTCGGCCTCGGCGATCATGGCGCGCACCTGGGCATCGGCGTCGAGCTTGGAGCGCCGGTCGACGAAATCCGGATTGATGGCGAAATAGTCGGCAACCGAGTAGAGACTGCCCGAGCGCCCGGTCGTCTGGATCGGGTTCATGAACACCCAGTCGAAGCCCATGGCCGCCGCCCGCTCCAGATGCGGTCCCCAGTCCCCGAAACGGCCTGCAAGCCGCGGAAATATATTATAAATTTTCATTAAGCGTCGCGGATGTAATCGTAGATATTGAGATAGTCCTGACCGGGCTGGTTCCATGAGTAATCGCAGCGCATGGCGTTCTTCATCAGCTCGCGGAAGTGCTCGGGGAAGGCGTTGTAGCAGTCGATGGCGCGCCCGAGCGCCGATTCCAGTCCGGCATTGTCGTAGTCGTTGAAGACATAGCCGTTGCGCTCGTGCAGTGCGCGGTTGGAGTGGTCCTTGTCGAACACGGTATCGGCCAGCCCGCCGACGGCACGCACCACCGGGATGGTGCCGTAACGCAGTGCGATGAGCTGAGTCAGGCCACAGGGTTCGAAGCGGCTGGGCACCAGCATCATGTCGGCTCCGGCATAGATCAGATGCGACAGATCCTCGTCGAACCCGATCTCCAGATGGCAGTCCGGGCTGTCGTTGAGCATGCGCTTGAGCCCCCAGAAATCAGCGTTGATCCGATCATCGGGGCTTGACCCCAGCAGCACGAACTGGGCGCCGCGCTCTAGGGTGTTGAAGATGGCGTGACGTACCAGATCCAGACCCTTCTGCGGATCGAGCCGACCGATGAAGGCAACGATGGCCTTCTCGTTGTCGGCCAGCATCAGACGCTGACGCAGTGCACGCTTGTTGTCGTACTTGCGATCCAGACTATCGATGCCGTACTGGACCGGGATGTGCTGGTCGACCTCGGGGTTCCAGATGTCGTAGTCGATGCCGTTGACCACGCCGCCGTACTTGATGTGATGGGTGTGCAACACCGGCTCCAGACCGAAGCCCTGCCCCTGGTCTTTGGTCTCGAAGGCATAGCGCGGTGAGACGGTGGTGATGAAGTTGGAATAGACGATGCTGCCCTTGAGCAGATTGAGTGCGTTGGGATAGCGAGGGTCGCCGAGCCGGGTGTGCGAGAAGAAATGCTCGGGCCGGTGCAGACCCGTGGCGCTCAGCAGCTCGGGGCCGGTGACGCCCTGATGGGCGAAGTTGTGAATGGTGGTGCAGATGCGCGGATGGGTCATGCCGAGCGCCTGATACTGTTCAAACAGATGCACAGGCACCAGCGCGGTCTGCCAGTCGTGACAGTGGATGATGTCGGGATGCTTGCCGGCTTTCCAGAGAAACTCGATCGCCGCGCGCGAGAAGAAGGCGTAGCGCATCACATCGTCGCGGAAGCCGTAGATGCTGTGACGCCCGAAAAAGTTGTCCGGCGAGTGCGGTTCGATGAAGAAGCACTTGCGCCCGTGCACGAAGCCGAAGAAGACCGTGCAGTGAATGGCCCCTTCGTACCAGGGCACCCACAGATCCTTGTAGACCTCGTGCAGCTCGAAGATCTGGTCGTAGCGCATCGAGGCGTACTTGGGCAGGATGATCTCGACATGGTTGCCGCGAATGGCCAGCTCGCGGGTCAAACCGAAGACCACGTCCGCCAGTCCGCCGACCTTGGCCACGGTCGCCAGCTCAGGCGTGATGTGGACGATGTAGAGACTCGGACGCCAGACAGGTGGCGCGGCCGGCTCCCACTGCGGCTCGGGGGCGTGCCAGGGTTGCTCGTGTTCAGCGGGCGCTTCAGGCTCAGCGGTCGACCCGACCCCGGAGGTCGAATCGAGCGTGGGCGCATGCCCGAACTCCGAAAAGGGCCGTGGTTCGGGCTTAATGGTGTGTTCGGACGTGGGCGTCGAATCGACTGGCGGCGTGACGGCGTCATCGACAACGGGCGGTTGAGTCGGTTCAGGATCCGGCTCAGGCGCTGCTTTCTTGGGGTCGGACACCGTGGATATCTTGCGAGCGGTAGTCTTTTTGATGACCGGCGTGTAGGTGGCGCCGGGTTGCGGCTGAACGGCGCGGGAGACTGCGTCAGTCGTGGCGGGTTCAGGCGCCTGCATATTCTTGGGTGTCTTCTTGCCCGGCGTCTTGGTCTTGGCGGTGCTCGAAGTATTCGACTCTTGGGTGCCAGTGGTCTTCTTGGCCATGCGCTCGATTCCTACGGCTTGGTCGGGTCATGGATTGACACGAATCTGGATCGGCCCATTTTGCCACGAAGGGCCGTCCAGGATCGCGAGATTGTGGGATCGCGGGACGCTGGGCCGATCCGCGCCTCAGGCTCGCTGGCCGCGCGTATTGAAGGCGACGTTCCAGCGCTCGTCGCCGCCATCAACCGGGATGGCGGTCAACTCCAGCGTGCCGACCTCGGTCACCGAGGCCTGGAGCTGGACTGCGACCACCTCGCCCTTTTTACGGTCCTCGGCGTTGAGCGTGGTCTGGATCTCGTCGAGTTCGGCGAGTTCGTCCGCGTGCCAGTCTTCGAGCAACTCGCCGACCTGATCCTCACGGCGCACGCTGGAGCCGAAGAAACGGAAGCGCACCGGCTCGCCGACGACCAAGCCGAACTCCTGCGGCGGGGCAACCGGCTCGGAGCCTTCCTCCAGACCAAAGGGCACCAGACACAGCGCCTGGATCTCAGGCTCCAGGCCGGGGATGGCCGGCATGGCGCTCTCGACCCCGACATAATAGGTGTGCGAGGTGCCGCCCCGGATGCGCACTCCGCCATGGCGGCGCGCATGGGCATAGAAGGCCGCGCCCCGGGCGACTGCCAGATCCAGATCACGCGCCTCCAGCCGGCGCGCGGGCGGTGCCTCCTCAGCGGCGAGCCAACCGTTGAGCACCTCCATCACCCGCTCCTGCAACAGCCCGGCCTTGAAGACGCCGCCGTTGAAGAGCACCGCTGTCGGGCGCAGGAAGCTAGCGTGTGCCGGTTGAGCGACGAAGCCGGCCAGATCCTGAGTTGCGCCGGCCTGGCGCCCGAGGAAGGCGGCCAGATGGCGGGTGATGGCTGGATCCTGGGCATAGGGCAGACCGACCTTGGTCAGGGCGCCGCGCGAACGGGTCGCCGGACGGCTGCTCGACTCGACCGCCGGGAAGAAGCCCTCAATCAGACTGGCACGCACTTCGTCACGGGTCAGCTCGGTGCGGATGCTGCCGCCGATCAGCCGCGAGCCTCGACTCGGCACCACGACCGGCACGCGCTCCAGCTCGGCATCGGCCAGCAGCACCTCCTTGGCCTGACGACAGGCATGGGTCAGTGCCTGCAACTGCCAGCGATCAAGCTCGACCCCGCTGGTGGCGAGCTTGTGACGCAGACCATAGGCGAGCGCCAGATCCATGTTGTCGCCGCCAAGCAAAATATGCTCACCGACCGCAACCCGGTTGAGTTCGAGCGCGCCCTCGTGCTCAGTCACGGCGATCAGCGAGAGATCCGTGGTGCCGCCGCCGACGTCGACCACCAGGATGATGTCACCGACCTGGACCTGCTGGCGCCATTCACCCTGGCTGTCGTTGACCCAGCTATAGAGCGCCGCCTGCGGCTCTTCCAGCAGCACCAGATGCTTGATGCCGATCGCCTTGGCCGCCTCGGCGGTCAGCTCGCGCGCGGCCGGATCGAAGGAGGCCGGCACTGTGACCGTGACTTCGAGCCGGTCGAGCGGCTCATAGGGATGCGCGCCGTTCCAAGCGTTGCGCAGATGAGCCAGATAATGAATGGCCGCATCGAAGGGCGAGATCTGTGGAATTTCATCCGGCACGCCAGGCGGCAGGATCGGCGCCTGACGGTCGATGTCGGGATGACAGAGCCAGCTCTTGGCACTGGAGACCAGTCGGATCGGGGTCATCACGCCCTGATTGCGCGCCAGCTCGCCGACGATCCGGGTCGGATCGGACTGCCAGGGCAGGCCCAAATCGCTGGGTCGGAACTCATCGGCGTGCGGCAGATAGAGAAAGGACGGCAACAGCGGGCGCGACTCGACCGCGCCGGGCGAGACGATCTGCGGGATCGGCAGCATGTCCTGGACGATGCGCTCGCCCTCGCTGCGCTCTGAATCGACCCAGGACAGGGCACAATGGGTGGTGCCCAGATCGATGCCGATGGCGTAACGCGAAGCACTCACAGCTCCACCTCCGCCGCCGCGATGATGCGCGGATCATGGCCGCTGGTGAGCTTGGGCAGGCGGGTGTCGGTCACGCGCCAGCCGCGATGGGCGAGCGTCCCGCTGAAGGGCGGATCGCCGACGACATGGCCGGTGGGGCGAATGGCCGCGGCATCGAATCCAGGCGCCAGGGTCACACGGCTGCCCTCTGGCTCGTCGCGCACCGGCGCGAGGCTCAGATAGTCGCGGAGCACCTTACGGCAGCCCTGATGCACTACGCGCGCCCCGCGTCCGATCTCCTCGTCCGAATAGCCCTGGATCTCCTCTTGCAGGAAATCGACCAGGCGTCCTTCCTTTTGCAGCAATCCGAGCAGCAGCAGGGCCGAATCCGGGGCGGCTTCACCAAGTGGCACGGTGGCGGGCACGGCTGGATGCGCCGCTGGGTGGACCGGGGTCGCGCTGGCGAGCGCCGCGACCGAACGCGCGAACTCAGGATCTTTCAGCGCACGACGCAGACTGCCAAAGGCGATGGAGACCCGTCGAATAAAAGACGGCGCCGATGAAGACATGGAAGGTTCCTCGATACAGATAGAACAGATAGAGATGAGCAGAATTCACAGAATTCGATCAGGATGCGCACCATCACGCGATGGGCAGACGCCGCCAGCCCAGAGACGCATGGCTCAACGCTTCGCCCATGCCGGCGCGCCATTCGGCCAGCACCAGACGCTGGACCGCTCGCCCATCGAGCGCATGCACATGATCGGCCGGGCGATGGGTATGGCCATGGATGAGCCGTGTTGCGCCATGACGCCGGAGTGTGTCGACGACGGTCTGTTGGTTGACATCCATGATGGTCGCGGTCTTGGCTGAATTGGCCTCGGCGCTGCGGCGGCGGTAGTCGGCGGCGATGGCGCGACGGCTGGCAAGCGATTTCCACAGAAAGAGCCGCTTGACCAGCGGATTGCGCACCCGGCGCCGGAAACGCTGATAGGCCAGATCGTCGGTACAGAGCCGGTCGCCGTGCATCAACAGGGTCGGCTCGCCGTCGATCAGGATCCGGCACGGATCGGGCAGGAGTCGGCAGCCCGTCTCGCGCAGAAAGGCGCGCCCGATGAGAAAGTCGCGGTTGCCGTGCAGCAGGGCGCACTCGGTGCCCGAGGCGGTCAGCTCGCGCAGTGCTGCTCGCACCGCCCGATGCATGGCTGTCTCGTCATCATCACCGATCCAGGCATCGAAGAGATCGCCCAGGATATAGAGCCGCCGTGCCGCGCGCGCCCGTCCGGCAAGAAATCGCAGAAAACAGTCCAGCGTCGCCGGTTGGTCGGGCGCGAGATGCAAATCGGAGATGAATAACGACTCACCATCGTCACCCGTTGGCGTGGCTTGTAAAGCCGAGGGTGCGACCTGGACGCTGAGACGATCCGCCAATCAGTCCTCCGGCAGATCCAGCCAGCCTTGCAGCGCCGTGATCAGGCTCTGAGCCTGGGCGCGGCTCGAAATGTTGAACTTGGATTGCTGACGATACTCGCCGTTGCGCTTCTGATAGCGCCGGATGGTATAGCGGTCCGGGCTATAGGTCTCCTTGGCGCGATCCCAGTCGCGATAGTGGAAGATAATGGTGGTCCAGCTCCCCTTCGACAGGACGACCTTGTCGAGTTCCTTGACGGTTTCGATTCCGTCCTCGACATAGGTGACGGTCAGGTCTTCGATCTTTTCGGCCATGCGGCATTACTCGTATGTTCAGTGTGTGTTGGCTGAAAGCGCTCCGAGGCGTTGCAGCCGCTCGACGATTTGGGTGCGGTCGTCGCGTCGTCCGCCGGCGTGCTCCAGGGCGACATCCAGCGGCTGCCGGCCTTGCGCGTCGGGTTGATTGACATCGACACCCAGCAGAATCAGCCGTGCAACCGTCTCCAGATGTCCGCGCTTGATCGCCAGCGTGAGCGCGGTGTCGCCGTCGGGGCCGATCCGGTTCAGCCCGGCCCCCTGGCGCAGTAGCAACTCGAAGCTGTCGCGATCCGAGATCCCGGCATCCGCCAGCTCCAGGAGCAAGGCGTTTGGCTCCAGCGGCACGCCATGCGCGATGATGTCTTTGGCCACCTGCGTCTTGCCCGTCAGCAGGGCCACCTGCAAGGGAGTCGCGCCCGCCGCATCGCGCACGGATGGATCGGCCCCGGCCTCCAGCAAGGCGCGTGTGACATTGACGCTACCCTGGCGTGCGGCCACATGCAGCGGATAATCGCCCTGTGCATTCGGCTGATCGAGGTCCGTGTCCCAATAGACGTGACGCTTGACCTGATCCAGGTCGCCGATACCAACGGCCCGATGGAGATTCACAGTCGGTCGCGCCGGCTCGCTACAGGCGACGAGCAGGAACACCGACAGACAGAGCGACACGAGCATGGGACGGAACATGACGGCGAACAACGCGGCTGATCCAATCGATGCCTGGGATCTTAAACCGCGTCTAGCGTGAAAACCACCTGGGGATGCGTGCGCGTATCAACGCTCAAAGAACAGAGTGCGGAATCCAGCGCGATTCTGCATCCGATAGACCGTGAAATCCGAGTCCAGGCCAGCGACGCGCGTATGACACGACTGTAGCGGCTCCAAAAGCGCGTGTCGATCATCCATCGCAGACGGTCAGCCATTCTGCGGTTGTGCGATCACCAGCCGTCCGGCTAGAGTTGGCACATGATCGGAAAGCTACTGCTCACACTAGCCGTTTTACTCGGCGCCTATGGCGTACTGCGGGCGCGTTGGCGGGCCAATCGTGCCGGGCCTGGCTTGGAGCGGCGGGAATCGCCGGATGTGTCCTGGCAGACGATGCGTCTTGCCGCTTCGCTGCTGATCGCCATCATGGCGGTGGGCAGCGCGCTCTATCTTGCCCAGCGCTGGCTGGAGGATCAGGAGGTGGTACAGGTCCAGGTCATCAATGCCAATACTGGCCGGATCACGTCCTATGAGTCCAGACGCGGTTCAGTCGAGGGGCGGCGGTTTCGGACACTCGACGGACGCGAGATCCGGCTCGCCGATGTGGAGCGGATGATCCTCCTTCCCGATGAGCCGGAACTCGATCCGAGTCGTGAGCCGTCGCGATAGGCCGTCGCATCGCAGCCCGCGACTCAGTAGATCGCCCCGCCCGCCTGGGCATAGTCTCGCAAAATCTGCGCCGACTCGGCGCGCAACAGATCCCTCGTCACCTCGATGCCGCGCTGGACATAACCGGCGATCCAGTCAGCCGGCTTGTGCCCTTCGTCGAAGCCGATTGCACGCACGTCACTATCGCGCGCGCCGATGACCACGCGGTCGATTCCGGCCCAGGGAATGGCGCCCATGCACATGGCGCACGGCTCAGCACTGCTGAAAAGCACACAGCCCCCTGGAACGGCCTGACGCAGATCGAAGTGTCCGCGCCGCTGCTGGGCAACACCGATGGCGACCATCTCGGCGTGCGCGATCGAGCAGCACGAGGCGATCACCTGATTCACGCCGGCGGCGACCAGTCGACCGCTCCGGCGCTCGAAGATGGCCGCCGAGAAGGGACCGCCGCCAGTGCCGGCGCGGATGTTGGCGCGCGCCAGATCCAGGACCATCGCCATGCGTCCAGTGTCGTCGAGACCGCTGGTCTCGTGCGCGGCGAGTACATCGTCGATCCACGCCGGAAGCTCGATCCGAATCGCGTTTTGCTGTTCCATTTTTCGACCTCCATCGATGACTGTGTCAGCACCAGCCGAGGACCAGGCGTCCTCCAGCGCGTCTTGTATCCGAGCATTTCAGTTCCATGTTAAGGGCGTATCCGTTCGCGCGGTCGGGCATCGGGCTTGGTTCGGTTAAGAGTTTCATGAATCCGCCCGACGGCTGGTCGCGTGTTTTCAACCTAGGCGTTTGAATCTGGAGGCTGTGATGCGCGATTCGATTCTCTCCATTGCTCTGACTGGGGCGCTCGCTCTGAGTGCCTCGCCGGTCCTGGCCGGCTGGACGCTTGATCCCGAACACTCGGCGGTGACCTATGTCACCATCAAGTCCAAAGATATCGCCGAGAACAATCATTTCCAGGAGATGCGCGGTAGCATCGACGACACCGGTCAGGCGTCCGTGACCCTGATGCTCGACAGTGTCGAAACCCTGGTGCCGATTCGCAACGAACGGATGCGCGAGATCCTGTTCGACACCGCCGATTATAAGGACGCCGAACTCAAGGCCAAGATCGACCCGAAGATCCTGGAAACCCTGGCCATCGGCCAGATGACCCGTGTCGCCGCCGAGGGTCATCTCAGCCTGCATGGCGAAATCCAGCCGCTGACCCTGTCGATGATGGTCGGTCGGCTCGACGCCAACACCCTGATGGTGGCGAGCACCGAGCCGCTGCTGATCGATGCCTCCAAGTTCGGCTTGAGCGACAGCGTCGAAAAACTGCGTGAAATTGCTGGATTGCCGAGCATCAGCGAGGCCGTGCCCGTGGTGTTCGTCGTCACCTTCACCCAGACCCCGGCCGCGAACGACTGACCCCTCCCCGCCGCGCGCGGCTGGACTTCAGAGCGCGCGCTCGACCCGATTACGCCCCGCCTGCTTGGCGCGATAGAGTGCCTGGTCGGCGCGGGTCAGCAGTTCGCTCGGATCGGCGATCATCTCCGGCCAACTGGCGATGCCGGTCGAGAGCGTGATCGAACCGAGTGTCGTCCCTTCATGCTGGAGGTCGAGTGCCGCCACGCGCGTGCGCAGTGTCTCCGCGCGCTGGTGTCCGTCCTCAGCCGGCGCGCCTGGTAGCACGATCACGAACTCCTCCCCGCCATAGCGGCAGATGATATCGGTATGCCGAAAGACCTCGGTCAGATGCTCGGCAACGGTCTTGATCACGGTATCGCCGGCCTCGTGTCCGTAGGTGTCGTTGAAGTGCTTGAAATGGTCGATGTCGCAGATCAGAACCGACAGCGGTCGATTATGGCGCTGTGCGAGATCGATTTCCCGCGCCAGTGCGTCGTCGAGAAAACGGCGGTTCTTGAGTCCGGTGAGTCCGTCTTCGTAGGACAACTGGCTCAGGGTTTCGTGGAGACTGATCGTCGACAGCGTCAAATTGATCCGTTCGACACCGCGCTCGATCAGCCGCCGCCAAGTCAGGCGGTGATCGGCTGGCGTGTCATCCGGACAGTGCAGCCACAGGCATCCCAGGATGTGTTCACCCTGACGAGGATCCTGATAGCCGATCTCGAAACACCACTGACCCAGCTCGGACGGGGCCTCGCGTCTATCGAGCGCCTGACTGGACACGATCCGTTCGGATGGAACAGCCGGCGGCGGATCGCCCCAATGTGCTTTGAGCTGGTAGACACCCTCGGTCGTGCTGAATTGATAGAAGGCACCGCCCAGTGGCCGGCACAACCTGGGCAGCGCCTCGCCCAGGATCGGGCCGCTCTCGCGCAGTGAACGCCGATCCTGCAAGGCCGAGATCAGATCCTCGATCTCGATGCGCTTGCGGTTTTCCAGCGTGAGAAAACGCGCGCGCTCGGTCTCGCGCGTGGCCAGCGCCTCCAGCTCGGCGGTGCGTTGGCACACGCGCTCTTCCAGCACCCGGTTCATGGCCTTGAGCGCATCCTGCGTCCGGCTGTAGTGACGCAGACTGATGGTGACGATGGCCATCGAGAAGACCAGTGTCCCCCAGGCGACTGGAATCTGATACCAGGGCAGCAGACTGTGCGCCACCGCCATGTCGAGCAGCAAAAGCAGGCTGAAGATGGCATAGGCGCTCAGGATGGCACGCTGGTCGCTGTTGGCTCGTCGCCAGAAACGCAACACCGGCGTCCAGAGCAGCGCCAGAGTCAGGGCGAAGAGGGCGTCGAACACCGGATAGGTGCTGGCCAGCGAGACGACACCCGCGGCTGACAACCCGATGGCGCCAACCAGATAGAGCAGATGGAAGCGCCAGATCAGTTTGAACAAACGCGAACAGGCCGGACGCAACCAGTCTTCCAGCAGCAGGGCCATGGCAACCGGGATCAGGAAGTAGCCGCCGGCGCCCAGATAGTCCCAGACGAGCGCCCGGTCGATCAGCAGCAGGTTGATCTGACTCCCGCTGAGCACCATGCCGCCGGAGGCTAGCGCGAACAGTGCGATGGCGCCGAAGCGGCGCGGCTCGTAGCGCAGCAGGGCGAACACCAGCGCCAGCAGCGCGATCAGGAGACTGAAACCGCTGGTGATCAGGCGCTCGATCGAGTTGCCCAGGATGTAGCGCAGCAGCTCCAGGCGCTCCATCAGCTTGACCTCGCCCCAGAGGCCGATGTCCATGTAATTGGAGAAGATCCGGAAATAGATCGGTTTGCCGGCACTGTCCTCGGGCAAGGCGATCATGTGCCAGGGCCAGCCCTCGAAATGGCCCTTGCCGTGCGCGTCGAACTGACCGTAATCGTAGATCTTGTGTCCATCGACATAGACCTCGACGATGAGATCGACGCTGAAGATATAGAGCACCGGATCGCGCCAGTGTCCGTCCGGCAGGACCGTTCGAAACCAGACGTTCTCGCGTCCATCGCGTCCGGGTGGGTTGGAGGGAAAGCCGATAGCGTGCCACGCGTCGGCGCTCTGCTCGGGTGTTTCGAGCGTCCAGACCGGGACGCCCGCCGCCGTGAAGGGTGAATCGCCCCAGCGGTACTCCCAGCCGGAGTCCAGATCGATCGCCGACACGGGGCCAGCGGCGAGACCGAGCCAGAACAGCACGATGCATGCAAGAGTGTTGAGGATTCGCCGGGGCATCGTCCGTTCGTTGATCCGCAAGCGGGTGAGCCGAGCGCAAACAGCATCGCGATGAAGACGCCAATCGCCGACCACAGGCCAGCCATGTGGCAATCCAGGTAGAGGCGGGTCACCTATGGCTGTGGCTTGTCAGTATACCCACTGCACCGGCGTGACGAATGTGATGGAGTCGATACGCCGAACGGTTCGGTCCGGCGCAATCAGGTCGAGGCGCCGAACCGATGCACGGTGCCGCTTGGGGACTCGTGGAACTGACGCGGAAAATGCTGGCGCAGCAGGCAGGTGGCCGCCAGTCCGGTGCAGTGATTGGGCGCCAGATAGTCGATGCCGAATCCTTCGAGTGCACGGACGGTGAAGTCCAGGCGCTCGGCGCTGGCGCGCAGCAGATGGGTTCCGCCGAGAACAGCGCGGATGGGACGTCCGGGCACGAGCGTCTGAACCTGATCGAGCGTGTTGATCAGTCCGGAATGGCCGCAGCCGAGCACCACCACCAGTCCCGGCAGGGTATCGATAATGAGCGCCTGATCGTCGGGTAGATCATCGATCTCGGTGCGTGCGGCGTCGCGATAAAAGGGGCCGCCGGTGTCCTCGATGGCATGGCGGCGCGGAATTTCGCCGCTGAGCTGGATACCGGGCCGGATCTCAACCGGCTCAGTGCTGACGATGAGCCGCCGCACGCGCGGTCGCAGCGCCTCCAGATCCGTGATCGGCGACCCGATCGAGCGCCCATCACGGTTGAACTTGGGCGCCAGCGCCTCGGGATGCAGATAGAGATCCATTGCGCCGCCGGTACGCTCCAGCACCGCGTCCAGCCCGCCGGTATGGTCATAGTGACCATGACTGAGTGCGACCGCCGTCACCCGTTCGAGCGCCAGCCCCAACCGCTCGGCATTATGGAGCAGCGTCAAACCCTGCCCGGTGTCGAGCAGCAGACAGTGCTCATCGGCTTCGATGAAGAAGGCCGCGCCATGCTCACCGAGCAGCCCAGGTGAGCTGGCTACGTTCTCGGCCAGTTGTGTGATGGTCAGGCGCTCGATCATGGCGCGGATGGCTCCGTAGTTTCGCTCGTCTCGGTCGCCGGCGGCTGTCGGAGCAGTTCCGGATCCTGGAGTTCAGCGATCCGCTCGGGCGCGTAGCCGAGCTGTTCGAAATCCATGATGCCGTTGGGCGCGTGACAGTCGGCGCAGTCATGCCCCTGGCCCTGAATGCCGTGGTTGACCATGAGCGTGCCCATCTGGCGCATCCAGTGCGGCTCGACGTTGACGAGCTGGCCGTCGACGAGCGGATAGATGGTCTTCCAGCCGCCGCTGACACCGAAATAGGCCATGAACTCGTCCATCATGTAGAGCTTGAACGGTTCCTGATACATGCGCTGCACGATCGGATCCTGGATGGCGCGCTTGACGGCGGCCTGGGTGTCACCCGTCTCATAGTAGGTCGCGTAGTCGAACGGCAGGATCATGGCCCCGAACGGTCCCTGGTTGGACATGTCCTCGTACATCATGGCGTTGAAGAGCTTGAACGGATAAATCCGGCTCTCGCCATCGTTCATGGCCGCGCGCAGGTTGGCCTGGATCATGGCACGGCGCCGGTCGAGCATCTCGGGCGAGAGCTGCGACAGGGGATCCGTAGCCATCTGGACATAACGCTCGACGTCGATGTCGGGATAGCGCTCCTTGAGTTCGATCGCCTTAGCGCGCACGGCGGCAATGACCTCGGGGTTGTCGATGTGCGCGACCTGACGCATCAGCGGATCATAGGTATCAGTCCCGTTTGGATTGTTGCCCAGCGCGTTGGCCAGGAAGGTGCCGTTGCCGTTGAACCAGAGATAGGTGAAGCCCTTGCCTGGCTCGCCCGAGCGATAAACGTCGGTCGGTTCCCAGACCCCTTCCTCGGCATCCCAGGTCGGATGGACCCAGTCGCGCAGCACCACGTTCTCTGCTTCCAGGCGCGGAATATGGCAGGTCTCGCAGGCGAGCCGCGCAATATGGCCGTTGAGCAGGGCCTTGTTCTCAGAGCTGTTGTGCGGCGCGCGACCGTGACAGGTCTCGCACGAGACCTCCTTGTCCGGCAGATCGTTGGCGACCAGATCCACACCCAGGCGCCCGCGCGGAATTTTGTGGCCCTCGGGACGGTGGCAGTCGGTGCACTGGATGCCGGCGGCAGCGTGAACGTCGTCCTCGGGACTGAAGGGATTGCCGCGCTTGGCGCCGCGATGCAGCAGGCGCTGGTGCTTATAACCGAGCGACTGGGCGGCGGCATTGTGTTCATAGACATCGCCGCCCATGTTGTGCTGGTGGCAGCGCAGACAGGTCTCGGAGCTGATCGGGGCGACGGTGAGCGCCGCACGCAGACTTCGATCCTGATCCCAGCGTAACCCGTACTGGTCCTGGATGACGACGCGCTGGTTCATGTCGTAGTCGGTCGCATGACAGATCAGACAGTCGATGCCCTCCTTAGCCATGCTCGGCACGTCGCCGATCGGCATCATCTTCTCGGTCGCGGGCTGATAGTTGCCGCCGATGTGACACTGGCCGCAACCCTCACTGCGCAGTACCACCTCGCCGTCCTCGACATGGTCTGGACGGCTTTCGACCAATGCCGCCCAGCCGGTCCAGGTGAAGCTGCCGGGAATGCCGCAGGCGCGGTCGATCTTACCGACCGGGATCTTGTGCGGGCCGGCGTTCACCTGACGGCCGTCATAGCCATAGGTCGAGAAGCCGCCGGCGGCGCTCTGGAACTTGAAGTGCACCGAGTTGACGAGATCGTCGAGTGTGTCGACGGTCGAGCGCGTGCCGTCGGGATGATCGACCTCGATGGTGGCGTGACAGGTCAGACAGGTTTTTGGGCCTTCGTACTGACGGATGCCGGCCTCGCGAAAGTATTTGATGTGGCTCGGTTCGCTGTCGCGGATGAAGGATTCGGTGTTCATCAGCATTTCGATCTTGACCTGACGCGCGAACGCATCCTGATCTTCGGCGACGACCGCCTCGGCCTTGAGCCGGCGCGCCTCCTCGCTCAGCGACTGAGCCAGCGCCTCGAATTCGGCGTCCGTCAACGGCTGGCTGCTCTCATAGGTCAGGGGGGCGTTGGTCTTGCCGACATAGGCATCGAAGAACACCGGATAGAGGAAGCGATAGGCCAGCGCCAGGACGACGAGCACGCTGGCGCCGACGATCAGGCGGCGTTTGGTCTTGGGGTCGAGCAGTGTGGCGATGGGATTCATGATTTCGCCTCCTCGGTCTGGCCGGAACTGGGTTCATCCTCACGGTGCCAGCCGGTGATCATGGCGCGCAGATTGGTGGTGACGGTCTCGCCGGTGGTGATGATGTACATGTGGACGAGCAGAAACAGCACCAGCAGATAGGCCAGGGTCAGATGGGCCATGGCCACTAGCCACACACTCGGCAGACCGAGCAGGGTCTCGGGCAGCGAGACCGAGAACAGGAAGGCCCAGCCGCTCAGGATCAGCAGTGGCATCAGCGCGTACATCACGCCCAGATAGCTGAGCTGCTGGAGCGTGTTGAGCTTCATCTCGGCGCTGACATGGAAGGGATGCGGCGCGTTGTGGAAGATGCCGTAGCCGTAATAGCGCGCCTGCACAAACAGTCGCCCGAAAAAGCCCGACACGCGCACCCGGTAGTGCCGCCCGTTCTCGGTGGACAGATTGCCGATCACGAAGCCGATCCAGCCCAGCGTCAGCAGGATGCCCGCCGTATTGTGAACTGTGACCGCCAGATCGAAGGGCATCAGCCAGCCGCCCCCGGAAAAGTGCATGCTGGCGCCGGTATACATCAGCACCAGGAACAGCAGCGCATTGATCCAGTGCCAGGCACGCAGCCAGCGCGGATAGAGATAGAGTGCGCTCATGACCGATCCTCCTTCAGACGAAGATAGGCGCGATAGCGGCCCCAGCCGTGCGCGATCAGCACCAGCAGGGTCAGACCGATCACGCTCAGCCCCAGCGCGTCGAGCAGTGGGCTGCGACTCATGCCGACGACATAGGCTTGGTTGAAGACCGCTTTCGACAGCCAGCCGCTGCCGGCCAGATCGGTCTCGGAACGGTACTGATAGAGTCGCTGGAGCAAACGCGGTTCCTTGGAGTGACAGTTGACGCAGTCAAAATTGCTGTCGGCACCGGCTAGGATCTGATGCGAGACCGGCTGGCCTGGATCGGTCAGTGGTGTGTGACAGTCCAGACAGCGCACCGACGTCCAATGCTTATCGCGTTTTGGCAGCCACAGATGGGCGGTGCTGTGCGGATCGCGGATCTTGGTGTGACAGGACAGACAGATCTGGTTGTCGGCGCGCACGATCTCGGCGATCGGCTGCCCGACCTCGGAGTTGCGGAAACCATGCGGATCATGGCAGCGATGGCAGTCGAAGCCCTCGGCCTTGGGCGAGTCCGAGGTGGCATGGATGCTGAGGGCGAATTCCTCGTCGATGGTCTTGAATGTGTAGGCGCGTTTATCCGCTTTATGCAGTTCCTTATGACAGCCAACACAGTCGAGCCGTTCTCCAAGCGCGGACTCCGGATGCGGATACTGGCCGAAGTCGCCCTCATGACAGTCGATGCACTGGAGCTCGCCGTGAGCCGAGTGCCCGAACGCTCGACTATCAACGTGCAGATCGACGATGTCGCCGGTGCGCGGGTCGCGATAGGCCAGCGTCTCCATGCGATGACAGCGCAGACAGTCAGCGTTGTCGGTGCCCAGCCGGCCCTGGATTGAGGCTTCGGTCTCCGGCACCGATCCAAGTAGCGCGCTCAGGAGCAGGCCCAAAGCGAGCCAGCCGCCAGCTCTTACTGAGATGTCTCGATCGTTCATCACTGGGTCGCTCCCGTTCGCGTGGTCTGTCCCCTTCCCTACACCTTAGTCAAACACCCCGCTGTTGGCCAATCCGATTCTCCGAGCGCCGGCATGAATCGCCCGTGCGTGCCATTCAATTGTCCGAGATCAATATTTTGATCGATCGGGTTGGACAACCGGCTAAACCAAGTCTATAAGATAGTCAGAATATAAGAATATAAACAGAAATTTTATTTGACGCGGATCAAGCAAACGGCTGAATCGTCGTCCGAACGTCACAGCCGCCTTGGGCACCCGATCCTGTGCCGAAACGCGGATCGATGGGGATGACAATTCGCAACGTCACATCCTTATTTTCGGCGGGGCATGTCGCTGGCAGCGAAGGGGATAGATTCCGCACACGCGATTCGGCGAATGCTCATCCTGAAGACTGTTGTTGAGGGGCCTGACCATGAAAGAAGTAGCCGGTGATCCACGCCCGATCGAGATTGGCCCGCGCCTGGCCGATCAGCTCGAACTGCGGGGCATCAGCCGCCGTGGTTTCATCCAGTTCGCGCTCGGTCTCACGGCGGCCATGGGGCTGCCGTTCGGGATGTCGGATCAGGTGCTGGCCGCGATCGAGGAGACCCAGGGCCGCCCGGCGGTGATCTGGCTGCACTTCCAGGAGTGCACCGGCTGCACCGAATCGCTGCTGCGTGCCACCCATCCGACGGTCGAGTCGCTGATTCTGGATCTGATCTCGCTCGATTATTCCGAGACCCTGCTTGCCGCCGCCGGTCATCAGGCCGAGCAGGCGCTCGCCGACTCCATCGCGCGCAACAAGGGGCGCTTCATCCTGGTCGTCGAAGGTTCAGTGCCGATGCGTGATGGTGGCATCTATTGCAAGATTGCGCGCAAGACGCCGCAACAGCTGCTCCACGAGATCGCCCCGCACGCTGCGGCTGTGATCGCCATCGGCTCCTGTGCGTCCTGGGGCGGGGTGCAGAGCGCCGCGCCCAATCCGACCGAGGCCGTCGGCATTCCTGAAGCCCTCGCTCGCGAGGGCATCACCCGCGCCGATGGGGCGGCCCTGCCCGTCATCACCCTGCCCGGCTGTCCGGCTTCGCCCTACAACCTGCTCTCGACCGTTCTCTACTATCTGACGCTCCAGAAGCTGCCCGAACTCGACGCCAAGGGCCGGCCGCTGTTCGCCTATGGACGCCTGATCCACGACAACTGCGAGCGCCGCCCGCACTTCGACGCCGGGCGTTTTGCCGAGCAGTTCGGCGACGCAGGCCATCGTCAGGGCTGGTGTCTCTACAAGCTCGGCTGCAAGGGGCCGGAGACCCATGCCAACTGTCCGGCCATCGAGTTCGGTGACGTGGGCGGCAATACCTGGCCGGTCGGCATCGGACATCCCTGCTTCGGCTGTGCCGAACAGGGTGTGGGCTTCCACAAGGCGCTGCACGAGCAATCCGAGGTCGAGTCGGTGACACCGCCGGCCTTCTTCCCCGGTGTCTTCGCCGAGCACGCAGGCGGGGCCTCACTTGCCGGTGCGGCGGTGGCCGGGGCCATCGGCGGCGGTGCGCTGGTCTATGCCGTCGGTGCGGGGCAGAAGCTCAAGTCCGAGGAAGCGGCGAAGTCGAACACTGCCACGACTGAATCCGAATCCGAGTCCGAATCGAGTTGAGGTGATTTATGAACATCGATCGGCGTGATTTCCTCAAGGTCGCGCTCGCCGGTGCGACCACGGCCCTGACCACCGGGACGGCTCAGGCGCGCCCACCCAAGGAGCTGTCGCCCGACGCGGTCGGTATCCTCTACGACGCGACGCTCTGCATCGGCTGCAAGGCGTGCGAGGTCGGCTGCAAGGACGCCAATGCCATGCCGATGGAGGCCGATCCGGCCCTCGAACAGGCCGAGGGTGTGCAGGGTATCTGGGATGCGTCCAGTGATCTCGATAGCCGCACCCTGAACAAGATCAAGGCCTATGCCCAGGGTACGGCAGCGGTCAAGGATCGCGACCACGACGGCTACAGCTTCATCAAGCGTGCCTGTATGCACTGTGTCGATCCCGATTGCGTCTCGGCCTGTCCGGTCAGCGCGCTCACCAAGGATCCGGTCACGGGCATCGTCGGCTACAACCCAGACGCCTGCATCGGTTGCCGGTACTGTCAGCTCGCCTGTCCCTTCAACATCCCCAAGTTCGAGTTCGACAAGCCCTTCCCCAAGATCGTCAAGTGCGAGATGTGCCGGCACCTCCAGGCCGAGGGCGGCATCCCGGCCTGCTGCGCGGCCTGTCCGACCGGCGCGAGTCTGTTCGGGCGCGTCTCGGATCTGCTGCAGGAAGGACATCGGCGTCTGAGCTTCAAGCCGGGCGAGCGCCAGGAGTATCCCATCCACAGCCTGGATTCGGGCGACTCTCGAAGCGCCGAAGTGCGCGGTTATTACCCCCGAGTTTATGGCGAGACCGAGACCGGCGGCACTCAGTACCTGCTGCTCGCGGGCGTGCCGTTCGAGGATCTGGGACTGCCGCCGCTGGGTCCGGAGTCGAGCGCGCGTCTGTCCGAGACCATCCAGCACACGATCTATCAGGGCCTGGCCGCGCCGGCGTTGCTGCTCGGCGGACTGGTCTACACCGTCTATCGGCGCACCGAGGACGAGCGGCACGACGATCCCGCCTCCCAAGCCGACGAGGAGGACCGCCGCCATGACTGAGGTCTATCGTCCTCTCGGCGGGCGACTGCTCACCCGCCAGTTCTACTTTCTCGGGGTCATCGTCCTGATCGGTGCCTATTTCACCCTGCGCCGCTTCATCTTCGGCATTGGCGATGTGTCCAATCTGAGCGACGGTTTCCCCTGGGGCATCTGGATCACCTATGACGTCGTGACCGGCACCGCCGTCGCCTGCGGCGGCTATGCCATGGCGCTCTTGGTCTATATCTTCAATCGCGGCCAGTTCCATCCCATGATTCGGGTCGCGCTCCTGGCCAGTGCTTTCGGCTACACCCTCGCCGGCGCCTCGATCATCGTCGATGTCGGGCGCTACTGGCAGCTCTACAACGTCTTCCTGCCGCAATACATGAACCTCAACTCGGTGATGCTGGAGGTCGCGCTCTGCGTGACGCTCTACACGCTGGTGCTGTGGATCGAGTTTTCGCCCGCGATCCTGGAGGCGATGAAGGCCAATCGCGCGCTGCGGCTGGTGCGTCATGCGCTCTTCTTCTTCATCGGGCTGGGCATCCTGCTGCCGACCATGCATCAGTCCTCGCTCGGCTCGCTGCTGATCATCGCTGGGCACAAGGTCCATCCGCTGTGGCAGACGCCGATCATTCCGCTGCTGTTCCTGATCACGGCGATTGCGATGGGCTACGGCATGGTGGTGTTCGAGTCGCTCTATGCCGCCGTCAATCTGGGACGACGGCTGGAGACGGATCTGCTGTCGCGGGTCGGGGCCATCATCCCCTGGCTGCTGATCGCCTATCTCGTGATCCGGATCGGCGAGCTGGCACTCAGCGGCGACCTCGCCCATCTGTGGCAGCCGGGCCTCGAACCCTGGCTGTTTGCGGTCGAGGTGGCGCTCTTCCTCTATGCGATCCTGATCCTGCTCGACGCCGAAAAGCGCCGGCGCCCGACCCAGTTGTTCTGGAGCGCGCTGGCGGTGGTGCTGGCCGGGGCGCTCTATCGCTTCGATGCCTTCCTGGTCGCCTATGATCCAGGTCCGGGATGGCACTATTTCCCGGCCGTTGGCGAAATGATGATTACGCTGGCGATCATCGCCTTCGAGATCATGGCCTATCTGTTCTTCGTCAAGAAGACACCGATCCTGGCCGCCGAGCCGCACGCCAAATACACAACGACCGGCCAGGCGCCGCATTCACAGCACACGACGATCAGAGGGGCTTCGGCATGAGCAGCACACGAATCAGCGTCGATCCGGTCACGCGGATCGAGGGACATCTGCGCATCGACTGCGATATCCAGGACGGCAAGGTCGTCAATGCCTGGTCGAGCGGTCAGATGTGGCGCGGCATCGAGACCATCCTCACCGGCCGCGACCCGCGCGACGCCTGGCTCTACACCCAGCGCATCTGCGGCGTCTGCACCACGGTGCATGCCATCGCCTCGGTGCGTGCGGTCGAGGATGCCCTGAACCTGGAGATCCCGCTCAACGCTCAGTTGATCCGCAATCTGATCATCGCCGCCCATGGCATCCACGATCATGTAGTGCACTTCTATCATCTGTCGGCGCTCGACTGGGTAGACGTGGTCTCGGCGCTCCAGGCCGATCCGCAGGCCACTGCGACCCTGGCCCAGAGCCTCTCGGACTGGCCAAACAACAACGCGCGTCATTTCGCCGAGGTTCAGGCGCGGGTAAAACGTTTCGTCGAAAGCGGCCAGCTTGGCATCTTTGCGCACGGCTACTGGGGTCATCCGGCCATGAAGCTGCCGCCCGAGGCCAATCTGATGGCGGTCGCGCACTATCTGGAAGCCATGGACTATCAGCGCAAGTCCAACCAGATCACGGCCATTCTCGGTTCCAAAACCCCGCATATCCAGAATCTGGCCGTCGGCGGCGTGGCCAATGCCATCAATCCCGACGATCAATCGACGCTCAATCTGGAGCGCCTGGCCTATGTCCGCACCCTGATCGACGAGCTGGGCGCCTTCGTGCGTCAGGTCTATCTGCCCGATGTGATCGCGATCGCCGCGCTCTATGCCGACTGGCTGCCCTATGGGGCTGGGGTGACTAACTATCTGTCAGTGCCGGACTTTCCGCGCGACACCAAGGGGACGGACTTCGCGATGCCGGGCGGCTATATCCCGGCGGGCGATCTGGCGCGCTTCCAGTCGGTCGAGCATTTCGGCGATCCCTTCTTCGAGCAGCACGTCAAGGAGAGCATCAAGCACAGTTGGTATCAGGGCGACTGGACGCGCTCGCCGTATCAGGGCGAGACCGTGCCCGATTACACCGATTTCCAGGAAGACGCGGCCTATTCCTGGGTCAAGTCGCCGACCTTCCTCGACGAACCGGCTCAGGTCGGCCCGCTGGCCAATGTGCTGGCGATGGTGGCGGCGGGACATCAGGGGACCATCGGCTATCTGAACGACGCCATCGCGCGGATCGGGGCCATCGCCGGGACCGAGGTGCCGATGAGCGCCCTGCACTCCTCGCTCGGACGTCATCTGGCGCGCTGCATCCGTACTCAGGTGCTCTATGACCAACTGGTCGAGAACTATGAGGCGCTTGTCGGCAATATCGCGCGCGGCGACTACACCAGCTTCAACGCGCCGGTCTTCCCCAAGGGTGAGCAGATGGGATTCGGCTTCCACGAAGCGCCGCGCGGAGTGCTCTCGCATTGGATCGTGATCGAGAACGGCAAGATCAAGAACTATCAGGCCGTGGTGCCCTCGACCTGGAACGCCGGGCCGCGTAATCAGAACGATGCGCTCGGACCCTATGAAGCCTCGTTGCTCGACAATCCGATCCTGGAGGAGGAGCGCCCGTTAGAAGTGTTGCGAACCGTCCATTCATTCGATCCCTGTTTGGCATGCGCGGTGCATCTGCACGACAACGAACGCCGGGACATCGTGCGGGTGCGGGCGCTCTGAGAGTTGGAATCGACAGTGGAATCTGAATTGGACGCGAACGACGATCCAGGCGCAGACATCCTGCTGATCGGATTGGGCAATCTGCTGCTCGGTGATGAGGGCGTGGGCGTCCATGTCCTGCGCCGGCTCGAATGCGACTACAGCTTCGAGCCGGCCATCACGCTCGTCGACGGCGGGACTTCGGGGCTGGATCTATTGCCGCTGTTCGCCGACCATCGGCGGATTCTGATGATCGATGCCATTGCGCTCGACGCACCGCCGGGGCATATCGCCGTCTTTCGCGATGCCGACATCCGCAGCGTGCTTAATCACAAGCTTTCGGTGCATCATCTGGGTGTGTCTGATCTGCTGGCGCTGGTCCAATTGCTCGACTATGGCCCGACCGAGATCGTCCTCGTCGGCATCGTGCCTGAATGCCTGGAACTGACGCTCGACCTGTCCTCACCCGTCACGGCGGCGATTCCAGCGGTGATCGAACAGGTCGGTTCGATCCTCGACACCTGGGGCGTCGCGCTCCTTGAGTCGACGAGCCAGTCACCGACCCCCGGATTGAGTTCGAGCGCGATCCGGGCGGCGACCCAGGCCAGATAGCCGCGCGGATACGCCTGGAGTCCCATCTGGGCGCTGGCGATCAGTGCGCCGGTGAGCGCGGCAATCTCGAAACGGGCGATTTGGCGCAATCTGGCATAGGCGGCTTGGCCGGAAGACGCGCTGTCGTGCCGGTTGCATCGGGGATAGTCGGACGCGGCCGTGGTCCGGCACGGCGGTTTGGCGGTGTCGAGCCGAAACCAGTCATTCAGTCCGTCGTCATCGGCGATACCCAGGCATATCAGCGTCTGACAACCTGCGAGCTTCGCCCGCTCGGCGGCATGCCGTCCTCGGCTCAAGGCCACATCGAGACGATGGCGGTCCAGCGGCTCGTCTGCGTGCGATGCAAAGGGAGTCAGGCTGCCCGGATCGACGAACTCGCCGCGATCCACGAGCGCCCAGGCGTCCAGGTCGAATATCGCCGTCGACGTGCGCCGCAAGCGTTCGGCCAGGATGGGATCGGCGATGAAACAGAGACCTCCAATTCGCCCCTGCCCCTTCGATCCACGCCCACGACCAGATTCAGCGACCGAAATCGTCAGCCATTCGGGCAATCCCATCAACGCCTGTCCAGTGCCCCGAGCGCCTGCTCCAAACGTTCCCATTCGGCTTCGCACTCCGGCAGACCAAACCGCAGACTGGATGGATGATCGAAACGCCGCGTGAGAATTCCCTGTGCGCACAACGCGGTTTGGATCTGCTCAGCCCTTGGGGTCAGCACCCATTGAAAGAGCGCGGTTCCGCCCGCCGGAGATAAACCATGACGGCTCAGAAGTTTGGCGAGTCGGTCAGAAGCCAGCGGCAACGCGGCGCGTGTGGCTGACTGCCACGCCCGATCCTCCAGCGCCAGCCGCGCGATCCAGCGCGAGGGGCCGCTCAGGGTCCAGGGACCGAACGCGCGCGCGGCCCGCTCACGCAATTCAGGCTCGGCGAACAGGAACCCGACCCGCGCCCCCGCCAGCCCGAAGAACTTACCGAGCGAACGCAGCACGACAAGACCCGGCCGTCCCACATGCGGCAGCAGACTGCCGGCGGGGGTGACGTCCATGAAGGCTTCATCGACCACCAGCCAGCCGCCGCGCGCGGCCAGACGCGCGTGCCAGTCGAGCAGGGTCGCCACCGGCCAGCGCCGTCCAGTCGGATTGTTGGGATTGATAACCACCAAGACATCGAGCCGCTCGTGCTCCGGGCCGTCGTCGAGCCAGTCGCCCGGATCGCCGTCGGGCAGACTGATCACGCGATGCCCGGCGCGATGCCAGGCATGCGCATGTTCGCGATAGCCGACCTCGGGAATTCCGACCCGACCGGGCGGACGCAGGGTCGGCAGAAGCTGGATCGCGGCCTGTGAACCGGCGAGCGGCAGCGCGCCCGAAGCGGCATAGTAGCGTTCGGCGGCGACCTCCAGCCCATCGTCGTCCTCGGGCAGACGCGCCCAGACGCTCGGCGGCACCGCCGGCACCGGCCAAGCGTTAGGATTGATGCCGGTCGACAGATCGATCCACGCTTCCAGCGGACGCCCGAAGCGCTTGGCCGCCTCGCGCAGTCGTCCGCCATGCACAGGCGGCGCGGACAGCTCGCGGAGCGCGGCCTCCGGAACCGTCTCAAGAATAGCACTGACGCTCATCTTCAACCCGTCGCGCGAACCGGAATCGAACGGCCCTTCCAGCGCACACTGTTACGCACCAGAGTGAGATAGAGCGAGCGGGTGAAGATCGCCATGAAGAACAGCAGCGAGACCGGATAGCTCAACGCCGTGAGCCAGCCGAAATTACCCAGCCGCCGCAGCAGCCAGTGAATCTGGAGCACATAGGCGCCATAGGCGATGCCTCCGGCCACCGTCCAATTGGTCCAGCCCTCGTGCGGCCAGTCGATGAAGGCATCGAAGGCGGCCATGCCAGCGGCGATCCAGACGCTGATCAGAACCAGCATCACGAGGTCGGTGGTCATGGCCCCGCGCGCGAAGTTCTTGGTCCAGCCGTCGGCCAGATCGCGCAGTCCGCCCGGATACATGCGAAAAGCGATGACGCCCTCGCCGATGAAATTGTGCGTCGGCACGCCGCGCCGGCCCATTTCGCGCGCCAGTGCCACGTCGTCGATGATTTCCTCGCGCACCAGACGATGGCCGCCGGTGCGGAAATAGTCCTCGCGCGAACAGACCATGCACGGCCCGAAGGCACCATTGGGTTCCAGCCGATCGCCCAGCAGCGTAAACGAGCGGATACCGCCCATCATGATCAGCGAGAAGCTGGCCGAGAGCCGTTCATAGACGCGGCGCATCCGATGATACGGCTGGATCGAGACTAGACCGCCGTAGCGCGCCTGGGTGGCGACGATGCGCCGCAGACCACCGGGTTCGAGTTCGGTATCAGCATCAAGGAAGATCAGCCGCTCGCCACTGGCCGCGCAGGCTCCGGCCCAGCAGGCATGCGGCTTGCCGATCCAGCCTGGCTCCGGCTCGGTCAGACTCAGGGTCGTGACACCGGCTGCACGTCCCAGCTCGGCGGTGCGGTCGCTGGAGTTGTCATCGACCAGAATGACCTCGAAATCGGGGTGATCCTGAATGCGCAGCGAAGCCAGCAGCGGCGGCAGACGCGCCTCCTCGTTACGCGCTGGGATGATGACCGAGACGCGCCGGTCATCAAGCCGCTCAGGCAGCGGCGGACAGCGGCGCATCCGCCCCAGAAAGACGAAGGCGAGCGCCCAGGGCGGGAGCAGCCAGAGCAGTTCGATGGGCATGATGGTCTTGACTCGTATTTCGATGGATGGTTGACGGGCGTCACCTGAGAACCGATTTGAGAATCTTCAAATCAGTTTTAACAGGTTTGAGGCACACTGAATTACCTGACCTAAACTCTAGATTTTAGCCGATCACACTCAAGGATTCCGCCATGTCATCATCTCCGCTCAAAATCGTCGTCATCGGTGGCTCGGCGGCCGGCCCCAAGGCCGCCGCGCGAGCACGCCGCCTCGACGAACAGGCGTCCATCACCCTGATCCAGAAAGACCCGGATCTGTCGATGGCCTCCTGCGGCTATCCCTATTACATCGGCGGCGTCTTCGACGATCGCAACCAGCTCATCTGTACCCCGGCCGGGATCGTGCGCGACCCGAACTTTTTCGAGAAGGCCAAACGCATCGAAGCCATGGTCCTGACCGAGGCGCTGGCCATCGACCGCACGGCCAAGACGGTCAGCTGCCGCCATCTGCCCAGCGGCGAGACGCGCGTCATCCCCTATGATCGATTAGTGATCGCCACCGGCGCCACGCCGCTGTTTCCGCCGGTGCCGGGAACCGAGCTGGCCGGCATCCATACACTGCATTCGCTCGGTGATGCCGATTCGCTGCGCGCCATCCGCGATCAAAGACAGGTGCGCCGCGCGGTGGTGGTCGGCGGCGGTCTGATCGGCTTCGAGGTCTGCGAGGCCCTGCATCTGGCCGGCATCCAGACCACGGTGATCGAGAAGACCGATTCGATTCTGCCCTTCCTCGATCCGGATATGGCGCATCTGGTTGCCAACCATGTCCGGGCCAATGGCGCCGACATCATTACCGGCAACGGCGTGGCAGCCTTCCTCGGCGAACAGGGACGGCTGGCCGCCGTCAAACTCGACAATGGTACTGAACTACCGTGCGAGCTGGCCGTGGTCGCCGTCGGCGTGCGCCCGAACATCACGCTGGCTCAGGCGGCTGGACTGACGATCGGCGAACAGGGCGGCATCGCGGTCGATGACTACATGCAGACCTCCGACCCCGACATCTATGCCGCCGGCGACTGCGTGGAATGTACCTCGCTCATCACTGGCCACAAGGTGCGCGCCCCCTATGGCGACATCGCCAACCTTCAGGGCCGGGTCATCGGCCAGAACCTGATCGAACCCAACAGCGCCCGGTTCCCCGGCGTCACCCATACCGGCATCTGCAAGATCTTCGACTACACGGTCGGCATCACGGGTCTGAGCGCCCGGCAGGCACGCGCGCTTGGCTTCGACATCGAAACGGCGACTGTCTCCGGACTCGACATCCCCGGCTACATGCAGGGCAAGCTCCTGATCAGCATGATGATTGCCGAGCGGGCCAGCGGTCGGGTGCTCGGCTTCCAGTGCATCGGTCCAGGAGATGCCAGCAAGCGCGTTGCCACCGTGGCCATGGCCATTCGCGGCGGTCTGACGGTCGAGGATCTGGGCAACGCCGATCTGCCCTATGCCCCGCCCTACTCGCTCGCGCTCGACCATGTCATCGTCTCGGCCCATGTGCTGGAGAACAAGCTGCATGGACGCCTGCACGGTCTCTCGGCCGCCGAGGTCAAGCAGCGCGTCGACTCGGGCGCCGACTGCACCATCATCGACACCCGTGGCCCCCAGGAGTTCGAGGAGATGCGGCTTGGCATCGGCGAGACCCTGATCCCGCTCGGCGCGCTGCGCGGGCGACTGAACGAACTGCCCGAAGACAAAGACCGCGAGATCATCCTCTACTGCAAGATCTCACTGCGCGGCTACGAGGGCGCTGCCATCCTCCAGGCGCACGGCTGGCGCAACGTCAAGGTGCTGGAAGGCGGCGTCATGGCCTGGCCCTATCCGCGCGAAAAATAGGGAGCGTCCGGCGCGTCAATCGAAGGGCAGGAAGTCGTCGACGGCGCGCTGATCGATCTTGAACAGCTCCGGCTTGAGCTGAACGTTGCGTTGCGCGCCCGTGAAGTTGAGCCGGGTCTCCTGACCGAAGCTGTCCTCCATGATGAGGCTATCGAGCGTGTCCTTGCCGAAGCCCAGCTCGATACGCACCACGTCAGTTTCGGCGTCCTTCGGAATCAATTCCACCCAGTCGCGCCCATCGGTACTCTCGATCGGGCGCACCTCAAAATGGTGCTCGATCGGCTCAGCATTGGACAGCAGCAGTGCTGGCGTGCCGCGCAAGGCCTTGGCCTGACTCTGATGTGAGACCTGTTTCAGTTCGACGTCGTGCAGATAGACCCGATTACCGTCGGCAATGATGATCTGCGGGTTGGGGCCGGCATATTCCCAACGAAAACGGCCTGGGCGCTGGAGATAGAGGGTGCCGCGCGTCTCCATCATCTGCGTGCGCTCGGCGTTGAAGGTGAATTGCTCGAAATCGGCTTTGAGACTGTTCAGACCGTTGAGATAGTCGTCGACCCGCTGTGCACCCTCGGCGGCGAAGACGCCACCTGAGCAACAGAGCGCAAACAGCGCCAGGATCAGCCAATGAAGGGCGCGCGGACGCCCGAAGTCGGAGCGAGACGGAGACGGCATGGATCGAAATACCTGGATGTGATTTGGAAGCCGATTAGACCGGGCGTAAGGCGCAAAGATCCGGCTCCCGCTCAGTCGTCGTTCAGCGGCGGCGGCGCAAGGACTTCGCGATTACCATTGGTCTCAGCCGGACCGACGATGCCGATGCGCTCCATCTCCTCGACCATGCGCGCGGCGCGGTTGTAGCCAATCTTGAGTTTGCGCTGCACGCCCGAGATCGAAGCACGACGGCTGTCGACCACGAACTGCACAGCCTCGTCGAACAATGGATCATTGTCTTCGGTGTCGCCGCCGCGCGGTTCAGGATCGATACCGGGCAGCAGCTCGGTCGGCTCACGCAACACATCGTGGATATAGCTCGGTTCGCCGTACTGCTCCTTGAGGAACTCGACCACGCGATGGACCTCGTGGTCATCGACGAAGGCACCATGCACGCGATGCGGAATATTGCCGCCGGGCGGCAGATAGAGCATGTCACCGTGACCAAGCAACTGCTCGGCACCCATCTGATCGAGGATGGTGCGCGAGTCGATGCGCGAGGAGACCTGGAACG
Source organism: Allochromatium palmeri (assembly GCF_009720725.1). Classification (GTDB taxonomy): domain Bacteria; phylum Pseudomonadota; class Gammaproteobacteria; order Chromatiales; family Chromatiaceae; genus Thermochromatium; species Thermochromatium palmeri. Next base: position 42,837 of record NZ_WNKT01000011.1, read on the forward strand.
CGACGCGCGTCGGGATGTTGGCCTTGATGAGTCCGGTGAGCACGTCGACCGAGGGCCGCTGGGTCGCAAGCAGCAGATGGATACCGGAGGCGCGCGCTTTCTGCGCCAGACGGGCGATGAGCTCCTCGACCTTCTTGCCGACCACCATCATCATGTCGGCCAGCTCGTCGATGATGACGACGATATAGGGCAGATGCTGAAGATTCGGCACCTCGCCACCATAGGCCAGCAGATCCTCGGGCTTGATGGTCGGGTCCGGGATCGGCGTACCGGCCGCCTCGGCCTCGGCGACCTGACGGTTGTAGCCGCCGATGTTGCGCACCCCGAGCTTGGCCATGAGCCGATAACGCCGCTCCATCTCGCCGACACACCAGCGCAGCGCATTGGCCGCTTCCTTCATATCGGTGACGACCGGCGTCAGCAGATGCGGGATGCCCTCGTAGACTGAGAGTTCGAGCATCTTGGGGTCGACCATGATCAGCCGCACGTCTTCGGGTCCGGACTTGTAGAGCAGGCTCAGGATCATGGCGTTGATCGCCACTGACTTGCCCGAGCCTGTGGTGCCGGCGATCAGCGCGTGTGGCATGCGCGCCAGATCCGCGACCACCGGCAGACCGGAGATGTTGGTGCCCAGACCGATGGTGAGCGGCGAGCTGGCGTCCTGATAAGAGGGCGAGTCGAAGATCTCGCGCAGGAACACCGTCTCGCGCTCTCGGTTGGGGATCTCGATGCCGATGACCGATTTGCCGGGAATGATCTCGACCACGCGCACACTGACGACTGTCAGCGCTCGCGCCAGATCGCGCGCCAGCCCCGTGATCTTGCTCGCCTTGATGCCGGGTGCCAGTTGCAGTTCGAACAAGGTGACTACCGGGCCGGGATAGACGGCGACCACCTGCACATCGACCCCGAAATGCGCCAGATTGGCCTCGACCTGACGCGAGAGTTCCTCGATCTGCTCTTCGGAATAGCCGAAGCCGCTTTTGCGTGGGGCATCGAGTAGATTCAACGGTGGACGCGGCTTGACGCCGTCGCTGGACACGCTGGAGGCGCCACTGACACGCGCCAGCTTCTGAAAAAAGCCGCGCTTCTCCTCGGGAGCACGCCTGACCGGCGGCTCGGGTTCGACCGGCATCGGTAGCGGCGCGGCCTTACTGATTTCACGCTGAACGGCTGGATGTTCGCGGCGCGTTTCAGGCGGGCGGCGATCTTCCGCCCTGGGTCTGGCAGCCGGCAGATCATCGGAGTCCTCGGCCGCCGGATCAGTCAACAGCGCCTGAACCTCGGGCGGCAGGTGTTTTGGTGGACGTCGCGTCCGCACGCGACGTGGTGCCTCGTCCAGCATCGACAGCGCAGCGTCCGGGTCGATCAGACTGAGTGCCTGCGGCAGATCACGGGGGGGCTGGCGCGTGCCCGTCAAGGGTGACCCGGATGAGTGATGCAAGATACGACCGGGTCGCAACTGGCTCAGGCGCTGCCAGCCGAGTTCAGCGCCATGAAGCACGACCGCCCCGGTCAGGTCGATCAACTTGAGCCAGGAGATGCCGAAGAAGAGCGTCAAGCTGACGAAGAGCGCCCCGAGCAGCAACAGGTTGGCGCCCATGGCGCCGAAGGCTTCGAGCATTCGCCCGCTGACCAGCAGGCCGATCCCACCGCCGGCGCCATTGGGTAGATAGTCGCCCTGCACCGCCAGATTGACCGAGGCGAACCCGCAGCCGGCGGCCATGGTGACCAGGAACCCGATCCAGCGCAGTGAGAGCAACCAGGTTTTGGTCTCGGTGTCCTCGCCACGACCACGAAAGAGCAGCCAGGCACTCCAGGCGATCATGAAGGGCAGCAGATAGGCGAAGTAGCCAAAGAGATAGAGTGCTGCGTCGGCGAACCAGGCACCTGTACGCCCACCGGCGTTGGTCACCTGCATGTCATTGCCGATGTAGGACCAACCGGGGTCGTGAGGCGAATAACTGATCAGTGACAGTGCCAGGTAGAGTGAGGCGCACATGAGAATCCATAGACTCCCCTCGCGCAGCGCGCGCTCGACCTGATCGGTGAACGTCAATTGCCCGTAGCGTGTTGCTTGTCCCATGCGCTTCTCCAAATGTTCCAGCGCATTATAGCGTTACGGGAGATTTTTCGCGCGATTTCCCAGAAATCGGGGGCGCGAATCCAGCGAAAGGCGGCCGGTCGCCGAGCCGTCCCTGGTGAGACGACGGCTCGGCGAGTGGTCTCTCAGTCCGGGTGACGTGTTAGTTCGGCGTCACGTTCTCGGCCTGTGGGCCCTTGGGGCCCTGGGTGACTTCCATGGTCACCTGCTGACCCTCGGCCAGGGTCTTGCGACCGCCGCCATTGATCGCGCTGTAATGCACGAAGACATCCTTGCCGCCTTCGCGCTCGATGAAACCATAGCCCTTTTCGTCATTGAACCACTTGACCGTTCCAGAAATCAGTTCGCCTGCCATAACAACCTCATCGATAAAAACGCACCAACCATGGTTGGTATTGAATGACCCGTCTTCACCTTGAAGACGGTGTCACGACCACTCGCGTTGGAGCGGAATCTTTCATCGGACGATGCTCGCACATCATCCGGATGTTCATGCTGTACTCTCGATCGTTCACCAACAGGATATCGCTCGATATTATGTGACACCTGCGTCGACTCCGGCGAATCGAGCCGCAAACCGGGATTCATGCCTGAGAACGCGACACTCCAGCGCGGCCATGCTCACACCCGACATCTTCGAGGACTGGCCCGGCGCCAAGCTCGACGGGCCGTCAGAACGATGCGGTGACACGGATATCGGTGAAGTGATGCAAATCAAGCGGGGGAAGCCATTCATGGCGGTCGATGCGGGGATCAAGCGGTCATAACGGGGTCATGAAATCGGGTATTAACGAGTCGAGGATGAGTATTTCATTGAATTCGAAATCCGGTCGACGACTCAGACGCTGTCAGTTGATCCAGTGTTCGCACTTCGACGCGTTCATTGCTTATTCGTGTTGGGGCGCGATTATACCCTAGAATTCGTACGCGCAAAGATCGATCTCTGATTCGCATCAGAAAGACCGATGATTCGACTCAACGATTGTGATACCCGGATACATGAGTCCTTGATGGGGCACGCTCATGAAGTTGCCTTGAATGGCATCGATTCCGGCCGCATGGAGCATGGGCATAAGTTCGTCGCCATCGACAGCGAGCGCGATGACACGAACATTCTGCTTATGCGCGGCACGCACGAACCTCTCCAGGGCCGTCTGCGAGGCGGCGCCATCGACAAGGCCATGCATGATCTCGCGCGACAGTTTGACGTGCGTGAGAATAGCGCCATGGGTCTCGATGAAGGCGACGTCATCAAGCCTGAGATCCTCGACCAGCAACCCATGACGTTTCTCGGCCAGCAGACCGAGCAAGCGCTCCAGGCCATCCGGCGCTTCGTCGAACACCGAGCGGCATACTTCGAATATGATCGAGCCAGGCGCTAGATCGGCCTGGGCGACAGCGGTGCCGATCGCCTCCAGGATGTCGCCCGACAGGAGCGTCTGGTTAGCCAGATTCAAAAACAGGGTCGTGTCGCGTGCGCCACCGCTTTGCATACGCTGCAATAAAACCAATGATCGCAGCACGATCCAATGATCGATCCGGCCCATCCATCCGGCCTCGGCGACGAGCGGCAGAAAGGCGCCCGGCAGGAGAATGCGCCCCTGCTCGTCCCTGAGTCGCACCAGCGTCTCGAACATATTGCGATGTTTCTGATCGGCCCTGAAGGAGACGATCGGCTGGTATTCGAGCACCAGACCGCCATCCTTGATCAGTGATCTGACGCGGGCCGCGTCGAGCGACTCATCGTGTTCATCATGAGACGCATCGCGATGGAGATAACTGGACAGATCGCTGATGGTCGCCAGAACGACTGGGCGCCGGTCATTGGCGTCCGGTGGCAGGGCGGAGTGACGCAAGCCACGTAATTGCTTGCGGGCCTGACACGCCCGGAGTTCGCGCTCGCAGACCATGAGGAGATGATCGATATCGCCCCGGATCAGCACGTCCGCCGCGCCGAGCGCGAATCCCTTGGCTGGAGTCAGGGAACTTTCGGGGGACTTGAACAGGATCAGCGAGGCATCGAGTCGGTCGGCGTGTCCGGCAAGCCGCGCGGCAAGATCGAGGGTCGTGAACGCCTGCTCATCACAGAGGATGAGATCCCACCACGCGGGATTTTGAAGCGCGGATTCGAGCGACATGGGCGTGTCGGCCTCGGTCAGGTCGACGACGAGTCCCTTACGATTCAAGAGTGCGCTGACGCGCAGCTCAACTGGCTCCGGATGGATGCAGAGTATCTTTTTGACTTTTTTCATCCCGCGCCGGCCTTGATCCTGGAGCCTACGAAACGACGCCCGACGACCCGCACGCCTCCCGGCGCATGGAACTTGGCAACGGACGCCACGCACATGCTCCGAAACATACGTCGACCGAGACGAAAGCGCAAGCCGAAAAAACAGCGTCGGACGTCTCTCGCGCACTCAGAAACCACGTCGGCTGCTCAGCATTCAGACGTTCTTTTTATGCACCGGTCGCCGCTGAGCGACGACGATTACGCGCGATCTTTGCTATCAGCCGTCCGCGCTGAGGCTCCAACATCGACACAATGACAGCACACTCGCCGCGTGGAACCCAGTCGGGTCTCGACCGGATAGTGATGCCGGCAGACCTCGATCGCCTCAGGACAACGCGGATGGAAGTGACAGCCCGAGGGCGGATGGCGCGGCGAGGGCATATCACCCTCAAGCTGGATGATCCGGCGACGACGCTCGGGATCGACCACGGGCACGGCTGACAGCAGCGCGCGCGTGTAGGGATGCCGCGGATCGTCGAGGATTTCGTCGACCTGGCCGTGCTCGACCACCCGCCCCAGATACATCACCGCGACCTCGTGCGCCAGATAGGACACGACCGAAAGATCGTGGGTGATGAAGAGATAGGCTAACCCGAGCCGCTCCTGGAGATCTTTGAGTAGATTGAGGATCTGGGCCTGGACCGAGACGTCGAGCGCACTGGTCGGTTCATCACAGATGATGATCCGGGGTTCGACGGCCAGAGCGCGGGCGATACAGAGACGCTGGCGCTGTCCGCCCGAGAACTCGTGCGGATAGCGGCTGGCCGATTCGGGATCCAGGCCGACCAGCTCCAGCAGCTCGGCCACCCGGCGCATTCGCTCGGCCCGCTTGGGTGCGATTTTCAATGCCTGGAGTCCCTCGCCGATGATGTCGCCGACCAGCATGCGCGGGTTCATCGAAGCGAAGGGATCCTGGAAGACGATCTGCAAGTCCTTGCGGAATGGGCGCAGGCGCCGATGACTCAGACCGATGAGTTCCTGGCCGCGATAGCGCACCGAGCCGCCGGTCGGGGGCACGAGTTGCAGCAGACCCTTACCCGCCGTGGTTTTACCGCAGCCGGACTCGCCGACCAGAGCCAGCGTGCGTCCGGCATAGAGATCGAGCGAGATGCCGTCGACCGCGCGGACATAGCCAACGACGCGGCGCAGCACGCCCTGATGGATGGGAAAATGGACCTGGAGACCGCGCATGGTCAGAAGCGGCACTTGCGCGGTTTCGCTTGCGCTCTCGTCGCTGGCGACATGGGCCGCCGCAATGACGACTGGCACTGCGGGTCGATCCGGCACTTCAACACCAACCGACTCAGCGAGATGACAGCGTACCCCCCTCCCCTCATCGAGCATCCGCCATTCCGGAACCTCCAGACGACAACGCGCGATAGCTGCCGGACAGCGATCGACGAAGCGGCAGCCCTGAAAGACCTGATCCAGGGACGGCACGCGCCCGGCAATCACGGCCAAACGCCCGTGGCGCTTGCTGGCCTCCGGTAGACTTTCCAGCAGATGACGACTGTAAGGGTGCAGCGGCTGGACGAAGAACTCGGCCACGGGCGCGGTCTCGACGATCTGACCGGCGTACATCACGGCCAGCCGTTCGGCGGTCTCAGCGACCACGCCCAGGTCATGTGTGATCAGCAGCACCGCCAGCCCGTTCTCGGACTGCACCGCCTTCAGCAAGCGCAGCACCTGGGCCTGGATGGTGACATCGAGCGCTGTGGTCGGCTCGTCGGCGATCAGGAGCCGCGGATTGCCGGCCAGGGCCATGGCGATCATGACGCGCTGCTTCATGCCGCCCGAGAGCTGGTGCGGATACTCGTTCAGCCGCTGCTCGGGGTCGGGGATGCCGACGGCACGCAGCAGTTCGAGGGCGCGTTCGGCCCCGAGCCGTTGGCGCGCGTCGCCCTGATGCAGCCGCACCGCCTCGCCGATCTGGGTGCCGACGGTCAGCACCGGATTGAGCGAGGTCTGCGGCTCCTGGAAGATCATCGCCATCTGGCCGCCGCGCACCTGACGCATCTCGGCTTCGGTCAGACTCAGGAGTTCGGTTCCGCCGAGCTGCACCGAACCGGCGGTGATCCGCCCGGACGGCGGCAGCAGACGCATCAGCGACAGGGCGGTCATCGACTTGCCGCAGCCCGACTCGCCGAGCAGGGCGAAGGTTTCGCCGCTACGGATGTCGAGCGTCAGGCCATCGACCACGCGCGCGGGTTGGGCCGGATCACCCAGTTCGGTCGTCAGTCCCGTGATTTGCAAGAGCGGCTTGGTCATCGGCTCAAACCCCTCTCAAGCGCGGATCGAAAGCATCCCGGACCACATCGGCGAACAGATTCGCCGCCAGCACCAGGGTAAACATAAACAGAAACGCCGCCGCCAGCGACCACCAGACGATCGGATCGCGCGCCAGTTCCAGTCGCGCACTGTTGATCATGTTGCCCCAGGAATTCATGGTCGGATCGACGCCGATGTTGACATAGGACAGCACCGCCTCGGCTAGCACCAGTCCGCTGAAGTCGAGCACCAGGGTGATGAGCACGATGTGCATGACATTGGGCAGGATGTGGCGGGCGATGACGGTGAAGTGACCCACGCCGAGCGCCTGCGCAGCCTGGACATAGTCGATCTCGCGCAGCTTGAGCGCCTCGCCGCGCAGCAGACGGCAGAGTCCGGTCCAACTGGTCACGCCCAGGATCAAGCAGAGAAACAGCAGGCGCAGATCGGCGCGCTCGACCAGACTGGCGAACTCATCGGCGTGGTTGCTCATGTAGACCTGGAGCATGAGGATGGTGGCCGCGATCAGGAGCACGCCTGGAATCGAGTTGAGCGTGGTGTAGAGATACTGGATGACATCGTCGACCCAGCCGCGGAAATAGCCGGCCATGATGCCGAGCAGGATGGCGGCCGGGAGCATGATGAGCGTGGTCAGGGTACCGATCAGGAGTCCGGTGCGGATGCTTTTCAGCGCCTGATAGAGCACATCCTCGCCGACCTTGTCGGTGCCGAGCACATGGTACTTGAGCGCCAGCGTGCCGACGACGCAGGTCAGAATCAACACTAGCGCCAGAGTGCCGAGCGCGGTACGCCAGGGAATCTGGGTCTGACCCCGGAGGATACGGTCGCGAACCGCGCTGAAGGGCTGCTTGTGACGACGCGCCAGCCACCCGATGAGACCGGCGGTGAACAGTGCCCAAAGGATCAAGCCCTCGATCAGTCCGATCAGCGAACGCCAGGCAATGTCCCAGGCACGGTCGTGCTCGGGATCGGCCAGATGGGCGCCACCATGTTGCAGGCGCGGATAGTCGCGGATCACCGTACCGTCGGGTTGATCGAGCGCTTCCTTGGCCTGGAGATGGGTGGCGAAGGGGGCCGAATAGGTCTTCTCCTGCCGCTCGCGCAGTCCGCTCAGCGCCAGATCGAGCAGACTCAGCACCTCGGGCGCATAACGCACCTCGCCCGACTCGTCCGTTTGGTCGAGTTTGAGCTTGAAGTGCAGGGTATCCAGCAGGCCGACCACGGCATAGGCCGAGAGCACTACCAGGGTCGCGACCCCGATGCGCGAGCGCACCACCCGACGCCAGGGTGCGCGCAGATGCTCATGACGTGCCGCCCAGACGGCGAACAGTGCCGTTACGGCCAGCAGCAGAAAGACCAGGGCATCGGTCCAGAGGACGACGGGGATCAACGGCATGGAGACTTTTATCCGGCGAAGACATTGTCTGGCATAGTGCCGCCCAGCGAGTGCCTTTCGCAAGGCCCGCAGGGGATTCATTCGTGATCGGAATCCGCCTGCTCAAGCACTGTGGCGTCTCCAGTATAAATGACGGCAGCGGTGGCGGCGACGGCGGGCGTCAAGCGCACTTGTGAGTACATGCGTTTGTGCATACTATCGGCGCATGGAGATCGAATTCGACCCCGAGAAAGCGGCGGCGAACCCGCTCAACCACGACGGCGTAACCTTTGCCGAGGCGCAGGCCGCGTTGCTCGACCCTTATGCCCTGACGCGCGACGATCCGCACGCCGAAGGCGAACCGCGCTTCGTGACGCTGGAGATGGGCGCGCGGGGACGGATCTTGATTGTGATGTGGACACTGCGCGGTGAGCGCATCCGTCTGATTTCATCCTGGAAAGCCAATCAACCTCAACGTCGGTGCTATGAACGCCAATTCAGACCCTGAGTATAACCGTTACGCGGATCTGGACTTCGAGAACGCGAAATCCGTCTCCGATGTCCCGGCCCTAGCGCAACTTCAGGCCGCGCACGGCGGCAAGTCGCGGATCACGATCCGCGTCGACAACGACATTCTGGCCATATTCAAAGCCCGCGCGGAGATGACAGGCGGCAACTACCAGACCTTGATGAATGAGGCTCTGCGCCAAGTCGCCCAAGGCCAAGTACTAGCGGATGTGGTCCGGGAAACGATCCGCGCCGAGTTGAGGACACCTTGAACGCCGATGACGACCTACGCGCAAGTTTTGGCGAGCTATCAATACGGGTTGGAAAACGTCTACCTGTCAAGTCCCCGGTGATGGCGAAGCGCCGCTGATCAACAGTGAACGCCGTTACCTGGGCGCGCACATCACCGAACTGACCCCTGAGCAGATCCAGGCCATGCACGCCGCCGATGCGCCGCTGCCAGGCGGAAGGCTCCTGGGAACAGGACAACCTGCTCGATCTTCAGGAGTATCGGAGCCAGTTCAACACCTGACGCCGTCTCGCGTGGTGCCACCCGTAGCGCTGATGGCTACGGAACAGCGATGCGACGCTTCTTCAAAGGAGTTTCACCAGCGCGGCGACAGTCGCGATCCCAGCCATCATCATCGCCCCGAGCTTGATGATCAGGCGGTATTCGAGTTCGCGCAGATCGGTCTTCGTGGCAACTTCCGCTTCCATATGCGCTGCTCGGAAGGCTTCGGAGATGGCCTCCGCCTGACTTTCAGGAATGCCGGCGTCTTTCAGCGTGCGGATGAATTTGTGCGTGTCGAATGTGATGGTGCTCATAGTGGTTCTCGGGATCGGGGCTGCGTCCGTGCGGCCGGTGCGCTCAGGCGTTCGGTGATGGACTATGGGGACGCGCGTTGCAGGTTGAGCGCCAGCAGGCGCTGCAAGATCGTGTCGTCGGGAAGGTCGGGCGTGTAGTCCTCCCAGCCGTAGGCGCGGGCGACGGCGGCATCGAGAGCGCGGTGGGCGTTGGTGAGCCAGGCGGGAGGATTGTTGTAGAGGTTGGTGAGGGTGCGTTTTTTGAGATCCGCAGCATGCTCCGGCTTGGCGATGATCCGGTCGGGTATGAATGATGATCCGCTCGCGGTCGCACAACACCAACAGCGGCGGGTTGTCGAGATGACCGGCGTAGTCGGTCAACTGCTTGTAGGCGTTGTCCAGATCCAGCCCCGGCTTCTTGTTCTCCCAGCCGAAGTATCCGCGCTTCCAGACATCCGCCCAGCCCTGACCGCCGCCGGCCTTCTTCGCCCCGTGCTCGAAGCAGTAGTTCTCGGAATCGCGCGGCTTGTCGACGCCGAGCAGATCGCACAGATCCTCGAAATAGGGCTGTGCTCCCTGACGCTCGGTCAGCGGGTTGCCCTTCCATTTCGCTATGAACGCATCCGGTGTCACAACGCATCTCCGCCGTCACCGCAGACTCGGACTGGGCGCGGCAAGCCACGGTCTGCGAGGCGTGGCGATTCGGGAGCGATCCCAGCCGCCGTCGCAGTATAGCGCCCGGCGCGGAGCTGGAGCGGTGAGCACCGTAGCCGTACTGCTTTGTCCGGCGCATCGCGTTAGACTATTGTTGAAAATATCAACAATGCAACCGGAGCATTTCGCCATGGCCACCGTCAACTTCAGCGTCCCCGACAGTCTCAAGCTGGCGTTCAACGCCACCTTCAAGGACCAGAACAAAAGCGCCATCATCGCTGAGTTGATGCAGGAGGCCATCGAGCGCACTCAGCGTCGTCAACGTCACGCCGAGGCAATCGATCGCATTCTCGAGCGGCGTCGGCAAGCACCCTGCTTGAGTGCCGAAGAGCTACGGACCGCCCGCGAGGATGGACGCCCCTGATGCGCTATGTCGTCGATGCCAGCGTCGCCATCAAGTGGTTCTTTCAGTCGGCGCCGGACGAGGATCATCTCGAACAGGCCATCGCCCTGCTTCAGGCCAGTCGGGAGCTGGATGTTGCGTTTATCCAGCCGCCGCATTTCATCGCCGAGGTCGCCGCTGTCCTGGCGCGCAAGAAGCCCGAGGTTGCCGAAACGGATCTGCGCGACCTGTTGGCGCTCGATCTGCAGATCGTCGAGGATAGCCTGATCTATGCCTGTGCGTGCGATCTCGCCATCCGGCTGAATCATCACCTGTTCGACACCCTGTACCACGCCCTGGCCTTGCAGACCCGCGATGCCGTCCTGATCACCGCAGACGAGCGCTATTTCAAAAAAGCGCAGGAGATTGGCCGGATTCTGTGGCTGGGTGATTTGAAGCTCGCGCGCCAATCCTGACTGGCTAGCCGATGACGGTCAAGGGTGGACTCCGAACCGTTCGGTTACGCCTACTCCAATCTGACGCGCGGGTCGACCAAGGTATAGGAGATGTCGGTCAGGATCAGGCCGATGATATAGAGCACGGCACCGAGAAAGACCATGGCGCGCACGATGGCGAAGTCCTGATTGCTGATGGCATCGATGGTATAGCTGCCGAGTCCCGGAATGCCAAAGAACGACTCGGTGATCAGACTGCCCATGAACAACAGCGGTAGCACCACCACCACGCCGGTCAGGATCGGAATCAGCGCATTGCGCAGCACATGCCGGAACAGCACCACCCGCTCGCTCAGGCCCTTGGCGCGCGCGGTACGCACATAGTCGCGCCCGATTTCCTCTAGGAACAGGGTGCGATACCAGCGCGTCCCCGCGCCGATGCCGCCGACGACACCGACGATCACCGGCAGGATCAGGAACTTCCAGGCATTCAGCCCCTGGTCGTAGCCCGAGATCGGCACCAGATGCCAGAGCTTGCCGATCAGGAACTGCCCGCCGATGATGTAGAACAGCCCCGAGATCGACATCATGGCCACCAGCAGCACCACGCTCCCAATATCGACATAGGTAGCGCGGAAGAAGACGATGAACAGCGCATAGCTGATGTTGAACGCCAGCCCGATCAGCAGCACCGGCACCGCGATCGCCAGACTCGGCCACATGCGCTGCGAGATGTCGTAGCCGATGTCGCGTCCGGCGTCCGACGAACCGAACTGGAAGACGAACAGCTTGACCGACTTCTGAAACAGAATGGTATCGGTCAGGCTCGCCAGACCACCGGCCTCGGCATTGTAGAGCAGCGGTCGGTCATAGCCGCGCTCGGCCTTCCAGCTCTGGATCGACTCCTCGGTCACGCGCTTCTGTCCCAGATGCATCCGCGCCATGTCGTCCGGCGAGTTGACGACGAAAAACAGCATGAAGGTCAGGAGATTGACCCCGATCAGGATCGGGATGGCATACAGCAGTCGTCGCACGATATAGGCGGTCACAGAGCCGTACTCCTCTCGCGGCGGCGCACCATCCACCAGGCCGGCAGCACCAGCAGCACCAGCACGCCGCCGACGACCCACAGCGGCCAGAGAATGGGCGGATTCCAATCGCGTCGTGCGGCCTGGCGCTGCGCCGGATCGAGACGCCGGTATTTGAGTGTGTTGTTGGCCATCTGATTGGGATGCGCATTGAGCAGCCAGCGATGATGCAGGCTGAACGACTTGGGATGGAAGCCCCAGAGCCAGGGCGCGTCACGCCGGGCGATCTCGACCAACTGGTCGATGAGCGCCTGACGCTCGGGGCCGTCCTCCATGTACTTCATCGCGTCGAACAGCCGGTCGAACTCGGGGTTGGCATAGTTCGCGGCGTTCTCGCCCTGGTGCTCGACCTTGCCATTGGGGCCATAGAGCAGGAACAGGAAGTTCTCGGGATCGGGATAGTCGGCGTTCCAGCCCCACATGAACACCTGCCCGGTACCGTTGCGGATCTTCTCCTGGAAGCGGTTGTAGTCGGTCGAGCGGATGACCAGCTCGATGCCGAGCTTGGCGAACTGCTTGCGGATCCAGTTCAGACGCGCGCGATCGTCAGGGCCAGTGGCGACCGCTTCGTAGTTGAGACTGAGCGTGCGTCCGGTCTCGCGATCGACGCCGTTCGGATAGCCGGCCTGCTCCATCAGCACTCGCGCCTCGTCCAGACTCCGGCGCTCGGGTCGCCCATTGCGCCATTCGTAGACGAAGGGATTGATGCCCGCCTCGCCCTCGCGATGACCGAAGATTCCGGGCGGCAGCGGACTCTGAGCCACCAGACCGCGCCCGTTGGCGAAGATCGAAATGAATTCCTCGAAGTCGACCGCGATCGAGATCGCCCGGCGCAGCAGACGTGCGCGTTCGGAGTCACCGCCGATCACCGGGTCGAGCATGTTGAAGCCCATGTAGTAGATGGACGGCTCGACCGAGGTCAGCAGCGAGATGCCGCGCTCACGCATGACCTCGGTCAGCATCGGCTCACCCGAGGCGTCGATCTGGATCGCCTGATCGAAGGCATCCGACGAGATCCCCGAGCTGTCGTAATAGCCCTGGAGAAACTTGGTCCAGCGCGGGATGTCCTCTTTCTCCAGGCTGTAGATGGCGCGATCGATGAAGGGAATGGGCTGACCGGCATCGGCCAGGATGCCTGAGTCCTGATCCTCGGGCATCCCTTCACTTGGATAGGACTCGCCGTGGAAGTTGGGATTGCGTTCCAGCACCAGGCGCCGGTTGGGGTCGTTCTCGCTCAACATATAGGGGCCGGTGCCGACCGGATACCAGTCGAGCGTGATATTGCGCTCAGCCAGCCCCGGCTGGGCATAGAACACATCGGCTTCCCAAGGCATGGGCGCGAAGAACGGCATGGCGAGCCAGTACTGGAACTGCGGATACTTGCCTTCGAGACGGATGCGCAGCGTCTGGCTGTCCAGCACCTCGACGCCACTGAGGTTCGCCTGACGCAGGGCGGCGACCCGCTCCAGCTCATCGGCCGACTCCAGACCCGCGAGCTGGTCGGCCAGCTCGCCGAAGCCCCGGATATGCTCACGCATCAATCCGGCGATCGGCGAATGCGACCAGGGCGCAGCCAGACGCTTGATCTGATAGGCGAAATCCTCTGCGGTCAGCTCGCGCGTGCCGGTCGCCTCGAAGTCGGCCAGACGATTGATACCCGAGAGATCTGACGGGCGCAGATCATGATAGCGATAGCGTCCGTCATCGGTGCGCGCGAAGGCCGGATGCGGCTGAAACCGGATGCCGGGCTGGATGCGAATCAGATAATCGCTGTGGTCGATGGCGTCGACAGGCGCATCCTCTGGAAGCGGATTACCCTTGGCGTCGAAATAGCGCGGCTCGGGCACCTCAGCCGCCGAAAGCGGCACCAGGCGATAGGGGCGGAGCAGAAAGTGATATTGCAGCGGCGGCTCGTAGATCTGCGCCAGGAAGGCGTATTCATCTGAACTGTAGGAACGCGCCGGATCCAGATGCTTGGGACGCTCGGCAAAGGAGCTGTAATAGATGTTGGCCTCCGCGTCCGCCGCCGGATAGGGATCGTTCCAGGCCGACTCATTACAACCAGTCAGCGCGAGCGCCAGCAGCCCGAGTATTGCAATCCACGATCGTTCGATCCAGTCGCGCACCGTCGCCCTACCCTTTCACCGGATGACAAGATTCGGTACTGTTGCAATCACGGCCCCGAGTGTCAACGGGCACGACGATTTTTCAACCGTCCACTGAAGCTACAACAGAGACAAAACACCCATGGGTTTCCTAGAAGGCAAAAAGATTCTGATCACCGGCGTGGCGAGCAACCGCTCGATCGCCTGGGGCTGCGCGGAGGCCATGCATCGTCAGGGCGCCGAGATCGCGCTGACGTATCAGAACGACAAGCTTAAGTCGCGCGTCGAGGACATGGCGCACAAGTGCGGGTCGGATATCGCGCTGCCGCTCGACGTGGCCCAGGATGCCGATATCGAAGCCCTGTTCAAGGCGCTCGGTGAGCGTTGGGACGGGCTGGATGGCATCGTGCACGCGATCGCCTTTGCGCCGCGCGAGCAACTGGAAGGCGACTATGTCGACGCTGTCACCCGCGAGGGCTTCAACACCGCGCACGAAATCAGCTCCTACAGCTTCGCCGCACTGGCCAAGGCTGGACGTGGAATGATGGAAGGACGCAACGGTGCGCTGGTCACCATGACCTATCTGGGCGCGGTGCGCGCGGTGCCGAACTACAACGTCATGGGCATCGCCAAAGCCAGCCTGGAGGCCAATGTCCGCTATCTGGCCGCCTCACTCGGGCCGCATGGCACGCGCGTGAACGGCGTCTCCGCCGGCCCGATCCGCACCCTGGCCGCCGCCGGCATCTCGGATTTCCGCGACATGCTCAAGAAGGTCGAGGAACGCACTCCGCTGCGGCGCAATGTCACCATTGAGGAAGTCGGCAATGCAGCGGCCTTCCTGTGCTCGGATCTGGCCTCGGGCATCACCGGCGACATCCTCTATGTCGATACCGGCTACAACATCCTCGGGCTAGGCTGATCGACGCCTTTCGCTGGCTCCCACGCTCCGGCGTGGGAGCCATGTTGCATGGCACTTATAGTGCCTCTTCGCTGTCTCGTGACGCCTTGCGCTCGATCTTGGCACGCGATTTCATGTCATCGAGCATGTTGGTATACGCCTGACGCCCCATGATCTGCGTGAGGATGAAGGACTCAGCCGAGAAACCATCCTTCGTGTCCGCTTCGACCTGACCGTCTTCGACCTTGGTCAGACGCACCACCACCGCATCACCATCGTCCAGGATCGCGGTTCCAACGCTGACCGCGCCCTCAGCCGGCACCGGCAGTTTGAAGGCCGCATCCAGCACGCCAGCCGGCACATCGGCGGTCTGACGATCGACCAGACCGGGCGACTCGGGTTGCAGATCCCCGCTAACCGCCGACCAATCCGCCCCTTCGCGCAACTGATCGACCAGGGTTTCAGCCGCCGCCTTGGCCGCCGAACGCGCCTGCTCGTCGCGGATGGCGCTGATGACCTCCTCACGCACCTCATCCAGCGGCTTGGTAGATGCCTCGCGATGTTCGGCCACGCGCAACACCACGGCCTGGAGCTTGTCACGCTCGGGTTCGATCAGATCGCTGTTGTTGCGCTCGACCAGGACGTCCAGACTGAACGCGGCGGCCAGTACCTTGGGCTGCGCGAGCAGCCCTTCACCGCTGCCATCGCGACCCACCCAATCACTGCGCTGGATGGTCAGCCCAAGTTCCTCGGCCGCCGGGTCGAGACTGTCGCGCGACTCATAGCTGATGTTGGCCAGACGCTCAGCGAGATCATAGAACAGCCCCTCAGCACGCTGCTTGGCGAGTTCAGCGCGCAACTGCTCGCGCACGTCCTCGAACGGCTTGACCTCAGACGGCAGAATCTGGACGACGTCGATCAAGTGATAACCAAAAGGCGTGCGCACCGGCTCGCTCAGCTCACCGACCGGAAGCGCGAAAGCGGCTTGATCGAAGGCCGGAACCATAATGCCGGACTCGATGATGCCGAGCGATCCGCCGTTAGCGGCACTCCCCGGATCCTGTGACAGGGTCTTGGCCAGTTCCTCGAACGATTCGCCAGCCTGGATGCGCGCGCGGATAGACTGGATCTCGTCGAGCACGGACTGCGCGGTGGCCTCATCGGCGTCCGCGTCGACCTTGAGCAGCAGATGACGCACCTCGCGCCGCTCAGGCTGGACGAAACGCGCCTGGTCGGACTCATAGAGCTGGCGCAGGTCGTCCTCACTCACCTCGACCTTGGACGACAGGCTGTCAGTGTCGAGCACCAGGTATTCGAGCTTGACCTGCTCAGGACTCTGGAAGCGCGCGCGATTGGAGTCGTAATAGGCCGTGATACGCGCCTCGTCGATTGGCTCCTCGGTGCGATGTTCGGCCAGCGGCAGGCGCAGATAGCTGATTTCGCGTTTCTGGCCCATGAGCCGCTTGTAGGCGTCCAGCTCGGCGCGCGTGGCCAGCTCGCTGCTGGAGACGGCGCGGATCAACTGAGTCGCGTTCATTTTCTGGCGCAATTGCGCCTCATACATCGCCGGGGTCAGACCCTGGAAGCGCAACAGACGTTCATAGGTATCCTTGTCGAAACGCCCTTCGCTGACGAAGGCCGGATCGGAGAGGATCTGCATCTGGACCTCTTGATCCGCGACGCGCAGACCCAGACGCCCAACGATGTCCATGAGCAGGGCTTCCTGGATCAGGGTTTCGAGCGCCTCTGACCTGAGTCGCTGGTCATCGAAAGCGGCCGGGTCATAGGCCGCCCCCAGGCGTTCGCGCAGTTCGAAGCGCGTCTCCTGGACCCGTCGATCCAGCTCACGCGCTGGGATCTCGACCCCATTGACGGTCGCGGCGATCGGCTCGCCGCCGACGCCCAGATAGGACTGAATGCCCCAAAGGGCAAAGGGAATACTGATCAGGAGGATAATGGCCCAAGCGATCCAACCTTGGGCACGTTCACGGATGGTCTGAAGCATGGCGATTCGCGGAGATCCAGGGTCCAAAAAAGATCCAAAAAAAACGGGGTATCCACTGTGATGGATACCCCGTTTACTCAAAGTTGGCGGAGCGGACGGGGCTCGAACCCGCGACCCCCGGCGTGACAGGCCGGTATTCTAACCAACTGAACTACCGCTCCAAATTCTGGTGGGTGCTGCAGGGATCGAACCTGCGACCCTCGCCTTGTAAGGGCGATGCTCTCCCAGCTGAGCTAAGCACCCTTGTGAAGCGAGCAATTATTGTACCGCATCTTTAAGTGCTTTACCAGCCTTGAATGAAGGCGTTTTCGATGCCTTGATTTCGATGGTAGCGCCCGTCTGCGGGTTGCGACCGGTACGGGCCGCACGCTCTTTCAAAGAAAAGGTACCGAACCCGATCAATGATACAGTATCTCCTTCCTTGAGTGCAACAGCAATCGAATCGGTGAAGGCATCCAGGGCGCGTCCAGCCGCAGCCTTAGAGATGTCGGCGGCATCGGCCATTTTTTCGATGAGTTCCGATTTATTCATAGAATTCCCCTTTGAATCCCCAGTTTTTTATGCCTGAATGGTCAGCGTCGAGCCGCGCCCGGCTAGCGGATACGGTCTAGCCTTTCGATCGCCTGGAAAGGCTCATGCGCCCCGGACCGGGGCGCCTCGATCGTGCAGGCATCCTAATGCGCAGAGGGCGCGGGAGGCAACCATCAATTGCGCCCAGACTCAGTGATGGAGCCGCGCGCCCTGCTCGCGTCCCGGCTCGGCGGCGCCTTCGCGCGCCTCATCCGCTTCCACGACCGGCTCCTCCCCATCAACCTTGGTTTCGATGGGGGCGGGATGCCGAATCAGGGCCAGATCAAGCACTTCGTCGATCCAGCGCACCGGATGGATTTTGAGATGCTGCTTGATGTTCTTCGGGATTTCGGTCAGATCGCGCTCGTTCTCCAGCGGGATGATGACACTTTCGATCCCGCCGCGATGGGCCGCGAGCAGCTTCTCCTTGAGTCCGCCGATCGGCAGCACCTCGCCGCGCAGCGTGATCTCGCCGGTCATGGCGACCGTGGAGCGCACCGGAATCTTGGTCAGGGCCGAGACCAGAGCCGTGCACATGGCCACGCCCGCGCTTGGTCCGTCCTTGGGCGTGGCACCCTCGGGGACATGGATGTGGATGTCGAACTGGTTGTGGAAGTCCGCCGGTACGCCGAGCGCGTCGGCGCGTGAGCGCACCACCGTCATGGCGGCCTGGATGGACTCCTGCATCACATCACCGAGCTGACCGGTGTAGGTGAACTTACCCTTGCCGGGGACCAGCGCCGACTCGATGCGCAGCAGCTCGCCGCCAACTTCGGTCCAGGCTAGACCCGTGACCTGACCGATCTGGTCGTGCTCGTCGGCGCGACCATAGCGATAGCGCTGCACACCGAGATATTTCTCCAGCGACTTGGGCGTGATGACCGTGGGCGTGTCGCGCTTCTTGAGCAGGATCTCCTTGACCACCTTGCGGCAGAGCTTGGAGATCTCGCGCTCCAGGTTGCGCACGCCAGCCTCGCGGGTGTAGTGACGAATGATGTCGCGCAGGGTATTTTCGCGAATCGCCAGCTCGGAACTCTTGAGACCGTTGTTGCGCGTCTGCTTGGGCACCAGATAACGCTCGGCGATAGCCGTCTTCTCGTCCTCGGTATAGCCCGAGAGGCGGATGACTTCCATGCGGTCGAGCAGCGCCGGCGGGATGTTGAGCGTGTTAGCCGTGGCGACGAACATGACCTCGGACAGGTCGAAGTCCACCTCCAGATAGTGATCGGCGAAGGTGTGGTTCTGCTCAGGGTCGAGCACTTCCAGCAGCGCCGAGGCCGGATCGCCACGGAAGTCCATGGCCATCTTGTCGATTTCGTCGAGCAGGAAGAAGGCGTTGCGCGAGCCGGCCTTGGACAGATTCTGGATGATCTTGCCCGGCAGCGCGCCGATGTAGGTGCGACGATGGCCGCGGATCTCGGCCTCGTCACGCACGCCGCCGAGCGACATGCGCACGAACTTGCGGTTGGTCGCGAGCGCAATCGACTGCCCGAGCGAGGTCTTGCCGACACCGGGCGGCCCAACCAGACACAGGATCGGTCCCTTGAGCTTGCGCACACGCTGCTGCACGGCCAGATATTCGAGGATGCGCTCCTTGACCTTCTCCAGACCATAGTGGTCCTTGTCGAGCACCGCCTCGGCAACCTTGATGTCGTTGCGGATACGGGTGCGCTTCTTCCAGGGCACGCTGACCAGGGTGTCGATATAGTTGCGCACCACGGTCGCCTCAGCCGACATCGGCGACATCAGCTTGAGCTTGTTCAGCTCACCGAGCGCCTTGCTCTTCGCCTCGCGCGGCATTCCGGCCGTTTCGATACGCTTGGCCAGATCCTCGATCTCATTGGGCGCGTCTTCCAGTTCGCCCAGTTCCTTCTGGATCGCTTTCATCTGCTCGTTGAGATAGTACTCGCGCTGGTTCTTCTCCATCTGACGCTTCACGCGCCCACGGATGCGCTTTTCCATCTGCAGGATGTCGTTCTCGGCCTCCATCAGGCTCATCAGATGTTCGAGCCGCGCCGCAATGCCGATCATCTCCAGCACGCGCTGCTTCTCATCGAGCTTGAGCGCCATGTGCGCGGCCATGGTGTCGGCGAGCCGGCCGGCATCGTCGATGCTTGCCAGCGAGGTCAGCACCTCGGGCGGTACCTTTTTGTTGAGCTTGACGTACTGATCGAACAGGGTCAGGGCCGAGCGCATGAGTACGTCCTGCTCGCGCTCGTCCATCTCCAGCGTCTCGGACATGGGACGGATGAGCGCCGAGAAGGCGTCCTCGGTGGTCAGAAAGCGGTCGATCTGGGCGCGCTGGCTGCCCTCGACCAGCACCTTGACTGTACCGTCGGGCAGCTTGAGCAACTGAAGAATATTAGCCAGGGTGCCGATTTCATAGAGATCCTTGACCTGCGGATCGTCGACATCGGCGCTCTTTTGCGCGATCAGCAGGATCTGCTTGTCGGTGGCCATGGCCGCATCGAGGGCTCGGATCGACTTGTCGCGCCCGACGAACAGCGGGATGACCATGTGTGGATAAACGACGACGTCCCGCAGCGGAAGCACGGGGACTTCCTGCTGGGTGAATTGCTCGCGACCGGACGCTGGGATGTTTTGAGCCATGGAAACCTGTTCTCGTTGAAGCGACGTTCCACCAGGTGGGGTTCGCGAGCGGTACCGGGACGCGGTCGCGGATCGGAGAACGTCGGAATGGTGAGTATGCTGACAGGATCGGGGCCGAGACCAGCCTCTTCAACGCCTGCGGACCAAGTCCGATTGTCTGGCAGGGTGATGGCCGGGTAGCGTTCGGCCTTGCGCAATCCGGCGGACGTGGCATCGCCGTGATGTCTGAACCACGCATCCACCGCGTCTGGCACCCTCGTGTGGTGCCAGCGCGGCGGAAACCGCGTCGAACGGAAAGATCAATCAGCCGCGACGGCCTGTTTCTCGATCCGGTCGTAGATCAGGAAGGGCTTGTTCTCGCCGGCGATGACCGAAGCATCAATCACGACCTTGCTGACGTGATCCATGGAGGGCAGATCGTACATGGTATCGAGCAGCACCTGCTCCATGATGGTCCGCAGACCACGCGCGCCGGTCTTGCGCTCCATCGCCTTGCGGGCGATCTCGCGCTGGGCGTCGTCGCGGATCTCGATCTGCACGCCTTCCATCTCGAACAGCCGCGCATACTGCTTGACCAGCGCATGCTTGGGCTCGGTTAGGATGCGCATCAGCGCCGCCTCGTCGAGCTCCTCCAGGGTCGCCAGCACCGGCAGACGTCCGACGAACTCGGGGATGAGCCCGTAGCGGATCAGATCTTCCGGCTCGACCGCGCTCAGCAGCTCGCTGATCTGACGATTGTCGTCCTTGCTCTGGACCTCAGCCGAAAAGCCGATACCGGTCTTCTTGGAACGGTTCTGGATCACCTTGTCGAGACCGGCGAAAGCACCGCCGACAATGAACAGAATGTTCGAGGTGTCGACCTGCAGGAACTCCTGCTGCGGATGCTTGCGCCCGCCCTGCGGCGGCACCGAGGCGACAGTGCCCTCGATGAGCTTGAGCAGTGCCTGCTGCACGCCCTCGCCCGAGACATCGCGCGTGATCGAGGGGTTATCCGACTTGCGCGAGATCTTGTCGATTTCGTCGATATAGACGATACCGGTCTGTGCCTTCTCGACGTCGTAGTCGCACTTCTGCAGCAGCTTCTGGATGATGTTCTCGACGTCCTCGCCCACATAGCCGGCCTCAGTCAGAGTCGTGGCATCGGCGATGGTGAAGGGGACGTTGAGCAGACGCGCCAGCGTTTCGGCGAGCAGGGTCTTGCCCGAGCCGGTCGGACCGATGAGCAGAATATTGCTCTTGGCGATCTCGATGTCTTCCTTGGCTTCGGCGACTTCGAGCCGCTTGTAGTGGTTGTAGACCGCGACCGAGAGGACTTTCTTGGCCTTCTCCTGCCCGATCACGAATTCGTCGAGCTTAGCGTTGATCTCACGCGGCTTGGGCAGATGATTGGTCGTCTCAGCGGCGTTCTCTTCCATCTCTTCACGAATGATGTCGTTGCAGAGTTCGACACATTCGTCGCAGATGAACACCGATGGACCCGCGATGAGCTTGCGCACTTCGTGCTGGCTCTTACCGCAGAAGGAGCAATAGAGCAGTTTACCGTCGTCGCTCTTGTGGCTGTTTCCACTCATCGGGTGTAAGTCTCCGGGGGGGCTGTAAGGGATGCGACTCCTGCATTCCCGAATGAGGCGGGTTCAATCATAACCATTTGGAGCTATATGGCAAGAAACTTGAGCACGGAACCTGGACAACGTCACAGATTCGCTACGAAATTGCGCGCCCCTCCTGTGTCCCGGCGACGGAGAGAGGCGCCGCTGGATGATGAATCGGGTCAGGTCTTTTGCGATGATGTCACGGGACCGCGTTCGGTGATGACCTTGTCGATCAGTCCGTATTCACGCGCCGTCTCGCCATCCATGAAACGGTCGCGATCCGTATCCTCGGCGATCTTCTCGATCGGCTGCCCGGTATGCTCGGCCAGGATCTGATTGAGTCGCTCGCGGATATAGAGGATTTCGCGCGCATGGATCTCGATATCGGTCGCCTGACCCTGAAAGCCGCCGAGCGGCTGATGGATCATCATGCGCGAATGCGGCAGACAGAAGCGCTTGCCCGCCGCGCCGCCGGCCAGCAGCAGCGCGCCCATGCTCGCCGCCTGACCGATGCACATGGTGCTCACGTCGGGACGAATGAAACGCATGGTGTCATAGATGGCCAGACCGGCCGTGACCGAACCGCCGGGCGAGTTGATATAGAGATGGATGTCCTTGTCCGGATTCTCCGATTCCAGAAACAGCAGTTGAGCGACCACCAGATTCGCCATGTGGTCTTCGACCGGACCGACAAGAAAGATGACGCGCTCTTTGAGCAGACGCGAATAGATGTCGAACGAGCGTTCGCCGCGTGCGGTCTGCTCGACCACGATGGGGACCAGCCCCAGACCTTGGGGCTGCCAATCGGTGCGACTCAGGGGTGTGCTCATGGATTGGAATCTTCGAATGATCGTTGAAAAGAGAGAAATGTCGAGCCGCGATGGCGGCGGCGCCCATGGATTGATGCATCGGAATCATTCCGATGCTGGTCGCCGCCGCTGGACGAGCGGGTGTTTCCGCAGCGCTTTACTCGGTGAGCTGCGCGAAGGTCATGGGTTCGTCCTCGACCTGAGCCTGTTCGAGCATCAGATCGACCACCTGCTCTTCCATAACCAGCCCCTGGATTGAACTCAGACGCTCGGCATCGCCATAGTAGTAATCGACGACCTGCTGCGGGTGCTCATAGCTGGCGGCCATACGCTCGACCGTCTCGAGCACGCGCGCCGGATCTGCCTTAATGTCGTTATCGCGAATGACCTGACCCAGGATCAAGCCCAGCGCCACCCGACGCTTTGCACCCGACTCGAACATCTCAGGTGGCAGTTGCATCTGACCACCACCCAGTGCCTGACGCATCTGCTCGGCCATGGTGCGCATCTCGCTCTGGATCAGCGCCTTGGGCAGCTCGACCGGATTGGCCTCATGTAGCATGTCCATCACCCGCTCCTTAGTGCGGGCGGTGAGACGCTCTTTCAATTCACGCTCCATATTGCGGCGCACGTCGGCCTTGAAACGCTCGACATCGCCGTCCTCGACCCCGAAGTTCTTGACGAACTCCGCATCGATTTCAGGCAAACAGGGCTCAGTGATCGACTCCAGCGTGACCTCGAAGCGCACTGGCTTACCGGCCAGATGCTCGGCCTGATAGGGATCGGGGAAGGTCAGATCAAGCACGCGCGTCTCGCCGACCGTCGCGCCGATCAGGCCCTCCTCGAAACCGGGGATCAGACGGCCTGAACCCAATTCGAGCTTGAAGTCGTTGAGGGTGCCGCCCTCGAAGGCTTCGCCGTCGACCGTGCCGACGAAGTCGATGCTGAGCTGATCGCCTAACTGCGCCGCGCGCTCGACCGGCTCCCAGGTCTGGTGCTGCTTACGCAGACGCTGCATCATGTCATCCAGGTCGCTGTCGGCCAGCTCGCTCACGGGACGCTTGATGACCTTGTCAGCCACCGGGGCCAGCGCGATCTCAGGCATGACCTCGAAGACAGCCGTATAGGCCACGCGACCGGCGGAGATGTCGAGATCCGGTTCGATATGCGGCATTCCGGCCGGCTGCAACGACTGCTGATTGAGTGCTTCGAAGAGGCTCTTCTGCACCATGTCGGCAAAGACTTCCTGGTGGAGCTGCTCGTTGTAGCGCTGACGCAGTACCTTCATCGGCACCTTGCCGGGACGAAACCCCGGCAGCTTGGCCTGCCGCGCGAGTTTCTGTAACCGCTGCTCGACTTCGGCGCTGACCTCCTCGAAGGGGAGGTCGATCCGCATCCGCCGCTCAAGCCCCTCGCCCGCTTCAACCGACACTTGCATTGAATCTCTCCTGCGGACGCCAAGCTCTTGCGCCACGCCTGTCAATAAAAAATCTCGACGCCGCCACGCTGGGGCCACGCCTTCAAAAGCCGTTCAGTATAGCACGAACCGCGCACTTGACAGCCGACCAGGAGCCAGGATCGCCATCGGCGACCCTGGCTGTTCACTCAGATGACCTTGGAGAAGCCGATCGGTCCGGTCTTGGCGGCCAGATAGGCGTCGAAGGCCATGCAGATGTTGCGCACCAGCAAGCGGCCGCGCGCCAGGATGCGAATCTTGTCGGCATCGATCCTGACCAGGCCGTCTTCTTCCATGCCCTTGAGCTTGGCCAGACTGTCGGCGAAATAGTCGTCGAACGCGATATCCCACATGGACGCGACCGAGGCCTTGTCCAGCTCGAAGTGACAGATGAGGCGAGTGATGACGTCGCGTCGGATCAGATCGTCGCGGTTGAGCTCGATGCCACGGAACACCGGCAGACGCCCGGCGTCGAGGTCGGCGTAATACTCAGCCAGCTCACGGCGGTTCTGGCCGTAGGTGTTGTCGACCATACCGATCGAGGTCACACCGATACCGATCAGATCGCAGTCGGCATGGGTCGAGTAGCCCTGGAAGTTGCGGTACAGGGTGCCGGCCTGCTGGGCGAGCGCCAGCTCGTCGTCGGGACGCGCAAAGTGGTCCATGCCGATATAGACATAGCCCGCCTCAGTCAGACGCGCGATGGTCGATTGCAGGATATCGAGCTTGACCTCGGGCGCCGGCAGGTCGGCTTCGCTGATGCGACGCTGCGCCTTGAAGCGCTCCGGCAGATGGGCGTAGTTGAAGATCGACAGCCGCTGCGGATTGACTTCGATGATGCGCTCCAGCGTTTTGCCGAAGCTCTCGACCGACTGAAACGGCAGGCCGTAGATCAGATCGATACTGGTCGAGCGGAAGCCCTCGGCGATCGCGGCCTCCAGCACCGTCATGGTCTGGGCCTCGGTCTGGAAGCGGTTGACCGCTGCCTGGACCCGCTCGTCGAAGTCCTGCACGCCGAGACTCATGCGGTTGAAGCCGATGCGACGCAGCAGCTTGACCGTGGAGGCATCCGCCTCGCGCGGGTCGATCTCGATCGAGAACTCGCCGACATCGTCGCCCGCCAGGGTGAAATGACGGCGCGTCACCTCCATCAGCTCGATCATTTGATCGTCGCTGAGGAAGGTCGGGGTGCCGCCACCCCAGTGCAGTTGCTCGACCACGCGCGAGCTGTCGAACAGCGCCGACTGCATTTCCAGCTCGCGATAGACGCGCTCCAGATAGGGCGGCGCCAGCGAGCGGTCCTTGGTCGCGATCTTGTTGCAGGCGCAATAGAAGCAGACCGTATCGCAGAAGGGGATATGGAAATAAATCGAGAGCGGCCGTCCGCTCTCATTGCTACGCGCGCAGGCCGCCTTGTAGGCCGCCTCGTCGAAGGACTCGTCGAACTCGACCGCTGTGGGATACGAGGTATAGCGCGGACCGCTCTGGTCGTAGCGACGAATCAAATCAAGGTCGAAGGAAACGCCTTGCTCCACCGTTCAATCCTCCAGCCGCGGGGTGCGCCTGTGGCCCCCGATCGGCCTGTCGTGTAAAGCCTGTTCAGGCATCATCCCCGTCTGGACCGAGTCCGGGGCGCCGGGACTCGATGCACTGGTTCAGGCGGGGCTTGGATATGGAATCGCTTGTGCAACGATTGCCGGCCAGATCCCTGGTCACGGACTCAGGAATAGAGCGCCTCCTCGATGAGCGGTTGAGAGTCGAGGAGTTGCTCGCGCGTGAGCAGGAAGACGCCCTCTCCCCCACGTTCGAACTCAAGCCAGGTGAAGGGCACGCCCGGCAGACGCGACTCCAGGAAGGACAGCGAGTTGCCGACCTCAACGACCAGGATGCCGCGTTCGTTGAGATGCGCCGCCGCCTCGTCAAGGATGCGTAGCACGATGTCGAGTCCGTCATCGCCGGCGAGCAGCCCCAGATGCGGCTCGTTGTGATACTCGACCGGCAGGGTCTCGAACTCGGCGCGCGAGACATAAGGCGGGTTGGAAACGATTACGTCGTAACGCTGATCACCGAGCACGGCGAACAGATCGGACTCGAACACCTGCACCCGGTCGCCTAAACCATGACGCTCGACATTGTCACGCGCAATTGTCAGCGCCTCGGGCGAGATGTCGACCAGATCGACATCGGCATCCGGCAGATAGACGGCCGCCGCGATGCCGATGCAGCCGCTGCCGGTGCACAGATCCAGCACCCGGCTGACCCGATCGGCGTCGATCCAGGGATCGAAACCCACTTCGACCAACTCGGCGATCGGCGAGCGCGGCACCAGCACCTGCGCATCGACCCGAAACTCCAGCCCCGCGAACCAGGCGCGGCCGATCAGATAGGCCGCCGGCACCCGCTCGACGACCCGGCGCTCGATGAGTGCGCAGACCTGCACCCGCTCGACAGGCGTCAGCCGGCAGTCGCGGAAGTGTGCGGGCAGATTGGGATCGAGGTGCAGGGCGCTCAGCACCAGCAGCGCCGCCTCGTCGATGGCGTTATCGGTGCCGTGCCCGAAGTGGAGACCGGCCGCGTTGAAGCGGCTCGCGCCCCAGCGCACGAAGTCCTGAATCGAAATCAAACCGTCCGGCTGCTCTGCCATGGCACCCATGAATCGTCAAGCTGTGGTTGAAAAGGCCGAGCCGTCCGCCGACGGAGTCCAGCGGGCGGCCTGGACAGAAGCTGTGAAGCATACCACTGCCGGGAGGGTTTTTTCAGTGCTGGAAGCGATCAAGCCGCCCGCCGGTGCTTTTCGGGTTCGAGCGTAACGGGCTGGGACGCCTGATTAAGGCTTGGATGCCCGCCTCTGTCGACCAGATCCTGAAGTGAGATCGCGCTGAGGAAACCGAAGATTTCATCGCTCAACTGATCCCAAAGATGATGGGTCAGGCAGCGCTGGCCTTCGCGGCAATTCTGGCGCCCGCCGCAGCGCGTCAGCTCCACCCACTCGTCGACGGCGCAGATGATGTTGGCAATCGTGATCTCGCTCGGCGCGCGTCCCAGATAATAACCGCCGCCCGGACCGCGCACGCCGCGCACCAGCTTCTTCGCCCGCAGTG
Organism: Allochromatium palmeri; assembly: GCF_009720725.1. Lineage (GTDB taxonomy): Bacteria > Pseudomonadota > Gammaproteobacteria > Chromatiales > Chromatiaceae > Thermochromatium > Thermochromatium palmeri. Next base: position 69,931 of record NZ_WNKT01000011.1, read on the forward strand.
CCGCGAACAACTGTTCCAGATAAGATAGCGAGATGCCTTGACTGGATGAGATGTCTGCCAGCGTCACCGGTCCCTTGCCCGCGTGCAGGGCCAGGTCGAGCATAGCGGTCACCGCGTATCTGCCTTTGGTCGATAGTCTCATGATAGTGCTGCCTGCTAGGGGATGAATGGTCACTGGACTAAATTAGTCAACAATTCCCTTATTTCAAGCGGGCTAGCCTCTGAACCCGGCCTTGAGAGCCGGAACTGAGTTCGTTAAAGTTTTGTGTATATGTCAAAATTTATTCATAAAAACCAGGCTTTTATGCTTGGGCGATGCGCGTCACGATCGTCTCTCACCGCCCTCTCAATCTGGCTGCTCGCGCTTCTGATGCTCGTCTCGACGGCGGCGACCCGGGCCCAGGACGCCAACGCGCGCCTGCCACTCTCTGCGGCAGCCAGCACCACGACCTCACTGCCAACCAAAGACCGTATCGAGCAGCAGCTCGCCGAATTGCAGTCGAGCACGAGAACGGACGAGGCGCTCAAATCGAACTTGAGCGATCTCTATCGTCACGCACTCTCCAATCTCAACGAGATCGAGAAATTCGGCGAGCGTCTGACTGAGCTGACCGAGACGCTGAAGCTCGCGCCCAAGCAGACGCAGCAACTCCAGAAATCTCTGGAGCGCCAACTCGCTTTAGACAAATCCAAGGCACCACCATCCGTGCCGGGTGGACTCACGATCGACCAGATCAGCCAGCAGCTCAACCAGGTTATGGCCGATGCGACCGTGCAGGAGATTCGTGTCAGCGAACTCGACAAGCTCATTGATTCCAGCCAGTCGCGTCCGGGCCTGGTGCGCGAGCGCTTGATCGCCATCAAACAAGCCCTCGATGCACTCGACCAGGACACCCAGCCAACCACGCTCGCCGGCGAGTCGTCTGAAGAGCTGGCTCAAGCCAAGCACTGGGTGTCGGAGACACAGCGACAGGCGCTTTGGAGCGAAGCGCGGATGCTGGAACAGGAGTTGCTCACCCAATCGGCGAGTGAGGCGTTGATCAAGGCCCGCCATGAGCTGGCTTCGCTCAATCTGCGCGAACTCAAGGCCAAACAGCATGTACTCGAGGAGGCGCTGAGCGAACGGCGCTCGCAGCAGGCGCGTGCCGAGCAGATTGCCTCCGATCGCGCGCAGCGCGACGCCGAGGACAAAGATCCCATGGTGCGCGAGTTCATCCAGGGCAATGCGGCGCTGACGAAGGCACTGGGTGAGAGCGCCAGCCGTCTCGCCGGATTGAGTGATGATCTTTCACATACCGAAGCCGAACGCAAGCGTATCGAGGACGAGTACCGGAGTGCTCAGCAACGACTGGAGGCGGCCGGACTCACGCGCTCGCTTGGACAGGTTCTGTTCGATCAGCGTAATCAAATGCCGGATCTGCGCCAGTATCGTGACACCATCCGCGAGCGCGAAAACCGGATCGCCGATGCCACGTTGCGCCAGATCCGCTATCGCGAAGAGGAACGTCATCTCCGCGACATTGACCGCTATATCGGGGATCTCGCGCTCGACGCGCCAGCGGTCGACTCCAAAGCGATTCGCGCCGAGCTGCTGGAGGTGCTCCAGCAGCGCCGCAGCCTGTTACGCCAGATCATCAAGAGTGAGGACGACTACATCCGCAAACTCGGTGATCTGAACTATAGCGCCGAACAGGTGATGCAAGTCACCCAGTCCTATGACGACTTCCTGGCCGAGCGCCTGCTCTGGGTGCGCAGTTCGACGAGCATTAACCTGGAGACGCTCAAAAGCCTGCCCAGCGCCTTGGGTTGGCTGGTCTCGCTCGATGGCTGGCGCGAGATTGGACGCGCGCTCGTCGAGCGCCTGCGTCACTCGCCACTCTTCTGGCTCGGTCTGGCGCTCGGAGTGCTCCTGATCTGGAAGAATCCAGCCATCCGGCGCGCGATCCGGGCACGCGCCGAACCACTGCGCCGCGTGCGTACCGACGGCATCCAGTTCACGCTTGAGTCGATCGGCCTGACACTCATCGCGGCCACGCCGATTGCTTTTCTTAGCTGGCTAATCGGCCAGCAACTCCTGCTCTCGACCGAAGCCACGGCCTATACGCGCGCGTTTGGCGCCGCCCTGGCCCAGGTCGCCTTTGGACTCTATTATCTACGCGCCTTCCGCTTGCTGTGCATGACGGGAGGTGTCGCCGAGCGGCATTTTCGCTGGAAAGAGAACGTGCTCAAGCGTCTGCGGCGTGACTTCGGCGTGTTCACGCTCTACATCGTGCCGATTGCCTTCATCGTCATTGCGCTGCATCAATACAACGATCCCGTCCATGACGATGGACTCGGGCGCTTGCTCCTGATCGCCACCATGCTCGGCTTCGCGGTCTTCTTCGCGCGCCTGCTCAACCCGAATCACGGCGCCATCAGCCGCTTTCTGACCGATCATCCCAAGGGCTGGCTCCACCGTTTGCGTCGCGTCTGGTTCCCCGCGATCGTTGGCGCGCCGCTGGCGCTGGCGGTCCTGGCCATCGTCGGCTACGTCTACACGGCGGGCATCCTGTTTCAGTCCCTGGTCTATCAGGTCTGGACCATCCTTGCTCTGATCACGCTGCACCAGACCATCGTGCGCTGGCTGATCGTCACGCGCCGCCGCCTGGCGTTCCAGGCGGCGCTTGAGCGTCAAACCGCACGTCGGGCCCAGCAGGCCGCTGATAGCGAGCACCATGAGGCCGGAGTCGTGACCGAGATCTTTCAGGTCGAGGAACCCGAGCCGAATCTCGCTGCACTCGATGAACAAACCCGGCGCCTGATCAATGCGTCGGTTTTCATTGGTGGCGCCTTCGCCATCTGGGCCACCTGGTCCGAGGTGCTGCCGGCTTTCGGGTTCCTCGAACGCTTCGCACTCTGGTATCACACCGGCATCGTCGACGGGATCGAGCAAACGATCCCGGTCACGATCGCCGACATGGGGCTGATCCTACTGATTTTGGTCGTGGCCACCATTGCCGCGCGCAACCTGCCGGCACTGCTCGAAATCCTGCTGCTCCAGAGTGACTCGGTTTCGGCCGGGGCGCGCTATACGATCAAGACCCTGTCGAGCTATCTGATCACGGCGGCCGCTTTTCTGCTCGCCTTCAGTACGCTTGGCTTCGATTGGGGGCAGGTGCAATGGCTGGTGGCCGCGCTTGGCGTGGGTATCGGTTTCGGTCTACAGGAGATCGTCGCCAACTTCATCAGCGGTCTGATCATCCTGTTCGAGCGTCCGGTGCGTGTCGGTGACATCGTGACCATTGGCGACACCACAGGCGTGGTGACCAATATCCGCATCCGCGCTACCACCATCCGTAACTGGGACAAACAGGAGCTGCTGGTGCCGAACAAGGAGTTCATCACCGGCCGGCTGCTCAACTGGACACTGACAGACCAATTGAACCGCATCACGATTCCGGTCGGGATCGAGTATGGAAGCGATGCCAACAGGGCGCTTGAACTCCTGGCGCAAATTGCCAGCAAGCACGAGCGCGTGTTGAAAGACCCGGCACCGCTGATCAGCTTCGAGTCGTTCGGAGACAACGCGCTGACACTGGTGTTGCGCGCTTACATGGATTCACTCGATGGACGCATCGGTGTCATCACCGAGTTGCATCAAGCGATCTACGACACCTTCAAAGCCGAAGGCATCGGGATCGCCTTCCCGCAGCGCGATGTGCACCTCTATACCAAAGCGCCGCTGGATGTCCGGCTACAGTCGCCTGATGAGACACCGCGGAATTCAGGCGCCGGAATTGCGTGAAATCGTCGCGTGAAACATGGGCGGAGGGTGCCGCCCGGACCGACTGTCAGTTCAGTTCGTTGAACTCGGGATCATCGAGCAGTTCGCGCAGGCGCTTGATTTCACGCATGTGCTCGATGCGGCGGCGCACGTCCAGGTTGGCCGACTGACCGCGCGACTCTTGGGATAGGATGGGTGGGACGCGCTCCATGAGCTCATCACCATAACCAACTTCGGAATCCAGCATCTCCTCTACCTCGGGGATTGAACGAAACGAGACGATAACGATAGAGGCGGCATATAGCCGATTCGAGTTGCACGCAACAGTTGTTTTTATCAATTCTATTGATTGAGTTAATGCGTTGAGACAATCGTTGGACCCATTGATGCATCGCGCCCCAGTGTTTTGTGTGAGACATGACTGGATCGGCGGCCAGCCGCTGCCGATTTGCGCACGGGTGAGGCGCCGCAGTGTGCCCAGCACTGAACCGAGGCCGGATATCAGGTCATCGCCGAAGGCGAAAATTGGTGGCAGGCTGTGGAAAAGGCCCTTGTCGGTCTAAAATCAGCCTGATATCGATGGGGTCGTAGGTGCGGCTTCAGCCGCATCACCCACGCAAGGTTGCGGTGGAAGCCGTGCCGACGCTGCATGGCGTTCCAGCGGCTGGGCTACCAGTTTTACCCCCAAGGCATGACAGACCCGATTGACGGTCTCGAAGCGTGGCTGAGCATCGGGGCGCAGCGCCTTGTAGAGCGCCTCGCGCGCGATCCCGCTGGCTTTGGCAATCTCGGTCATGCCGCGTGCACGGGCGACGATGCCCAGCGCATGGGCCAATTCAGATGGGTCGCCTTCTTCGATCACCAGCGTCAGATAGGCCGCAATGTCGTCCTCGTCCTTCAGGTGCTCGGCGGGGTCGAAGTCGGGCAGGTCAGCGATACGGATCGTCTCGGTCATCGGTCAGTCCTCGATGGTGGCCGCCAAGGCGATGGCCTGGGCGATGTCGGTGCTCGCGCGTGGCCCGGTCTTTCAGCCCGTCCAGCCAGGCGGCAAAGGCGTCGGTGCGTTTGATTGTGAACATGGGATTGATTGTAATCGAGCGATTACAAAAAGCCAAAGAAAAGCGCTTGGCCCCGTCACCTGTCGGACTTAACCGCGATCAGCGACCGCGCGCCACGGTTCGGCTACACTTCGGCACTGGAGCAACTCACAGGAGTAGCAAGCGGATGCAAAACGAGGTCATCAAGCGCATGACCACCCTGCCCGCCGCCGTGCAGACCAAGGGACTGGAATTCATCAGTTCCTCCACGAGAAACCCCGTCCTTCAGGGCGGGGAGGGATAGCGGCTACGACCGTGCAACCGCCGGACCAAGAGCGAGGCGCTATCAGCCCAGCGTATAGCCAGCATCGACGTTGAGCGTGGTTCCGGTCACGAGCCGAGCACGCGGCGAGGCGAGAAAGAGCACCGCCTCAGCGACGTCGGCTGGCGTGACCGGCTCTTGGCCCAGGACGTGACGGCGCTCAGAGGTCGCGCGCATCAGATCAGCCGCCCCACTCCACATCTCGGATTCAACCACGCCGGGCGCGACCCCATTGACCCGAATCCCGCGCGGACCGAGCGCCAGCGCCAGCCGGCGGGTGAGCATGTCGAGTCCGGCCTTGGCAACCGAATAACTGGTCGAGGTGCAGGTCGTGAAGGGATGCTGGGCGCAGGCCGAGGACAGATTGATCACCACCGGCGCGGCGGCCTGCTCCAGCAAAGGCGCGCAGACCTGGACCAGTGCAAAGGGCGCGACAAGATTGATCTCCAGGGTCTCGCGCCAGTGCTCCAGGCTCTCCTCCAGGGTGCCGCTGTCGCGAATGACGCCGGCATTGTTGACCAGCACATCCAGCCGACCGGCGTCCTGTTCCAGCCGTTCCGTCAGCCGCCGGCGAAAACCAGCGTCCGCGACATCGCCGACCAGGGCCACCAGACGGCCCGCTGCAACGGCATCCGGCCAGCGCACACGCAAGTCTTCGACCTTCGTGGGCTGACGTCCGAAGGTGTAGACCCGATCACCCGCATCGAGAAAGGTCGCGACCAGACCCGCGCCGATCCCCGAGGTGCCGCCACTGATGCAGACGACGCGCGCTGCATCATCGCCCTCGTCCTGTTGCGTCGCCATCAGCGTTCACGCTGCCCGAGATTGGCATGGATGACCGATCCATTGAGCATGGGCGCCTCGGCGGCGAAGGCGACCGCTGAGGCGATTTCCGCGGGCGCGATCAGCCGGTCGAAGGCGTTCATCCCGCTGATGGCGGCCAGCGTCTCCGGGTTGTCGCCGATGAGCGCACGCAGTTGCTCGGTATCCGTGAAGCCGGGGCAGATCAGGCAGGTATGGATGCCGCGTCCAGCCAGATCCTGACAGGTGGCGCGCATCATGCCGACGAGCGCATGCTTGGCGATCACATAGCTGGCCACGCCCGGCACGGCCTTCTCGGACAGGGTTGAGCCGATGTAGATCACACTCGATCCCGCCCCCATACGCGGCAGGATGCGCTGATTGAGCCGATTGGGCGCGAGCAGGTTGAGTTCGAGCACCGCGCGCAGATCCACATCCGGCAGGGCGTCGATGCGATCGGCACGCATGATCGAAGCGTTGTGCACCAGACAGGTACGGCCTTCGCCATCGATCCGTCCCGGCAGCGACTCGGCCAGTGTTTCCAGGCTGGCGGGCGACTCCAGATCGACGCTCAGGTTCTCGACCCCAGGCTCCGGGCAGGGCCGCCGCGACAGATTGAGCACGCGCCAGCCATCGGCTAGAAAGCGGGCCGCAATAGCCCGTCCGATACCGGAGCTGGCGCCGGTGATGATGAGTTGGTTCATGCGAATAGAGACTCCCATTGAGCGATGGCCCACTGTCCCTGTCCCGAGGAGACACCGAGTTCGATGGCGCGGATCGCTGGGGCCATGGCAGCAATCTCGGGATGCGCGCGCAGCCGCCCAAGCAGCAGCGGCGCCAGCTCCTCGATGGTGACGTTACGAATGGGCAGCAGCAGAACGTCGCGATCCAGAAAGGGGATGCGCTCGTCGGCGAAGTGCGCCAGCACCAGCCCGTCCTGATGCTCGATGCGCAGATAGGGCGATTCCAGCGGCAGCAGCACGCGCTCGTCGAGTGCGTCGCAGAGTGCCTTGAGCGCGCGCTTGAGGATCACATAGTCGAAGGTCAGACCGCCCTCGCCCACCTGGGCCGTGACCGCGCAGCGCACCCGAAAGTTGTGACCGTGCAGGTTCTCGCGCTCGGTCGCCGAGAACAGCGTGAAATGACCGGAACTGAAATTGAGATAGTCCTTGCTGATCTCGATACGGGTCAGGATCGCTTCGGCCACACACTCCTCCAGTTACATGATCAGCGGCCAGCCAGTTTGACGCGCTCGCCATCGGTGTCAAGCGCCAGACGGCGCCGAACGTCGCGATTGGGTCAACCTTCGTCGTCGCGCACGAGCGACAACCAAACCAGGAGCGCGCTCAGGATCACCAGGAGCCAGGACACCTGCACCGTCTCGCGCGTCAGATCGAGACCGCCTGGCGTCGCCAGCGCGACCAGACCGGTTAGACCGAGCAGGTTGACAAGACTGAAATCGAGCCAGCGGCTTGGACCGATCACGGATGCATCCGCCTGTCGTGGCCTCCGTGTCACCATGGCCAACCAACTGGAACCAAGACTGGCCGGCACCACCAGCGTCAGTCCAATCGTCCAGCGGTCGAGCTCCAGGACGAACGCCAGATCGAGCGCGCCCATGGCCAGTAGTTGCGCGCCCAGGCTCAGCACGGTCAGACCGACAAGCGCACGACTGATCCGGCGCCAGCAGCGACCGAGACCCAGAACCGGCTGGAACAGTGCGATTCCAGTTGCATCGTCACGGCAGCATCGGGCCGACCACGCCAGATAGAGCAGACACAGCAGAATCAGTCCACCCCCTTCGATTCGAGCGATACCGCCATCGAGCATCAACACCCAGACGCCGACCGAGGCGCCGAGCAGACGCTGAGCACGCGGCCGGTCTTGCCGGCTCGCGGAACAGCTCGGTGATACAGCACCGATCGTCAGCAGGACGCCCAGCAGGTGTCCGCCGACGATGACGCCAAGCGCCATGCGGCTGGCGCCAGAGCCGACGGCTTGCAGCAGCACCGCCAGCGCGGGGAGATTCATCAGCAGCGCGAACACGGGTGCGGATGGCCACCGGCGCGCTCCGCCGGTCGCGCGCGCCGAAACAGTGATCGCCCCGCACAGGAGTGCAACACCCAGGATGAGTCCAACCAACCCCGGGATCAGGACGGCTAGCGATAGCAACCAATCCGGCATGAGCCGCTAGGCGTGCTTGAGCACGCAATCGGCGCAGGTGCCGATCAATTCAACCACCGGACGACTGGGCCGGAAACCGCTCTCGCTGGCGGCCAGGGTCAGGCTGTGTGCGATGGTCGCATCCTCCAGTTCGGTCACACGACCGCATTCGGCACAGATGAGGAACTGGCTGGCATGTGGATGCTCGGGATGGGTGCAGCCGACGAAGGCATGCAGGCTCTCGATCTTGTGTGCAAGCCCCTGTTCGAGCAGGAAATCCAGCGCCCGATAGACGGTCGGTGGGGCCAGAGCACGCGCGCCCTCGCGCATGATTTCCAGGATCTCATAGGCACCGAGCGGGCGTTCGGCCATACACAGGATCGACAGCACGCGCCGCCGCTGCGGCGTGAGTCTGACGCCGCGCTGCCGGCAGAGTGCCTCAGCGCGGTCAAGCACCCGTTCCAGGGCTTCACCCGTGGTTGGCATGACGCGCCCCCCCTACCCGCTAACCGCCGTCGCCTGACGCCAGGCGCGCCGACGGTGTAACTGACGGCTGACCAGCGCCGACAGGATATAAACACCGCCGGCGAGCAGGATCATGGTCGGTCCGGCCGGCAGATCCGGTCCGAACGACAGCGCCAGACCCAGCGTGGTGAAGAGCGCCCCGAGTCCGGTTGCGATCAGCATCATGACCCCCAGTGAATGGACGTAATGGCCGGCGATGGCGGCCGGCAGCGTCAGTAGCGCGATGACCAGGATCAGCCCCACCACCTGGATCAGCAGCACCACGGTCACGGCGACCAGACACAGCAGCAGCAGATAGAACAGCGCCACGGGCACGCCGCGCAGACGCGCGAATTCCTCGTCGAAGGTCACGGCCATGAACTGGCGATAGAAGAGCGCGACAGTCGCCACCAGCACCAGATCCAGCCCCGCCATCCACCAGAGTTCGCGCGTCGGCACCAGCAGGATGTTGCCGAACAGAAAGCTCATCAGGTCCGAGGAATACCCAGGCGTCTTGGCGATGAAGAGCACGCCGATGGCCATGCCGATCGCCCAGAGCGCGCCGATGAGCGTGTCTTCCTGGGTCTTCCAGCTCAGACGCACCGCCCCGATCAGCAACGCCGAGCAGATGGCCGCCATCAGCGCCCCGGCGAACGGATCGACCCCGAAATAGAGTGCTGCGCCCATGCCGCCGAGCACCGAATGCGCGATCCCGCCGGCCATGAAGGCGATGCGCTTGACGACGACGAAGGGGCCGATCACGCCACAGCCGACGCTGGCCAGCAGACCGGCGGTCAGCGCGCTCTGTAAAAAGCCATAGGTTGCGAGTGCCGTGAAAAATTCAGCCATGCTGGTGCTCGACCTGGCGGACATGGCCGCCGTAGAGATGCTGGATGGTATCGCCGTCGATGGCGCTGGTCCCGTGACAGGTCAGGGTTCGGTTGAGACAGGCCACGCGGCTGACGTACTCGGAGATGAAAGCGATATCGTGCGAGACCAGCAGGATGGTCAGACGCTGGTTGAGTTCGGCGAGTAGGTCGAAGATGTCGTTCTCAGCACGCTGGTCGATGTTGGCCGTGGGTTCGTCGAGGATGAGGATTCGTGGCTCACCGACCAGGGCGCGCGCCAGCAGCACCCGTTGCAACTGTCCGCCCGAGAGCTGGCCGATCGGGCGCCGTGCCAGATCGGCGGCCTCGACCTTGGCGAGTGCCTGCCGGGCCGCCACGCGGTCGGCGCGGCTCGACCAGCCGAGCGACCAGCGCGACCCGAGTCCGATCCGCCCCATGGCCACGACCTCTTCGACGCAGATCGGGAAGTCGCGCGGAAAGCTGGGGAACTGAGGAACGTAACCGATGGCGCGCGCGGCCTCGCGTGGCGGGCGACCGAGTACGCGGATGCGCCCGGACTGAGGTTCAATCAGGCCCAGGATCAGCTTCAGCAGGGTACTCTTGCCGCCGGCATTGGGTCCGACCAGTCCCACGAACTCGCCGGCCGTGATGCTCAGGTCGATGCGTTCGAGCACCAGGGTCTCGCCATAGGAGAAGCTGACGGACTCCACGCGGATCACGGGCGAGTCGGACATTGTGCTCGGCATGGGGATCGGGTCGATGGTGGATGTGTCGATGAAGGGGTTGCCCGGTATCCGTGCCATCGCGGCCGGATCGAAGGCGTACAGTATAACGTGAATGGACACCGCGCCAGTCAGGACGATTGAGTATGATGGCGCGCCCATCCTTCTCGACCCTGACGAGGATTCGACACGCATGACTCTCGACCCGCAGTTCCATTCTCAGCTCTACTGGGCCGCCGGACTGAGCCTCTATGTGCTGGCCGTGCTCGTCCTGACGCGGCTGCCCTATCAGGCCATGGTCCGGCGCGGCATGGAGCCGATCCGCGCCGTCTACTACAACCGTAAGATCGTGCACATGCTGGCCGGCGGTGTCGGCTCCCTGGCCGTGCCGCTGGTGTTCGTCGATCCCTGGTTTCCACTGGTCAGCGGGTTGCTGCTGACGCTCCTGACCAACCTGGCTCATGCCACCGGGATGCGCTTCTACTGGTTCCAGACCGACGACAACCGCAACGACGTCAAGTTTGCCCTCATGTGGTCGACCTCGATCGCGGCGCTGTGGTGGATCCTCAACGATCCCTGGCTGGCGATCCTGCCCGCGCTCTACATGGCCTTCGGCGACGGCGTGACCGGCATCGTGCGCAATGCCTTCATCCGCAAGCGTTCCAAGAGTCCGATCGGCAGTGTCTTCATGCTGATCGTCAGCGCGCCCATGGGCTGGATCATCGGGGCCATGGCGCAACCGGCGATCCCGGTGTGGGGACTGATCTCGGCGGTGGTCGCGACCGTGGTCGAACGCTATGAGTTCGGCCCCATCGACGACAACATCCTCATCACCGTCTCGGCTTCGGCGGTGCTGCTGTTCGGGGTCTACTGGGGACCGCTGTTCTGAGGTCCAGGACGGGCGGGCGCCCTACTCGGCCAGCTTGGGATTGCGCAGCGCCTCGACGGCGAGGATCTGATACTGCGCCTGCTCGATGAGCGCCATGAGCTGCTCGGTGTGCAGATCGAGACGCGCCAGGATCTCGGGTTCGATCGGCGGGGCGTCGTGCAGATCCCTGGAGTCGAACTCGGCCAGATGGGCGATGCTGTTGGCTACATGCACCAGGGACACGGCGAGCGCGTGCTCCTCGGGCGCGGCGAGCGGATCGTGATGATAGCGGATGCAGGCCACCAGACTCTCGGGCAGCCCCCAATGTTCAGCCAGGGCGCCGCCGAGCTGCGCATGGTCGAAGCCGAGCACCGCGCGTTCGGCCTCAGGTGGCGAGAGCGTGTCGAGCTCGCCCAATGAATTCAGAAACGCCTGATGCTCGGCCTGAGGTTCCTGCGTGAAGAGCAGGAGCTGCCCCAGATCATGCAGCAACCCGCCGAGAAAGACCGAACCGGCCAGACGGGGTTCGAGCTGCTCAGCGAGCAAACGCGCAATGACCGCGCAGTACGCCGAGTGGCGCCAGAAGATCTCCAGCGGCAGCATGTCTTGATTGGGCAGATGATCCGCCGCCTGAGTGACGGCGCCGGCGATCACCAGTCGGCGCAGATGTTCGCGCCCGAGCAGCATGATGGCGCGCTCAACCGAATCGACCGTGCGCGCCGGAGCAAAAGCCGGACTGTTGGCCAGCCGTAGCAGGATAGCCACCAGCGCCGGATCCTGCTCCAGATGTCGGGCGATCTCGGACTGGCGACTGTTTGAATCGTCGAGCAGGCGCAACACCTCGCCGACCACGCGCGGGATCGCCAGTAATCGACCGGTTCCCTGAACTAAGCTCTTGATGGTCGGTAAGGACACGCCGCACACTCCCTCACACCAAAGACAGTGACGCGAGCCGTCACATATTGAACATGGATTTCAAGGTATTGAGCATCCGCTCGCTACCAGCCAGCTCGGCGATCGGCTCGCCGGGCGGCGGCGGCGCCAGTCCCAACACCTCGAACGCCGGTACCGTGCCGGCCTCCGGAACCTCGCGACCCTCGCTCTGCAGGGCCGCCCAACGCGCTACGGTGGCGATACTGGTATAGTCCGGTGCCGCCGCGCGATATCCCCAGTCGCCATAATGCTCGGCGACCTCAACGAGATCGTCGCCCAGCCCCCAGTAGTTGATCACCAACACGCCGGTGATGCTCGTGAGCTTGGCCACGAGCGACTGGACCATCGGCAGCGTCTTGCCCGGAGCGCGTGTCTCGATGAACTGGATGATGGGTACGGCGCCGATTCCGGCCACGAGTCCGGCGAGCAGCGCGCGTTCGCGGTCGAGATGCTGAGTGACATCGGCGATGACACAGCCATACGCCGAGCAGAGTACGCTCTCGGTCCAGGATTCCTGCATCGCGATCCGGGTGACTTCGTGCTTGGCCAGAAACGCCTGGCGCAGGGCCAGATTCACCGCCAGCATCCGTGTGTTGCGAAATCCGAGACGCACCACCGCCTCGCGAATGGTCTTGATCTCCTTGGTGGCCCGGAACAGCGGACTGTTGGTGGTGTGCAACAGAGCGCCGGCGATGGTGCCGTCGCGCTGGATGATCTCGGTCAAGGCTTCGATGCCGGCTTCCGGATCATTGGTCATCTCCTGGATCTTGAGCGCCACCTCGGGTCGCGCCGGCAGCACGAGCTGGTTGTTGTTGATCAGGTGGTAGAGTTCGGCCAGGAACTCACCCTCGGCCGGGTCGAGTTCGATGTCACTGACTTCGAGACCGGTCGAGTGCACCGATTCGAGTGCAGCGCCTGGAATCCTCAGAAACAGACAGGGTGTTTCGGTCACCAGACAGGCATCGGGCGCCAGGGTTTCACCGATGAGATCAATCGGTTCGCTGAGGCCCTGAAAGGCCTGGAGTCGCTCGATGACGCCATTCTCGAGACGCGCGATATGGCCATCGATCAAAAAAAAGCGATCCGGCTTCAGGGCCGTCAACTTGACGCGCTCCTTGATCGAATGCTCCTCGATGCGGCACTGCTCGGCGAGCGTCCGACGCGCTTCTTCGCTGAAATCGCACGTGAGTTCGATCTCAGCGAGCATCGAAAAAACCTCCAGGCTTTCTGGTGTCTGCGGCATAACGAATGGATTCCTTAAAGAAGGATCAGACAACACTGACAACTAGTCTAGCAGGATCACGTCGCGTTCCGATATGTATCGGCGCGTCCGTTGATCGAATGGATGCTCCGACTGAAAACCCGCGTTCCCAGCCAGGCGTAATCGAGGATGGGTCAGGCGAGATCGTGATAGCCAAGCAGTATATCTGCCGCCTCACCCTGTCGGCCATCAGCGCGGACGAAACGCCCGGTTTGGGCAACTTGATCGTAGGCATCGAGTGCCTGATGCGTGTTCTTATAGGCCAGCTCGATGGCCGCGACATCGGCCTGTTCGAGTGTTTGACTCGTCTGCGAACCGTCGGTCTCGAACTGCACCAGGCGCAGACGCGCAAAGACCGCATCCTGATCGTCGATGCGGCCATCGCTATTGTCATCATGACGCGCCAGCTCGGCGAATCCGTGCGCGGCTCCGTTCTGATCGCCAAAGAGTTCGCGCCCGTCGTCGATGCGCCCACTGTCGTTCCAGTCGAGCGCCAGGAACCAGGTATCCCCGGTCACCGTACTCATGCGTTCAAGCCGACCGTCGCCATTCAGATCGAAGTCGACACCGGACTCGAGCCCCGTAGTCGTGATACCGCTTCCACCGAGATCGAGTACCAGCGGATCGGCGACCTGAACCGCATTGACGTTCAACTCGAACCGCTGAGCATTCGCCCCGGCCAACATGACAGCGGCATCGCCACCGCGCATCGACATTTCCAGACGCTGAGTCGAGGCTTGAAGCTCGAACGACTGCGCTGAGAGTCCAGCGGGGATCGCTGGCGGATCGAACTGGTCGGCGCTCACGCCAGACAGGGTGTCGGGCTGGTCGGTGTGCGTCGATTCGGACGCGCGTCCCTGTGTCTCCACGCCATCATTATCGAGCGCGAAGGCACGGCGCAGAATCTGATAATCCAGATCCTGCTCCAGCTGCGCCTTGACCTGCTCGGACAGATTCAGTGTTTCGGAGCCGGCGGAACTCGATGGAATCGCACTCGGGGCGGCTGGTACGGGCGTGCGGACGCGGGTGTCGCGAGCCGTGTCGGGCCGAGGCTGCTCTCTGGTCGCGGAGAGCATGAGTGTGGTACTGGAGGTGGCTGTCAGTAACATCGCATCGACCTCACTGAAGTTCGCGTCATCCTGACGATTGATCCGGCTCGTTCAGGCATGGGGCAGCTCGTCGAATTGAACCGCGACCCCGACGTCCGTATGGCGCACCACGGTCGCATGCACGAGGGGTGCTACCTCGTCTCCGCCCAGTGGACCCGAGACCCGTATCTGAACTTTGGTGCCGATCGGCGGCCAGTTGCTGTGACCATTCATCATCAACAGCACCCCACCGTTGCTCAGATCCTCCGTCCACACCAGGCACATGGACTGTCCGGAGCGGTAGAGCTCAACCTCAACCTCGACGGGTAGGCGCAGATGCTCGCGTCTATCGTTGTCTGGATTCATCGTCGGTTAATCCTTACCGTTTCGTGCCCGCCAGAACACGGATGCATTGATCTGAGCAACCAGCCGTCTGGAATCATCCATCGAGTGCGGGATGGGCCAGATTTTCCAGTGTCCAGAATTGAATACCGCGCAGAAAGCCTGGCTCGATGTCGCTGACCAGTGTCGCGGGCCGCCCGCTGGAATCGCGTTCCTGAATCCAATCGTCGGGCAGTGAATCAAGCAGATGGCGCACGGAGATACGACCATCGGCCAGTTGACAGAGCCGGATCTCACCGGTGGCAAGATGGCGGAAAGCCGGCAGAAAACCACTCACCAATCCGCTGGAATCCAAACGGCGTGGCTCAGGCTGAAACCTGCTGGGCAGCGTTGATGCAAGGCGCGGTTCGAGTTCGAATGGCATGGCAACCATCTCCTCCAGGATACACCCTCATTAACGGCATCCGGACGTACAACTTGAGCCGCGCCCGTGTCGGTACCCAAGGGAACCTTGCCCAGTACACGACCCTCAAATATTGAAAATGCGGCGCCTATCGCAACATGATTGAGCAGTCTGTCCTATCATGTGACTGAGTCGATGTTGCGAGAGGATTCGCAAATCCTCCGTCATCTCCCCGGATCCCACGTGGATCATCACCGGTCATCGAGGCATCGCGTCCTGGATTACCCAAGATAAAGCACGAGGTCAAGCGATGGACGTTTCATCCACAACGGCCCTACCCAGCTACAGCAACACACTCGCCAGCACCAAGACTGACACCAGTGCCGGTATCGCTATGCTGAACGAAGCCAACAAAATGCAAGCCGATGCGGCTGAGCAAATGATTCAGAGCGTCACCGAGGCGACTCCACCCGCGCCAGTGCCTCCCGAGGGCACCGGCCGCTATGTCAATGAGATGGCCTAGCGCCTGCGGCTATCCGCTGTTCCTTGACATCGCACTTGGGTTAGGCCAGTTGGCTCAATCCTGCTCCGACCGAAGCGGCGAACACGCTGGAGTTCTGTCGCGCTAGCCGCGCTTGTCCGCCTGTCATTCCAGAACTCGGCCCCATCGCTGAATCCGTGACGCTGTTGCGTGAGGTTTCGGCCGCCGACGTCGAGTCGCGATCCCCAGCACTTGCTGACATCACCGCTTCGTATTCCTGGATTTGACGTTCCCGGATCTCCTGCTGCGCCCGCACCTCCATGGAACGGGCCGAGGCCGCGACACGTACGTCCTGGGACGAGGGTTCGGCGGGCGCCATGGCGGCCCGAATAATGGCACGGGCCTTTTCCAGATTACCCTCGGGATCGCCCGAACTCATCGAAGTATTGATTCCGACCTCGCCGCCAATGGCATAGCGCTTGCCATCAGGCCCGGTCTGATACGAATAGCTGGGGCCGCTGGTGACATTACCACCGCCGGCGGCGACATGCGCCTGTTCGTGGGCACGCACCTCGGTATCACGCTGCTTGAGTTGCTCGATCATACGCTGATCGTCGCTCGCGAGCGTCTCGCCATCCGGTCCCGTCTCGGCCGTCGGGTCTTGATCCTCGGTTGACCGCTCGGCCTCGGTCTCGGCCGTTTCCTCAATGGCGCGGGGATCCTCGAGCGCGGGATCGCGCACTTGCGCCACTGGATTTTCCGGAGCGCCAAACGCCGCCGACGCTGGCGTGTCGGAACGGCGCGTCAGTGGCGATGCTGAAAAATAACCAACCGAATGGATCTCCAAGAGACTCGACCTCGATCCATGAACTTACCCTAGTAGTTTAGTCGATACCCTCGATCAGCGAGCGGGTGAAAGCCGATTTTGTGATCCACCCATCGATTCTTCAAGGCAAGCTCTCGCGAATTGAGCCAATGGTGCGAATCCAGGGGCCGTTGTCACGCACCGGACCCGGCAGACCGGGCAGCTCACGCGCGGCTTGAGTTCGACTCGGAAAGCTGCCGAGCACAGCGATTACATAGGAGCGTGTCTGAAGATAATGAAGACCCTCCAGATCATGCGGATCGAGTACGCTGCGCGCTGTTTGCAAATCACGCGCGGCCACGAGCTGAATGGTGAACCGCTCCCGATCCTGACGCATCAGCCACTCGTAATCCTCGCTCCACACATCCTTGGGCGCCTCAGCCTCAGCCTCAGCCTCTGGTTGCGGCACGGCATTGGCGGATGGCCGCTCTTCATCCGGTGTGTTCGGGGGCTCATCCACATCTGGTGATGGTGGAACCTCGGCCACCGCCACGGATTCAGAGGGCGTCGACGCTGGATCGACGTCTGGAGCCACAGGTGGCGACTCAGATTCAGCCGTCCGCGATACGGGTGGCGATGTCGTGCGTTCGAGTGAGGCCGAAGGCTTGGCGTCGATCATGAGTTGCCAGACCACGGGCGCCGCGATGGCGAGCAGGACGACGACCAGAACGACCGGGATGAACCAGGGACGATTCCAGTAAGGCAGAGTGGGTTTGGGGGCTGTGGCCTTGATCTCCTCGCGCGAGGCGGCCTTGGGCTCGGGAGTGGTGGCCTCCCAGGGTTGATGCTGGCGCACACGCTGCAGGATTTGCTCGAACTCGCTCTGCGCCAGCGCCGTGGGCACCTCCTCGCCGACCAGAAAGTCCGAGAGCTGCGGTTCCTTGGGCGGAAGCCCGGAGGGTTCATAGGTATCCGGTTCGAGATCCAGGAACTCCTCGGAGGGCGCAAAGGACTCCTCTTCAAGGTCGGGTAGGGATTCGACCTGAGACGCAGTGGCGTGCACCGGCTCGGGACTCACGACCGGCGGCAGGCTGGAGCCGGCCGCCCGCCCGCCCAGTGACGACTTGAGTCCCCCATCCAGACTTTTACAGCGGCGTGCCAGCCAGGCATTCGCCTGCGCATTGAGCGCCGTCGGCAGCCCCTTGGCGCTGCCCTGCAGCACGGCAATGTCGCCCCGGCTCAGCAGGCTATCGGGATCTTCCAGGCCCGCGACCCGCAGGCGATGCCGCAGATAGGCGCCCGCCTGTTCGAGATTGAAGGGCCGCAGATTCAGGCGCACGACCTGCGAATCGTCGAGCAGATCAGGCAATGGCAGTCGCCCGCGACTCAGGGATGGATCACCCACCAGGATGAGCCGCAACCCCTGCCCGCCGGCTTCCAGGACGGTCGCGCGCAATCGCACCAGCTTGACCAGCCCCTCGCCGCCGAGCAGATGCGCATCATCGATCGCCAGTATGAGCTGCGCGCGTGAGCGCGTGCGCTCGGCCAGCAAATCGGCTACAGAGCGGTTAGGATTGTCGAAGCCGCCGGCACGCAGGTGAGCGCGAATGGTGACATCGACCGCATCGAAGGGGATGTTCGGCCGACCGCGAAAGGCAATCAGCTCATACTGTCCATCGAGCGCGCCGAGCAGGCGCATCAGCTGGATACTGCGCCCGGAGCCATCGGGACCGGCCAGGACGACCACAGCGCCCGGCGCCGCGAGCGCACGCGCCGCCGTCTCGCTCAGGCTTTCCAACAGCGGATCGCTGTAGAGAAAGTCCTCGCTGGTGGCGGTATCAAAGGGTGCCTGCCGCAGTTTGAGCCGGGCAAGGCAATCAGGATCCAGTGACATGAGGCTGATCGTCGATAGGGTCGCTTGGCTTCTGAGTTGTTTGCGTGGATGCTTATACCAGGACAACGGAATATTTTCAGTATGCGCCATCTCAGACTCAACATGCAGGACATCGCCCGCTCGGGGCATGTCACCCGCTGGCATTCAGTGCGCTGTGCGCGCAATCAGACGCTGGCTGAGCATCATTATCTGGTGACCATGATCGCGCGCGAGCTGATGCAACGTCTGCTTGGCGACGACATTGCCGCCGAAACACGGCTGTTGGTGCTCGAATACGCCTTGACGCATGACACGCCGGAACTGCTGACCGGCGATCTGCCCTCGCCACTCAAGCGTCGCATCGCCGAGATTGCGGGCGATCAGAATCCGCTCTCCCGCATCGAGCACGAGATCGCTCCCGAGATCGTCGAGCGCCAGCGTGCACTTGCCGGTTCGGCGCTGGCCTATGTCGTCAAGTTGGCCGATCTCATCGACGGCTGCCTCTTCATCCGTGAGGAAGGCATCGGCCGACATGCCGCGCTCGTCGCTGAGAAATCCGAGATCCTGCTACACGAGAAGATCGCGGAAGCACGCGAACACTTTCCTGAATTAGACTGGAGCCAGGTTCAGGCGCTCTACACGCACATGCGTGGCGAGGCAGGCACGGATAATCGTGTCTTGTTCGAGCAGGCACGGCGTCCAGCGTCCAACCCCTGATTTAAGAACAACGATAAGCGAGAACGGTGATGCGACGAATCAATGATCTACCGATCTGGGTACGCCTCGTGGGCGCGATGTGGCTCATTCTGCTGCCGGCCTGGAGCGGACTGATTCTCTGGACCGCGAACGAGCAGCGCCAGACGGCCATTGATCAGGCGGCCGCCTTCACCAGCACCCTGCACGAGATGACCCTGGCCGGCCTCACGACCCTGATGATCACCGGCACCATCAATCAGCGTGCCGCCTTCCTGGATCAGATCATCGAGCTGAAAAATGTCGAGGATCTGCGTGTACTGCGTGGCGAGAATGTCTCCAAGCAGTACGGGCCTGGCACCGAGCATGAACAGCCGCGCGACGACATCGAGCGCCGTGTTCTGGAAACAGGCGAATCCTATCTCGAACTCGCCGAGGATGGCCGGACCCTACGCGCGGTTACCGCAGCCTTCGCCCGCGAGGACTATCTCGGCAAGAACTGCACGACCTGCCACGCACTCGCGCCACGCGACTCGGTGCTCGGCGCTGTCAGCATGCGGATCGATCTCGAGGATGTGAATCACGCGGTCGATGTGTTCGCCATCAAGATCTTCGTGATTGCGGCCATGCTGAGCCTGCCCGTCCTGCTCTTCCTCTATGTCTTCACCAAACGCTTCGTCACGCGCCCACTCAAGCAGATGACCCAGGGGCTCGACGGCATCGCCAAGGGCGATGGCGACCTCAGTCGACGTCTTCCCATCCAGGGCCGCGACGAGATCGGCCAGGCCAGCCTGGCGTTCAACGCCATGATGGACAATTTCCGCGACCTCATCGGGCGCATCCTCGATTCCACCGGACAGCTTGCGCAGGCGGCGCAGAGCCTGGCCGGAGCCACCGAGCAGACCAATGCTGGCATCAGCCAGCAGCGCCACGAGGTCGATCAACTGGCCTCGGCCATGAACGAGATGAGCGCCACAGCCCAGGAGGTTGCACGCAGTGCCCAGCATGGTGCCGACACCACGCATGTCGCTCAGGATGCTGCTACCTCCGGGAAGGACGTGGTCTATGGCACCATGTCGCACATTGAGCAATTGGCCCAAGAGATCCAGAAGGCCTCGGAGGTCATTCGCGCGCTGGGTCAGGACAGTCAGGAGATCGGCAAGATCCTGGACGTGATCCGGGGCGTGGCCGAGCAGACCAATCTGCTGGCGCTCAATGCCGCCATCGAGGCCGCGCGCGCCGGCGAGGCCGGACGCGGTTTTGCGGTGGTCGCCGACGAGGTGCGCTCACTGGCCAATCGGACCCAGACCTCGACCCAGGAAATCCAGGCCATGATCGAGCGTCTCCAGCAGGCCAGCCGCCGTGCCGTGTCGGTCATGGACGACAGCCGTAAGCATGCCGAGGACAGCCGTAGCCGTGCCCTGGAGGCCGAGCAGTCTCTCGACGCCATTACCACTGCCGTTGCCACGCTCAACGACGTCAATACCCAGGTCGCCAGCTCAGCCGAGGAACAGAGTGCCGTGGCCGAGGAGATGAACCGTAACGTTACCAGTATTTCGGATGCCGCCGAGAGCAATGCACAGGTCGCACTCCAGACCACAGAAGCGTCTGAACAGCTCGCGCGGCTGGCTGCTGAGTTGCAGGAGCTGGTGGGTCACTTCAGGGTTTGAGCGAAACCGACGGGATTCAGCCGGATCACCCAGACGCCGGCAAACCATGCAGGTGCCGATAGGCTAGGCGCGTCGGCGCCTGGGTGACGAGGCCCGGGATGCTGGGTAGCCCGACCACGGCATCCACGCCGCCGAGTTTGACTGCTTCCTTGGGCATGCCATAGACGACACAGGTCTGCTCGTCCTGGGCGATGGTCAGGGCGCCGGCCTGGTGCATCTCCAGCAGACCGCGCGCGCCGTCGTCGCCCATGCCGGTCATGATGATGCCGACGGCATTGGGTCCGGCGGCCTGAGCCGTGGAACGAAAGAGCACATCCACCGAGGGACGATGGCGGCTGACCAGCGGCCCGCCCTTGACCTCGACCCGGTACTGCGCGCCGCTGCGACGTAGCAACAGATGATCGGTACCAGGGGCGATCAGGGCCAGTCCGGGGATCACGCGGTCGCCGTTGCGCGCCTCGCGCACCTCGATCTGGCAGAGCTGATCGAGACGCGCGGCGAAGGCCGCCGTGAACTGCCCAGGCATGTGCTGAACGATGACGAGGCCGGGCGCGGTGCGCGGCAGGCGGGTGAGCACATATTCGAGCGCCTGGGTGCCGCCGGTCGAGGTGCCGATGGCCACCACGCGCTCGGTCGTGCCGGCGATGGGCAAGGACGCGCGCTCGGCGAGTACCGCATCAGCCGGGAGCTTCTGGGTGGGTGTCATGGCCGTTTTAGCGCGCGAGCCGGACGAGACGCGCTCCATGCGCGCATGCCCGGCGGCCTTGATGGCATCGCCGAGCAGGGTCTTGGACTCTTCCAGGAACTGGCGCAGACCGACTTTGGGCTTGGCGATGATGTCGACCGCGCCGGCGCTCATCGCCTGCATGGTGATCTCAGCGCCCTTCTCAGTCAGGGTCGAGCAGATGATGACCGGCGTCGGACGCTCGCCCATGAGCTGGCGCAGGAAGGTCAGGCCATCCATGCGCGGCATCTCGATGTCGAGCACGATGACATCCGGCCACTGTTTTTCCATCAGTTTGCGCGCAAACAGCGGATCACGTGCCGCGCCCAGGATCTCGATGCCCGCGATGCCCGAAAGCTGCTCGGTGAGCACCTGTCGGACGACGGCTGAGTCGTCCACGATCAATACCTTCACAGTCATTGAAAAACCGTCCATTCAAGCGCGCCCCAGCCGGGGATGTGGCCCACCGATCCGTCTGCCGGGATGTTTTCAGAAAAAATCGGCTGGCGCACCACGCTGCTTGGCGGCGATGGCGCTCTGCAGATAGCGCTGCTCGTCGCTCAGTACGCGCTCGACACCGGCGCGCGGAATCCGGCGCAGAAACACCGAATAATCCCCGCCGTAGAAATGGATCTGGCGTCCATGCAACCCACCGAGATCCTCCGCGACGAGCGGGATGCCATCGCGGTCGAGGAACTGACGCACGAAGAGCACATTGGACGTGCCGATATTGAAATGATCCATCCGCGTATCCGTCGACTCGCGCAGGACATTGGCGCCACCAAAGGCTTTGGCGCGTAGCTGCTCGCGTCGGGCGCCGCGCTTGAGCAGGTCGTTGACCAGCATCTCCATGGCCCAGAGTCCATAGCGTCCGGCATCGGTGGCGAGGAGCGGCTCGCGGTTGGCTGGATTGCGCATCGGCAGCAGGAAGTGATTCATGCCCATCAGACGCGCGACGGGATCGAAGAGACAGACGGAGACGCATGACCCCAAGAGGGTCGTCAGGATCATGGACTTGTCGGTGACGGCCTGTTCGCCGGGCCGCACCAGACGGCGCTTGATCGATTTTTCCGAGATAGCCATCGTACTCATGGCGCTCCCCGACGCGCGCTCGGGCGCTGAAAGATCGAGGGGCGGATCATCACCAGCGGGGTCTTGATCCCTTGCAGCGACTCGACATGGCTGATGAAGAGCAGTCCACCGGGACGCAGCGACTCGAACAGACGATCGATGACACGCTGCTTGGTCGGTGGATCGAAATAGATCAACACGTTGCGCAGAAAAACGATATCGAACCGCTCGCCGTCGCGGCGCGGTTGCAGCAAATTGTGCTGTTCCAGCTTCACCCGTGACTTAAGCTTAGGCTCGATCAGCAGATTGCCGGCTTGCGCACGCACACCCTTGAGACAGTAGCGCTCCAGCCAGGCGCGCGGCAGATGGCGAGCGCGTTCGAGCGGATAGAGTCCCTGGCGCGCCTGATCCAGCACCCGCCGGCTGATATCCGTGCCCAGGATGTGCCAGTCGCCCTGTCCCAGAGCATCGGCCAGCACCATGGCCAGGGTGTAGACCTCCTCGCCGGTCGAACAGGCCGCGCTCCAGACCTGCAGGCCGAGGCCACGATAGGCCGGAAGGACATGCTCGCGCAGATACTCGAAATGTGCCGGCTCGCGATAGAAGTAGGTCTCATTGGTCGTCAGCAGATCGACCAGATGCTGGCGTTCGTGATCCTGGTCCGGCTCGAAGACCCGCTCCAGATAGGCATCGAAACTGCGCAGCCCCAGATGGCGCAGACGTCGCTGGAGACGTGCGCTGACCATCTGTTGTTTGTGCGGCGCCAGATTGATGCCGGCTCGCTCGTGGATGAAATGACGGAAACGCTCGAATTCGCGATCCTTGAGCGGTACGACATCCGGTTGTGGCATCGTGCCCGCGCGGGCATCACCCCGCGCGGGCGATCCTTCAGGACTCCCCATCCGCGCCCCCCAGGGCCGCCTCCTGACTGAGCCGGCGCAGGGCCGCCAGCTCCTGCATGGACAGTACATGATCGACACTGAGGATGATGACGAAGACCTCGTCCACACGCCCCATCGCCTCGATGAAGTCGGTGCGGATCTCGGAGCCGAACTCAGGCGGCGGCTTGATGTCCTCGCGCGCGATCTCCAGGATATTCTTGACCTCGTCGACCAGCATTCCGAGCACATGGGCCTCGTCGCCGACATGCACCTCGACCAGCACGATACAGCTGCGCTTGGTCAGGACGACCGGCCCGCGTCCCAGGCGCGCGCCGAGATCGATCACGGGCACCACGCTGCCGCGCAGATTGATCACGCCGCGAATATAGTCCGGGGTCATGGGAACACGGGTGACGGCCGGCGTCTCGATGATCTCCTTGACCGCGTCGATCGACATGGCCAGGCGCTCATCAGACACGGCAAAGGTCAGGTACTGGGTGACCTCGTCGTCGACCTCGCTGTGAGCGGCGGCGCTCGTGCGGTTGCTCAATACCATCTCGCCCATGTCAACCTCCTCAGAAGCGCTCGAAGTCCTTGTGGTCGAAGTCCTCAAGGTCGACCGTACCCGGCTCCTCTTCGCGCACGCGGGTCGCCGCCGGCGCCGGTGCGCGGGCGCGTCCCTTGGCGCGCGATCCGCCCGCACCGGTGCGGAAGAAGGACATGGTCTCCTGCAACTGACCGGCCTGACCGCTCAACTCCTCCGCTGTCGCGGCCAACTCTTCCGAAGAGGAGGCGTTCTGCTGCGTGGCCTTGTCGAGCTGGCTCATGGCTTCGTTGATCTGGCCGATCCCCGCCGCCTGTTCACCGGAGGCCGCCGTGATCTCCTCGACCAGATCGGCAGTCTTGACGATGTTGGGCACCATCTGCTCCAGGAGCTTGCCGGCCTCCTCGGCGATCGACACGCTGCTGGTGGCCAACTGATTGATCTCCTGAGCGGTTACGCCGCTATTCTCGGCGAGCTTACGCACCTCGGCGGCGACTACCGTGAAGCCTTTACCGTGCTCTCCGGCACGCGCCGCCTCGATCGCCGCGTTGAGCGCCAGCAGATTGGTCTTGTAGGCGATGTCCTCGATCAGCCCGATCTTACTGGCGATCTCCTTCATCGCCGACACCGTGCGCGTCACAGCTTCGCCGCCACGGCGGGCTTCCTCGGCGGAACTCTTGGCGATGCCATTGGTGACGCGCGCGTTCTCGGTGTTCTGCTGTACCGAAGCGTTGAGCTGCTCGATGCTCGCCGTGGTCTCCTCGACGCTCGCCGCCTGTTCGGTGGCGCCCTGACTGAGGGCCTGCGCCGTGGAACTGACCTCGCTGGAAGCCGAGGACAGATTATCCGCCCCGACCCGCACCTCACCGACGATCTGGCGCAAACGCTCGACCATGCCATACATGTCTTTGTAAACGCCGCGCAGATTGGTCTGATCGAAGTCGATGGCCAGATTGCCGGCGGCGACCTGTTTGGTGACATCCGCGATCACGCCCGGATCCTTGCCCAACTGGGCCATGACACCGCGAATGATGAGCCAGGCGATGCCGATGCCGGCCAGGAGCGCGATCAGGGACAGCACTGAGATCACGAAAATGCCGCGATCATTGGACGCCTGAACCTGGGGGCCAAGCAGATCCTGTTCGCTCTTGTAGGACAGTTTGATGGCTTCGATATTAGCCGCAAAGCGCGGTCCCAGGACGTCCAGCGTCTCGGTGATGAGCTGATTGCGTTCATCGATGAGCTGCACGACGCGGTCGAACGCCGTCTTGTAGTCACGTTTGAGCCGCATGACCTCGGCTAGCAGGGCGCGACGCTGCGGATCTTGCAGGCTGGCGTCCATCTCCTGCATCTGCGTGTCGAATTCGCCCCACTCCTGATTGACACGATCCACGTCCGCCTGGGCGTTGTCGCCGATGAAGCGGCGCACATAGAGGCGTGCCAGCAACAGATTACGCAGACCGCGCGCGGACTTGAGAACAGCCGCGGTATCACCGGACTGGTTGGCGCTTTCGAGGATCTGGGTCAGACGTTGCTCGATCACTGGGCCATTGACGGCCAGCACGTCGGCGTCCAGCTTGTCGCTCTCGCGGGTCAGGACGACGACCTGCTCGAACGTCTTGCCATAGGTCTCGATATTGGTCGCCGAGGCGTCGATCTTGGCCTTGCGCTCGGGATCCCGGATGATCCCCTGTAGCTCCTTAAGGATGCTTTCGGTCGTCGCCAGGTGCTGTTCGAACTGCTGCACGTCCTGATCGGAATGGGCCTTGATGTAATCCTTGACCTCCATCCGCCCCATGAGCATCGCGGCCTGCATCTCGCCCATCCGGTTGGCGCGGATCGCCTTCTCGCGATAGGAGGCAAACCCGATCGAAGCCCCATCGATGGTGAAGTAGGACAGGACGCCAACGATGACGAGCAACGTCAGGATCGCCGTGAAACCCAGGATGAGTTTTCTGGCCATCGTCATGGAGCGAAACATGCGTGTTCTCCCAGTAAGAATTGGATCGAAGCCTGCGTTTGACTCAACCGCCCTCAGGTGACAACCGGGCGCTTGCCGGCGCTATCGCGCTGCCCCTCGGCGATGGCCGCCAGCTCGGCGACATCCAGAATGAGCGCGATGTCGCCCGTGCCCAGGATGGTCGCGCCCGCCACCCCGCGCAGCCGCTCGAACACCTTGCCGAGCGGTTTGATGACGGTCTGCAACTCGCCAAGCAGCGCGTCCACCACCAGTCCCATCTTGTGATGGCCGAAGCGCACCACCACCAGACTCTCGCGCCGGCCGGCACGGCGTCTGGGGTCGGCATTCTCGAAGAGTTCAGTCAGACGGATGAAGGGCAGCACCTCGCCGCGCAGATTGATGTAGTGCTCGCCATGACGCTTAATGCCGCTGGCCGCGCCCATCTCGACGCACTCAGCGACCTGGGCCAGGGGAATGACATATTGATCCGGACCCGCGCTGACCAGAAAGCCATCGATGATGGCCAGTGTCAGCGGCAGCACAATCGTGACCAGCGTGCCTTCGCCCAAATGGCTGTCGAGTTCGACCGTGCCGCGCAGCGCCTCGATATTGCGCCGCACCACGTCCATGCCGACACCGCGACCGGAGAGGTTGGTCGCCTGCTCCTTGGTCGAGAGTCCAGCGGCGAAGATCAGGCGCAGCGTCTCTTCGCGTGTCAAGACGTCATCGGACTTGACCAGACCGACGGCCTCGGCCTTGGCGCGGATGCGCTCGGCATCGAGTCCGGCGCCATCGTCGGCGATCTCGACGACGATGTGGCCTGAGTCGTGATAGGCGTTGATGCGAACGGTGCCCTGGGACGGCTTGCCGTGCGACCGGCGCACCTCGGGCGTCTCGATACCATGATCGATGGCGTTACGGATGAGATGGGTGAGCGGGTCGATCATCTTCTCGACCACGGTTTTGTCGAGTTCGGTCTCGCCGCCGGTGATAACCAGCTCGATCTCCTTGCTGAGTTCACGGCTGGCATCGCGCACCACGCGCTTGAAGCGCGACAGCGACTCGCCGATCGGCACCATGCGCAGTTGCAGCGCGTTGTCGCGGATCTCGGAGACCAGATACTCGACCCCGTCGATCACCTCATTCATGTCCTCGACCCCGGCACGCTTGACCAGGACGCGGATGGCCGCGCTGCTGGTGACCAGTTCGCCGATGAGGTCGATCAGATGCCCGAGTCGCTGAGCGTCGACGCGGATGAAGTGTGCCTCCTCCTGACGCCGTGTGCGCACGGCCTCCTGGGTGCGTGCGGCCTGCTCGACCACGGCGGGCTTGATCGATCCCTGTTCGATCAGAATTTCACCGATTCGCCGCTTGCGCTCGGCCTCCTCGCCATCGGACGCTTCGCCTGACTCAGCAGCCTGCGTCTCCAGTGCGCGGTCGAGTTCACCCTGAGTCAGGGCGCCGATGCGCAACAATAGATCGCCGATCCAACCGACCTGATCGTCAGGTACGGCGGCCAGCAGTTCCAGATACTTCGACTGCGCCGTGTCCGGCTCCAGGATGCGGATCT
The DNA here is from genome assembly GCF_009720725.1 of Allochromatium palmeri. GTDB lineage: Bacteria > Pseudomonadota > Gammaproteobacteria > Chromatiales > Chromatiaceae > Thermochromatium > Thermochromatium palmeri. The sequence goes on from NZ_WNKT01000011.1 coordinate 97,258, forward strand.
CGCAGTCCTGATCGGCGAATTCGAACACACCGGCGAGCGTGGGTTTATCGACCTCGCCGCGAAAGCCGATGCCGAAATGCAGATAGCAGCTCTCGGGGTCGAAGCCGTCCTCGCGCGTGGCCTCGGGGTCGAGCAGGGTCGTCACATGGACCAGATCGCCCAGCGAACCCAGATAGCGCAGGAAGGACAACGGGTCCATGCCGTCGCGAAAGGTGTCGTGCTTGAACTTGAGCGTGATCATCCAGAGATCGCTGACCACGGGCAGATACTTGGGGTCTGCGGCCGAAGGCGCGGCGGTCGAGGGCGCGGTTGCACGCGCGGCCTTGCCGGAGGGGCTGAGCTGCGCCAGCAGTGCATCGCCGGCGCGCGCCAGCTCAGGATCCAGCGGTGCTTCCGGCGTCGAGGCTTCGACAATGGCCTCGACAAGTCGCGCGGTATGGTCGCGGCACTCGAACAGGGCGGCGATCAGCGGCCGGGTCAGGGGCACCTGACCCGAGCGCACCTGATCCATCAGGGTCTCGACGGTATGGGTGAAGTCGACGATGGAGTCATAACCAAACACACCACCCGTGCCCTTGATGGTATGCATGGCCCGAAAGACCTCGTTGAGCGATTCCGGATCCTTGGGATCGTCCTCCAGGGCCAACAGGGCATCCTCCATGGATTGCAGCAGCTCAGCCACCTCGGCCAGAAACGCCTCGCGTGCGCTGTCGAGACTCATGAGGCACCTCCCACCGTCGCGCCGGCGGAATCGAGATCGAACTGAGCGGTGAGATGGAGCAGGCTCAACACTTCGGCTACGACCGGGCTGTACGCGACCAGACGCAGTGTTCCGCCCCGCGCGCGCAGGGTCTCGTGCAGCCACAGCAGAAGCTGGAGACCGGCGCCGTCGAGTTCGCTGATCCCGGACAGATCCAGAGCGCAGACGCGGCGCTCAGCCAGATGTGCGCGCAGCCGCGCCGCCGTTTCGGCCGCCGTATAGATGGTCAGCTCACCGTCGAGGACCAGTGGATCGGTGTCGGTCGGACATTCTGGTTGAGCGTTCATCCTGACCTCGTTATCGCTGTGAGCCTGTGACGCCGACGCTTCAGGGCAGGATCAGCTTGGAGACTGCATCCAGCAGCATCGGCGGCTGGAAGGGCTTGACCAGCCAGGCCTTTGCCCCGGCGGCGCGCGCGGCTTCTTTTTTCTCGGGTTGACTCTCGGTGGTCAGCATCAGAATCGGCGTGAACTTGTAATTGGGCAGCTTTTTGACCTCGCTGACCAGCGTGATGCCATCCATGTTGGGCATGTTCACATCGCTGACGATGAGATGGATCTTCGTGCCATTGAGTTTAGCCAGCGCGTCGCGCCCGTCACAGGCTTCGAGAACCTCATACCCCGCGCCCTTGAGCGCAATCCCTACCACACTGCGAAAGGAGGCCGAATCGTCAACCACCATGATCGTCTTCGCCATGCCCGACTCCGTTTCAGAAGAATGTCAACTCAGAGGCGGCTGCCGGCGCGCTCGTCGGCGCACCGCCGCCATGGTGTAGATCCCGTTCCTCGATGGTGCTATAGGAGTCCAGCATCTGGGCCAGCAGTCCGTCGAGTTCCAGGATATCGCGCTCCTGCTGGCTCAGGTCGTGCTGAGCGGTCGTCTGTAACCGCTCGCTCAGGCGCTCCAGTCCCTCGCAGACATGGACCAGCACCTGACTGGTGCGATCCTGGAACTGGAGATCCACCAGCGAGGCGGCGATGCGGGTGCGAATTCCCTCGCTGAGAGCGCGCAAGCGCTGCGCCTCCTCGTCGAGTGACTCGGTGGTCTGAAGCAGGCGGTTCATGACGACCTCGACCTTGTGCTCGGAGTCGCGCACCAGTTCATCGGCGCTCGACATCGAGGACTTCACCATCGACTGGGTCTGGGCCAGCGAGCGCGCCAGCTCCTCGACCTTGGCGCTGATGCGCGCACCGGTATCGGCCGAGGAGCCGGCCAGCTTGCGTACCTCGTCGGCCACCACCGCGAAACCGCGTCCCTGATCGCCCGCGCGCGCGGCCTCGATGGCGGCATTGAGTGCCAGAAGATTGATCTGTTCGGCGACTGAACGCACGTCCTGAGCCATCTGGCGCATCTGATCGCCATAGCTGGCCAGACGGTCGACATGCTCGGTCATGGACGACTCACGACGCAGAATGGCTTCGAAGTCGGCGATTACCTCGGTCAGGGTCGCGCGGCTCTGCTCGAACTGACCGACGATGGCCTGATCCTGAGGATTGCCCGACTGGGTGGTCGAGACGACTTCTTCCAGATCTTTGACCAGATCACTGAAGGAGAGCGACAGATGGGTGATGCTTTGCTCGGTGAGCTGGCGCGAATGTTCGATGTGGCGCGCAAAAATCGGGAACAGCTCGATGCCCAGGCGTTCGAACGCCCGCTCCCAGGCGTCCAACTGGCGCGTCTTGTGATCGAGCTGAGTCTGGATCTCGGTGCGAGCGGCGGCGAGGCTGGCCTGGAATTCGCGCTGCTGGACGAAGGCCAGCAGGAGAGCGAGTACGGGCATCAGTGCCGCGAGAATCCAGGCCAAAGGCGCGGCATGGTTGACGATCAGGATCGAACCAGCGGCCAGGATTCCAAACAAAACCGGCTTCCATGAAGCGCGGACCCAGACCGCAAGCGATGGCAATGGCTGGTTGGACACCAGTTTCTCCCTCATGCACCAACCGAGCAGAGAACACACTCGGTACAACAGGCGGAATCGCCCCTTGATGATCAAACCGAGCCTCATACAGGCCGACGAGCGTACTGGCTGGACTCGATTACCCTAGGGACGATCCTAAGTCATTTTGCAGTCTGTTGAACACTGCTTTGGATCAATGTTTTAGTTTGATTGCTCCGGTTCGAGCGAACTCAGAAGACGTTGCACATACTCCTGGTAGCGCGCCTGCTGATCGGCGTCGGCGCCCTGGAAACGGCCATCCTGCTCGACGAGTCCTTGCAGGATCTGGCCGGCGGCCTGATCGGGCTGGCTGAAAAAGTCGAGTTCCGGGCGCTCGACGCTGTCGCGCAGCTCGCGCATCATGTGTCCAAGACGACGACCCGCGTTTTCCTGCTCGGGCGCCGCCAGTTTCTGTGTCCCTTCGTAGGCACGGGCGGCGCTGTAGCTCTCGGAGCGGCTCATGGTCAGGTTCATGGACGCGAGCTGGGAGGAGTCGAAGCGGACATCCGGCGCCTGCTCGAACGCCTTCTGTACGTCACCGCCGAAGAAATCCTTGGCCAAATTGCCGACATCCTGAACCAATGTCTGGATAGCCTTCAGCTCATCTTCGCTCAGGTCGCCCTTCACGCTAAACAGATAGCCGGTCTTCTCCGACTGGCTGATATCCATGACGGCGGCGCTGTTGCCCTCGCCATCTTGCGAGACAGCGAAGCTACTCTGGGCATCGAAATTGCGACTGAAGCTGATCTCGACCTCGTCGCCATCGCGGGTCTTGAGCTTCAGACTGAAGTCTTCGGCCTGCTGATAACGCTCGGCGACCGCCACGCCAGAGGTTGTGCTCGGTGCTGGTGCTCCGGTCGTCTCCGTCTTGGGCTGGTTCGGCGACAGCTTGGCCAGTCCCTCGAAGGTCAGCTTCTCGGTCGCCCCAACCTGTTCGGCCACATTACCTTCGAGCACCTTGAGATTGGACAGAATGTCCTTGGCTTCCTTGAAGCCCTGCTCGGCGCCTCTGACCGCACTCTCGTAGAGCGACTGGATCTCCTCTTCGGATTTGCCGCGAGCGCGGGCATTCTCCAACCCCATGGCGACGAAGCTGGTGATGCGATCAGCGACTTTTTCCGGGGTGTATTCGTTTGGATCGAGCTTTTTCAGCCCTGGGGCATCCATGCCTGGAATCTCGCGCGCGATAGCGCCGAGCGCCTTCTCCTGAAGGCTGGAGAGCGCCCCAGCCGGCTCGCGCAGGGATGGAGAACCCGACTGCGCTCCAACCTGAGTGTGGGACTTGAGGGTCAGGCTATTGGAGACGAGTGATGAGAACTGGGACTGAATATTCATGAGACCTGCTCCGGCGCACGGTGGGCATACACCCCTTAACGGCCAGCGAACGCTCGGCTTGAATGCCGTCAACCCATGGCTGAGGCCGCCAGATTGGCCAATCGCGCATAGCTGGCCACATCCAGTTCCTCGGCGCGACGTTTCGGGTCGATTCCAGCCGCTTCGATGAGTTCCGGGGCGACGACTCCAGACAGACTATTGCGCAGGGTCTTGCGGCGCTGACCGAAGGCAGCGGCCACCAATCGCCCGTGGAGCTGGGGATCGTCGATGGGATGCGGGAGCGGTCGCAGCGGACGCAGACGCAGAAAGGCCGATTCGACCTTGGGCGCGGGCTTGAAGGCACCGGGGCCGATGCGAAACAGACTCGTGGCCTGACAACGGCTCTGGACCATGACCGAGAGTCGCCCGTACGTCTTATCGCCCGGTTCGGCGACGATCCGGTCGACGACCTCCTTTTGCAGCATCAGGTGCATGTCGCGCAGCACATCGAGCTGGTCGAGGAAATGGAACAGCAGCGGGGTCGAGATGTTGTAGGGCAGGTTGCCGACGAGCCGCAGCGATGCAGCGGCTTCGGCGTCTGCGAGTGTGCGCAGGTCGAAGTCGAGCGCATCGGCATTATGGATGCGCAACTCACCCAGATCAGCGAGTCGCTGACGTAGCGGCTCGATGAGATCGCGGTCGAGTTCGATGACGTCGAGCGCACCGGCCCGCGTCAACAGCCGCTGGGTGATGGCGCCCTGCCCCGGCCCGATCTCGACCAGACGCTCGCCCGGTTGCGCGTCGATGGCGCCGTGGATGCGGTCGATCACCAGTGGATCGTGGAGAAAGTTCTGGCCGAAGCGTTTGCGTGCGCGATGTTCCATGGTGTCAGTCAACCCTGGGCGGTCTCAGAGGCGGGATCCGGCGTTGCTGAAACCGCGCGATCACCGGCGGTCTCCTGAATCACCAGGGCATTGCGGACGAGGCGCCCGCGCGCCTCGTCATCTGTGCCGGCCGTTAGATGTCGGCTGGCGATCATGGCATCGATGGTGCGCTCGGCCAGCCGCCAATCGGCCTCAGCCTGACCGGGCGCGAAACCACGCCGTTCGGCCAGATAATAGGCGGCAACCGCGATCATCGCGTGACGCTGGCTGTCGGTGAGACGGTCGTGCATATCGGGCAGGCGGACATCAGGCTGGACGGTGTTGTTCGGGGCGCAGTCGAGGCGTGAAATAGACATCGGCGTCGTCGAGGTCGACCGGCTGGCCGTCGCCATCGACGAGCGGCTGTTCATAGTCCTTCCAGCCGCGCAGTCCGGTCTTGAGCGAGACGACATTGCTATAGCCGAGCACGTTCATCGAGTGGGCGGCCAGTACGCTCCGGTAGCCCGAGCGACAGACGACCACGATCTCGCGCTCGCGCGCCTGAACCAGATCGGGCACGGTTTCTTCGTAGTCCCACTCGCACGCCGACTCCAGAATGCCGCGCGCGACGTTGATCGAACCCTCGATGTGCATGGCCGCGAACTCTTCGGGTTCACGCACATCGACGATCAGCAGCTCCGGGTTGGCCTGGATACGTTCTTCCAGATCCCAGGGCATGATCTCGTGCACCTCGGTCAGACAGTGTTTGATGAGTTCCAGGAAGTTCTTCACAGTCTATCGCGCTCCGCTATTGGCCTTTGGAGACACCGGGCGCGCGTGATGGAGCGCCCGGTGTCGAGTGAGCACGGAGGATAAACTGGAGTGTTCGAGTGCGACATTCAAAATCCGCAACTCTGGTCCGATCGAAACACCTTCAATCAATTGGAGATACTGAGTTCCACGCGCGGACTGTCGATGATCTTCTGCATCCCAAGGCGCTTGACGACATTGATGAGGATGGGACCACCGATATTGGCGTTCAGCCCAGGCGCGGTACTGCTCGCCTCTGTGTCCTTCCAGAGCATGAGCAGCACCATCACATCCTCTGGATCGTCGGCTTGCAGCAGGGACTGTTCCGCATCGTCGAGTTCGAGCACATAATTGAGCGCATAGAGTCTCGGATCGACCAGCGTGAACTCGATCTCAGCGTCATCCTCGGCGCGCAAACGATAGACGCGCCCCGCGTCGGTTTCTGAATGCGTCAGGCGGTAGCTCTTCAGATGCTCGAACCCTGGAATGCCGGCTGGAAAGGCGATGGTCGCGGGGACATCCGGCTCGGAGGTCATGGCGGTCTGCTGGTTCATAGTCCTCTGTTCCTCGTTCATGCGCGGTGTTAAGGAGGCGGGGTTTCGCTAGAGACATCGACTGAACGCCGAGACGGGCCGCGTTCTCGTTCAAGAATACACGAAACTGGCGCAGGCGGAGATTCCGGCGCTGATCCTAACTCAGATGCACCCATCTTGCGATCATGCGATACCTGACACAGATGGCCATGTCCATCAGCTTACTCATCCCCTGCCTCCCAGCCCCGCTCTGGGCGCAGGAGAACACTCCAATCCCGCTCGCGGCCGATGCCTGCCTGAAGGGTGAGGTCGAGACGACGCCCTCGACCGAATTCAGTCTGCTGGAGGACGGGGCCGTAGTCCGACACGAGCGCACCAGTCTCGAATGGCAGCGTTGCGCGCTCGGGCAGCGCTGGGACGCTGAATCCAATGGCTGTGCCGGACGGCCCGCCACGCATACCTGGACGAAAGCCATGCGGTTGGCCGCCAAGTCACAGGAGGCGTGGCGACTGCCGACCGGCGATGAACTCCTGACCATCGTCGAAAAATGTCATGACGGCCCGGCGATCAATCCGCAGGTTTTCCCGAACACACCCTCGGGTCTGTACTGGTCGTCCTCGGTCGATACGGGGGGGCTGGATCGTGCCTGGTCGGTGAGCTTCTTCAGCGGCCAATACTTCCGGGCCGGCAAGTCGCAGAACGGGCGCGTGCGCCTGGTGCGCGGTACCCTGAAACAACCTGGGGCGGGGCCTTAAACGCTCTCCGCTACCAGGGGCGGTACTCCAGACCCGGAATGACCTCGCGCTCGAAGACTTCCGGCAGCGTCAGCATGAACTCCTTGAGTTCGTCGAGTTCCATATAGCGCCCATAGGACGCCTTGGCGGCATCGACCGGTAACTCCACCCAGTAGCGGTGCTCGGACGGCTCATAGAGAATCTGCAGGATACTCTCGCGCGTATCGATGAGACCGAGATAATCGTCCTCGGTCTGAAGACGCGGCAGGAGCTGCTCGCAGATGGCCTTGGCGCTCATTTCCACGGCACTGACCGAGGAGATGGCTTCACCAGAGCGATCGAAGAGATAGAAGACGCGGTAGTGCATAGTGGGCGAGCTCGCTATCCAAGAGAGGCCATGAATGCAATGTCGATCCATCTGGAGTCCAGCTCGCGCATGCTATGCTTCCGAGCCGTGCCATTGAAATCCTTGGCAGTTCAGTACAAAACGATTGATTATACCCCTGATTCCATGTCCGAACAGCGCCCTGGCACCCATCGATGATTCCATCGTCCAGCCGGCTCAACTCCCGATCCCTCGTTGACTCCAAGATTCGACACCGTTCAAGCGTGTCTGGAGCCATGTCCCGTCCGCCGCCGACAACCGCCGAGTCCGCCGCGAAGGAGTTTCGCGCGAGTGTCTTCAAGCCGGCTGAAGGCATCTTTCTTTTCCATCCGCGCGCACTCGAACGTCTGGTCGCCGAGCATCTGGAACCCTTCGGCTGCACGGGTTCCATCCCAAGCCTCAGCTATCACGTCATGTCGCGCGAGGACTTCCTGAGCGCACTGGAGTACGAGAATCCCGAAGCCCTGGTGGTCATCGAGGGACTCAACCTGCCCGAATATGTGATTCTGCTGCCGATCCCGCTGGATCTGCGCCTGGATCACGAGGCGTTCATCGGCCTGCTGCGTGAGTATTGGGCACACCGCTTCGAGGGCGAGATCGCGCGCGCCTGGCAGATGGCGCATGATCGCGATACCGACAGGGCGCGTTTTGGACCGGCGCGACTGCGCACGCTGATCGGCGAGATCGCTCTGGACGAGGTGCGCGACGTCCTCACGCGCGATGGCGTGCTGCCGACTGGACTGGACGACACACTGGTCTGTCGGGCCTTCGTCGCACTGGTCATGCGCCTGCGTTACTTCAGTCCGGGCGCGCGCGGTTATTTCTTTCCAGCCATCCACGACTGGCGTGTCCTCGATGCCTGGATCGGCGAGAGTGGTCTGGATCTGCCACCACCGAGCCTGGACGGGCCACTCCCGATGCTGCTCGAATCCTCCCGGCCCGACCCAGGCTGCGGCTATCCGACCCGGCTACCGTTGCTGCCGTCTGGATTTCCCTATGCCAAATCGGACGCCGATCTGGAGATCCACCGTTCGATCCGGGCGCTCGCGGCCAAACCGGATTCGCTCACACCCCAGGACGAACCGACCGCAGACACGGCACCCTGGATCCAGACCAGGTTCCAGATCCAGGGGACAGCCATGGATCAGTGCGTGGCCGCCTTCCACCCTGATCCGCGATCGAGTCAACGCAACTGGCTGACACGGCTTCAGGATCTGGCCCTGGTGCTGGTCGCGATCATCCTGGAACCCCTGCTGGATCTGACCCACCGACTCTGGCGCCGTGGTTCGCCACGTCCGGCCCAGGGGCTGCGCCTGGCGCTCTTTCTGCCGCTTTTCAGACTGGCGGTCCGACGTGCCCGGCGTGCCGATCGGGCTGAGCACGCTGCCGCCGCCATCGCACATCTGGCCGTGGCCCGGCGGCGTTTCGCGTCCATGTTCGACCCCGGCACGACTGAGTCGAGCCGTGTGCTGTGGCTCATCGACCAGCGCCATCGTGCTGCCGAAGAATCGCTGGCCAACCGGCTGGCGTCGCTGTGGAAGCTCAATGCCGGCATGAGTCGTGAGCTGAAAGCGCTGATCCAGCGACTCGGCGACGAAATCCTCGATGGCAAGCCGGTCGCGCTCGATCTGTTTCGGGATCTGGAGCGAGTGTTGCGCGAGAGTCGCGCCACCTACTATCAGCTCAACCCCATCGCCTGGCTGCGCTCGCTCGGGCGCGTGCCGGCGCGCCAGATTCTACCCTTCCAGGCCGATCTCAAGGCATTGCGCCTACTCGATACGATCCAGAATCGCCTGGAACGTCTCGGCTGGCCCATCGAGGACGTCGAACGTTGCAGCCGCCCGCTGAGCGCGCTCTCCGGCCGCCTCACCGAGCATCTGGAGCATCAGCTCAAGCCGCACCTCAAACGCGCCCTGGAAGAAGCCGGATTCACCCCGCGCACCCATCGCGAAGAGGTCGCGTTCAACAAGCTGCTGCGCGAGCTGCTGGACGTCATCGAGCACCGGCGTCATCTCAAGTTCACTGACATGCGCGATATCGTGGCGCGCAACCTGCTGCGTCTGCCCGATCTCACGCTCGACGAGTGGCGCTCCGGCGACCGGCTGGCACGCTTCGATCGTTGCGCCGAACGCGCCCTGCCCGGCCTCTATCGCCCCGGCGAAATCTACATCAAGGGTCTGCAACGACTCGGCGCGCCACTCTTCGGCACGCCACAGGGCCGGCTGGCGCTCCGTCATCTGATCCTTCCGATCGGACTGGCTTTTCTCGGTCTCAAGACGCTCGATGTCCTCATCGGCATCCTGCCGACTCTGGAGGCGACCTTCCATCTGACCAGTCTCTGGCTGATCCTGGGGCTTGGGCTGGTGATCAACGGACTCGCCTACACCCGGGCTGGACGCCTCGGTGTGCGGGTGTTTCTGCAGGTGCTCTGGTGGACGCTGCGACTGCTGCTGTTTGATGGTCTCAGACGCTTCCTGCGCTGGCCTCCGGTCAGGCGCATCCTCGCGACCGAACTGGTGCGGGGCCTGGACCGCAATCTGCTCAGACCCTTTCTGAGCGGAACGCTGCTGATGCTGCCGGTCATCGGGCTGGCTAGCCTCATCGAGGGTGATCTGATCGAGCTGAATCTCTCGCTGACCGCGCTGACGCTGGTGCTGGGCGTACTCATCCGCAATACGCCCGGTGGACGCCGTCTGCTCGACGACCTCGTCAGTGCCGGCGGCCAGTTTCTGCGCCGCCTCAACCAGACCCTGGTGATCGGGCTGATCCAGGAGCTGATGCTCTTCTTCAAGGAGGTCACGCGGCGCTTTCAGCAGGGACTGCACCGGATCGAAGAGCGTCTGAGTCATCATCTCGGTGAATCCTGGATCGCCCTGACGCTCAAGGCGCTGCTGATGCCGGTGTGGCGCGTACTGGAATGGGTGATCCAGTTCTATGTCACGGTTCTGGTGGAGCCGCAGATCAACCCGATCAAGCATTTTCCGCTGGTCACCATCGCGCACAAGCTGATGCTGCCTTTCCTGCCACTGATCACCTCGCTCATGGTCGAGATGCTTGATCAGCTGCTGCCGAAATGGATTTCCATTCCTTTCGTCACGCTCACTGTGCTGCTGCTGCCTGGGCTGGCCGGCTTTCTGGTCTGGGAGCTGAAGGAAAACTGGAAGATCTATGCCGCCAATCATGTGCGCGCGCCAAACGCGGTGGACGTCAAACCCGGACTCTATGCCGTGCGGCGCGAGCACCTGGCGCTGACCCCGGTCGAGCCGGCCATCATCGGCAGTCATGGCGAGACGCTGCGCGGCTTTTTGCGGCGCGGCTTCCATAGCGGAACCCTGCCCAAGTCGTTCGATCGTCTGCGGCGCGTGATGCGCCGGCAGATCGAGCACGAGGTCGAGACACCCCAACGGCTGCGCGAGGCCCAGCGTCACCTGACCGAGATCGAGCGCACCGTCGGTGTCTTCTGTGATCGCGAGCTGGCCTATGCGCTACGCCGCCGCTGCCAGGATCCGAACTGCGTGCTGATGAGCGTCTGGACACGGCGTCCGCGTCTGGCGACAGCGTCGTTCGAGCTGACGCTGGATCTGCGGCTGAAGCCGCCCCACGAGCGCGCTCGCATCGAGCTGCGGCTGTGTCTCTGTCTGCGCGAACCGGATCTGCGCCTGACCGTCGTCATGCAGGGCGATCGCGAAGCACTCGGCGCGACCTGCCGCGAGCGTATCCGCGAGGACATTCGCGTGTTCGGCGCGCGCGCGGGGGCGACCGAGATGTCTATCGATCTGGAGTGATCGACGGCCGGTTGCGCTGCTAGAGGACGCATCTGTTGCGTCCGCCTTTCTTCGCTGGGCTCGCACAGATCTGCCCGGACTCTATTCCAGCGGCGAGACCGCACACCGGGCTGTATGGAGCCAATCGCATGGCCAACAATTCGCTCTTGGAATGTCTGGTCTACTCGGAAGCTGCCGCCGACATCGCCCTTCTGTCGTCCGGCGCTTCCTCCACACGGTTACGCCCATTGGCCTTGGCCGCGTAGAGCGCGCGATCGGCCCGGGCGACCAAGCTCTCGACGGAGTCGCCGCTCCGATAGGTCGCGATGCCGAAGCTGGCGGTTTTGTGTCCCACGACCGGGAACTCGTGTTCAGCGACCGCCGCCCGCAGATGCTCGGCCAACGTTTGGACGCCCTCCAGGTCCGTGCCGGGACAGAGCACCAGGAATTCCTCGCCGCCCCAGCGGCCGACCATGTCGATGTCTCGCACTCGGCGCCGGAGCAGCTCGGCCATGGCCACCAGAACCTGATCCCCCGCCTGGTGACCGTAGGTATCGTTGACCAGCTTGAAGTGATCCACGTCGACCATGATCACGCCCACGCCGATCGAATGGCGTCCGGCTCGGCGGATTTCGCGCTCCAAGACCTCATCGAGCTTGGCCCGGTTGTGGATCTGAGTGAGATGATCCGTGACCGACAGCCGCTCCAGTTGCCGGTATTGCTGCTCGAGTTGATGCTGGGCCACATGGAGTTCGTCCAGCGCCTGTTCGGTCTGTTGCCGGGATCGTTGCAGCTGGCGGTTCCAGTAGGCGAACAGCGTCAAGAGCGCCGCCGCCGCTCCCAGTACCCACCACAACAGGGTGTAGTCGGTCACCCGTTGCACGTCGACGGCCAGCCACTTGTCTCGGATGCGTCGTATCTCCTCTGGAGTCAGGCTGTCCACCGCCTTTTGGAACACCTGGCCCAGCAGCGGCTCGTCGTTGCGGGTGGCCACCCCCAGATCAAAGCCGTCCGGCAAGCGGCCGGCCACCTTGACGCCGAGAATACCGTAGCGCCCCAGGGCATAAGCGACCGCCGCCGTGGCTCCGATATAGCCGAATGCCTCGCCGTCGCGCACCTTCTCCAATCCATCCCGGGTCGTCTCCACCTCGAGCAGGCGAATCGCCGGGTAGCGTCGACGCAGTTCGTTGGCGACCGCATAGCCGCGCACCACGACAAAGGTCTCGTCCAGCTTGCGTTCGATGTCCTCGATGAAAAACTGGTCGTTGCGGGTGGCCACGACATAGGGGAAGGACAGATAGGGAGCCGTGAAATCCAGATAGGTACGACGCTCGGGTGTCGGTTTGATCAGCGCGATCAGATCGCAGTGACGGAGCCGGGCCTCCGCCAGGGTTTCGCTCCAGTTGCGCGTGGGGTGCACGCTCAGTTCGACGCCGAGCCGCCGCGCGAACAGCTGTAAAAAGTCGGCCGACATGCCCTGGTGGCGCCCCTCGGTGTCGAGGCCCTCGTAGGGCAGCCAGTCGGGGTCGACGCATAGCTTGAGTCGGCCCTTGCGCTGCAGATAGGCCTGCTCCTCCGGGCTGAGTGACAGCGCCTCCTCCGCCGGATCCGGAGCCAGGATCGGGGGGCCGAACCAGTAGTCGCGCAATTCGCGCCGCTCGGGCTCTGTGATGGACGCCAGTCCCTTGTCGATGATGGAGCGCAGTTCGGGCCAGTCGTTGCGCAACAAAAAGCTAAACTCACGCGATGTTCGACTTTTCAGGCCGCGATTAACCCTGCGAGCTGAAGGTCTGGTCGCCCCAGCGAACGGTTGATGAA
>NZ_WNKT01000120.1 GCF_009720725.1 Allochromatium palmeri
CTAGCAGCCTGTCGGACTTAACAGGTAGAGTCGCCTTTTGAGCGCTCTCAGGGGCGAAAAATAGCCATGTTTTGGTAAAAACGGCTTGTTTTCCTGGTGTTCCCCTTATTGCGGGCGCAGCACGGCCATCCGTTTGAGATTCCACGCCAGGCACACCAGGGTCCATTCACCCTGGACGTTCTGCAGCCCACGGGTCAGGAACTGACGAAAACCCATCACGGACTTGATGATCCCGAAGACCGGTTCGACGGTCTGCTTGCGCAGTGCATAGGCCGCCCGCCCGGCACGGGTCTTGAGTCGATGCGCCATGCGTTCGACCGGGCTTGCTTCGGGCGCCACCTCGCCTGGCTCGCTGAAGCGCTCTGACCAATGGGGGTGATGGTCCTCTCGCTTCATGGCGATCAACGGCACGATCTCGGCGTTCTCGTAGACCTCGACGTTGCGCTCACTGAAATAGCCGTTGTCGGCGACACATTCCTCGGGTTGGTTCAGCCCCTCGGGCAGTGCCTGCAAGCGTTCGACCATGGGCGCTACCTGCTCCTTATCGTTGGCGGCCTGGGTCACCTGTGCCACCATGACCAGCATGGACTCGGTATCGACGACGGCTTGGGCGTTGTAGCACTGCTCGAAGCCCCCGCCGGCGACGTGCATGAGGCGCGATTCGTCATCGGTGAGGTTGATCTGATCATCGGCGCGGGGTTCGGGCGAAGGGGCCTTGGGGGCTTTGCCACCGGGCTTGCGCCCACGGGTCGCCGCCTTGGCGGCGCGTGCGGCGAGCTTGGCCTCGTAGGCGGCCTGCTCGCGGGCGTAGCGCTCGGCGGCCCGCGCCTCGATCTGGTGCTTGGCCTCGGCGATCGCGGCGAGACGCGCTTCGCGGCGCTTCAGTTCCTCGGGGACGCTCATCCCTTGCGGGACGTTGCGACCATCGGCCTGCTCGGCCAAGGCCAGCAAATCCTGGACGTCGGCTTTCAGCTGCGCCTCAATGGCCTCGGCATGTCCGTATGACAGGGCGCTGTGACGGCTGGCGTTGGCGTGAATCTTCGTCCCGTCCAGGCTGACCCGTCCGAAGCGACTGAACTGGTTTTCGCGCGCGACCTCCAGCACCTGGATGAACACCGCTTCGAATTCCGCCCTGAAACGCCGCCGGAAGGTCGCCAGGGTGTCGTGATCGGGGTGCTGATTGCAGGCGATGAAGCGAAAGGCCACCGAATCATACGTGGCCAACTCGATCTGGCGGCTGGAGTAACAGCCCGTGGCGTAACCGTAGATCAATAGCGAGAGCATCATCGCCGGGTGATAGGGCGGGCTCCCGCGACCAGTGTAGGCTTGGACCAGGGCGCTCAGATCGAGCGCTTCCACCACTTCGACAATGTAGCGCGCCAGATGCCCCTCGGGCAACCAATCCTGTAACGACAGGGGTAACGCTAATGGGATGTCGCGATCGATCGGGCGGAAGCAGGGCATCGTCGTGGATCCTGAAAGGTGATCTCGGCAGTCTACCAAGCCG
>NZ_WNKT01000121.1 GCF_009720725.1 Allochromatium palmeri
ATCGTCTTCGCCTCGCCGCTGGTCGCGGCGCTGCGCCGTCGCTGGCCCGAGGCGCGCATTGCCTGGCTGGTCCAGCCCGAATGTGCGGCGCTGCTCGACCGTCATCCGGATCTCGATGCCGTGATCGTCTGCCCGCTGCGCCACTGGCAGCGGCTGTGGCGTGAGCGTCGTTATCGCGAGCTGTGGGCGGGGATTCGCACGCTGCGGGCCAGCGATGTACTCATGGTTCGCCCATTTTGAGAGAGTCTTCCACCAATTTCGTACACATATTTTCATACAAGCCTGGCGAAAATCCGCTCAGGACGAGAATGCGTGTCTGCACAGCGTTCAATGGAGTCATGCTCTGCCAGCTGGCGTTGCCTAAGCCGCCCATGATCAGGCAGATTCCGGTAAAGGTGGCGAGCATCCTCTCGGTGGTTGGGCGGGCGGTGGCCCGTTTGGGGTTTCCCGCATAGAGGTGGTCGAGCGTTTCGCCCTTGATCTGTAAGGCGTTGCGGACGGTGAATTCGACGAGGCACAGCACGCGCAGGGCGATGGCGAGGAGGCGAACGAGTCCCTTGATGCGCGTGGTCGAGCTCAAATAGAGCGGGGTCAAGCCCAGGGAGCGGCCGCGTAAGCGGTTGAAGCCACGCTCGATGAGGTATTGCTCGCGGTAGGCGAGTACGGCGGCGGGAAAACGTGATCGACCAGGTGCGCTGCCGTCTCTGCCATCCGCCGAACGTTGCAGGACGGGCACAGGCCGCTACCTTTGCACGAGAAGGCGACCAGGAAGTCATGCCCGCAGTCCGGGCATCTGGCCCGGGCGAAGCCAAAAGCGAGGATGCCGCATTCGAGGTAACGACGAAATTCGCGTTCGACATAGGCCGGCATGCGCTGCGCGTCCCAGTCGTCTTCACTCGCCAGCGCGAGATAGGTCTCCAGGTGCTGCTGGACGACTTGGTAGAGGACGGTTTGCTCGGGATGGCGGCGGCCGTACGGGGCAGGTCCGCATCCCGGTGACGCGACGGCCATGTCGGCATCCGGCTGGAATTCGGCGCTTGACTGTATTTATGTACAGTTTAGCGGCGATTCGGCAGTCTCCAACGCCGACGCGAAGCGCCGGGTCGTGGCTCTCCAGCGCCGGGCAGGGGGTCGGCAGCGCGACGCCGTCCAGGTCGAGGATCACGGGCATGCCGAAATAGACGACGACGCCGCCCGAATAGGCGACGCCGCTGAAGGTGCGCGCGCGCTCGGCGTCGTCGTCGGCCGGCTGCGGCGCCAGTGCCGGCGCGGGGGCCTCCAGGCGGAGGCCGTCGCGGTGGGGCTGGGTTCTGCTCATGGGACGGAGTGTCGGCCCCGCAGGCCGTCGATCGGTTCCGCCGTCTGCGCCGTTTTCTCCGCTGTAGCGGGCATTTAGGAGATTGCCAGGAAAGAACTTACCCATCAGCTGGCCGGATGAGGATGTCCCATTTAGGCAAGGAGGGGTTGCGCT
>NZ_WNKT01000122.1 GCF_009720725.1 Allochromatium palmeri
CAGTGCCCAGTAGGCCTTCTTGAAACTTTTCGTGGTATGCATCCGATCAAGCCGTCGCGGTGAGCCTCGGTTGGCGCTTGAAGACGATCGGGGGTCGTGCCCGTCTCTGGCCTGGCGTCCCTGTGACCCGGCCTGGGGAGATACCCCGGCGTTTGGGGGCGCGTGCCGGTGTGCCGATCTGGCGAATAAGGTGCGCGAAGTCGCGCTGCACACGGGCGGGTGAGAGGCGGGAGTCGGCGAGCGGTTTGGGGAGGAAACGCTCCCAAGGTCTGGGCAGATCGCTGGCCAGCGGGGCGGCGAGCCATAACTGGACGTAGGCCAGGCAGACGAGCGGCCACCAGTGCTCTTCATGGGAGAGGTCGGGGGTTTGAAAGCGGTCGAGGAGCAGGTGGTTTTTGCCGAAGCGGAAGAAGTGCTCCAGATCGAAGCGTTGGCGGTAGGCCGGTTCAATCTGTTGCAGGGACAGTTCGGCGCGGCGTTGGCCCATCACGATCAGCCAGAGTGGGCGCTTGAAGAGCGCGCGCCCGGTCTGGGCGTCGAAGACACAACAGCGGACCACGTCGAAGGGGTGGTTCTGCATCGGGCTGTCACGATGTCCGCGCATCAACAGGTCGCTCCAGCGCTCCAGCGTGAGGCGAATGGCCCGTCCGGACGCCGTCTGATCGGGCCACTCGGCGCTCTGGGTCGGATTCCCCCAAGTCTCGGAGTCGGCTAGGCGAAAGGCCTCGCCATACCAGATCGGATGCCCGTGCGCCGACGGGGTCTGGGGTGGGGGGCGATAGTAGACGCGGTTGCCGGCGCTACGGGCGATCACGACATGATTGGAGAAGGCACTGAGCACATGCAGATACGCCGCGTGGCTGTAGTCGGAGTCGGCCACCTGCACGCTCAACGCCGCCCCATAGGGCTGGGCGGGATCGGCCAGCATGGCGCCCATCTGCGCGGCCGCCACAGCCGTGGCGGTGGTGTGGCTGGCCACGCGCTGCGCCTGGAGCGGCACGACCCACGGAGGATCGAGGCGGGAGCGTTGCGGCAACGCGGCCACCACCGAATAGCGATGCCCGACGGCAATCGGCTTGTTGCCCGGAGCCGGATTGGGCTGATAGACCACCCCACGATCGGCCAAGGTCGCGGCGAACGGGCGTGGATTCGGTGTGGTGTCCACCCCCAACAGCCAGAATGGACGCGCTGGCGAGGGCTCCGGGAGCTGTTCAGACACCAAGGCCGACAACCCCGTCGACGGGGACTGATCGCGCGTGATCGGCCCCGGCGTGAACGCCTCGATCGCGGCGTAGAGGCTGGTGTAATCGCGCTCGAAGGCCGGGTTCAAGCTCAGTTCGACCACCGAACGCGCCTGAGTGTTGGCGCACAGGCTATCGAGTAGATTGAGGCTGGCGTCACGGCGCGCGCCAAGGTGCTCGTAGAGGCGTTGGCGGAAACGCTGGAGCGATTCCAGGCTATCTTT
>NZ_WNKT01000123.1 GCF_009720725.1 Allochromatium palmeri
GACTTCAAGTTTTTGTAAAATATAGTCATTTTAAACTTGACACGCGGTCGTTGTTAGACATGTTTGATGGCATCCTGCAAAAATTCGCCGACCGGGCTCCAGTGAGCGTGATGGTGCGCGGCCTGCTCGAACATTTGCTCAACGCCGAGCGCCTGGATAGCTGGTTCGACACGACCTGCGAACGCCAGTATACGCGCACGTTGCTGTTCTCCTCGCTGGTGGGACTGATGCTTCAGGTCGTGTGCCGGGTTCAGACGAGCGTCAACGCCGCTTATCGTCACAGCGCCATCGCCGTCTCGATCGTGGCGGTGTATGACAAGTTGCAGGGGATGGAGCTGAAGACCTCGCAGGAGTTGGTGCGCTGGATCGGGCAGGAGTCGCAGGCGATCATTGAGCCGCTGGGTGGAGAGCGCCCAGCGCTCCTGCCGGGCTACGCCATCCGCTACCTTGACGGCAACTGTCTGGCCGGCAGTGAGAAGCGCCTCAAAGCGCTGCGTGCCAGCGCCGCCGCCTTGCCGGGGAAGTCGCTGGTGGTCTTCAATCCGCGCGCTGGCGTGGTCTGCGACGTGTTTCCCTGTGAGGACGGACACGCTCAGGAGCGGGCGTTGTTGCCCCAGGTTCAGGCGCGGATCCGAGCCGGTGAGCTGTGGATTACTGATCGCAACTTCTGCGTCAGTGCCTTCCTGGTCGCCATCGCTGAAGCCAAGGCCCATTGCATCATCCGCCATCATGCCGGGCGCACCGTCAAGCCACTCGGCCCGTTGCAACCGGCTGGAGATTCGCCCAGTGGCCCGATCTTCGAGCAGGCCGTCGAGATCAACGACGAGGACGGGCAGTACCTCTGGCGTGGGCGTCGAATCGTTGTGAAGCTGCACACCCCGACGCGCAACGGTGATCGGATTCTCGCCCTCTTGACCACGCTTCCCTCGCAGATCGCTCCGGCCCCGATCATTGCCGAACTCTATCGTACCCGCTGGACCATCGAGACCGCGTTTCAAAAAATCGAGGCGCACTTGAACTCCGAACTCAATACCCTCGGCTACCCGAAGGCCGCCCTGTTTGGCTTCTGCCTGGCCCTGGTCGCCTTCAATCTCTACGCCGTGGTCATGGCCGCGCTGCGCGCCGCGCATCCCGACACCGATATCGATGACAGCGTCTCGGAGTACTACCTGGCCGCCGAAATCGCCAACACCACCCAAGGGCTCAATATCGCCGTTGAGGAGGAGCAATGGACACGCTTCGCTCAGGCCGACCGAACACTTTTGTGTGCGCTGCTGCTGAATCTGGCCCGCCGCGTTGACTTGCATCGGCTCCGTAAAAATAAGCGTGGCCCCAAAAAACCGCGCACACCACGAACACAGCATAAAGGCAAGCCCCATATCTCAACGGCCAAGGTGCTGGCGGGAACCTGAAGTGTCTCAAAATTGCAACTTAAAAGGGCTG
>NZ_WNKT01000124.1 GCF_009720725.1 Allochromatium palmeri
CGGGCCCTGGACAACATCTTCGTCGAGCGCCTGTGGCGCAGCGTGAAGTACGAGGATGTCTACATCAAGGGCTACGCGAGCCTGCCCGAGTTGCTCCTGGGGTTGAGCGCCTATTTCGCCTTCTACAACAGCGAACGCCCTCACCAGTCCCTCGGCTACCTCACGCCTGATGCCGTCTACCAGTCGGGCACCGGTGGCGGAGCCAAGATCGTCGATCGCTTCGCCAAGGCTGAATCGAAACTCGGGCCGCGCCAAACCGCTGCGGTTGAGGGGGGCCGCACAACTTAAATTCGGGGGAAAACTGTCCTTGACATGGGGTCCACTATACTCGACGAAAAATCTAAAACCAATTTCATTGCTGAAAGCAATATAATCTATAATTACTATCACACCTGACATTGAAATCTGAAGACCATCCTTGATCGATTGAATTTATTGATCCACGAATACCATTTTCGTTAATTCTGTTACCATACCCAATAGTCCAATTATTGCATGTGCCATTGCTTAGATTTCCATCGTAGCGTGTGCCAGTCCAAACTGCTTGGTTATTATAATAATCTCCATAGGGATTTATATTAATTGGATTTTCTATAAAACCATCAGTAAGATCTTCATAGTTTTCTGCTACAATTTCTCCACTTGGTAAAATATATGGAACATCTGACTTAGAGAAACGTGTGTTAGGGGATGAAGTTTCGTCTGAAATCCACGCTTTAAAAGTCCCTGTTAATAAGGCAAGGTCTGCTTCTGCTTGGCATTTAGAATCAGCTCCGGTTACACCGCCTAGATTTCCATCATATGTTTCAGAGGTAACAAATACCAACTTATGATCATCTAGAGTACTACCCAAATAAAGCTTCCATCCAGACGCCGAGCAAATAAAAAGAGATCCAGTAACTTCGTTATATACCTGGCGTCCATAATGATCGCTATTTATGCAATCATTATGATTTGGACTTACACCACCTGTCACATCTAGCTTTATAAATCCACCTTTAACCGTTATTTGCGGTTTTTCAGCATAGCTGTACTGATATGTTGCCGGAAAAATCAAAACAGTTAAACATAGTAATTTTACATTAATATTCATATTAGTTGGCATCTCGTAGTAGTGATCTAATGTTTAGCTCACCTAAAAAATGTAACAGATCATGCGTTCCGCTTCAAAAAATTGATCTGTTTCTTTGCTTATTTAGCTACCCAACCAAAGCTGGTACAAATATATAGTATAGGAAACGCTGATCAAATACCGTTTACTATTCGTTAACACTGAAAGTGCCCTTTTTCACAAACATTTTGTTTTCAGTGGCTACGTCATGAGTGTTTCGCGCTCCATTCAATGGCCCGTGCGGCCCATTTCGGCCACATGTAGATCGTCATATCAC
>NZ_WNKT01000125.1 GCF_009720725.1 Allochromatium palmeri
GGATGGTTTTATCAATCTTCGTGATGGGAATCTTTACACTCCAGACGGATCCATCTATTTTCCTTGGAAGAAATGAACCCGCTAAGCATCTCTTGCCCAAGCAAAAAGGGGACGGATTTATTTTTCCCGGCAAGAGTTAAAACGCGCCTAACGAGCCGGTCAAGCCGACCCCGCGCGGTCGGCGTCGTGGGCTGGTTGCAAGCGTCGTGCCGCGCGCGGGTCGGCTTACCTTGGTCGTTGGGCGGCTCGACATTGCGAGCGCGGGAGACTCTCTAGATGGACTATTTTCAAGGTGTGGTTGCAGATTACTTGCGCGCGCATCGTTCGACATTCATCAACTCGGAATTTCTGCTACAGCTTGATGAGGGCAAAGTCCTCGGCAAGGGGCGATATTGGTACTGCGATATTGTCGCCGTAGACTTCTCCCAGCGCGGCATCTTTTTATGCGAAGTGACATATTCAAAAACCGTCCATGCTTTGATAAAGCGGCTGTCCTTTTGGAACCAACATTGGGTCGCATTATGCAATGGAATATATCGAGAAACCGGAATTCCTAAAGACTGGAGTGTTAAGCCCTGGCTGTTTATACCGGAAGAGCGCCGAGGAATCCTTGACGACAAGCTTGCGAATATTGTAGGGATCGGTTCAGAAGGCTGCCAGATACCTCGCCCCGATATAACCTATCTCGAAGAGGTCATGCCGTGGAAATATGACAACCACGACCGAGAGCCTTCGAGAAATGAATAGCGACACAGAAGCAAAAATGGCGCAGGTCAAGATCAATGGCAAACCGCCCAACGATGGCACTCAGCCGAGCGCGCGAATAGCGCGCCGGCTGATGCTGGCGTTAGCAACTGAAAAACAGGAAATAATCTAATGAAAATACAGATACTGCTTGAATCGAGTGAAGAGGGTGGCTACACAGTTATTGCTCCAACCCTCCCTGGGTGTATTTCTGAAGGAGATACAAAAGAAGACGCAATAAAAAACATCAAAGAAGCCATCGATCTTTATATGGAGCCGGTTGAAGATGATATTTTAATAATGCCAAGCGCAGAAATAATGGAACTTGCCGTATGAATAAAGTACCCAGCCTAAATTATGATAAGGTCATAAAAGCGTTACAAAGAGATGGCTGGGTAATAGTTCGTCAACGTGGGTCTCATATACGAATACAAAAGCATATTGATGAAGAAATTCTGAAGATAACTATTCCGGCGCACAAACCAATAAAACGATCCACTTTATCCCACATTTTAAAACAAGCGCGAATTTCAGTTGATGATTTTGCCCAAAAAATATAGAAATGCTAATCGGGTAAGGGCGGGTATTTAGCCCGCCCTCCCCACACCACCTAGCATGCGGGTCCGCACTAGGCGGTTCACA
>NZ_WNKT01000126.1 GCF_009720725.1 Allochromatium palmeri
GTCCGTTGTCGGCGCTGCAAACGCTTGAGGTTCTTCTTGAGCGCCGGGTTGGCGGGGATGACCTCGCCGGTACTCAAGGTCGCCAGATCCTTGATCCCGAAGTCCACGCCGACGGACGGCTGATCCGGCGCATGCGGGTTGTAGTCTTCGGTGTCGACCAGAATCGAGACGTAGAACCGACCGGCGCGCTTGCTGATGGTGGCCTGCTTGGTCTGACCGGTGAAGCGCAGCGGTTGACGCATCGCGATTCGCGTCGGAAGTTTTTCGATACGCAGGGTGCGACCATCGACGTCGAACTTGGCCGGCTCGCGCAGGGCGAAGGAGTCGTTGACGTCCTTTTTCTTGAACTGCGGATAGCCAGGAGTCTTGGAACCGGCCTTGACGCGCCGAAAGAACCCCTTGAAGGCGGCGTCCAGATCGTCGATGGCGTTGCGCGTCACCCGACTGGACACCTCGCTGTACCAAGGGAACTGAACGCGCAAGACCGTCATGTAGTGCTGATAGGCCGCTGCCTTCGACCACTTCACGCCGGGCTGACTGAAATGCTCCAGCAGGTGGTTGTAACAGTGCCGCCGCGCACCACACGCCTGATTGAGGTAGGTCGCCTGCTCCGGGGTTGGACGCAGCTCGATCTTATGGGCGATCAGCATGGGCCTCGACCGCCTGTTTCACGTCGTCCAACAGTGCCCGATTCTTGCGCGAGCGGCTGCCGTAGAGTCGAGCCGAGAAGACGGTGATGATCTCCAGCACATCGTTGGCCAGGTCTTCCTCGAAGGTGGTGTCCTCGCCCTGGTTGAGGATGACGACTTCGACCTGTTTGGCCTCGCAGATCGCGAACACCAGTTCTGCGCCGAAGCGCAGCAGCCGATCCTTGTGGGTGATGACCAGCCGCCCGATGCGTCCTTCAATCACCTCATCGAGCAGGCGTTTCAAGCCTTTTTTGTGATAGTTCATCCCCGACCCAAGATCGGCGATGACCTCGAAGGTCCAGCCCTGGCGGGCGCAATACAGTTCGAGCACCTGCTTCTGACGCTCCAGGTCGGCTTTCTGGTCATGGCTGGAGACGCGCGCATAGGCGATCGTGCGCCGGGCGCTCTCTGGGGCGCGAAAGCACTCCGGGCGCAACCGTGCCAAGTCATAGCGCCGCCGCCCGCCGGCGGTGCGCTCATCGGGAATGAGCTTGCCTTCGCGTTCCCAGCGCCGCAGCGTTTGCGCCGCAACGCCGAGGAAATCGGCGGCCTCTCGGATGCTGACCAGTTTGCGTGACATGGTTGAAATATAAATAACTGCGCAAAAATGCGCAACTCATATTGAAACTGTTCGAGCCC
>NZ_WNKT01000127.1 GCF_009720725.1 Allochromatium palmeri
CAGAGGACTTGTCTACTCCAACTGTATGTGAGCGAACGATTTTTGCCAGCTGGTAAGATACTTTGTCCAAAGTCCAAATCTTTGAAACGGGTTATTAGTTCGGCCAGCATGTTGGCAATAATGCCAACAAATAGACTGAATTTCAATCTGCCTGGGTCGGCTTGGCACGCAAGCGACGCCTCTCATCCTGCAGCGCGAGGCGTTCATGATCCCAGCGCCGTTCCCGCTCACGGGCCTCGGACAACGCCTGACGCTGGTCGTCGATCTGCACCAGCCAACGCGCCGATTCGGCGTCATGCGCGGCCTGGGCGCGCTCCAGCAGATCGGTTAGGGTCTTGATCTGGGTCTCGCGCTCGGCCAGCGCCGCGCGTCCGGCGTCCAGATCCGATCGACTCTGGGCCAGCGCCTCGGCGAGTCGGGTTCGCTCGCGCTGCTCATCCTCCTGTGCCTGTTCTAGGCGGGCGATGGTCTGCTCGGCCGTGGGGTGCTCATAGGTTTGACTCCGGGATGTCGAAACTACTACAATTGTGGCGCATTGCCACAGGAGAAGCGCTCATGAGTATTTCGATTCGAATTGACGACGGCCTTTACGAAACCGCGAAGATTCGCGCCAAGGCGGAGATGCGTTCGATCCCGCAACAAGTGGCTTACTGGGCCAAGGTGGGTCGTGCCGCGCTCGACAACCCCGACTTGCCCATTGAATTTGTGCGCGACACGCTACTCGCGATTGAAGAAGAGTCCGAGCCCTTTGAGTTGCCCGAAGCCTGATGACCGTGACACTACAGCAGCGCCCCGCGTTCAAGCGGGTCTACAAGAAACTGCATGCTAACCAACGTGATGCAGTCCATACAGCCATGCGCGAGCTCATCGCAAACCCGCTACTCGGCGAGGAAAAGAAGGGCGATCTCGCCGGCGTCTGGGTCCATAAATTCGACTGCATCAATCAGCTCTATCTGCTCGCCTATCTATGGGATGAGACGACGCGCACCTGGCTTTCCCTCGGTCCCCACGAAAACTTCTACCGCGACTTGAAGCGCTAACTCGGCCCACACTGAGCACCTCGAAAACGATCAGTCGTTCGTTTGCAAATCCCGCATTAGATCGTCCACATCGGCAAACGTCTTGCCGCGCCCATCTTCCAATTCCTCGATCGCGATCCGCGTTCTGTTTGAGGGCCAGTCTGCGCTGTCGCCATCCGAATCCTAATCTACCTGGGGCGGATCCCGGAAATTTGGCCCATCCACGTCGATTGGACTTTGGACAAAGTATCTTACCAGCTGGCAAAAATCGTTCGCTCACATACAGTTGGAGTAGACAAGTCCTCTG
>NZ_WNKT01000128.1 GCF_009720725.1 Allochromatium palmeri
AACTGTCTTGTGAGGCTCCTGCCATGCCAACGTACGCCCAAAGCGATAAAGAGTTGCTTGAGGCACTGAATCGCAACCCGTCGCTGAGGCAGCGAATTGAGCAAATTGTGGCGATCGTTGAAGACGCCGGGGGGGAGTTGTCGCGCGCGGATGCGGCGGAACGTCGGATGATTGAGGAACTCCAGCGTCTGGGTCAGGAGAGCCTTCAAGCGTGGGCACAGCGGCAGGTGGAACAGACGACGCGCGCGACATTGGAGAGCGGAGAGGCGCGGCGGGCGGGAAAAAAAAACTGTGCTGGCACAGTACGTTCGGACTGATTGAAGTGCAGGAAGTGCTGTGTCGTCAAGGCACGCGGCTGCGGCGCAGTTTTTCGGTCAGTGCACAGGTCAGTCATCGGTGTTGCTCGCAACCGTTGCAGCGGGTGGTGACGGACTTGGGGGCCGATGTGTCGTTTCAACAAGCGGCGGAGAAGGTGTGGGAGCATTATCGGGTGCGTTTGCCGGTAGAGACGATCCGCCAGATCGTTGAGGGCCATGCGCAGGCCATTCTGGAGGCCCATGAGGTGCAAGCGGCGTGGCCGACCGAGCCGGGGGCGCCGTGGCTGGTGGCTGAAATTGATGGCGGGATGGTGCCGATCATGACCCCGGACCCGGCGCAGCCGGACCAGCGCTGTGGGAAGCAGTTGGGGTGGAAGGAAGCCAAATTGTGTCTCGTGCATCCCCTCGGCAGTGCCACGCCCTGTTATGGTGGAACGCTTCAAGGTGGTGTCGATGGGCTGGGGCGCGAACTCTTCGACTGTGCCCGAGCCGCCGGTTTCGGCACCCAGACGCACGTGCACGCCGTCGGCGACGGGGCCCCTTGGATCGTCGATCAAGTCGATCAGCACTTCGGGCAGCAGGGCCGATTTCTAGTCGATTTTTATCACGCCTGCGAGTATCTGGGCGCGGCGGCTAAAAGTGCCGATGCCGATCCCAGTGCCTGGCTGGAGCGCCAAAAGCACCGACTCAAGACCAATCAACTCGACGCCGTCCTGACCGATCTGCACGCGCATCTGGAACCGGAGACGGTCGATGAGTCCGAGGCCCCGGTGCGCGCCGCCCTACGCTATTTCACCAATCGTCGCCAACACTTCGACTACCAGGGCGCTCTGCAGCAGGGATTACCCATCGGCTCCGGCGAGATCGAGAGTGCCCATCGCTACGTCGTTCAACAACGTCTCAAGCGTCCCGGGGCGTGGTGGCGCCTTGAGCAGGCCGAGGCCATGCTGGCGCTACGCCTCAA
>NZ_WNKT01000129.1 GCF_009720725.1 Allochromatium palmeri
CGGAAGTCTTGGTAGGCGCGCTCGGACCAACGCAGCTTCTTGCCCCGGAAGGTGAATCCCAGGAACACACACGCGTCGGTCTTGACCACGCGGCTCTTCTGCACGTTGACCACCAGCTTGAGCGTGCCGGTCAGGTAGCGAGACACGCTCGCCATGACCCGCTCGCCCGCACGGTGGCTTCGGACGAGGATCAGCAGGTCGTCCGCGTAGCGGACGAACCGATGCCCCCGTCGCTCCAGTTCCTTGTCCAGGTCATCCAACAGGATATTGGCCAGCAACGGCGACAGTGGCCCGCCTTGCGGCGTGCCGATCTCCGTTGCTTCGATGGTTTCCCCAACCAAGACACCCGCCCGCAGGTACGCACCGATCAGCGCCAGCAGCCGCTTGTCGCGCACCTTCCGACCCACGCGGGCCATCAGGACGTCGTGCCGGACCGTGTCGAAGAACTTCGCCAGGTCCAGGTCGACCGCGATGCGGAAACCGTCACCGATATGGGCTTG
Source organism: Allochromatium palmeri (assembly GCF_009720725.1). Taxonomy (GTDB): domain Bacteria; phylum Pseudomonadota; class Gammaproteobacteria; order Chromatiales; family Chromatiaceae; genus Thermochromatium; species Thermochromatium palmeri. The sequence continues at coordinate 501 of NZ_WNKT01000129.1, forward strand.
TACCTGCCTCAGTGCTCCATGGGCGGAGCGCCCTGGTCGGAAGCCGAAGCTCGCATCCGAGAACTCTGGATCGAAGATCGGCCCCAGAACTTGCGCGATGGCTTGTTGGATAACGCGATCCATCACCGTCGGGATGCCGAGCAGACGCTCGCCACCGTTCGGCTTGGGAATCGTCACCCGTCTGACCGGCTGTGGCCGGTAGGTGCCCTCGCGCAGAGCTTGGCGGATCGCTGGCAGGCTCGAACGTGCGAACTCGGGAAAGTCCTCGATGCGCATCCCATCCATACCGGGCGCCCCCTGGTTGGCCTTCACGCGCATCCATGCCCGTCGCATGTTCTCGCCCGCCAGCACCCGCTCCATCAGGTCGTCGTGCAAGGCTGGCTGCGTGGCATCGCGCCGCCCCATGTCTCCCCCGAGCGGGTTCGTCGACAGGGGCGAGCGATCCACGGCTCCGCCTTGACTTCTCATGTTCGGCCCTTCGCCACGCGCCCGCTCCACGGTTGCATGGCTACTATGGCCTCGGCTGACTTCTGTCCCGTCACGCCGCGCGTTGCCGCCCGACGCGCTGTCCGAGTCACGGTAAGGTCCGGTGGTGATTCCGGCGCTTTCGCGTCGGCCCTCAGTCCGGCTCCCCTGGCGACCACAGCCCCC
>NZ_WNKT01000012.1 GCF_009720725.1 Allochromatium palmeri
GTTCAACAACGTCTCAAGCGTCCCGGGGCGTGGTGGCGCCTTGAGCAGGCCGAGGCCATGCTGGCGCTACGCCTCAACCGCGTCAATGGCCACTGGGAGGACTATTGGCAAGACCTGATTAAACAAGCGGCCTGACAACGACGTGGCGCGCATCAGTTATGGTCGCACCCAAACGCTCAGGTTCAAATTGAAATCTTCAGCCTCCGTCAAGAAATCCAACGCCTCGGGCCGCTCGACCCGCGATCCCCAGCAACCGCGCGCGAATGTGCAGTCCGGGGAGGCGTCGAAAGCGCCACAATATCTCCAGATCGATGAGCAGACAGATGGTCAGCGTATCGATAACTTTCTGCTGCGTGTCCTCAAGGGCGTACCGCGCAGTCATCTCTACCGACTGCTCAGACGCGGTGAAGTGCGGGTCAACAAGGGTCGGATCAAGGCCGAGTACCGCCTGCGCACCGGTGATCTGGTGCGTATTCCGCCGATCCGGCTCGGTGAGTCGGCACCGCCGGGACGCGCGCCCGAAGCGCAACTGGCACGCCTGGAGCGCGCGGTCATCTATGAAGACGAGCGGCTGCTGGTGATCGACAAGCCGTCGGGCCTGGCGGTGCATGGCGGCAGCGGTCTGAGCTATGGCCTGATCGAGTCACTGCGCCAGTTGCGTCCCGGACGCGAACTGGAGCTGGTCCACCGGCTCGACCGCGACACCTCGGGCTGCCTGGTTATCTGCAAGCGTCGCAGCGCACTGCGCGAGCTGCATGCCTTGATCCGCGAGGGCGGCGGCATGGATAAGCGCTATCTGGCCCTAATCCTGGGCGAACTGCCACGCCCGGAACTGCTGGTCGATGCGCCGTTGAAGAAAAACGTTCTGAGCAGCGGCGAGCGTCTGGTCCGGGTCGATGCGCACGAAGGCAAGGCGGCGCGCACCCGCTTTCGGCGTTTGCAGCGCTTTACCATCGACGGCCAGCCACTGACGCTGGTCGAGGCGGAACTCATCACCGGCCGCACCCATCAAATCCGTGTCCATGCCGCCCATCTCGGCGCACCGCTGGCGGGCGATGACAAATATGGCGACGAGGCGGCCAATCGCCGACTCAAGGGCTATGGGCTGACACGGCTCTTTCTGCACGCCGCCGCGCTGAGTTTCAAACTCGATTACATGGCCCGTCCACTGCGTCTGGAATCGCCCTTGCCGAATGAACTACAACAGGTGCTGAACGCCCTGGAGAATTAACGCGTGAATTTCGAACTGATCGTTTTCGACTGGGATGGAACCCTGATGGATTCCGAGGCGCTGATCGTCACCTGCATTCAGGCCGCCTTCCGTGACCTGGGGCTTCCCGAGCCGACGCCCGCAGTGGCCCGCGACGTCATCGGACTTGGATTGGAGCAGGCCATGGAACGGTTGTTGCCCACGGGTGACGCGGCTTTGCACACCGAGGTCGCACTTCAATATCGCCGTCATTTCCTGGGCGGCGATCAGGCGCCCTCTGTGCTGTTTCCGGGCGCGCGCGAGACGCTCGACTGGATGACCGGGCAGGGCTACCGGCTGGCGGTGGCCACCGGCAAGAGTCGCACGGGTCTGAACAAATCGCTCGACGAGAGCGGACTGCGCAGCGTTTTTCATGCCACGCGCACCGCCGACGAGACCTTTTCCAAGCCGCATCCACAGATGCTGCTGGAACTGATGGACGAGCTGGGCGCGCGCCCCGAGGAAACGCTCATGATCGGCGACACCGAATACGATCTGCAAATGGCCAACAATGCCGGTGTGCGTTCGCTGGCGGTCTGCTACGGCGTTCATACGCCGGAGCGGCTGCTGGCGTGTGAGCCGCTCGCCTGTCTCGATTCGCTCCGGGCCGTTCGCGCCTGGCTGACCGAACAGGCCCGTTGAGACATCCGACGCCCCCACTGTTTCGAGGACACGCATGAACTGGACATTTTGGAAGAAACGGCGCGAGCCGATGCCTGCACCCGGTCAGCCGGACTGGGAACGCGCCCTGCTCAATCGGCTCGCTGTCGAGTATCTGGACGATCAGCGCAAGCGCCGGCGCTGGTCGACGGTATTCAAGCTCCTGATCCTGGTCTATCTGATCGGCGTACTGATCGTTGCCAACAGCGCTGGGCTGTCGGATGCCGTCAAGGTCGGTGAGGACCATACGGCGCTCATCGAAGTCAAGGGCGTCATCGCATCCGACTCGGACGCCAGCGCCGATCGTGTCATCACGGCACTGCGCGCGGCTTTCGAAGCCAAGCACGTCAAGGGCATCATCCTGCGCATCAACAGCCCCGGCGGCAGCCCGGTTCAAGCCGGCTACATCAACGACGAGATCAAACGGCTCAAGGAAAAATACAAAAAGGACCACAAGGATAAGGACATGCCAGTCTATGCCGTAGCGGTCGATCTCTGTGCCTCGGGCGGCTATTACGTCGCTGTCGGCGCCGATGCTATCTATGTCGACAAGGCCAGTCTGATCGGCTCCATCGGCGTGCGTATCGACAGCTTCGGTTTCCAGGAGGCGATGGCGGACCTGGGCATCGAGCGCCGTCTGCTGACGGCGGGCGCTAACAAGGGCATCCTCGATCCCTTCTCGCCGCTCGATGCCGCTCAGCGCGACTTCATCCAGAGCGTGCTCGACCAGCTGCATGGTCAGTTCATCGACGAGGTCAAACAGGGGCGCGGCGACAAGCTCAAGGGCGGCGATGAACTCTTCAGCGGGCTGTTCTGGAGCGGTCAGGAAGCGGTCGCACTGGGATTGGCTGATGGCTTCGGCAGTTCCAGCCAGGTGGCGCGCGAGATCATCGGCGCCGAGAAGATCGTCGAATACACCAAGAAGCGCGATCTGCTCGACTCCATCGCCAAGCGCTTCGGGGCCTTGGTCGGACTCGGGATGATGGAGAGCCTGGGTGTCTCTAGCGGGCTGAGCCTGCCGCGCTGAATCCAGTCGCGGGTGTCCGCCTCTCGATCAGAGCTGCGGATGCCATTTCACTGGGTCAGAGCGGTCTGGATGGCCTCCAGATCCAACTGCTCGAAATAGGCTTCGATCGCGCGGCTGTCAGCCAGTTGACTGCCCTTGCCCTGAATTACCAGCCGATTGCCGACCATGAGCGTGATCTCATAGTCGGTGCTGTCGGCGGCGTGCTCCAGCATGCCGCGATAGCCCTTGAACGAATAGGTCTGCATGTCCTGGTTGTTCTGCATCACGAAGGGCATGGACATGGCCATGGTCAGCATGGGCATCAGGGGTGAGTCGGCCATCAGGCTGAGCGTGATTTCGGCGCCGTCCTCGCGTCGATAGTGCCGGGTCAGGGTCGTGCCTGTGATCATGGCCGCCATGCCGCCGGACTGTGACTCGGGCGCCTCGGCCGTCCAACCGGCGAGCGGCTCGGGCAGGAGCTTCACCAGATTGGCTGTCATCTGCTCCTGGATCTTGGCCACCGCGAAATTGAGCGTCTCGATGGCGGTTCTCAGCTCACCCGACTCATAGGCTTTGTGGGCGATATCGAGCTGGTCGGTCACCTCGTCGGCCCGAACCGGTGCGACAAGACAGAGACTGGTGGCCAGGACGAAGAATGGAGCGCGTGAGAGCATGTGCATGTGACTCTAATGGGATCGGCGCGCGCCGGCGAAGTCGGTGCGCGCCTGGATCGAGGTTATTGAACGCTACCGAACGACTTGTCGACTGCGCCTGAGGGGGCCGTCAGACCGGCGAAACGGCAACCCTGGGCGACCGGGCCGCCTGGAAAGAGACCATAGAGGTACTTGATGCCGCCCTGGGCGTGGAAGGATTCGTCGAGTGCATCATGGAGTTCGCGGACATTGGGGTGGTCATGGCGCCCGAAATAGTCCTGTAGCGCCTGAATCGTGCGCCAGTGATCGGCGGTGAGTTCGAGTCCGTCGTGCTGGGCCGCCTCTTCGGCGACCGAGCGGTTCCAGTCGACGGGGGCCTGCGGAAAGTCGGGATCGGTCGCGGGGATCGCGTTTGGATTGAGGATCCCGCTCATGGTCGTGGTTGTCATATTCGTCCTCCCGAGCGTGTTATGTCTCAGTGATGTTGGCCTGGCTCCGGCCGGTGATGGGTGCGTTCACGCCTGCCCATGACGTCATCCTATCGTCACACTGGAGTGTCGAGCCTTTCGCGAGCGAGTTCAATACGGATTCCTACCCCCGCGAGCGACGTCTGTAGTCCCAGGGTGTCTGATGCGTGCCCCGGCGGCTCCAGATGCCGCGCTTGGCCGCCTGCGCTTCACGCTCGGCACTAAAATAGCGCCGGCTGTTGCAGTACTGCGGGTAGACCGCCGCCTGACCGTTCTCGACCTGCTCCAGATTGAGCAGTCGCGGCTCGGCGTCCGTGGTGTAGATCTCGCCGACCGTGCGCCCGTACTGATCCTGGTCGATCTTGAGCAATCGCACCTCGCTGGGTGTAATAGACTTGAGCGCATCGCGCGAGCGCGTGCCCCAGGGTTTCTGTGCCATTTCGGGCGCGTCGATGCAGTAAAGGCGCACCTTCACCAACTGGGTGCCGCAGCGCAGACGCATCGTATCGCCGTCGCTGATCTTCTCGACCCGACAGTCCTTGCCGCTCAGGGGGAGCTTCCAGGCGTTCGGGATCAGATCGCCGCCCCAGTGCTCGACGGCCCAGAGTCCGAGCACAGCCAGGGCGACTCCGCCGACCGAACGCGCCGAGAGCCGCCCTGGGTTTCTGAGTTTCGAGCGCAGATAGTGCTTGAGGAAGGTTTGCAGTCGCATGTCGGGTTCGGCCTCAAGCCTGTCCCTTCTCGCGCAGTCGCCATTGGAAATGGCTCAGCAGCCTGGAGCGGACCTTCTTTTCTTTGTGCTTGGCGGCGGCGGCCAGACGCTTCTCGGCCACGCCGATCAGGGTTTCCTGAGCGCCCTTCTTGCTGTCGTCTTCAGGTATGCGTTGAGTGTAATTGCCGTTGGCGTCCATGTCCCAGGCCGAGCGGGTGTCGGCGAACTGCACATCCAGGATCAGACGCAGCTCCTGACGCAGCTCGGGATTCTCGACCGGGGCATGGACCTCAACCCGGCTTTCGAGATTGCGCCGCATCATGTCGGCCGAGCCGATGTAATACTCCTCCTCGCCGCCGTTGCGGAAATAGATAATGCGCGCGTGTTCGAGGAAGCGTCCAATGATCGAAACCACGCGCGCGCGCTCACTGATGCCGGGCAGACCCGGACGGAAGCGGCAGGTGTCGCGCACGATCAGATCGACCTGCACCCCGGCGCGGCTGGCCTTGTAGAGCGCGCGCGTGATGTCGGCGTCTTCGAGGGCGTTCATCTTCATCTGGATGACACCGCCGCCGTCCTCGCGCTTGTGGTGCTCGATCTCGCGGTTGATCTTGTCGATCAGGGCGCGCTTGAGGTTATAGGGCGCAGCCAGGATCTTGCGGTAGCTCGGCGGCGGCGAGTAGCCGGTGAGGTAGTTGAAGAGTTCGGTCAGATCCTGCCCGATGTCTTCGTCGCAGCCGAGCATCCCGAGATCCGTGTAGAGCTTGGCGGTCCCGGCGTGATAGTTGCCGGTGCCGATATGGTAGTAGCGGCGCAGTTGTGAATAGTCGCGACGGACGATGAAGATCAGCTTGCTGTGGGTCTTGAGTCCCATGACGCCATAGTTGACATGGATGCCCTCGGCTTCAAGCCGCCGCGCCCACTGGATGTTGGCTGCTTCGTCGAAACGCGCCTTGAGCTCGACCAGCACCGCGACCTGTTTGCCGTTGCGCGCGGCCTGGATCAGCGAATCCAGGATGGCCCCGGCGGAGGTGCGGTAGAGCGTCATCTTGATCGCCAGCACCTTGGGGTCATCAGCCGCCGTGCGCAGAAAACGCTCGACCGAGGTGCTGAACGGCTGATAGGGATGCTGGAGCAGGATCGGGCCGCTCTCGCGGATGATATGGAAGATGTTGCGCCGATCCTTGGCCAGCAGCGGATGATCGACCGGACGGTGGGGTTTGTCGTGCAGATCCGGGATCTCGATGCCGGCGATCTCGAACAGATCGCGCAGGGCGAACATGCCCTCGACCTCGATGACGTCCTCGGCCTCGTTCAGACCCAGCTCGGCGGCAAGCATGCCGCGATGGGTGGCTTCCATGCCTGGATCGACTTCCAGCCGCACGATGGGCGCGAAATGGCGCTCGCGCAGTTCGCTCTCGATCATCTCCAGCAGGTCGTTGGCTGCTTCCATGTCCGGCTCGACGATGGCGTTGCGGGTGACGCGGAACAGCGCGCAGGAGACGAACTCCATGCCCGGAAACAGCATGTCGAGGTTGTTGACGATCAGGTCTTCGAGCGTGACATAGGTGTGGGTGCCGTCGACCGAGACCAGGCGTTTGGAGACGTCCTTGTGCACAGGAACCTTGAGGCGGGCCATGTAGATCTCGGTGCCGCCGGGGTAGCGCAGGGTGACGAGCAGATTGAGCGCCAGGTTGGAGATGAAGGGGAAGGGGTGCGCCGGGTCCATTGCCAGAGGCGTGAGCATGGGGAAGATGTTGGCGCGGAAGTGTTCGCGCAGGCGCTCGCGGGCGTCGTCGGGGAGATCCTTGTACAGCAGGATCCGGATGTCGTAGGCGTCGAGTTCACGCATGAGTTCGACATGGATGCGACGCAGTTCGGATTGGAATTCACCCACGGCCGCCTGGCATTCCTTGAGCTGCTGGGCCGGGGTGCGCCCGTCGAGTCCGGCGGTATGGATGCCGGCGGCGATCTGCTGTTTGAGACCGCCGATGCGCTTCATGAAAAACTCATCGAGATTACTGCTGACGATGGCCAGGAACTTGACCCGCTCCAGGAGCGGGGTACGCAGATCCTCGGCTTCGTGGAGCACGCGGCGGTTGAAGGCGAGCCAGGTCAGTTCGCGACTCAGGTAGAGGCTGGGATCGTCGAGGTCGATTTCAGGCGGCGGGAGCGGGATCTCCTCGGCGGTCGACTCGATGCGGGTCGCGTCTTCGGTCAGGGCTTGGCTCGTGCTCATGGCGGTCTCGGTCCTCGTCGGCATGGATCTTCAAATTCTATACCCAATAGATGTCGAGATTGCATTACGCGCCAGGAAAGCGTGATCGATCACACAGGATTTGGCTTGTACAATCGCACCGATGAAAGACACTGTGATCGATGATCTGTTCGACCGCGCTGCCGGGCCGGTCCGTCCCTTCGAGTTCGATGCCGATGTGGCGCGCGTCTTCCCTGACATGGTGCGCCGCTCGGTGCCGGGCTATGCCGAGCTGGTTGGTCTCAGCGGACTGATCGCGCGGCGCGTGGCGGGGCCGGGGGCGCGCTGTTATGACCTGGGTTGTTCGCTGGGGGCGGTGACGCGCTCGATCCTGCGCCAGACTGGCCCGGATGTCTCGGTGATTGCGGTCGACAATGCGCCGGCGATGATCGAAGGTCTGCGCGCGCGTCTGGCCGATGAGTCCAGCATCGATGCCGGGCGGGTCAAGACGCGATGTGCCGACATCCAGTCGATCGCCATCGAACAGGCGAGCCTGGTGGTGCTCAATCTGACACTCCAATTCGTCCCCATCGAGGAGCGGCTCGGACTCCTGCAACGCATCCGCGCCGGGCTGGTGCCAGGCGGGGTACTGATCCTGGCCGAAAAGTTTGCCGCTCCCGTGGGGCGCGAAAGCGACTGGCTGACCGCTCTGCACGAGGATTTCAAACGCGCCAACGGTTACAGCGAGCTGGCCATCGCGCGCAAACGCACCGCGCTGGAACAAGTGCTGATCCCCGAAAGGCTGGAGGAACACGAGCGCCGGCTTGCCGAGGCCGGTTTCGCCGGCTCGGTGCGCTGGTTCCAAAGTCTCAACTTCGTGGCCTGGCTAGCATGGACCTGACGCCATTCAACCCCTTTCTGGAGCGTCTGACCCAGACGGCACTCGCGCCCTGGGTCGAACCGCTGTCAGCCGCCGTGGGCGAACGTCTTGGACAGCGCGCACATGGTGATCTTGTGCGCTGGGAAGCGGCGCTGGCCGCGCTGCCCGAACTACCGCCCGGTCGAGCCGTGCTCGATCAGTCCGGCGTCGGTCGTCATTCGGATCATCCACTTCCGCCCGAGATCGCCGCCCGTCTGCGCACAACCCTGCTGGAACTGCATCCCTGGCGCAAAGGACCATTCCGCCTGCATGATCTACAGATCGACACCGAATGGCGCTCGGACTGGAAATGGGATCGACTCGCCCACGCAATCGACCCGCTAGATGGACGGCTGGTGCTCGATGTTGGTTGCGGTAACGGCTATCACGCCTGGCGGATGCTGGGCGCGGGTGCGCGGCTGGTCATGGGGATCGACCCGACCCAGGTGTTTCTGTGCCAGTTCCTGGCCATCAACCGCTATCTGGCGCGTGACGATCTGGCCGTACTGCCGCTCGGCATCGAGGATCTGCCGCCCGGACTGACCGGCTTCGACACGGTCTTTTCGATGGGCGTGCTCTATCATCGCCGCTCGCCGCTCGACCATCTGGCCGAATTGCGCGCCCTGTTGCGCCCGGGCGGCCAGCTCGTGCTGGAAACCCTGGTTCTCGACGGCGAAGGGCCGCAAGCGCTGGTGCCGCCCGACCGCTATGCCAGCATGCGCAATGTCTGGTTCATCCCGAGCGTCGAGGCGCTCGCGGTCTGGATGGGGCGGCTCGGATTCAAGGACGTCGATGTCGTCGACGTCAGCCGCACCACGGTCGAGGAACAACGCCCGACCGAGTGGATGCGCTTCCAGTCCCTGCCGGATCATCTCGACCCGGCAGACCCGCGCCGCACCATCGAGGGCCATCCGGCCCCGGTGCGGGCGATCCTCATCGGTCGAGCCTGAGCACCCATGAACGCTGTCATCGCTATTTTCACCGGCGCCGGTCTCGGCGCGCTGCTGCGCTGGTTCCTCGGCCAGCGACTCAACGCCATCGTCCCAAGCCTGCCGCTCGGCACCCTCGCTGCCAACCTGCTCGGCGGCCTGCTGATCGGCCTGGCCATCGCCTGGCTCGGACGTCATCCCGGTCTGCCGCCCGAACTCCGTCTGCTCGTCATCACCGGCTTTCTCGGTGGCCTGACCACCTTCTCGACCTTCTCCGCCGAAGTCGTCACCCTGTTGTCCAAAGGCGAACTGCTCTGGGGCCTGACCGCGATCGGGGTGCATCTGATCGGCTCCCTGAGCATGACGGCGCTGGGGATCTGGCTCGTGCATCTGCTGCTGGCGCGTACTTGATCAGAGGCGCCATAGACGCCATCACCGTGATTTCAACCACTGGAGACCTCGAACCATGTCGAGCTGCTTTCTGAAATTCTATGTCGCCGAGAGCCGTCGTCATCATCACACGCTGATCTACGAATGGCTGCTGGAGGAGGCCAAATCGTTCGGACTCCAGGGTGGCTCGGCCTTTCGCGCCCTGGCCGGTTTCGGCCGCCACGGTCGGCTGCACGAAGAACGCTTCTTCGAGCTATCAGGCGACCTGCCGGTCGAGGTCGGCTTCGTCGTCAGCGAGGACGAAGCCAACCGCTTTCTCGACCACATTGGCCGGGACGGGCTGGATCTCTTCTACATCAAGATGCCGGTCGAGTCCGGCGTGACTGACGCGCACCGCTCATGATCCGCAGCGGTTTTGAGCCTTAAGCACCGCGAGTTTTAGGCAAAGCGAAAAAGTCGGAATATAATCAAGCGTTCACAGAACCGTCTTGAAACACTGGACGGCGAAGCGGATATAGACCCCATGACTCGGGTGTGAAGGTGTTGATTCCAAACCGAGTGGGCGCATATCAAAAACCCAGAGATTCACTCAAGAAAGCGGAGCCAGGAGCATGACCGGAGCCTCAGCCGTCGAAGACATCGTCAAGTCAGAATACGAGCACGGCTTCACGACCCAAATCGAGTCCGATACCCTGCCGCCGGGATTGGACGAGGAGGTCGTGCGGGCCATCTCCCAGCGCAAAGGCGAGCCTGAGTTCATGACCGAGCAGCGCCTCAAGGCGTACCGGCACTGGCTGACCATGCGCGAACCCGAGTGGGCGGCCGTCGACTATCCCAGGATCGATTTTCAGGCCATCTCCTATTACTCGGCGCCCAAGCGCCCCGAGGACATGCCCAAGAGCCTCGACGAAATCGACCCGCTGCTGCTCGAAACCTACAACAAGCTCGGCATCCCGATCGAGGAACAGAAAGCGCTGGCCGGCATCGCCGTCGATGCAGTGTTCGACAGCGTCTCGGTGGCGACCACCTTCCGCGCCACGCTCGCCGAGGCCGGAGTCATTTTCTGCTCCATCTCCGAGGCACTGCACGATTACCCCGAGCTGGTCAAACCCTATCTGGGCACGGTCGTGCCCTATACCGACAATTTCTACGCCTGTCTCAACGCGGCTGTGTTCAGCGACGGCACCTTCGTCTATGTGCCCAAGGGCGTGCGCTGTCCGATGGAGTTGAGCACCTACTTCCGCATCAACGCCCGCAACACCGGCCAGTTCGAGCGCACCCTGATCGTGGCTGAGGCCGGCAGCTATGTCAGCTATCTGGAAGGCTGCACCGCGCCCCAGCGCGACGAGAACCAGCTCCACGCCGCCGTGGTCGAGCTGATCGCGATGGAAGACGCCGAGATCAAGTACTCGACGGTGCAGAACTGGTATCCGGGCGATGCCCAGGGCGTCGGCGGCATCTACAACTTCGTCACCAAGCGTGGCGACTGTCGCGGCGCACGCTCCAAGATCTCCTGGACCCAGGTCGAGACCGGCTCGGCCATCACCTGGAAATATCCGAGCTGCATCCTGCGCGGCGATGGCTCGGTCGGTGAGTTCTATTCGGTCGCCGTGACCAAGGGCCGCCAGCAGGCCGATACCGGCACCAAGATGATCCATATCGGCAAGAACACCAGTTCCACCATCGTCTCCAAGGGCATCTCGGCCGGCGAGGGCCGGCAGACTTATCGCGGACTGGTGCGCATCGGTCAGCGCGCCGAGGGCGCGCGCAACCACACCCAGTGCGACTCGCTCCTGATCGGCGACCGCTGCGCCGCCAACACCGTGCCCTATATCGAGGTCAAGAATCCCTCGGCCAAGATGGAGCACGAGGCGACCACCTCCAAGATCAGCGACGATCAGCTCTTCTACTGCCGCTCGCGCGGTCTGACCGAGGAAGACGCGGTGTCGATGATCGTCAACGGCTTCTGCAAGGAGGTCTTCAACGAGCTGCCGATGGAGTTCGCGGTCGAGGCTCAGAAGCTGCTCAGCATCAGCCTGGAAGGCGCGGTCGGCTGATCGCGCGTCCGTTCAATCCAATTTCAGCCAAACCGCGTCATTGCTGACGCCGGGCGAGTCTGGCGCCCGACGCGGTTCAGGAGTCACAACGATGTTGTCTGTCAAGGGCCTGCGGGCCAACGTGGGTGATAAAGAGATCCTCAAAGGACTGGATCTGGAGATCGGGCCAGGCGAGGTCCACGCCATCATGGGACCGAACGGCTCGGGCAAGAGCACGCTCTCGCATGTCCTGTCGGGACGCGATGGCTACACAGTCACGGCCGGCTCGGCGACTTTTGAGGGTCACGACCTGCTCGAACTCGAACCCGAGGAACGCGCCCAGCTCGGACTCTTTCTCGCCTTCCAGTATCCGGTCGAGCTGCCGGGCGTGAACAACACCTATTTCCTCAAGGCCGCGCTCAACAGTCTGCGCAAGGCGCGCGGCGAGCCGGAACTCGATGCTGTCGCCTTTCTGCGCCTCATCAAGGAGAAGCTCAAGATCCTGCATCTTGACGACTCGCTCCTGAAGCGCGCCGTCAACGCCGGTTTCTCGGGCGGCGAGAAGAAGCGCAACGAAATCTTCCAGATGGCCCTGCTGGAGCCAAAATTCGCCATCCTCGATGAGACCGACTCCGGACTCGATATCGATGCCCTGCGCGTGGTCGCCGAGGGCGTCAATGCCCTGCGCTCGCCCGAGCGCTCCATGATCGTCGTCACCCACTATCAGCGGCTGCTCGACTACATTCAGCCCGATTATGTGCATGTCCTGGCGCACGGTCGCATCATCCGCTCAGGCGGCAAGGAACTGGCGCTGGAGCTGGAGGAAAAGGGCTACGGCTGGATCGACGCGGAGCTGGCGGCATGAACGCGCCACTGCACAGCGGTCTGGAATACTGGTTGAACGCGCCGGACGACGGACCGGATCTCGCCTGGCTGGATGAACGTCGCCACGGGGCGCGCGCACGACTGAGCGCCCGGGCACTGCCGCATTCCAAACAGGAAGCCTGGCGTTACACCAGTCTCAAGAGTTTGCTCGAACAGCAGTTTACCGCCATCGACGAGCCGCTGAGCGCGCTCCAGCCGGAAGATCTCGACACGGTCCTGATCCCTGGATTCGAGAGTCATCGTCTGGTGCTGGTCAATGGGCGCTATGCGCCTGAGCTGTCGATGCTGGGCGAGCTGCCGGCGGGCGTGCGCATCGGCGGACTGCGCGACTGGTTGCAGCACGATCCCGAGTCGCTGCGCGGACAGCTCGACGCGGCGCTGGGCGACTCGGAGGCTTTTTTCGCCACGCTCAACAGCGCTGGGCTGGACGATGGTCTGGTGGTTTGGCTGGAGCGCGGCGCCGTGCTCGAACGCCCGATCGAACTCATCCATCTCTCGGTCGGACTCGACGAGCCGCGCGTGGCCCAGCCGCGTCATCTGGTGCATCTGGAGGCCGGCGCCCAGGCACGCTTGATCGAGCGCTATGTCAGTCTGGGCGAGGCGCTCTATTGCACCAACGCGGTCATGGAGGTCGTGCTCGGGCGCGATGCCGTACTCAAGCACGAACGGTTGCAGATGGAAAGCCGCAACGCTTTTCATCTCAGCGGCTTCTATCTGCTCCAGGACGAAAACAGCCGCTACTCAGGGATCAACATTGGCCTTGGCGCGCGCTGGGCACGCACCGATCTCAATACCCGTTTCCGGGGCGAGCAGGCTGAATGCGTGCTGCACGGACTCTATCTGGCCGGTGACGGTCAGTTGCTCGACTACCATCTCGACGTCGAGCACGCCGTCCCGAACTGCCGCAGTGAGGAGAACTTCAAGGGCCTGCTCACCGGGCAGGGGCGGGCGGTCTTCGACGGTCGGGTGCTGGTTGCCAAGTCGGCGCAGAAGAGCGATGCGGCTATGTCCAACCGCAATCTGATGCTCTCCGAACAGGCCGAGATCGACACCAAGCCGCAGCTCGAGATCTATGCCGATGACGTGCGTTGCAGTCACGGCACCACGGTCGGTCAGATCGAACCCGAGATGCTGTTCTATCTGCGCTCGCGCGGCATCGACGCCTCGCAGGCGCGGCGGATGCTGTGTCTGGGGTTCGCCGGTGAGGTGATCGATCAGCTCGGTGTCGAGGCGGTACGCGAGCATGTGGCCGCCGCGGTCGGGCAGCGTCTGACCTGACAGCAATGGGCGAAGTGAATTGAAGATATTGAGTCAAACCGCGCCTGGTGTCTCGCGGAGGAAGTAATGAACAGACTGGCCCGCTTTGCCGGTTTTGGCCGGCGCAAGCAAGAATCTGAAGCACAGGATGGAGACACGACTGTCCTCCACGAGGAGGAGGTCGAGGTTTCCGTGGAGCGCATGGACCCCGAGGAACTGCGCGAGCCGATCATCGCCTCGCTGCGCGGCGTCCATGACCCCGAGATCCCGGTCAACATCTATGACCTGGGTTTGATCTATCGCATCGACATCGCCGCCAATGGCGATATCTCGGTCGACATGACGCTGACGGCGCCCGGCTGTCCGGTCGCCGGCATGATGCCGCTGATGGTCAAGAGCGCGGTCGAGCGGGTCGAGGGTGCGGGGCAGGTCAGCGTGCAGCTGGTGTGGGATCCGCCCTGGAACGCCGACAACATGAGCGATGAGGCGCGACTACAGCTCGGCCTGATGTAAATACGCCTTGGCCGTGAGGCGATTATGGCGTGTATCAGCACCTGATTTGAGACAGATTTTCGACGCTCTGTTAGGTGCAAATGAATTCGCACCTAACAGAGCGTCATCCGTTCAAATCACTCTGACCCGATCGGCTGTTCCGATACGGCGATGAGCACAGGCGCGGTCAACTCAGCGGGCAACTGCGTGAACTTCTTGACCAGCGACGGCCAGAGCAGGTTGTAGTACAGCTCGCCGCGCACCAGTACCACATCCTTGGCTGGAATCTCATAGTTCAGCTCACGGGTCTCGTGCGGCTGCAAGCGCGTGTCCTCGCCCGGCTTGGTGGCGGTCGGCGGTGGGGCCGGCTTGCCATGGTCGTCGGCCAACCCATAGGCGAAATAGGCGCGCGGGTCGTCCTTGGACGGATGACCGGCGGCATTCTCCCACACCACCTCACCACTGGCGTCATAGGCCGTGAGCTTCAGATAGAGATTGCGGAAGGGCGCACCGGTCGGCATGGCGTGCGGCTGGAGATTGCGAATCCAGACCTGGGCGTCGATGGTCTCGTCACCGGCGTTGGTCGTCAGATCGAAAACGATGGAACGCTTGAGCATCCCCTCGTGATGACCGCCGCCCATGGTGTGATCAGCGAATCCGCCCGCGACCGGCATGTGACAGCTCTGACAAGCCACTTCGCTGCCGCTCTTGATGAACTCGTTGCCGGTCTGACACAGCGGCACGCCCTGCGGATTGTCGCGCTGA
Source organism: Allochromatium palmeri (assembly GCF_009720725.1). Lineage (GTDB taxonomy): Bacteria > Pseudomonadota > Gammaproteobacteria > Chromatiales > Chromatiaceae > Thermochromatium > Thermochromatium palmeri. Next base: position 14,618 of record NZ_WNKT01000012.1, read on the forward strand.
TCGTGGCAGCCCATGCAGGCATCCGAGGTGCGCATCAGACGCGGATTGGCTTCCATCGTCAGGGCTGGGATGGTCTTGCCATCCAGGTCGACCGGCTCGCCCAGATGCGGATTGGGTTTCGGATCGACTGCGGCGTCGACCGCACCGCCGAAGAGATCGTCGGCGCCGGCCTTGAGCCGCTCCAGTTCACGCGGGAAGCCGAGCGGCGCCTGGAGGGTGTCGGCTAGCGCATAGGCCTTGATGCCATAGCGAATCTTGCCCTGTTCGTCCTGAATGCCGTTGTAGGTCTTGAGGGTATGACAGGCGACACAGTTGACGCCTTCACTATAGGCCGGGTGCGCGTCGAGCTTGGTGGTTTGGTCGCGCGCGGCATTGGGGGCGTGACAGTTCAGACAGAGCGGAAACTTGCCCGATTTCTTGTGGATCATGCCCTCGGCGGTCGGATCGCCGACTTCCTGCTGGTAGAACGCGCCATGGATGGGATCGGAGAGCGCGGTGCTCTGGGCATGCATGGATCCTTTCCACTGACGATAGATGTCCTGATGGCAGTTCGCGCAGACCTCGGATGAGACGCGGTAGATGGGTTCGGCCTCTGACTCGGCCAGGGCGCTGGGGGACTGGATGGCCAGCGCCGCGAGCGCCAGCCAGCCGGATGTCATGAGCGAGATGATTGATCGCTGTCGTATCACGGGTGTCACTCCTCTGCTTGGATTCGCCCGGTTGTGGTTGGGCGTCATTGTTATTGAGCGCTTTTATTGTGGTCGATGAGGCGGTGCCTGGTCTAGTCGGTGTGTGACGGTGAGCATTAAATATCCGCATCGTCTATTTGTTTATCCGTAATTCATTATTCTTTAATAAACAAATAGTCGTAAATTCTTATTTTCAAAGCAATTGCCCGAGCGCCCGAAATCACTAATAATCTGAATTGATAATTCTCAATCCTGAAAAATGTTCGGGGTCATTCAGATGCGCAAGGGGTTCGAGACGATCGGTGGACAGTGGGTGGGGGTCTTGGTTCTATTGGGATGGATGCTGGCCGGACCGGCACTGGCCGAACCGGTCAAGCTTGACCCAAGGCACTGGGGGCATGAAGCCGGCGAGAAGTGTGTGAGCTGTCATTCCAAGGCGTCGAGCGGATTGGCCAGTCAATGGCGCGAGAGTGCCCATCACGCGGCCGGTGTCAACTGCATGGACTGCCATCAGGCCGAGCGTTCCGACCCGGACTCTATGGTGCACGAAGGCCAGATCATCGCCACCATCGTCTCGCCCAAGGATTGCGGGCGCTGCCACCAGAAGGAGTACGAAGAGCAGCAGGGGTCGGTCCATGCCGAGGCTTTCGCGCTCATCGAAGCGCGCCTGCCGGCCCTGGCTGACCATGTCGGCGGTCCGATCATGCGTGCCGCCTCCTGTGATCAGTGTCACGGGTCGCGGGTCGGTGTGCAGGGCGACGGCCGGCTCGATCCCGCCACCTGGCCGAACTCCGGCATCGGGCGCATCAATCCAGATGGCTCCAAGGGCTCTTGCTCGGCCTGTCATGGCCGCCATCGCTTCTCCAAGGCCCAGGCGCGCGAGCCGGAAGCCTGCGTGCGCTGTCACTCGGGACCGGATTCTCCCGACAAGGAGATCTTCGAGGCCTCCAAGCACGGCATGGTCTATGCCGCTCACCGTCACGAGATGAACCTGGACGCGCCTGAATGGGTTGCCGGACGCGACTATACAGCCGCGCCGACCTGTGTCACCTGTCACATGGGCGCCGCCGGTAAGCTGCCCTCGACTCATGATGTCGGCATGCGCAATGCCTGGAGCCTCAACAGCCCGGTGTCGAACCGTCAGTTTCTGGTCGTCTTTGAGGATGGCGCCAAGATGGAGCTGCCCGAGGGGGCGGAGATCCCCAAGCGCGGCGCCGAGCTGACCCGGCTCGATGGCACCGTCGGTCAGGTCAAGACCCTGGCCGCGCCCGACCGCCGGCGTCAGGCCATGTCCATGGTCTGTCTCGAATGTCACGCCAAGAGCTTCACTGAGAGCTTCATGAGCCAGTTCGATGCGGTCGTCGAGCTGTTCAACGACAAGTTTGGCCGTCCGGCCCGCGACGTCATGGCCGGACTCTATGCCGCTGAATTGCTCACGCCCACGCCTTTCGACGAGCCGATCGAGTTCACCTATTGGGAACTCTGGCATGACGAGGGCGCGCGTGCCCGTCACGGCGCCTCCATGATGAGTCCCAATCATGCCTGGTGGGAGGGGATGTATGTGGTGGGGCGCAATTTCTATGCGCGCTTCCTGCCTGAGGCACGCGCCATCGCCGGCGAGCGCGCGGACGAGCTGGTCGACGCGGTGATTGGCGCGGTCGAGTCGCATCAGTGGCTGAACGATCCGGGGCAGTCGAGTCCGATCCTGGGCTTTGCACGCGACACGCACGAGGAGGCCGAGTAATGGCCGGCTCAGGTCTGTTCAGTGTCATCACGCGCCCGGTGGTGATTGCCCTGGTGATCGGCGGCATCGGCGGCATGGTGTTCATCGGCTTTCTCAACGAATTCCATCATTTCGCCAGCCGCAACGAGTTCTGTACCAGTTGTCATTCCATGACCTTCGCCGAGACGGTCTACCAGCAATCGGCGCATTACAACTCGGCCTCCGGGGTACGCGCCTCCTGTGGTGACTGTCATGTCTCGCCGGGGTTGCTGGCCTCGACCTGGGACCATGTCGTGGGCGCCACGGATTTTTTCAAGCAGCTCTTCGGTGAGAACTACGACGATCCGGTCATCAACGCGCTCCATCTGCCTGAATCGGCCTTCATGGCGCGCGAGTGGTTTCGCAAGCGCGATTCAGCGAGCTGTCGGTACTGTCATGTCCAGGAGGCGATCCAGGGCGAGCGCACCCACACGGCCGCCATCCATCGCGAGGAAACCGAGGGCAAGACCTGTATCGACTGTCATACCAATCTGGTGCATCGACCGGTGCCGGACGAGCGCACTTTCAAGCGCGACGCCTGGAATCGGATGATCGAGGAGGAATTCGGTCTGGAGCCGGGCACGGCCGACAGGCTGCTGGCCAAACCACGCCCGGAGTGACGGGGTCTGACCAGAAGACGCTGGATGAGCCGAGATCGGAACGCCGCGCGTTACGAGCAGGGTTTTGAATGCCTTGGAATGAAGGCGATGAGCAACGCGATCCCCAGCAGCAGCGGACCGCTCAGAACCAGCGGCAGCGAGAAGGGCGCGACGGCCAGCAGTCGGCCGGTGGCTTCGACGAACAGCAGCAACAGGGTTCCCGACGTCAGCAAGCCAGCTGACACCAGAACGAGCGTGCGCATGGCGGTACAAGACGACATGATCAGCCTCTGCAATTTCACTAAATAAGTTCATTCTAATATTTAATGGTGCAATTGCAAGGCCGAAAAGCCCTGTGTTCGCCAGCCAGGCGATGGATTCAGCACTGAACCCATCCCGGCCGGCGGCGATCGCGATCAGTCCTTCTTGGCGTCCTCGCCTTCGGGCTTCAGGCGCACGATCTCTTCATTGAGTTCGATCATAGCGTTGTTACGCATATCGGCGAGCTTCTCGCCGAGCTTCTGGCGCTTGACGAGCGCGGCCAGTTGCTCCTTGGCGTCCTCGAAAGCTGGCGGCTCGGCCTTGCGGGTCTCCTGAAGCTCGATGATGTGCCAGCCGAACTGGGTCTGGACCGGCTCCTTGGTGTAGGAGCCCGGCTCCAGCTTGCTTACGGCCTCGGCGAAGGGAGCGACCATCTGCGCCGGATCGAACCAGCCCAGATCGCCGCCGTCCTTGCCGGTCGGTCCCTCGGAGTGCTTCTTGGCCAGTTCATCGAACTTGGCGCCCTTTTCCAACTGTTTGATCAGCTTCTTGGCCTCGGCTTCGTCCTTGAGCAGAATGTGGCGCGCCTTGTATTCGGTGCGGGTGGCCTGCTCCTTGACCCGGTCATAGGCTTCCTTCAGTTCCTTTTCACTCGGCTCGATCTCCTCGGCCATCGCCGAGAGTGCGGCGTTGGACATGACCTTCATGCGTTCGAGTTCCAGCGCCGCGACCACGTTGCGATCACCTTCAAGTTTGCGACGATCGCCTTCCTGCGAGGCCACGACCAGGTTCATGAATTCATCGAAAAGCTGCTGCTGGACAGCCGGATCATTGTTGGTCGGGCGTCCCTGGAGGCGCTCCATGAAGAAGACGCGGAACACATCGAGCTTATATGGTGTGCCATTGACCGTAGCGATCAGGGTCTCCGGCGAGTCGGTGTCCGGCGCCTCCTCGGCGAAGGCGCTGCCGGTCGTGAGCAGGGTGCAAAGCAACAGTGCAAGCGGTGTTTTCTTCATAGAAAGATATCCATTGATTGAACAGAATACAGTGGTCAGAACTGGGTGATCTGGCCGGGACGTCGTATGAACAGACCTGAAGCCCGAGATTCAGGGCAAGACCTGTTTGAACGGTTTGACGCTGACGGCGCTGTAGACGCCGGCTTCACGATAGGGATCGGCCGCCGCCCAGGCCTCGGCCGTGGCCAGATCGGCAAACTCCGCAACGATCAGCGAGCCGGTGAAGCCGGCCTCGCCGGGGTCCGGGCTGTCGATGGCCGGATGCGGACCGGCGAGAATCAGCCGTCCCGCATCACGCAGGGCCTCCAATCGGGCCAGATGCGCCGGGCGCGCCTGCAGGCGTGCCGGCAGGCTGTTGGGTTGATCGACAGCGATGATGGCGTAAAGCACGTCAATCCGTCTCCAGGGCTTGGGGTTCAGGGTCTTCTTTGATATGGCGCGCGAGATAGAGCGATTGCGCGATCACAAAGGCGATCGTCAGTCCCATCATACCGAAGAGCTTGAAGTTGACCCAAGTCTCCTCGCGTGCCTGGGCGGTGTTGCAGAGATCGAGCACCGCCCCGGTATAGAGCGTCGCGCAGGCAGAAAGATCCACGCCGGATTCTCCCGTCGTCGCGAGCAGCGCCTGATGCGCCTCGTAAAAACCGCTGCCGACATAGACCACAAACAGGTTGGCCAGCCCGAGAAAGACGAAGAACAGGCTCCAGAGCGCATTGAGCCGCGTCCAGATCGGCTTGGGCAGCTCGATGGCCTGGCCCATCAGGCGCTCGATCAGGGTGCGCTCGCCGATCCAGTGGCTGCCGATGAAGGCGGCCGCGAACAGCCAGTTGACCAGGGTCGGCTTCCACATCACAAAAATCGGATCATGGAGCGCGATGGTCAGACCGCCGAAGACGATCAGCAGTCCGAGCGTGGCCAGCGGCATCGTTTCGACCCGACGCTGACGCGCCCACAGCCAGGCGACCTGAAGCGCTGAAGCGCCGATGGCCACAGCCGTCGCCCAGTAGATGCCGGCGAACTTGTAGGCGATGAAGAAGAGCAGGATCGGAAGAAAGTCGATGAGGAGTTTCATGAAGATCTGGTGCTTGAAAACAATCGCGCGAGCATACGGCTTGAGGGCGCTCGGGGTAAAGCCGCGTGCATCCCTTGTCGACTGATTGGCCTTGCTATAGTGTCGCGCGGGAATCGCAATTTTTCGACAACGACTCAACTCGACACATTACGGGGGATGATGACGGTGGAACAGATAACCGCTTGGATCAACGTCTTGAACGGCTGGGTCTGGGGGCCGCCGATGTTGATCCTGATTCTGGGGGTCGGCTTCTTTCTGATGCTGGGGCTGCGCTTGATCCCGCTCATCAAGCTTGGCTTCGGTTTCCGCATGCTCTGGCGCGGGCGCGTCAAGCAGGGCGATGGCGACATTCCACCCTATCACGCCCTTATGACCGTGCTCTCGGCGACTGTCGGCACGGGTAACATCGCCGGCGTGGCCACGGCCATCTTTCTCGGCGGACCGGGGGCGCTGTTCTGGATGTGGTGCACGGCCCTGGTCGGCATGGCGACCAAGTACGCCGAGGCCGTACTGGCAATGCACTATCGCGAGGTCGACGGCAAGGGCCGCCATCTCGGCGGTCCCATGTACTACATCAAGCAGGGGCTGGGCCAGAAATGGCTGTGGATGGCGACGGCCTTCGCTATCTTCGGCGTGCTCGCGGGCTTTGGCATCGGTAACACGGTCCAGGCCAACTCGGTAGCCCATGCGACCCATGACGCGTTTGGCGTGCCCTTCTGGATCACGGGCGTGGTGATGGCGGTGCTCGCCGGTCTGGTGCTGCTCGGCGGCATCAAGCGGATCGGCGAGGTCTCGGCGGCGTTGGTGCCGCTGATGGCGATCATCTATGTCAGCGGCGGTCTGGTGGTGCTGGCGCTCAATAGCGATCAGATCATGCCGGCGCTGCATCTGGTGTTCACGCAGGCGTTCAACCCGACAGCGGCGACCGGCGGTTTCGCGGGTGCCACGGTTGCGGCAGCGATCCAGTATGGCGTGGCGCGCGGCGTCTTCTCCAATGAGGCCGGTCTTGGCAGCGCCCCGATCGCTCATGCGGCTGCGCAGTCGAACGATCCGATCGCGCAGGGCGCGGTGGCCATGGTCGGTACTTTCATCGACACGCTCGTCATCTGTAGCATCACGGGTCTGGTGATCCTGGTCACGGGTGTCTGGGACTCGGGTGTGACCGGCGCGGCGCTGTCCTCACAGGCGTTCGAGAGCGCGCTCCCCGGTGTCGGCGCCTACATCGTGGCGATTGGGCTGATGCTCTTCGCCTATACCACCACGCTCGGCTGGAGCGTCTATGGTGAGCGCTGTGCCCAGTATCTGCTCGGCGACCGGGCCGTCCTGCCGTTCCGGGTGCTCTGGGTGCTGGCGCTGCCGATCGGTGCTATCGCGCAACTGGACTTCATCTGGCTGGTGGCCGATACGCTCAACGCGCTCATGGCCCTGCCCAATCTGATTGCGCTGTTGTTGCTCAGTCCAGTCGTCTTCCGTCTGACCCGTGACTATTTCGCGCGTCCGCGATTAGAGTCGTCAGCCGAGGAAGCCTGAGTCGACCGGACCTTGAACCGCGCCCGGTGACAGCCTGGACGCGGTTCAAGCGGTCTATTCAACGAATGCGCTCAAGACAGGTGTGGACATGCGTGAACACGGCCAGCGCGCCGGCGATAACCGCATCCGGGGTCAGGACACCCTCAGCAGACAGCCCATTGAGCGCGCTCGTGAACCCCTTCCAGGCGGCCGACGTCTGTTGACCATGGAAGTCGAGGAAGCGCGAGGTGCCGAGCGATTCACCGATGAAGCGGCGCAGATGCCGAGCAATCGTCCGTCCGCCGAGCGTCGCTCCTTCCAGGACATAGAGTCCGCCCACTGTGGCCCCGCGACTCTCCGGCAACATCAGCATCGGCATGGCCATTATCCGGTGCGTTTGTGCTTCCAGACCCTGTTCTTCCAGATCCGCCAGCAAGGCCGGCAGCTTAGGCTGGATGTTTAGACGTTGCAGCGTCTCGGCGTCGAGCCGCTCGTAGAGTGCGCCTTCGAGCGGAGCGTGGATAGTGACGATGGCTTGCAGATAGTATCGGTAATCTTCGAGTGTCACCGTCTCCGAGTTCAGACGCACCATCAGCGGCAGGCGCTCGATCTCGGCATGGATACCCGCCGTGGCGCGACGCAATGCCAGCGCTAGATCGAGGTGCGGTTGTGGCGTATGGGAATATTGTGGGTCTGGCATGACTCAAGAATCCTGATCCCTCGATGCAGACGGATAGCGGCGATCGTTGCAGCCTCTCGCGCTTAACTCGTCCAGTGTGCGATTCCAGGCATTTACGCAAGCTGCGGCGGCATGGTTTAAGATCTCCACAACACATTGGAGAACACCCTGAGCACAGACCTATGACTGAACCCTTGACCCCAGGTTTTCTGGCCGAATGTGAGCGTGAACAGCTTCATCGCGTGCAGTCTATCCAACCTTGGGGTTGCCTGCTAGGCGGACGAACGGGGGAGTCGGTCATTCGTTTCGCCAGTGCCAACCTCACAGACTGGACCGGTTGGACGCTCGACTCGGTTCTGGGGCGGGCGCTCACCGAGTGCTTGCCGGAATTTCCGCCGCGCACCGAGCTGGTTGACATCACCAGTGCGCCTGATGCCTGGACGCAAGCCGCGGCCGGCAAGCGTCTCTATCCGGCGCTGCTGTCGGGGCCGCGTGGTGTCCTCGATGGTCTGCTCTCCTGCAACGAACACAACTGGCTGCTGGAGCTGGAAATCGGGTTGCCCGTCGCGCAGCAGGTCGAAGCCTACAGGCCCGTGCCGCATCGGCTCTATCGGATGCCGTATTCCGAGCGCGACTGGGCAAGCCATTGTCAGTACCTGGCCGACGAGATGCGCGCGGCGACCGGCTTCGAGCGGGTCATGATCTACCGTTTTCTCGACGATGACTGCGGCGAGGTCATTTCTGAGAGCCTGAAGGAGGGGCTGCCGCCCTATCTGGGCCTGCGTTATCCGGCCTCCGACATTCCCCTGATTGCGCGTAATCTCTATCGGCTCAACTCGCATCGTCAGATCCCGGACATCCAGGCGACTGATGTCCCGGTCCTGAGTCTCGACGCCGGCGAGATCACCGACCTCACGCTCTCGGATCTGCGCGCCGTCTCGCCGGTACATCTGGAATACCTGAAAAACATGGGCGTCACCGCCTCGATGTCGTTCTCCATCCTCATCGGCGGCGAGCTGTGGGGACTGATCGCCTGTCATCATTCCGAGCCGCGTCATCTGCCGCTGCCGGTCCGCCTGCGCTGCACTGAAATGACGCAAGTCTTCACGCTCGCCGTTTCGGGCTATCAGAGCACCCAGCGGCTGATGGATCTCAACGACAGCGATCAGGAAATCCTGGCGCTGCTCTCGGCGCTGCGGCTGTCCGAAGATGAGCGCGATCGGGTCACTGAGCTGGAGGATGGACGGGGGGATCTGGTCGACCAGACGCTCGGTCAGGTTCTGTTGTCGCTCGTGCGCGCCACGGGGGCGGCGCTCGTCGATGATCAAACCATCGTGACCTTCGGCCAGACGCCGGAGACGCTGGACATTCGCGCCATGGTCAACTGGCTGCACGAGACGGTACCTGATCTGGTTTTCGCCACGGATCGGCTCTCGTCGCTGTTTCCGGATGCCATCGCCTGTGCCGAACTGGCGAGCGGGTTGCTGGCGGTGCGCGTGGATGGCTATCGCGACACCGGCGATCGCTGGTTTCTGTGGTGGCGTCCCGAGCAGCCGCATAGCGTCCACTGGGCGGGCGACCCGCGCAAGAGCGCGCTCTTCGATGAGCAGCGCCAGGTGCTCTCGCCGCGCTCGTCCTTTGCGCGCTGGATCGAGACCAACGCACGCCAGTCCGAACCCTGGACCGAGGCTGATCGTCTGCGCGCCAAGAAGTTCAGGAGCCTGGTGCTGTACGACGTCAACGCGCACATTCTGGGGCGCTAGCGCGCCTGACTACGCAGCAGCTTGACCTGGAACAGGGTGTTACGCTCTTCCTCCTCCAGCGAGGACTGGATGAAGCGGATGGTGCGGTGATAGCGCGGGATGATGTTGTATTTGAGCGCATTGACCCGCTTTTGCGCCTTGCGCTGTTCTTCGAGCAGACGATGGAGCGCGATCTCGACCTCCGAGAGCTGCGCGAGCCGCACGGCGGCATCGGCCAGATGGTCGCGCGTGGTATCAAAGCTCACATCCGTGCCCAGCAACCCGACCGGCTTGAGCGGCAGACGCTCGCTCGTGACCGCCGGATATTCCACCCCGAGCGCGCGCCTGGGCAGGATGTCGACCTCCAGCGCCGGTTCCACGCCGAGTGAGGCCTGACGGATGGCGCGGCTGCCCATGCGCAGATGGGTGATGGCCAGACACTGATAGGCCTCGGCCAACGCCTGTTCGGACTCAGCGCGTAGCCGGCGATATTCACCGATGCGTTCATAGACCAGACGTGTCAGCAACTCGCGCTTGCGCTCCAGCAGGTCGTGACCGTCCTCCAGGAACCGGACCTGCTTCTTGAGCTTGAGCAGAGTGTTCTTGGTCGGCGGAACCTTGATCAACTGTTGTCCCATGCACCCTCCCGCTCGGCGAGACAGTCGGGGCCGCCCATCTCGAACTCGCGGCACAGCAGCGGGCGGCGGTCGTAGATGCGGCAGAGCAGGGTGTCGCGGTCGAGCGCCGCGCACCAGCCATCGTCCAGACGCTCCATGGTAATCGCGCCCCAGGCATCGCGCGTGGTGAAGTGGCGTGGCACTCCGGTCTCGGTCAGACACACGACTTCGAGCTTGCAGCAAGCGGCGGCGCAGTCGTCGCAGGTGATGCGGAGGTCTGGGACCGGCGCCGCCGGGACGCTTCCGATATCGAGCACGCCACCCTGAATCGCGATGGCCGGAGAGGGCTCAGGGACGACTGTCTCCTGGGATGGCGCGATCATGCCTCGCTCTCCCGATAGTACTTGGCCAGATCGGTTTCCTTCAGGCGCGTGAGCATGTCGCGCGGAAAGTGGCTCATCAGCTCCCAGGCCAGATTGAGCGTGGCCTCGATCGAGCGGTCCTCGGTCTCGCCCTGACCGACGAAGCGCTGATCGAAGGCGTCGGCGAAGGTCAGGTAGCGCCGGTCGCGCTCGGACAGCTCGTCGGCGCCGATGATCGAGGCCAGATTGCGTGTCTCCTGCGCGCGCGCATAGAGCGCATAGAGCTGGGCGGCGACGCGCGGATGGTCCTCGCGGGTGTCGTCCTTGCCGATGCCGTCCTTCATCAAACGGGACAGACTCGGCGAGATGTTCACCGGCGGATAGACGCCCTGGTTGTGCAGCTCGCGCGAGAGCACGATCTGACCCTCGGTGATATAGCCGGTCAGATCCGGGATCGGGTGGGTGATGTCGTCGGAGGGCATGGAGACCACCGGCATCATGGTGATCGAGCCATGGCGCTCGTGGATGCGTCCGCAGCGCTCGTAAAGCTCGGCGAGGTCTGAGTAGAGATAGCCCGGATAGCCTTTGCGCGCCGGCACGTCGCCCTTGGCGGTGGCCACCTCGCGCAGTGCCTCGGCATAGTTGGTCATGTCGGTGAGCACCACCAGCACATGGCGGTCGAGGTCATAGGCCAGATATTCGGCGGCGGTGAGCGCGGTGCGCGGCAGGGTCAGGCGTTCGACCGGCGGGTCGTCGGCCAGATTGACGAACATCACCACGTTGCGCAGCACGCCTGAGTTGGCGAACTCGTCGCGGAAGAACTTGGCGTCAGCGTAGGAGACGCCCATCGCGGCGAAGACGATCGAGAAGCTGGAGGACTCGTCGACCAGCTTGGCCTGACGCACGATCTGGGCCGCGAGCCGGTTGTGCGGCAGACCCGAGCCGGAGAAGATCGGCAGCTTCTGGCCGCGTACCAGCGAGTTCAGACCGTCGATCGTGGCGATGCCGGTCTGGATGAACTCGCGCGGATAAGTGCGCGCAGCCGGGTTGATCGCTGAGCCGCCGACCGGGCGGCGCAGACTCGAAAGCACCGGCGGGCGTCCATCGCGCGGGACGCCGAGTCCGTCGAACTCTCGCCCCAGGATCTCGGGGGAGAGTGCGATTTCGATCGGCTCGTCGAGGAAGCGGACCCAGGTGTTTTCCAGGTCCAGGTCGTCGGTGCCTTCGAAGACCAGGATCAGCACCTCGTCATCGGCGGCGCGGATGACCTGGCCGTTGCGGATATGGCCGGCGTGGTCCTCGATGTGGACCCGGTCACCAAAGGCGATGTTAGGGGTGTGTCTGACCACCAGCAGGCCGCCTCGGGCCTCGACGGCGGTGCGGTATTCCTTGATGCTCATGCTGTTGCGTCCCGTGTGATTGTGTTCCGCGAAGGCGCGATCCTTGCATCTCTAACCTCCAGGCGCTCAAGCCCCGCTCATCGACCTGGACGCGCGCCCGGTCAAGGCCCTCAAAGACGACGAGCCAGGCTGAGTCCATGTCGATGTGAAGTATCTGCCCAAAATGCCCGATAAGGCCAGTGCTCAGTCCCTGTTTGTCGCCATCGATCGGGCTGTGCGCTGAGTCTACGTTGAGATCCTGCCCGAGAAAACCGCCCAGAACGCGGCTGGCTTCCTGAAGCGACTCATCCAGCTGCTACGGCAGGTTAAGTGAGGCGCTGGCAGACGACTGGGTCAAGGCCGCGCGAAAACGGCGGTTGGGAAGATGCAATTCGAGCAAGGTATGCTGTTCGCCGCTGAAGAGATCGGTGCGCAGAGTTTCAACGGCCTGGATCCAGCGTAACGCGTCGGCGCATTCGGCAGCGTCGGTCGCAGCGCCGCGACAGACCTGGGCAGCGTCCGCGTCATCGGCGATGACAAAGTGCATCCCCGGCAACGGACGGATGCGCCCGAACGCGCGCTCTTGTGCAGCGAGTCCGAGGATGCCCGGTTGTTGATCGCCGAGCCGTTCGAGCAGGCGCGCGGGCAGTTGGTAGGCCGGAATGTCACCGATCGCGACGGGTCCGCGCCGGCCATCGATCAGAATGAGTGGTGTCTCGACCAGGGTGCGGAACATGGGATCGGTAAACTCGCCGCGCTGTTTGGCCAACAGACCCGACTCGGTATAGCCGCCGAAGTTCGGTGTCAGCGCCGGCAGATGGTCGCCGAAGAGCACGATCAGAGCATCCGGATCGGCCGCGCGCAGCTCGCGCAGAAAGGCCATGAGTTCACGCGACTTGTAATAGAGGGTGTTGGCATAGGCGGCGACGACCTCATGCCCCTCAGCCGCCGTGATGACTGCCGGGCGGCGTTCGTTGAGCGGGTAGGGCAGATGGCCGAAATAGGTCAACATATAATTGAAAAGCGGGCGCGGACTGCCGGGCGTCTCCCCCAGCCGCTCCATGACCTGCCGATAGAACGACGCATCGCTCAGGAAAGTGCGATTCATGTCGTCGAGCACGAAGTCGTTATCCGCCCAGTAGGTCTCGAAGCCGATGCGCCGATAGACATTGACGCGGTTCCAGAAGGATGCGGCATTCGGATGCGAGGCCAAACTGTGATAGCCGGCCTCTCTCAGATGACCCGGCAGACAGGGCACATCGCGCTTGAGTCCGGTCTCGAAGAAGACATTGTGCGCCGTCACCGGGAAGCCGCAGAGGACCTCGAATTCGGTGTTGGCCGTATAGCCGCCGAAAACCGGCGCCAGCAGGTGCGAGTGCCCGGCCTGTGCCCAGAGCCGGCGGAACTCGGGATCGAGCGGGTCGGCCGAAAGTCGGGACGCAGTGAGCGCCATCGGATCCCAGAAGGATTCCAGGACGATCATGTGCAGATTGCGCGTGGGTGGGGCGAGACTGGCGTCGGCGGTGTTCTGTGTGACCTTGACGAATTCATCGGCTCGCTCGCCCGCCACCACTCGCCGCGCCTGCTCGACCTCCGGGGCCGTGGGTGGCGGCACACGCCGGGCCAGCGCGCGCGTGGTTTCCTGAAGCAGATGGATCGGCAGGCCGCGTGACTGATAGTTCGCCGGCTGGTTCCAGACCGAGTGTCCGAAGTGCTGATCCATCAGCCGGACCAGATCGGCCGGGAAGCTGACGACGAGTCCGATAGCCGCGCCGATGAGCGCCAGAGTGGCCCAGGTCCAGCGGCGCTGCCAGTCGATCGACCAGACGAGCAGCAGCGTCGGGACGGCCACCAGCAGCACGGCCGCGACCAGCGACCAGCCATCGAGCAGCAGGAACATGTTGCGTGCTGCCGCGAAGTCGTCCGGCATCACGGGCGCGCCCAGGGTCGAGAGCTTCATGGCGTTGCCGAAGGTCAGGACGCCGAAGACGACTGTCGCGGCGATCATGAATCGCGTGAGTGAGCGGGCGATGGCAAACAGCACGGCGCCGAGCAGCAGATGAGCGATGAGGTCGCGCGCATAGGCCGATGCCCAGGGTTTGACCTGGAGGAAATAACCGCTGGCCCAGATGGCCAGCGCGTGCCAGACGAGCACGAACAGAAACGCCGCGCACCAGGCGAGTGCACGCGAATGGGCGCGAACGAATGAGGGCACGGATGTCATGGTGGAAAAGCGTCCGGAAAGAGGTCGAAGGCGCGCGTCTGAAGCCACCTGAAATGCTAGCGGATCGTCACACGGATGTCTCGAACTCTTAACAAAATCGACATTTTTCCGTAATTGATAGACTGACGAACGGGCAACCGGACAAGTTGCCTATAATCCCTCTCTGAGATTGAGCCAACCCTGGCCATGCTGGCCTCTGGATCATCAATGACCAATTCGACCGACAAACCGATTCGCCTGGGACTCATGAGTCCACTGACCGGACTGGTCTCCATGTATGGCCAGGAGATCGCCTGGGCCGGGCGGATTGCCTGTGACGAGATCAATGCCGCCGGCGGTATCCAGGGCCGGAGATTGGAACTGATCATCGAGGACGACGGCAGCCTGCCCGAGACGGCCGTGCCTGCCGCCGAGCGTTTGCTCGACGAACACGGCTGCGTGGCCCTGATCGGCAATCTGCTCTCCAACTCGCGTATCGCCGTGGCCAGTCAGGTCGCCGAGGTGCGCCAGGTGCCCTATCTGAACTTCTCGTTCTACGAAGGCAGCATCCAGAGCCGCTATTTCTTTCACTTCGCCGCCCTGCCCAATCAGCAGATCGAGCACATGATTCCCTACATGGCGCGCGAGATCGGACCCAAGATGTTCTTCGCCGGCAGTAACTACGAATGGCCGCGCGGCTCGATCGACGCGGCCACGCACGCCCTGAGCGATCTCGGCGGCGAGGTGGTGGGCGAGGAATATCTGCCGCTGGGGCGCGCGCCGATCGATAAGCTCCTCGATCGCGTGCGCCGCTCGGGCGCCGACGTGTTCGTGCCCTATTTCGCCGGCGCCGAGCAGGCGCAATTGCTGACCCGCTTCTCCCAGCTCGGACTCAAGCGGCGCATCACCGTGGTCATGGGCCATTACGACGAGGCCATGGCCGCCACGCTCACGCCCGAGGTGCGCGAGGGATTCTATTCCTGCAACACCTATTTCATGGGGCTCGACACCCCGGTCAACCAGCGCTATCTCAAGACCCTGGCCACGCTTCCGGAGGTCTCCGGGATCTGGCCCGACGGCAATGGCGTGCTGACCAATTTCGGCGAAGGCGTCTATCTGTGCGTGCATGCTTTCGCCCGTGCCGGCAACCAGGCCGCCACACTCGAAACCCAGACGCTGATCGACGCCCTGACGCAGGTTGAAGTCGAGGGGCCGCAGGGCCGGGTGCGTATGGACCCGGCGACCCATCACGCGCACGTCAACACCTATCTGGCGCGCGCCACCTTCGATGGACACTTCGAGATCGTCACCGCCTTTGGCTGTCTGCCGCCGCAGATTCCGGAACGCTATCGTCAAAGCACAGATCCAGCCGTCAGGCCTCTGGGTCTGGAGACAGCGGCCCTGGCCCCGCTGCCTCCCGCGAGCGACTGGGCGAGATCCACGGCACTGACACCCGAGACCACCGACCACATCCTGGCCAGCATCGACGTTGGCGTGCTGGCGGTCGAGGCCGATGGCGTCATTACCGAGGCCAATCGGCGCGTCGGCGATATGTTTGGCTACCGTGTGGAGGAGTTGATCGGGCTGCCGCTCCAGGAACTGATTCCGCCGCCGTTCCGTCAGGCCCATGCCGCGCATGTGAATGGATTTCTGAAGTCATCGACGCTTGAGCGACGCATGAGCCAGCGTCCCGATCTCAGTGGCTATCGCAAGGATGGATCGACCTTTCCAGCGGAGGTCTCGCTGTCCAAGATCCGGGTCGGTGAGCGCTGGGTGATGGTGGCGACCATGCTCGACGTCACCGAGCGCCGGCTCGCCGAGGAGGAACTGGTCTGGCGCGCCATTCACGACCCACTCACAGGTCTGGCCAATCGGGCCATGATCCACGAGCGCCTGGAGCGGGCGCTTCGCCGTTCCAAGAAACAGGGACACAGCGTGGCGCTGCTGTTCATCGATCTCGACGGTTTCAAGCTCGTCAACGACAGCCACGGCCATCAGGCCGGCGACGAACTGCTCAAAACCATCGCGCAGCGTCTGGTCGATCATGTGCGCCCGGGCGACACCATCGGTCGGCTTGGCGGTGATGAGTTCGTGGTGCTCTGCGATCAGGTGGACACTCCAGCCACGGTGGCCAATCTGGCCGACCGGCTCAACGACCTGCTGCGCAAACCCGTGGATCTCTCGGGACGGCGTCTGTTCGCCACCGCCAGCATCGGCCTGGCCATCGGTCATGGAACCACGCACAGTGCCGATGATCTGCTGCGTAATGCCGACGCAGCCATGTATCAGGCCAAGGAACAGGGCCGCGATGGCTGGCGTTTCTTCAGCGAAGAGATCCACGATCAGGCACGCCGGCGGCTCGACATCACCAACGGACTGCGTCAGGCCATCGAGCGCGATGAATTCCAGGTCCGTTTTCAGCCCATTCTCTGCGCCCAGAGCCAGATTATTCGCGGGGCCGAACTCCTGCTGCGCTGGTTCCCGAGCGGGGGCGAGGTCTCACCGGCCCACTTCGTCCCCATTGCTGAGATGAGCGGCTCGATCGTGCCGATCGGCAAGTGGGTTTTCCACCAGGCCTGTCTGGCTGAACGTCAGTGGCGCGACCAGTTCGGCGCCGAGGCACCCTATGTGAGCGTCAATGTCTCGGCCCGCCAGCTCAACGATGAGTCACTGGTCGAGGAGTTCCGGCGCATGATGGACGAGACCGGCGCCGATCCAAAGCGCATCCTGCTGGAGTTGACCGAGACCTCGTTGATGAGCGATGTCATCTTCAATCTCAGCGTGCTGCACCAGCTCGCTGATCTGGGTCTGCGGGTCGCGGTCGACGACTTCGGCACCGGCTATTCTTCGCTGGCACAACTGCTGCGCCTGCCCTTGAGCAAGCTCAAGATCGACCGTGAATTCGTCGATGGACTCGACAAGCGCCACGACAGCCGCGCCATTGTGCATGCCGTCTGTAGCATGGCGCGCGCCATGAACCTCAAGGTGATCGCTGAGGGCGTGGAGAACGCCAATCAGTTTGATTATCTGCGCGACCTCGGATGCGACTATGTCCAGGGGTTCCATTTTTATCGTCCGCTGCCACCCGAGGAGTTCCAGGCACTGCTGTGCGAGTCCAATGCCACGGGCCGTCTGGCGTCCTCGGACGATCTCTATTCGCTGCTCTATGTCAGCCAGGCCTCCCAGCCCATGACTGAGGCCGGGCTACGGGCCTTGCTCCATGAGTCGCGAGAGTTCAATCGCGCCCAGGGTATTACGGGCTTCCTGCTCTACTTCAACGAATCCTTTATGCAGATTCTCGAAGGGCAGCGCTCGCGGGTCCAGGCGGTACTCGAACGCATCCGGCGTGACCCACGCCATCAAAATCTGCACATCGTCTTCGAGGACGGGATAGACAAGCGGCTCTTTGTCGACTGGAGCATGGGCTTTCGTGACATGGAGCACATGACCCGGACCCATTTCCTCAGAGGCGAAAACAGTCGGGCGATCGACTTTCTCGAAATGGCCGCCGATCCGCGCGTCTGTTACAACTTCATCGCCGCCTTCGCGCCAGACACCAGTTCGCTTACAGCGCGCTGGGATGGGGGCCGCGACGATCCGCGGCGCTAACCATCCGGCGAAGACGAACACGCAAGCGCCCCGTTGGACGCCAAATCGCGTACTGTAGAATCTGCGGCGCTGGACGTCTCGCCTGACGCGCTGGCCCGGATATTCCATAGCCAACACCGACACATTAGGAACCAAGACTCGTGGCCAAAACAAAAGCGATCTCGACCGATGACGTGCTGCTGATGCTGTGCAGCTCCGTGAAGAAAGTTCTCTCAGTCGCCACCCAGACCCAGATCAACTATTCGCCGATGGTGCAGAAGATCACGCGCACCTGTCTGCGACCCGACATCGGCTGCTTCGTGCTCTTCGACGGCGGGTTCTCCGGTCTGGTCATCATCAATTTCTCCGCCCCGTCGGCCATGGAACTCTATCGGGCCTACATGATGAGCATGGGCATGCCGGAGTCCGAGCTGGCGACCCAGCATACCTCCGAGGAGGTCGGCAACATGCTCGGGGAGCTGATGAACCAGATTGTCGGCGACTTTACGGGCAATGTAGGCAGTGAGCTGATGGTCTCGATCAATCAGAATCAGCCCAAGATGCTCACCATCAACAAGGAGGTGGTGGTCAGTATCGACACCAATCTGGATCGCGCCCAGGCACGCCGCGTCTCCTTCTCAACGGCCAAGCGCAATGTCTTCTATATGGAGCTGGCGATGGATCGCACCGAGTTCATCCAACTCCATGAGTTCGAGCGCGAAGAGACCGATCCTGACCGGATCGTTGAGGAAATCAAGCAACAGGAGAATGCACTCGCGAGTACGAGCAATCAGACGCTCGTCGATCAGAGTCTGCTCGACGAGCTGGGACTCTGAACACCACACTCACCGCGCCCGGACGCACGGCGTTGCACCGGGCGTCTCAGCGTGGCGAGGGATGGTTGGCAGAAACTCAGCGGCCTGTCATCACCTTGGCGCGCGCGATGAGTTCATCAATCTCGCGCTCGGCGGCGGCCCAGTCCTCGGCGTCGTGACCCGGAGCGAAGCGGCGTTTCTCGGCTTTGTAGTAAGCCGCCTCGCGGATCATGTCCTGTCGCACGTCTTCAGAGACGGTCGCGAGCTGGCGCAGACTGCCCTGATGGTCGGCAAGACTGGGCGGTGCTGAGGCGTCAGATTTACTGCGCTTGCCGGCCGCCGCCGAGGTCGCCTTGGTGGCGGCGGTCTTCTTGCTCGTCGTCGACTTGGACGTCGTCTTCTTGGTCGGCTTGGATTCGGTCATGTCATGGGGTGTGGCGAGCGGGCTGTCGGATGTCCGGGTCTCGCTTGCGCGAGCCGCCGTCTTCTTGGCTACAGCCTTTTTCGCCGCCGTTTTCTTGGTCACGATCTTGTCGTCAGCCATGTCACTCGCTTGCCTCTCGATTCGGGTTGGCAGTCGATAGGATACACAACAATCGACAGTTTGCCGTGCTTTTTGTGCCGTTCAGACTCCGTCGATCGGACGCCTTGGCTTTGAGACCAAGGGGTTCGAGCCATCGCTTTTATGCGTATGTAGTGAATCACGACGCCTGGCTTTGGTATCCTTGAGTTCCATCCCAAGCCGTCATCAGGGAGTTCTCATGGCCATCGCTCATCACGCGCTCGTGCTGAATCTCCACCAGCCTCCGGGTAATCTCCAGGATTTGCTGGAATCCCAGACCTGGGAGGCCCAGGAGATCCTGTTCGCCCTCGACCGGATTCCGCGCAGCCTCTGGGGACGCGAGGATCTGGCGCGGGTGCATCTGTCGCTCTCGGGAACCCTGCTGGAGACACTGTCCGACCCGCTGTTCCAGGAGCGCGTTTACGGCATCGTCGACTGTGGCGCCTTGCTGTGGCACTTGCAGAATCAGGCGCTGTTCGAGGTCGTCGGCACCGGCTACTTCCATCCGGTGCTGCCATTGATTCCGGAAGCTGACCGGCGCGAGCATCTCGGGCGCTGGCTCGACATCGCCCGACATCTACTGTGGCGTCCGCGCTTCCAGGGCTTCTGGCCGCCCGAGATGGGGTTCTCGATGGAGCTGATCCCGCTGTTACGCGCTTTCGGCTATCGCTATGTCTTCGTTGACAGCGAGCATGTCGAGCCGGTCGACGAGATGAGCTGGCAGGAACTGCGCTATCGGCCGCACATCGCCCGCTATGGCGAGGACGAGATCATCGTCGTGGTGCGCGACCGCGAGCTGTCTGACGCTCAGGAGTCGGGCATGGACGTAGACTGGTTCCTGAGCGAGGTCGCCGAGCGCACCAAGTGGTGTGATTTTCCGCCGCTGGTGACCACCTGTACGGATGGCGAGAACGGCGGCTGGTTCCGCAATGTCACCGAGGGCGCCAATTTCTGGAGCGCCTTCTATCTGCCGCTGCTCGACCGGGTCGACGCCGGCGAGGCCGCCATCCAGCCAACCTTCGTCAGCGATTATATCGACACGCATGGCGCGCACGGCGAGGTGCGGGTGCGCACCGGCGCCTGGAACACCGGCTGGCATCACGGACGCGACTTCACCCAATGGCTGGGGTCGGAGCGCCAGCGTCAGACGGTCGCCGACTACGCCGCGGCCAGCCGCGCGATCCATGACGCACGCTGGTTTGCCGGCGAGCGCGGCGTGACCGCGGGGCCAGAGTCGGACGCGCTCGCCGAGGCGCTGTGGCATCTGCTGCGCGCCGAGACCAGTTGTAACATCTACTGGGGCGAGTCCTGGGTGCCGCGCGCCGAGGCCGATCTGAACACCGCGCGTCTGGCGCTCGAACGCGCGGTGGATCTGGCCACATCCGTCGAGACAGCGGCGCCGGCGGAAACGCCGTCCGCGCCCGAGGCAGCGCCTGCCCCCCTCGCGTCAACGGCCGCACCAGACACGCCCGTACCGGAGACCGCTGTTCAGGAACCCGCGACATCCGTCGAATCACCCGATGATCCAGCTCCGGCATCATCCGCCCGATCCAACGCTGAATCACTGACCACCCAACCCTGAGGAACCGACCGTGAATCCCATGCCCGAATACATCGGAGACGTGCCCAATCTGTCCGGCCAGGAGGCCGAGGTCGCCCAGGTCGTCGCGCGCGGACGCGAGCGCGAACTCTTCATCAAACAGGGCGGAGTCGATTTCGGCGCCATCCGTGCCGCTACGGCCATTGCGCTGCATCAGCATCAGCCGCTCATCCCCGCCGGTGGCGCGGATCTCCAGACCGCCGCGCTCATCAGCAATCTCCAGTACATGATGGAGAACCAGCACATCGGCGACAATCACAACGCGCCGACCTTCGTCTGGTGTTACAAGCGCATCGGCGAGTTCGTGCCACAGTTGATTGGCGAGGGCCATTCGCCGCGCTGCATGCTCGAATACTCCGGCACCCTGCTGCACGGGTTGCGCAAGATGGGCGAGCATCATGTCATCGATGCGCTCAAGACCGTCACCTGCAACCCGGATTACAACTGGGCCGTGGAATGGCTCGGCATGCCCTGGGGCCATGCCGTGGCGCCCTCGACTCCGGTGCAGGACTACCGCCTGCATGTGCGCGCCTTCCAGCATCACTTCGCGGGCATCTTCGGCTGGGAGGCGTTGGAGCGGGTGCGCGGCTTCTCGCCGTCCGAGATGGCGCTGCCGAACCATCCAGACGTGGCCTATGAGTTCGTCAAGACGCTGGTCGACTGCGGCTATCAATGGGTGCTGGTTCAGGAGCACACGGTCCAGCAGGTCGCCGATGCCCGCCATCCTGAGCGCCCGCACATCCCGCATCGTCTGGTCTGCACCAACTCCAAGGGCGAGACGGCAAGCATCATCGCCATCATCAAGACCCAGGGGTCTGACACCAAGCTCGTGGCCCAGATGCAGCCCTGGTACGAGGCACAGGGGCTGAATCGGGTCGAGCTGGCGGGCCACTCGATTCCGCCGCTGGTGACCCAGATCGCCGATGGCGAGAACGGTGGGGTCATGATGAACGAGTTTCCGCCCAAGTTCATGGAAGTGGTGCGCGCGTCCAGTCACTCGGCCACGCCAATGATGAACGCCAGCGAGTATCTGGAACATCTCTTTGCCAGTGGTGTCGAACTTGCCGATTTGCCCGAAGTCCAGCCGCTCTTCCACGACCGTATCTGGGCGCGGATGCAGCCCGGCGACGGACCCGAGAAGCTCAATCAGGTGATCGAGGAACTCAAGCGCGAAGATGGGCGCTTCCACATGGAAGGCGGAAGCTGGACCAGTGATCTGTCCTGGGTCAAGGGCTACGAGAACGTGCTCGGTCCCATGGAGGACGCCAGCTCACGCTTCAATGAGAAGGTCTTGCGTCCCGGCATTGCGACTGACCATCCGTCCTACCGCAATGCGCTCTTCCATCTGATGTCGTCGCAGACTAGCTGCTATCGGTACTGGGGCCAGGGTCTCTGGACCGACTATGGCCGCGAGATCTGTCGGCGCGTGATCGAGATCGTCGAGCGGGATTTCGAGGGATGATAGAATTCTGTCCATCGAGCCTGTCGCCATGTTGATGGTCGGCAGGCTGGAGTGCGGATTCGAGCCATAAAAACTCAACGGAGAATGTGAATGGGTGTCAAAACATCCTTAAAAAATTTCAACCCGATCCAGTCGGTCAAGGATCGAGTCGCCCGGCTACTAGAGCTCTATAACCCAAGGGTCTGGCGTGAGCGGGGCATGGGCTGGACCCTGGGTCTGTTCGTCGTCACCTACCTGGTCGTGGTGGTCGTGTTGGGGATGCTCTGGTCGCGCTCACCGGAGACCTTCGATGTGCGCGCCAATGCACTGGCAACGGTCGGAGGCGATGAGAGTCGGCTGGTGGCCGGTTCCTACACCGCTGCTACGGCCATCCGCATCGGCGATACCCTGCTGAAGAAGCCGGGCGGTTATCTGAGCAACGACCTCTTTCCGCCCGGCGTCTATCTGGACAACATCCCAAATTGGGAATTCGGCGCTCTGACCGAGCTGCGTGATCTGACCAATTCGCTGCGCAACGAGCTGACGCGCTCGCAATCCCAGTCGGTCGAGGATCGCGACCTCCTGATTGCGCAGCCACAGTTCAACTACAACTCCGAATCCTGGATGCTGCCTTCGAGCGAATCCGAATATCGTCGGGGTATCGATGCACTCGAAAGCTATCTGAATCGACTCACGCGCGGCGAGGCGCATTTCTATGCACGCGCCGACAATCTGGTGCTCTATCTGCAAGTGGTCGAGCGTCGTTTGGGCAGTCTGGCGCACCGCCTGTCTCAGGCCGTTGGTGATGCAGCCGCAAGCGACATCGCGAGCGAAATGGCCGACGCTCCGGAGGTTCCGAAGGGCAGCGAGGCCCTGGTCCGCACACCCTGGTCGAAGATCGATGACGTCTTCTTCGAGGCACGCGGTTATACCTGGGCCTTGCTGCATACCCTTCAGGCGATTTCAATCGACTTCGAGGTCGTGCTCAAGAGCAAGAATGCTCAGGTCTCGGTCAACCAGATCGTGCGCAAGCTCCAGGAGACCCAGAGTCCGATCTGGAGTCCGCTGATCCTCAACGGCACCGGCTTTGGCCCCATGGCTAACCATTCGCTGGTGCTGGCCTCCTACGTCGCGCGCGCCAATGCGGCGATCATCGATCTGCGTCGCTTGCTGGAGCAGGGCTGAGCCAGGCTGATCGTCCTGTGACATGCGTGGATCGCGCGGTCTGACCTCGCGACCCATTCAGGGTCAGGACACTGGATCTCCGGCGCCTGTCTTCCAGGCGCGCGGACTCACCAAGGTCTATGTCATGGGCGAGGTTCGGGTCGAGGCCCTGCGGGGCGTCGATCTCGACCTCTATCCAGGCGAACTGGTGGTGCTGCTCGGGCCATCGGGCAGTGGCAAGTCGACACTGCTCAACATCCTGGGTGGTCTGGATTCGCCGACCAGCGGTCAGGTGATTGCCGCCGGGCGCGATCTGACTCAGGCCGGAGAGCGGGCGCTGACCGCCTTTCGGCGCCAGGACGTCGGCTTCGTCTTCCAGTTCTACAACCTCATCCCCAGCCTCACCGCGCGCGAGAACGTCGCCATCGTCACCGAGATCGCCGAGGATCCCATGACGCCCGAGGCGGCGCTCGATCTGGTCGGACTCAGCGCGCGTCTCGATCATTTTCCGGCCCAGCTCTCGGGTGGCGAGCAGCAGCGCGTGGCCATCGCGCGCGCCATCGCCAAGCGCCCGCGCGTACTCCTGTGCGACGAGCCGACCGGGGCGCTGGACTCGACCACGGGCGTGCGGGTGCTGGAGGTGCTGGAGCGGGTCAATCGCGAGCTGGGCACCACCACGGCGGTCATCACCCACAATGCCGCCATCGCGGCCATGGCCGATCGCGTGGTTCAGATGGCCGATGGGCGCATCCAGTCGGTGCGTACCAATCCTGAGCGGCGTGCCCCGCGCGAGATCCACTGGTGAGCACGCTCAGCCGCAAACTCTGGCGCGAGACCTGGGCACTGCGCGGTCAGGTGCTCGCCATCGCGGTCGTCATCGCCGGCGGGGTGTCGACGCTGGTGATGGCGCTGGCGACGCTCGATTCATTGACGCTGACGCGCGATGCTTTCTACCGAGACTATGGCTTCGCCGATGTTTTCGTTTCGCTCAAGCGGGCGCCCGAGTCGCTGCGTGAGCCGATCGCCGCCATTCCGGGCGTGCAGCGGGTCGAGACGCGGGTGGTCGCGGCGGTCAATCTGGACATCCCGGACTTTGCCGACCCGGCCACGGGCGTGCTGGTCTCGGTGCCCGCGCGCGATGGACTCAATCGGCTGCATCTGCTCGCCGGCCGGCTCCCCGAGCCGGAACGCGACGACGAGACCGTAGTCAGCCAGGCCTTTGCCGATGCCCATGGCTTTCGTCCGGGCGATCATCTCTCCGCCATCATCGACGGTCGTCTCCAGCGGTTGAAGATCGTCGGCATCGCTGTTTCACCCGAGTACATCTATCAGATCAAGCCGGGCGATCTTTTTCCCGATTTCGCGCGTCACGGCGTGCTATGGATGAACCGCGAGCCGCTGGCGCGGGCCTATGACATGGATGGCGCCTTCAATGATCTGCTGCTCGGGCTCACGCGCGAAGCCCGTCCCAAGGACGTGATCGAGCGTCTGGATGTCTTACTCGAACCCTATGGCGGTCTGGGGGCGATCGAGCGTTCGGATCAGCTCTCGGATCGTTATCTTGCCGCCGAGCTGCAACAGCTCGCCGGCATGGCGCGGCTCATCCCCGGCGTCTTCCTCGGCGTGGCGGCCTTTCTGCTCAACGTGGTGCTGGGGCGTCTGATCGGCACCCAGCGCGACCAGATCGCCATCCTCAAGGCATTCGGTTATAGCGCCTGGCAGATCGGCGGGCACTATGTGCAATGGGCGCTGGTGATCATCCTGCTCGGACTCATCATCGGTCTGGGTGCCGGGCTGTGGTTCGGGCTGATGATGGCCGAGCTCTATCGCGGCTTCTTCCATTTTCCCTATCTGGCGTTCAGTCTGCGCCCGCAGGTGATCGCGATTGCAGCACTGGTGACACTGGGCGCCGGACTGGCCGGTACGCTCGCCGCCGTGCGCCGCGCCGTGCGTCTGCCGCCGGCCGAGGCCATGCGGCCCGAGCCGCCGCCACGCTATCGGCCCACGCTGGTCGAGCGGTTCGGACTCCAGCGCTTTCTGAGCCAGCCGACACGCATGATCCTGCGTCACATCGAGCGACGTCCGCTCAAATCGCTGCTCTCGATTCTGGGGATCGCGCTGGCCTGTGGCATCCTCATGGTCGGACGATTTCAGGAGGGCGCTCTGGACTATTTGATCCAGGTTCAATACGGTTTGGCGCAACGCGATGATCTGACGGTGACCTTCAGCGAACCGACCTCGCGTCGGGTGGTGCTCGAACTGGCCGCGCGCCCTGGCGTCGATTGGGCCGAGCCGATGCGCCAGGTCGCGGTGCGTCTGCGCCACGCCAACGCCAGCGAGTCGACCGCCATCCAGGGGCTGGATGCGAACAGCCGATTGAGGCGCATTCTCGACGATCAGCTCCAGGTCCAGACGCTCCCCGCTGCGGGACTGGTGCTGAGCGATCAGCTCGCGCGTCTGCTCTACGTGGGTGTGGGCGACCGGGTCGAGGTCGAGATCCTGGAGGGACGGCGCGAACGGCACCGGGTCGTGGTCTCGGGACTGGTGCGCGAGTTCACCGGACTCTCCGCCTATATGGACCTGGACGCGCTCAACCGTCTGCTCGGCGAAGGCGAGGCCGTGACCGGGGCGCTGCTCGCGGTTGCGCCGGGCGCGCGCGCGGCCCTGGTCGCCGAGCTGAAGGCCGCGCCACGGGTGGCCGGCGTGACCGACCGGCTCACCGCCATCCAGAGCTTCATGGATTCGATGACCGAGATCGTGCTGAGCTTTGCTTTTGTCAGTACGCTTCTGGCCGGCAGCATCGCCTTCGGCGTGGTCTATAACGATGCCCGCATCACCCTCACCGAGCGCGCACGCGAGCTGGCGACTTTGCGGGTGCTGGGTTTCAGCCTCGGCGAAATCACGGCCATCCTGCTCGGTGAGCTGGCGCTCCTGACCGCGATCGCCATTCCGGTCGGGTTCATCATCGGCTGGGGATTGATCGCGCTCATCGTGCGCGGCATCGAGTCTGAGCTTTATCGCATCCCGCTGATTCTGGAACCGGGCGTGTTCAGCTTTGCCGCCAGCGTCATCCTCGCCGCGGCGCTGCTCTCCGGCCTGCTGGTGGGGCGTCGTCTGCGCGAACTGGATCTGGTGGCTGTGCTCAAAACCCAAGAATGAACGCCAAAGGGACCGCCATCCGCCGTCATGTCATCCAGGCGTTGAGCGCCCTGGCGCTGCTCGCGCTCCTGGTCTGGGGCTTTCGGCCGGTGCCGCGTCTGGTCGACGTCGAACCGGTCGTGCGCGGACCGCTGGCCGTGACCCTGGAGGCCGAGGGCCGCACGCGCGTCGTCGAGCGCTATCGAATCTCAGCACCGGTCGATGGTCAGTTGCGACGATTGGAGCTGGAGGTCGGCGATTCGGTCCAGGCCGGGCAGGTGATCGCCATCCTCGATGCCCAGGTCTCGCCGGTGCTGGATCGGCGCAGTCAGGAGCGTGCGGGTGCGCGTCTGGCGAGCGCCGAATCCGAGCTAGCCGCGACCCGTGCCGCCGTCACCGCCGCCGAGGCATCGGCGAGTCTGGCGCGGGTCGAACTGGAGCGCATCGAGCGTCTGGCCAAGCCGGGCATGGTTTCGCGTACTCAGCTCGATCAGGCGCGCGCCGAGTCGCTCGGCCGCGAGGCCGAACTGGACGCCGCGCGTTTCCGCGTCCAGAGCGCCGAGCGCGATCGACTGGCCGCGCAGGCTGAACTGAAGTACGCCGGCGAGCTGGCGCCAGGTGAGCAGGGACGTCTGGAGCTGACGGCGCCTGTCGATGGCGTGGTGCTCAAGCGCGAATCCGAGAGCGCGCGCGTCGTGCGCGCCGGCGATGTGATCCTGGAACTCGGCGATCCGGGCGCGCTGGAGATCGAGGTCGATGTGCTTTCAGCCGATGCTGTGCGGCTGGCGGTCGGGAGGCGGGTCTGGATCGAGCGCTGGGGCGAGCCCACGCCCCTGGAGGGTCGTATCACGCGGATCGAGCCGGTCGCCTTCACCAAGGTCTCGGCGCTCGGGGTCGAGGAGCAACGGGTCTGGGTCATCGTCGCACTGACCACGCGGCGCGCCGAGTGGGCACGGCTGGGTGACGGCTATCGGGTCAATGCGCGCTTCGTGCTCTGGGAGGCTGAAGACGTGCTTCAGGTGCCGACCAGCAGTCTGTTCCGGCATGGCGAAGGCTGGGCGCTCTTTTGCGCAGTCGATGAACACGCCCGACTCACCCCGGTCGAGCTCGGGCATCGCGGTGCGCTCCAGACCGAGTTGCGAGGCGGCCTGGAAATTGGAACCGCCGTGATTGTCCATCCTGATCGCGAACTGGCTGATGGAACGCGCGTCCAGATATCCGATTGAGTAGCGAGACGTCAAGCCCGCTCATTGAGCCGACAGACGAGCACGCTCCACGCGTTCGAGCGCTTCCTCGAACTCGAATGCAAGCAGATGGCGCTCGATACGCTCGAACGACTCACCAAGGCGCGCGTTCAGCAAGGCGCGCTCCTGGCGTAGCAGCGTGATGGCGCGGGTGTCGTTCTCGCGTAGCAACTCGATGAGCTGTGTAAAGACCTGTTCCTGGCGCTCCAGATCGTCCTGGGTCGGATTCGGCGCCATTTCGGCAACCGGTTCGGCGCGCATCAGTGCCTCCATGACTTGATTCAGCGGTGCGAACGCCATGGTGATCTGATCGATCAACTCATGCAGGTGCTCGGCGTCGAGATCGGGATCCGCCTTGAGCGCCGCATCCAGCCGCGCGGCGGCCTCGGCGATGTCGCTCGCCCCCAGCGTGGCCGCCACACCTTTCAATGCATGCGCCAGCTCGCGGATCTCGGTCCGGGAGCCGGATTCGAGCGCGGCGATCATCTTGCCCGCATCGTCGCGATGGCTGTTGACGAAGCGGTCCAGCAACGCCAGATATTTGCGCGCGTTGCCTCCCATCACCGCCAGGCCCTGAGCCGTATTCAGGCCCGAAAGGTTCTCGATACGTGCAAGGGCCGCCTCGGCCGCCGGATCGCGAGCAGGCGGCTCGCGAGGCTCGATGACCGGGGCCGGTGTTCGTTCATTCGTGGTCACGGGGAGCCAGCGGAGCAGTCTCTCGAAGAGGTCGTGCGGTGAGACGGGTTTAGGGATGAAATCGTTCATGCCGGCGTCCATACAGTGCTGGCGGTCTTCCTCGAAGGCGTTGGCGGTCATGGCCAGGATCGGCTTGTCACGCCAGCCGGCCAGCGAACGGATGGCCTGGGTCGCCTCCAGTCCGCTCATGACCGGCATCTGCACGTCCATCAGGATCAGATCATACCGGCCACTCATGGCCTGCTCGACGGCCTCGCGCCCGTTTTCGACGGTCTCGACCTGAAGCCCGACGGCTTGCAGCAGATCCAGGGCCACTTCGCGATTGATCGGATTGTCCTCGGCCAGGAGCAGCCGCGCGCCCGCATGGCGCTCGCGCAACCGCTGTTCGACCAAGACCTCCGCACGGCTCAGCGCGTGCTGACTATTCTGGCCGCGCTTGAGTCGGAGCTGGAGCCAGAAGGTGCTGCCCATGCCCGGCGTGCTCTCAGCGCCAGCCTCGCCGCCCATCAGCCGCGCCAGTTGCATGGTGATGGCCAGCCCCAGTCCGCTGCCGCCATAGCGGCGCGTGGTCGAGGCGTCGGCCTGCGAGAAGGCACGGAAGAGTCCCGAAAGCTGATCGGCGGCAATGCCGATTCCGCTGTCCTCGACCTCGAAACGCACCAGTACGCTCGTGCTGTCTTCGTCGATCAGACGCGCGCGCAACACAATCGAACCACGCTCGGTGAACTTCACGGCGTTGCTGGCATAGTTGAGCAGGGCCTGACGCAGTCGGGTGACATCGCCGCACAGCCAGCGCGGCAGTGCGTCGACCTCCGCCGTCAACTGCAATCCCTTGGCCTTGGCCGCGTCAGCGACCAGCGAGCGCACCTGATCGAGCAGGGGTTCGAGCGCAAAATCGGCGCTGTCCAATTGCAGTTTGCCGGCATCGATCCGGGAGAGATCCAGGATATCGTTGAGAATGGTGAGCAGATGGCGCGTGGCGCTCTCGATCTTGGATAAGCGCTCATCCTGGGGCGGGGTCACACCATCGCGGCGGAGCAGATGGGTCAGGCCCAGGATGGCGTTCATGGGCGTGCGGATCTCGTGGCTCATGTTGGCCAGGAAGGCGCTCTTGGCGCGCGTGGCGCTTTCGGCCAGCTCGGCGCGGTGCGCCAGCTCAGCCTCCATCGCGCGCTGCGGGCGGATGTCGCGCGCAAAGCCGACGGTCCCGAGCACCTCGCCCGTTTCGTCGATGATAGGCGCCTTGAAGGTCTCATAGAGACTGTTCGGGTCCGCGCCAAAGGGTTCCTCGACGGTGAGCTGATGGCGCGTCTCCATCACCTGCGCATCGGTAGCCAGATAACGCTCGGCAACCTCGGGCGGCCAGAGTTCGCGGGTGTTCTTGCCGATCAACGCCTTGGGTGAATATCCCAGTTGCGCGGCGAAGACCCGGTTGATGGCCAGCAATCGGCCCTCGCGATCCTTCATCCAGGCCAGGTGCGGCAGGTTGTCGATCAAGGCATGCAGTGAATGGCTCTGCTGACGCAGTTCCAGCGTGCGCGCTTCGACGAGTTCTTCCAGATGATGACGATGGCGTTCGAGTTCCTCCTGAGCCGCCTGAGTCTGCTCGGCGATCAGGAGCCGCTGGCGCTGGCGCAGCAGAGAGAGTCCGGCGGCGCTCATGACGATGGCCAGCAGACCCGCGAGCGTGATCCAGATGGCTCGCTGAACAAAGCTCTCCAGGATCTCCACGCGATCCATCTTGGCCAGCAGATACCATGAGGTGCCCTCGATGGGCTTGACGACGCCCATGACCGTGCGGCCGCGATCATCGAGACCGCTGACGGGTTGGCCGGGCGTCGCGCTCGCCGCCCACATCCAGGTGCCTGGAGAGTCAGGTGCGTCGAGCGATAGCTCGCGGCGCGGTGATTCGGAGCGCAGACACTCGATCTGACCGAGAATCAGGAGCTGCTCGCCATCGCGCCGGAAGAGGAGTGTCTCGGCGGTCTGTCCAACAACCAGATCGCTCAGGCTCTTATCGCTCAGCCAGTACTCAGGATCACTGTGCAGGACGACCACTGGCGCCGGCTGGATCTGGGCGAGCGGCGTGATGAAATCGAGCCGTGGATTGCCGCGCAGACCCAGATAGGGGTCGAAGCGGTGGCGTTGTCGATCGGCGCTGGCCGCTGCGGCAGCACTCAAGACAGTGGGCGTCAATGTGGGCGGCGCCTCGGCGCTGGCCCACAGCCTTTGGCCGTGCGGGTCGAGCAGCGTGACCGCGCTGAAGGTGTGGGGGCCGATGAATTGTGTCAGCCGGGACCGGAGCTGTTCCCCGGCGTCTTCATCGCCTTGGCGCCAGTTCGCATAGAGCTGGGCCAGAAAAGTGCTGCTGTGAATGAAGCGGCTATCCTTCTCGCGTTCCCAGAGCCAGCTTTCGAGCTGATGCTGCTTGAGCGTGGCCATGGCCGACAGGCGCGCGCTGTAATCGGTGATTTCATGATGATAGCTATGAAAGATCGCGCCCGCCGTCAGGGCCGCCAGAAAGCCGGAGATGGTCAGGAAGAGCACCCAGGGGCGCCGGATCATGAACGGGTCGGTTGAGTGCTGTGTTCCTTGATGATCGACCATGATATCGGGCTGCCAGATTGAGATGGGCACAGGGCCACTCGATGGGCGGAGTTCCTGGGCGTTGTCGGAAGGTACGGACCCCGGCACAATGCTAAAGTTTATCCGAGACCTGAGGCTCAACGTATGACAATTGGCTCAAAAGGATAGCAATCTCTGGCGCGACTGGTGCAATATCCTCCCCTATATCGAGACGTTCCGGGTCCACGACCCTCGAACCGGAGCGCATAGCCAAAGCCTGGGCGTTCAGACGCGCGTCGATGGCACGAACTCTAATTGCGTATGAAAGACACTGATCTCGACTCCAGACATTCGGACCTGCGTCATGCCCCGAGCAAGGGCGACGAGTTATCCGCTGATGAGATCCGTGAGCGCGCCCTGACGGCGCTGCATCAGGGACGGTTTCAGATCGCCGACGAGCTGTTGCAGGGGGCCAATGTCGAGCTCACTGCCATGGTCGAGAGTCTGCGCATCTATCAGGCGGAGTTGCAGATCCAGAACGACGAACTGCTACGCAGTCAGCGTCAGACCCAGTTGGCCCTGGAACGTTTCACGGGGTTTTTCAACGGTCTGCCCATCGCTGAGCTGGTGGTCGACCGCTATGGACTGATCAAGGAAGCGAATTTCGCCGCACAGGATCTCTTCGCGCTCAAACATTCCCATATCCATCAGCATTATTTCACGCGCCTGATCGAAGAGGACGATCGCGGCCTGGTCGCCGAACTCTGGAAGCGGCGGCTGCCCGGCGAACGCAAGAGCCTGACACTCAAGGAAATCCGCTTTCGCTGCAATGAGCGCGATTGTTTTATCGGCGATCTGCATGTCGCGCCCTTATTGAATTTCGAGAGCGAGAGCGAGCTGTATGTCTGCGCCATCATCGATCGCACCGAGTCCGTACAGCACCGTCAGGCACTCAACGCATCGAGCGAGCGACTCCAGCGCCACGAGTCCGAACTCCAGGAGCGTCTCAAAGAGATCCGCGGGCTCTATGACGTCCTGCGCGAGACTAGCCGTCACGACGCTCCCATGGAAAACGTCCTGCAGCGGATCGTCGACCGCCTGCCGGCGGCCTGGCAATTTCCCGAGCTGGCCGAGGCGCGCATCCTGTTGCCGGTGGCTGTCTTTCAGACGACGGGCTTCAGGCTGACTGAGTGGATGCAGACGACGCCGATCGTGGTCGACGGTGTCGGAGAAGGCGAGATCCAGATCATCTATCGCGACTTGCCATCGAATGTCGAGGATGCGGTTTTTCTGGAGGAGGAACAGGCACTCCTGGAGGCGGTCGCCTCGCACATCGCGGTCTATTTCGAGCGCCAACGCGACGCGCGTCGTCTGAGCGAGAGCCGCGAGCACTATCGGGTGCTGGCCGAATACAGTCCCGACTGGGAATACTGGCTCACCCCCGACGGGCATTACCGCTATGTGTCGCCGGCCTGCTTTGGGTTGAGCGGCCATCAGGCGCAAGACTTCATCAATGACCCGAACCTCATTGCCCGTCTCATCCATCCCGATGATCTGGACATCTGGACCCAGCACTTTCAGGAGACGCGGTGCTCCGAGCAGCCTGACCATGAGGCCATGGAAGTGCGCTTGATCGCGCGCGACGGAGGCGAGTACTGGCTCGAACATATCTGCAATCCAGTGCTCAGCGACGATGGCCGCTATCTCGGGCGGCGCGGCGTCTTTCGCGATATCACCAAGCGCAAGCAGATCGAATCCGAGCTGACCAAGCTCTCGCTGGCGGTCGAGCAGAGTCCGGAGAGTATCGTCATCACGGATCTGGATGGTTGCATCCAGTATGTCAACGAAGCCTTCGTCCGCAACACCGGCTACTCACGCGACGAGGTCATGGGGGATAATCCGCGTCTCCTGAAATCAGGGCAGACGCCGCCGGAGGTCTTCGAGGATCTCTGGGAACATCTGCTCCAGGGGCGTGTCTGGCACGGCGAGCTGGTCAACAAGCGCAAGAATGACGAAATTTATACCGAGCTGGTCAGTATCTCGCCGATTCGGCAGTCCAACGGCTGCATCACCCACTATCTGGCGATCAAGGCCGACATCACCAAGCAGAAGCGTCTGGCCGAAGAGCTGGATCAATATCGCCATCACCTCGAAGAAATGGTCGAGGCGCGCACGCTGGCCTTGCGCCAGCAGAGCCATTCGCTCCAGGCCCTGATCGACAATCTGCCCCAGATGGCCTGGATGAAGAACCGCGAGGGACGTTTCGTTGCCGTCAATCGGGTCTTTGCCGAGTCCAAGGGACGCACGCCCAGCGAGATCATCGGTCTGACCGATTACGATCTTTGGCCAAACGAGATGGCTGAGCGTTATCGGATCGATGACGCCGAGGTCATGGACGGCGGCTGCCAGCGCACGCTCGAACAGCCGAGCCTGACCAATCCAGGCGCGCTCTACGAGACCTTCAAGGCCCCCATCATCGATGACAGCGGCGAGATACTCGGAACCGTCGGCTTTGCGCGCGACATCACACCTCAGCGCGAGATGGAAGCCGAGCTGGCGCGCCGCGCCGAACTGGCCGAGAGCGCGGTGCGCGCCAAGAGCGCCTTCCTGGCCAATATGAGCCACGAGATCCGCACGCCCATGAACGCCATCCTCGGTCTGACCCATCTGCTGCGGCGTGAACTGATCAATCCGGCCAATATCAACCGGCTCGACAAAATCGAAAGTGCTGCGCGCCATCTGCTGACCGTGATCAACGATATCCTGGACCTATCCAAGATCGAGGCCGGCAAGCTGCAACTGTCTGAGGAGGATTTTTCGGTCACCATGCTGGTCGATCAGGTCAGTTCGCTGATCCTCGACGAGGCACGCGCCAAGGGCCTGATTCTGAAGGTCGACCTGGACCCGGATCTGCCCTGGATGCGGGGTGATGTGACGCGCTTGCGCCAGGCCTTGCTCAACTATGCCAGCAATGCCGTCAAGTTCACCCATAGCGGCAGCGTCACCATCCGCATCCATCTGCTGCGGCGTGATGCCGATGGACTGGAGGTGCGTTTCGAGGTCGAAGACACAGGCATCGGTATTTCACCGGACAAGCAGTCCAAGCTCTTCCATGCCTTCGAACAGGCTGACGCCTCGACCACGCGTCGCTATGGCGGCACCGGACTGGGTCTGGCCATCACGGCGCAGTTGGCACGCATGATGGGCGGCGAGGCAGGCGCCGAGAGCGTGCCGGGACAGGGCAGTACCTTCTGGTTCAAGGTCAAACTCCAGTCCGGCCAGCCGGGTTTGCTCGTTACGCATGCGCATCGACTGGCCGCTGAGTCCGAGATGCGCGACCGCTGCGCCGGCGGGCGCGTGCTGCTGGCCGAGGACAATCCGATCAATCGCGAGGTCGCGCTGGAGTTGCTCAACAGTGTCGGGCTGAACGTGGAGACCGCCGAGAACGGTCAGATCGCTCTGGAGATGGCCGGCCGCGGGCACTACGATCTCATCCTGATGGACGTGCAGATGCCGCTCATGGATGGACTGACGGCCACGCGCGCCATTCGCGCCCTGCCGGAGTGGCGCGAGAAGCCGATCCTGGCCTTGACCGCCAACGCCTTCGAGGAGGATCGTCGCGCCTGCATGGACGCCGGCATGAACGACTTCGTGCCCAAGCCGGTCGAGCCATTGGATCTGTTCGACGCGCTGTTGCGCTGGTTGCCGGAGCGACACCCGGAGTCGGCCGGAGCGCAATCGGCCAGTCTATCGCTGTCTGCCGCGAATCCGACCACCCCCGAAACGTCAGCGTCACAGTCACTGTCCAACGCGCGTCGCGCCGATCTGCTGGCCGCCATTCGCGTCCTGCCCGGTATCGATCTGCGCCAGGGACTCGCGAGTCTGCGCGGGAGTCAGGAGAAATATCTCAAGCTCATCGGGCGCTTCATCGGCTCGCATGCCGATGATCCCAAACGTCTGGCCGAGGCGCTGGCGAGCCGCGACGGCGAGGGGCTGGCGCGTCTGGCGCACAGTCTCAAGGGCGTGTCCGGCACCCTGGGTCTGGTCGCCATCGCTGAGCAGGCCAAAGCGCTGGAAGTAGCGCGCCGTCCAGAAGCACTCGAGCATCCGGAGACGCTGATCGAAGCGATCGACGCCATCGACCATGCCCTGTTGTCATTGCGCAATGCCGTCGAGCAGTCCCAGATACCGGCCCAGCCGGTCAGTCCAGCCGATGCGACGCTCGATCCCGAGCAGGGGCGTATCCTGCTCGATGAGTTGGCCAGGCTGTTGAGCGAGGACAACGCGTTCGCGCTCACGATCTATCAGCGTGAATCGGCCCGGCTCGCGATCCTCATGCCCGACGAGCAGGCCGAACTCGAGAACCTGATCGCGGGTTTCGACTTCGAGTCAGCCCTGGAGTTGGTCACGATGGTGCGGGCGCGGCTGTGACGACTGAAGGACGTCCGGGACACCGCTCAGAGGGTGCTGGATCGGCGTTTCTGGAGATACGCGCGCGTGAGATCGAGCGCGTGGCCGATCTGGCGCGTCCATTCTGGATACTGGCGCTGGCGCTCGCGGGGATGTCGGTTTTATTGGCGGCTCAGTGGGTGTGGCCCGAGTCGGACTGGGTGCATTGGGGTCTGTTCGGTCTGCTCGCGCTGGCACTGGCGGGGGCCGCACTGGTCTGGCAGCGGCTGCGCGACCGGCTGTTGCGTCCGCTGGCGCGGCTGGAGCACTCATTGGCCCAGGTCTGTCAGGGCGAGCCTGGCGCCAGCGACAGCCTGAGCGAGACCGGCGTGCTGCGCGGCATCGCCCAGGACATCCGCAGTCTCAACGAAGAACTGACCGACCTCTACGACGATATGGACAACCGGGTCGCACGCCAGACACGGCGTCTGGCGCAAAAGACCGCCTCGCTCAAGATCCTCTACGACGTGGCCGCCGGCATCCATCAGACCGAAAGCGTCGAGGAATTGCTGTTGCGCTTTCTGCGCGTGCTCAAGGAAATGATCAACGCGCGTGCCGCAACCGTGCGGTTGGTGCTGCCGGACGGCACGCGCCGTCTGATCGGTTCGATCGGTCTGAATGATGATCTGGTCCGCGAGTCGGACCTGACGCCGGTCGATCTCTGTCTGTGCGGCAATGTGCTCGCTCCCGGCGACATCCTCTGCGACAACGACGCGCGCTACTGCTCGCGCATCTATGGCCGGCGTATGTTCGCCAGCTCCGAGATCGAGGTGGTGACCGTGCCGCTGGAGCATCGCGACGCGCTGCTCGGCGTCTATACACTCTTCATCGATCGCCCCGGACTCCAGGGCCGCGAGGACATTCTGGAACTGCTGTTCACCGTCGGCCACCATCTGGGCGTGGCCATTGCCAAGCAGCGCTCGGATGCCGAGGCACGGCGGCTCTCGATCGTCGAGGAACGCAATGCGCTGGCGCATGAACTGCACGACTCGCTGGCGCAGACCCTAGCCAGTCTGCGCTTCCAGTGCCGAATGCTGGATGACTCGCTGGTCGGTTGTCCGATCCGGCCCGAGGCGCGCAATGATCTGGCGCGTATCCGCAATGGTCTCGACGAGGCCCACACCGAGCTGCGCGAGCTGCTGTCGAGTTTCCGCGCGCCACTCGACCGGCGCGGGCTGGTGCCGGCGCTGGAAAAACTCACGCAGCGGCTCGGACGCGAGACCGGCGCCCATGTCCTGTTCCAGAACGATAGCCGGCCTTTCGAGCTGTCAGCCACCGAGGAGTTGCAGTTGCTGCGCATCGCTCAGGAGGCGCTTGCCAACATCCGCAAGCATGCTCAGGCGCATACGGTGCGGGTGCTGCTGACACGCGAGAGCAGCGGGCGGCATGTGCTGCTGATCGAGGACGATGGGGTCGGCTTCAGCCCGCCGGATGAGCAATCGCCGCCGGGCGAGCGCATCGGGCTGTCGATCCTGGAGGAGCGCGCGCGACGCATCGGTGCAGAACTGCGTATCGAGAGCGAGCCGGGGGAGGGGACGCGGGTGGAGATCATCTTTGATGTTGGCCGTCGTCCGGGGCGTCAGACTCAAACGTTGGAGGCGGAGCGATGCGCGTACTCCTGATCGACGATCATGCGCTGTTTCGCTTTGGTCTCCAGGAATTGCTGGAGCGGCGCGGGATTGAGGTGGTGGCGGCGGTGGGCGAATCGAGCGCCGGACTGGAGCGGGTGGCCGAGA
The DNA here is from genome assembly GCF_009720725.1 of Allochromatium palmeri. Taxonomy (GTDB): domain Bacteria; phylum Pseudomonadota; class Gammaproteobacteria; order Chromatiales; family Chromatiaceae; genus Thermochromatium; species Thermochromatium palmeri. Next base: position 51,506 of record NZ_WNKT01000012.1, read on the forward strand.
CGCGCCCGGATGTGGTGTTGCTGGACATGCGGATGCCGGGGCTGAACGGGCTGGAGCTGTTGCGCCAACTGCGCGCGGCGCATCAATCGATGCCGATTGCGATGCTGACCACCAGTGCTGAGGAGCGCGATGTCATCGATTCGCTCCAGAGCGGGGCGCAGGGCTATTTGCTCAAGGATATGGAGCCGGATGCGCTGATCGCGGCGCTCGGTGAAATCGTGTTGGGACATACCGTGGTGGCGTCCGAGCTGACGGGGGTGTTGGCGCGGGCGGTGCGCGGTGAGTCCAAGCCGGTGCCTGTGGTGGGTGGCGGTGCGGCTGATCTGACCCCGCGCGAGCAGGAGATCCTTTGCCATCTCGCCGAAGGGCAGAGTAACAAGACCATCGCGCGCGAGTTGGGGATCTCGGAGGGGACGGTGAAGCTGCATGTGAAGGCGATTCTGCGCAAACTCGATGTGCATTCGCGGGTCGAGGCGGCGGTGATCGCGGTTGAGCGGGGGCTGTGTGAGCGTGGCGGCGGTGGTGGCAGCGTCTCGGGTGACGGCGGTCGGGGGGCGCCGTGAATACGTCCCTGTAGGCTCGACGACGGCATCCATGCCGTCGACGCCCCCGACCACCGTCACCCGAGACGCTTTGGGCGGTAGGTGGTGGGTGGTTGCGGTGGGCGTTCTTAGCGATGCTTGAGTCTGGCTAGTGCAACGCTGTGAAAGTCCCAATACCTCTTTATGATTCAAGCGGCGAGTGGCTTACCCCGGAATGTCCAGCGAAACGGCTTGGCCAGGGTTGCATTGAAGTGCGTGATGAACGCGGTGATCTTTTCATGCAGATTCTCCAGCGAGGTGAAGTGTCCCCGACGCAGGACTTTGCGCGCCAGAATCGAAAACCACATCTCGATCTGATTGAGCCAGGAGGCGTGTTTGGGCGTGAAGTGGAACACGATGCGATGACTGGGATCGCGCAGGAAACGCTCGCGGGTGGCCATCGACTTGAGGATTCCGGAGTGTCCTTTTTTGCCGAGGGGGAGATCGAGCCCACAGTGTTCAGCCACCAGGCGCACCAGCGACTCCGAGCAATGGATGTTGAGGTTATCCATGATCAGATGCCAGGCCGTGTGCGGACCACGCTCGGCCAGCATCGTGGCCAACCAGGTGGCAAAATCCACTTCGGTGCGCGTGGGGCCGAGGTGGTAGGAGACGCGACCGGTCACCACATCGAAGGAGGCGATCAGCGTCAGGGTGCCGTGGCGGATGTACTCGTACTCGCGCCGCTCCACCAAACCCGGGCGTACCGGCAACGTGGGCGCGGCGCGCTCCAGCGCCTGCACGCCGGTCATTTCATCGATACTCCGGGTCTCGATGCCCTGCTTGGCCCGCTCGGGGGCCAGGCGGTAGGTCTCGCAGACATCATGACACTTCTCATCGAACTGTTCATCGCGCGGCGTGTTGAGCCAACCACGCACATGATGAGGCTTGATGTCGACCTCACGCAGGAAGCGCCCAACGGAGTCGGCGGAAATCGACGTCACGATCCCGCGTTCAATGGCTTCGGCGGCCAACTCCGCGTGTGTCCAGCGCACCAGTTCGCGCTCACCGCGACGCGCCGGCTCACAGGCCAAGGCGAGGATCGAACAAATTTGCTCCGGCGAAAAGCTCGGCGGTGTGCCGCTGCGCGGGGCATCGCTCAGGCGCTCACGCACCGTCCAATCCACCGGCGACTGCAACCACCGCCGACGCCAGCGTTGCACCGTCATCCGCCCCAGTCCCAGGCGCTGGGCCGTCGCGCGGATACTCACACCGGCATCGGCTTGCAACAGAATACGCGCCCGCTCCACCAGCGACTGCGGTGCCAGCCGTTCGCGCACCAGTGCGTTCAGATCACGCCGCTCTTTCTCCGTCAGATGAATCGCTTCGGTCATGTTTCAGGGCACCCGTCCGCCTATAAAAGTCACTTTCAAGCCTATGATAACCTTCCAGCCCAGGGGCGGTCTCAGGACTTTAACAGTGTTGCACTAGCGCCCAGGTGATGTGCTCGCGGACCAGTGGGCTGGGATGGTCGGTGCGGGCGGTGAGTGCTGTCTGGATTGCTGGCGATGGCGGGGCGTTGCCGAGTGCGACGGCGAGGTTGCGTAGCCAGCGTTCGTGGCCGAGGCGGCGGATGGCTGAACCCTCGGTGCGCGTGAGGAAGGTGGGTTCGTCCCAGGCGAAGAGGGCGATCAGGGTAGCGGTGTCCAGTCCGTGACGCGGCAGAAAGTCGGTCTCCTCGGTGCGATGTGCAAAGCGGTTCCAGGGACAGACGAGCTGGCAGTCGTCACAGCCGTGGAGGCGGTTGCCGATCAGGGGGCGTAGCGGTTCGGGGATGGCGCCCTTGAGTTCGATTGTGAGATAGGAAATGCAGCGCCGGCCGTCGACCTGGTAGGGGGCGACGATGGCGCCTGTGGGGCAGGCGTCGAGACAGGCTTGGCAGCGCCCGCAGTGATCGGCCATGGGCCGGTCGGGTGGGAGCGGCAGGTCGGTGTAGATTTCGCCGAGGAAGAACCAGGAGCCGGCGCGCGGGTTGACGAGGTTGCTGTGCTTGCCGATCCAGCCGAGTCCGGCCTTTTCGGCCAGTGGTTTTTCCATCACCGGGGCCGAGTCGACGAAGACGCGATGACCAAAGGGGCCGATGTGGGCGGCGAGTCGGTCGGCCAGACGTTGCAGCCGCCGGCGCAGGACTTTGTGATAGTCGCGTCCGAGCGTATAGCGCGAGATGAAGGCGCTGGCCGGGTCGGCGAGCCGCTCGTGCATGGTTGCGTGGGACTCGGGCTGATAATCCATCCGCGCCGAGATCACGCTCAGGGTTCCAGGGACGAGTTCGGCCGGGCGCGAGCGTTTGGCGCCATGACGCATCATGTAGTCCATCTCGCCGTGATAGCCGCGCGCGAGCCAGTCGAGCAGGCGCGGCTCGGCGCTTGTCAGATCCGTATCTGTGATGCCGATCTGCTGAAAACCCAGCTCGTGGCCCCAAGCCTTGAGGCGTTCGACCAGTGCCTGGTCCGACGTGGTGAATGCTGTCTCGATGGTCATGCTGAACGTTCAGTCACTCGGGTTGCAGAAACCGTCCCCATAGATCGCGATCGATTGGAATCAATCCGCTTTTGCGCCAAGCTTGCGTGGATTCAAGGACAGGTTCAAGCTCGAACTGTCCACCGCCAACGACCAGCCGCTCGATGAATTACCGTCCGCTTCCAGACACTGACCGCCTGCCTTATGCGCTCTATCGCGCCGATCAGGTGCGCCGCCTCGATCGTCTTGCGATCGAGGTGTTCGGCATTCCAGGGATCGAGTTGATGAACCGTGCCGGGGCTGTGGCCTATCGGGTGCTGCGCGCGCGCTGGCCGCAGGCGCGCCGGATCACTGTGCTGGCGGGGACGGGCAACAATGGCGGTGATGGCTATGTGGTGGCGCGGCTGGCGCAGGCCGATGGTCTGGCGGTTCGGGTACTGCAACTGGGTGAAACCGATCGGGTGCGCGGCGAGGCGGCCCTGAGTCTGGGCGCGTATCGCAACGCCGGTGGTGTCATCGAAGCGGCGCGCGAGCTGCCGCCGGCGACTGACCTCTATGTCGATGCGCTGCTCGGTACCGGACTGGAGCGTCCGGTGACTGGACGCTGGGCCGAGGTCATTGCAGCCCTGAACGCCCAGCGCGCGCCGGTGGTGGCGCTCGACATGCCATCGGGTTTGCATGCGGATACCGGGCGGGTCATGGGCGCAGCGGTACGGGCGAGTGCGACCGTTTCCTTCATCGGACTCAAGCTGGGGCTGTTCGTCGGGGCCGGCGCTCAGTACCGGGGCGAGCTCCATTTCAGCGCGCTCGATCTCCCGGCTCGGGTCTATGCCGGCGAGATCCTGGCGGCGGCGCGGATCGACTGGGCGCGCGAGTCGCGCTCACTGCCGCCGCGCTCGCGGATCGCGCACAAAGGCGATTGCGGTCATGTGCTCGTCGTCGGCGGTGCGCCTGGGATGTCGGGCGCGGCGCGTCTGGCCGGCGAGGCGGCGCTGCGCGCGGGCGCCGGACTGGTGACGGTCGCGACCCATCCGCGTCATGCCGAGTGGCTCAATCTCGACCGGCCCGAGCTGATGGTCTCCGGCGTCGAGTCGGCGGGCGATCTCGACGCCCTGATCGAGCGGGCCGATGTGGTCGCGATCGGTCCTGGATTAGGACGCACGGACTGGGGACGTGGACTCTGGGCGCGGATGCGTGCTCTGTCGCGGCCGCTGGTGGTGGATGCCGACGCGCTCAATCTGTTGGCTGAAACGCCTGGTTGCGGGCCGGACTGGGTGCTGACTCCGCATCCGGGCGAGGCCGCACGTTTACTCGGCGTCACGACCGCCGAGATCGAATCCGACCGGCTCGCAAGCGCACGGCGACTCCAGGAGCGGTTTGGTGGCGTGGTGGTACTCAAGGGCGCCGGGACCATCGTACGTGGACCGGCGCCGCGCCTGCCGGCCGTCTGTAGTCAGGGCAACCCCGGCATGGCGACCGCCGGCGCGGGCGATGTGCTGACCGGCGTGATCGCGGCACTGCGCGCTCAGGGACTGGACGCCGAGGAGGCCGCACGCGCCGGCGTCTGTCTGCACGCGGCGGCCGGCGACCGTGCCGCGCACACCGGCGAGCGCGGTCTGATCGCCGGCGATATCATCGCCGCACTACGCGGCCTGTCCAATGGTCTCGACGGAGAGGATTGATGGAGATCGAACTCGATACACCTGAATCTCAGATGGATTTCGGCGCTCGGCTGGCGTCCGCGCTGCGTCCGCCCAGCGTGATTTTTCTGCAGGGTGATCTGGGCACCGGCAAGACGACCCTGACTCGTGGTATTCTGCGCGGCCTTGGACACCTGGGTTCGGTACGCAGTCCGACCTATACCCTCGTCGAGCCCTATGCACTGCCGGACCTCGAACTCTATCACTTCGATCTCTACCGTCTGGGCGACCCGGAGGAACTGGAATATCTGGGGTTGCGCGATCTGCTGGAGCGCGAAACCGTCTGGATCGTCGAATGGCCCGAACGCGGCACTGGTTTTCTGCCGAAACCCGATCTGCTGATCGAGATCACCCATCTCGATGCGGGGCGCCGTCTGGTCTTGACCCCCAGCAGTCCAGTGGGCGAGTCCATGCTGTCGGACATGATTTTCACGGCGGATGTCGCTTTCCCGCCACAGCCTCGATCCAGCACTTGAGGAATATCATCTAATCGACGGAAGCAATTTGGAAAGATTGCCGATGACCTGCTATCTTTTAAGCGACGCTCGCACCCCATCCAGGCTTCGAGGCGGCATCGTGAACAGGCTTATCGTGCTCTTTCTGCTACTGATCTCACTCCCCGCAGTCACCTCTGCGGTCGAGGTCGAATGTCACTGGAGTCCAGCGAACTCGGGCAAGACACAGCTCTTGCTCGACGTAACGGCTCCGGCCCCGCATCGGATCTTCACCCTCGATCAGCCCGATCGGGTCGTGATCGATATTGCCGGCGCCAGGCTTGTCGGTGGTTTGCCGGCAGCGCGCACGGATGATCCGGTGCTGATCGGGGTGCGTGCCGGGGTGCGTGCCAACAACGAACTGCGACTCGTGCTCGACCTCAAGACTCCGGTGCGCGTCAAGAGCTTTGCCGCCAAAGCTGGAGGCGGGCCGACCAACCGCTTGATCGTCGAACTCATTCCCCGCTCGTCGGCGTCAGGTGAGGCGGGCGGTCTGCTCCCGGTCTCCAGCTCGGCGGCGTCTTCAGCGCCGATGGCCTGGTCGAGTCAAAAGCGCACGGCCATCGTCGCCATTGATGCCGGTCACGGCGGTGAGGATCCAGGCGCCATCGGATCGAGTGGCACGCGCGAGAAGGATGTCACGCTGTCCATCGCGCGCAAGCTGGCGCGACTGATCGAGCGCGAGTCCGGAATGCGCGCCGTGATGATTCGCGATGGCGACTATTACGTCGGACTGCGTGAGCGCACGCTGATCGCGCACGAGCACAAAGCCGATCTCTTCGTGTCCATTCATGCCGATGCTTATGACAACCCGGAGGCGCAGGGGTCTTCGGTCTATACGATCTCCCATGGTGCGGCCAGCAGCGAGGCGGCCAGTTGGCTGGCTGATCGCGAGAACAAGGCCGACTTACTCGGTGGCGTGGATCTCGCGGCGAGCGATGAATTGCTGGCCTCGGTGTTGCTCGACATGACGCAGAACGCGACCATGGAGCACAGTACCGAGGCCGCCGACTCGATCCTGCGCTATCTCAAGCGCGTCGGTACGATCCATAAGAGCGATGTCCAGCGCGCCGGATTCGTGGTGCTCAAGTCGCCCGACATCCCGTCGCTTCTGGTCGAAACGGCCTTTATCAGCAACGCCGACGAAGAGCGCCGGCTCAGGAGCAATGCTCATCAGCAACGCCTGGCCGAGGCGATCATGACCGGCATCAAGGGCTATTTCACCAAGTATCCGCCTCAGGGTCTGCTGTCGGCGAGTGCGGGTGATGACGTCAAGCGTTCCGGTTCCAGTACCATTCGCGGGCTGCGATCCGCGTCCAGCGCGCGCGTGCATGGTTTGCGTGAATATGTGATCAGTCAGGGTGATACCCTGTCCGGCATCGCCAAGCGCCATCGTGTGAGCCTCAGCTCACTGCGGGCCGAGAACGGTCTCGGCGAAACCGATTTGATCCGGGTCGGGCAGGTCATCGCCATTCCAACCGATTCCTGAGCCTGTCTTCGGGTGGAGCCACGCCGGCTCGCCCCGAGTCGGCGCCTCGTTCGTCCTTCATCCACCCCATGTCCAAGCCCATTCGCATCCTTTCCGATCATCTCGTCAATCAGATCGCCGCCGGCGAGGTCGTCGAGCGTCCGGCCTCGGTGGTCAAGGAGCTGATCGAGAACAGTCTCGATGCAGGCTGCACGCGCCTGGAGATCGATGTGGAGCAGGGCGGCAGCAAGCGGCTGCGGGTGCGTGACGACGGTCGCGGCATTCCGCCCGATCAGCTGGCGCTGGCACTGGCGCGGCACGCGACCAGCAAGCTGGCCGAACTGGCTGATCTGGAAGCGGTCGGCACACTCGGTTTTCGTGGCGAGGCACTGCCGAGTATCGCGTCAGTGAGTCGGCTGACCCTGACGTCCAGGGTGCGTCCGGACCCGGACGACGCGCTGTCCGATCGGGCGGGTGACTCGGCCTGGGAGGTCGCGGTCGCCCTCGATGGCCGTCTGGATGGGCCGCGCCCGGCCGCGCATCCCCCAGGGACCAGCGTCGAGGTACGCGATCTCTTCTTCAACACCCCAGCGCGACGCAAGTTCCTGCGCACCGAGAAGACCGAGTTCGATCATGTCGAGCAGGTGGTGCGCCGACTCGCGCTGGCGCGTCCCGAGGTGGCGCTCGAACTGCGTCACAATGGGCGTGTCGTCCATCAGCTGCCGGCCGCCGATGGGCGACCCGAGGCGGTGCAGGCGCGTCTGGATCTGTTGCTCGGGGCGGGGTTCAGCGAGCAGTCGCTGGACATCGATGTCTCGGCGGTGGATCTGCGGCTGTCTGGCTGGGTGCGGCGTCCGGCCTTTTCGCGCAGTCAGCCGGATCAGCAGTTCTTCTATGTCAATGGCCGCCTGATCCGCGACCGGCTGGTCAGCCATGCCATCCGTCAGGCGTTCAGCGACTTTCTGCATCAGGCACGCCATCCGGCCTATGTGCTGTTTCTGGAACTGCCGCCGCGTCTGGTCGATGTCAATGTCCATCCAGCCAAGCATGAGGTGCGTTTTCGCGAGTCGCGTCAGGTCCATGATTTCATCCAGCGTGCCCTGCAGCGGCGGCTGTCGCAAGGATCCTTGGGTGCGGTCGACACAGCCGATGTCGTTGCGACAGCGCCGATCGCGGCCTCTGGACAGGATGTCGCTGCGCCGCCGGCTTCGCACGCGCCGCTCGACCACGGCGACGACCCGCGCCAACGTCCATCCTCCCGGTCGTCGGGTTCAGGGTCGCGCGTCTTTGCGTTTGCGCCAGGGGTCGGCGATGGACGGCGGGTCTATCAGGCATCGCTGGCGCTCCAGCGTCCTGAGCCGCCTTTAGCAACAGCATCGGACGTGGTTGACCAGGACGCCAACGACTCAGACGCGCCGACCGACATCCCGCCGCTCGGCTTCGCCCTGGCCCAGCTCAATGGCGTCTATCTGCTGGCTGAGTCGGCTGAGGGTCTGATCCTGGTCGACATCCATGCCGCCCACGAGCGCATCGGCTACGAGCGGCTCAAGACCGCCTGGAGCGCGGGCCGGGTGACGAGCCAACCGTTGCTGGTGCCGCACAGTCTCCAGGTCGACCCGCGCGAGGCCGATCGTCTGGAGGAGCAGCGCGAGACCCTGGCCCGGCTGGGGCTGGTGCTGGATCGTCTCGGCGTCGATCGAATTGTGGTGCGCGAGGTGCCGGCGCTGCTGCGACAGGCCGATATGGAAGCACTGGTCCGCGACCTGCTCGCCGATCTCACCGAACAGGGCGAGAGCACGCGCGTCGAGGATGCCATCGACAGCGTTCTGGCGACCCTGGCCTGTCATGGCTCGGTGCGCGCCAACCGCCACCTGACGCCCGATGAGATGAACGCTCTGCTGCGCGACATGGAGCGCACCGAGCGCATCGATCAGTGCAATCATGGCCGTCCGACCTGGGTCCGGCTCTCCCATGCCGATCTCGATCGGCTGTTTCTGCGTGGACGTTGAGCCGGTTTCCCGAGCGACCCTGATGACTGACCCGACACCCGACACCCGCCCCTGGGCGATCCTGCTCATGGGGCCGACCGCTTCGGGCAAGACCGATCTGGCCATCCAACTGGTCGAACGTCTGCCGTGCGAGATCATCAGCGTCGACTCGGCCATGATCTATCGCGGTCTGGACATCGGCACCGCCAAGCCGGGGCCGGAAATCCTGGCGCGCGCGCCGCACCGGCTGATTGATATCCTCGACCCGACCGAGTCCTACTCGACCGCGCGCTTTCGCGAGGACGCGCTGGCCGCGATGACCGAGATCAGCGTCCGCGGGCGAATCCCGCTCCTGGTCGGTGGCACCATGCTCTATTTCCGCGCCCTGCAGCAGGGATTAGCCCGACTGCCGAGCGCCGATGCCGAGGTGCGCGCGACCTTGGAGGCGGATGCCGAGCGGCTGGGCTGGGCGGCCATGCACGCCCGTCTGGCCGCGCTCGACCCCGAGGCCGGCGCGCGCATCCATCCCAACGACCCCCAGCGCATCCAGCGCGCGCTGGAAGTCCAGGCGCTCACCGGACGGGCGATGAGTGCGCTGATTCGCGACGCTGAGTGCGAGTCCTTGCCCTTTCGATTGCTGAAACTCGCGCGCGCGCCGAGCGATCGTGCCATCCTGCACGCTCGCATCGAGCGACGTTTTCGCGCCATGCTGGAACTTGGGCTGGTCGAGGAGGTCTCCCAGCTCTGGGCGCGCGGCGATCTGACGCCGGATCTGCCCTCGATGCGCTGTGTCGGTTATCGGCAGGTCTTGAACTCTCTACTCGGCGAAAGCACTTGGGAAGAGATGTTGCAACGCGGCATCATCGCCACCCGTCAACTCGCCAAACGGCAGATGACCTGGCTGCGTGCCGAATCCGACTGTCATTGGCTCGATGACGAACCCGATCCGCTCGGCTTGGCGCTCGCGCTCATTGCACCCATCCTGAAGGACTCCGGGATCCGTTTGCCAGCCGATGGTCGAGTGAACGACACTTGAGACAGACGCTGATGTGTTTCCTTGCGGGGGTGGTTCGTCCTGGCTGCCACCCCAGCGCATCTGGCCTGACCCCATCCGGGGCCGAGGCGGTTTTTAGCCGGGCATCGTGCTTCATCCAAAACAACAAGGAGCCAACCTCATGTCCAAGGGACAGAGTCTACAAGATCCCTTTCTCAACGCTCTACGGAAAGAGCGCGTTCCAGTCTCCATCTTTCTGGTCAACGGCATCAAGCTCCAGGGCCAGATTGAGTCATTCGACCAATTCGTGGTGCTGCTCAAGAACAACGTCAGTCAGATGATCTACAAGCACGCGATCTCAACCGTGGTACCGGCGCGCAATGTCAGGCTGCCGACGAACGAGACCGACAGTGCCGAACCGGAGGCGCATTGAGCGAGGCACAGGCACCGGTTCCGGCGGCTGAAGCCCGGTCCGTCGCCGTCGGCCCGTCGCTCGTCTTCGAGCGTCCCAAGGCGGGCGAGCGAGCGGTGCTGGTCGATCTCGACATCGGGCGATCGACTACCGAGGACGACGAGCGCGAGGAGTTCGTGCTGCTGGCGCAGGCGGCCGGCGCTGAGGTGATGGGGAGCATCGGCGGCTCGCGCGCTACGCCCGATTCGCGGCTCTTCATCGGCTCGGGCAAGGCCGAGGAACTCAAGGCGCTGGTCACGGCCACCGAATCCGAGCTGGTCATCTTCAACCACCCACTCAGCCCAGCCCAGGAACGCAACCTGGAGCGTCTGCTGGAATGCCGGGTGATCGACCGCTCCGGGCTGATCCTGGACATCTTCGCCCAGCGCGCGCGCTCGTTCGAGGGCAAGCTCCAGGTCGAGCTGGCGCAGCTCAGACATCTCTCGACGCGACTGGTGCGCGGCTGGACCCACCTGGAGCGGCAGAAGGGCGGTATCGGTCTGCGCGGTCCGGGTGAGACGCAGTTGGAAACCGACCGGCGCCTGCTGTCCACGCGCGTGGCCATGCTGGAGCGCCGGCTGGCACGCATCGAGAGCCAGCGTGCTCAGGGCCGCAAGGCGCGCGCCAAGGCCGAGCTGCCGGTGGTCTCGCTGGTCGGCTATACCAATGCCGGCAAGTCGACACTCTTCAATCGGCTGACCGAGGCCGGCGTTCTGGAAGCCGATCAGTTGTTTGCGACCCTGGACCCGACCCTGCGCCGGCTGGATCTGCCGAGCGGCAGTCATGTGCTGCTGGCCGACACCGTCGGGTTCGTCAGCCGGCTGCCGCATGAACTGGTTGCCGCCTTCCGCTCGACGCTGGAGGAAACGCGCGGCGCCAGCCTGCTGCTGCATGTGATCGACGCCGCCGCGGCCAATCGCGCCCGCCTGATGGCGGATGTCGAAACCGTGCTGGCCGAAATCGGCAGTCACGAACGCCCCCGGCTGGAGGTCTTCAACAAGATCGACCGGCTGGAGGGCGAGACGGCGCGTCTGGAACGCGATGTCGACGGACGTCCGGTGCGGGTCTGGGTCTCGGCGCGCACCGGCGAGGGCATGGACCTGCTGCATCAGGCGCTGATCGACCTGACCGGCGGCGAGCGTCTGATCGAGACCTTCACCCTGGAACCAGCCGAGGGCCAGCGGCGCGCCTGGCTTTATCGTCATGCGCGCGTAATCGAGGATCAGCCGCTCGACTCGGGCGGTTGGGAACTGCGCTGTGAGATCGCGCGCGTGGATCTGGAGCGTCTGCGGGCGCGTTTGCCGTGATCGGACCGGCTCCCGTACAATCGGGGCCATCGATCGATGAACCTTCTGAATAGAAAGACGGAGAAGCTATGGCCTGGAATGAACCAGGTGGCGGTCCAAAAGACCCCTGGAGCGGCAAGGGCGGCGGTGAACAAGGTCCGCCGGATCTCGATGAAGTGGTGCGCAAGCTCCAGGAGCGGCTCGGCGGTCTGTTCGGCGGCAGCCAGCCGCCCGGTGGTGACGGTGGTCCCGCCGGCGGCCGTCCAGGTGGCGGCGGTCAGCTCAGCACCAAGGTTGTCGGTATCATCATCGGCGTCCTGGTTGTCATCTGGCTGGCGACCGGCATCTATATCGTCGAACCCGCCGAACGCGGTGTGGTGATGCGCTTCGGGCGCTATGTCGACACCACAGGCCCGGGTCCGCATTGGCATATTCCGACGCCGATCGAATCCGTGGTCAAGGTCAATGTCGACGAGATCTCGACCCTGACGCATCGTGCCGCCATGCTCACCCAGGACGAGAACATCGTCGAGGTTGAGCTGACGGTTCAGTCGCGCATCCAGGATGCCGGCGATTATCTGTTCCAGGACCAGGATCCCGAGCGCACGCTCAACGACGCCACCGTCACCGTAGCGCGCGTGGTCATGGGGCAGAGCAAGCTCGATTTCGTCATGACCGAGGGCCGCGGTGCCGTGTCCATCACCATCAAGGAACGCATCCAGGCCCTGATAGACCGTTACAAGACCGGCCTGATCGTCACCTCGGTCAATATGCAGCCGGCTAAGCCGCCTGAGCAGGTCAAGGCGGCCTTCGACGATGCCATCAAGGCGCGTGAGGACAAGGAGCGCCTGGAGAACCAGGCCGAGGCTTACTCCAACGAAGTACTGCCCAGTGCCCGAGGGAACGCCGCGCGCATCCTTGCCGACGCCAAGGCCTATCGCGATCGCGTGATTGCCTCCTCCGAGGGTGAGACCGCGCGCTTCTCAGCGGTGCTCGCCGAGTACAGCAAAGCGCCCGAGGTCACCCGTGAACGCTTGTATCTGGAGACGATGGAAGAGGTGCTGAGCAAGAACAGCAAAGTGGTGCTCGATGTGACCGATGGCGCGAACAGTCTCATGTATCTCCCCATCGATCAGCTCATGAAGCAATCGCAGACCCAGAACCCAACCCAGTCGCCGAATCAACCCATCGCCAATGGTCCGCTGGCGATGCCCGAACGGACCGAGCCGCCACGGCGGGCGGTCGATCGTGAGCGGAGGGTACGCTGATGAGCCATTCCAATCTGCTCAAGACCTGGCTGCCGATCGGTCTGGCCGCGGTGGTGATCTTCTTCTCCAGCTTCACTTTCGTGGTGCGCGAGTACGAGGTCGCGCTCAAGCTGCGTCTGGGTGAGATCGTCTCCGATACCTATGCGCCCGGGCTGCACTTCAAGATTCCAATCCTGAACCAGATCCGCAAGTTCGACCGGCGTCTGCAAACACTCGATTCGCAACCCGAGCGTTTCCTGACGATCGAGAAGAAAGACTTGATCGTCGACTCCTATGCCAAGTGGCGCATCGCACGTCCAGCACAGTTCCTGCGCTCGACCGGCGGCAACAACGCGCGCACCAGCCGACTGCTCTCCGAGCGCATCAACACCAGTCTGCGCGACGAGTTCGGTAAGCGCACCATCCAGGAAGTGGTCTCGGACGACCGTCTGGCGCTGATGGAGTCGCTGACCAAGGACGTCAATGCCAATGCCGCCGATCTCGGTGTCGAGGTCATCGATGTACGGGTCAAGCAAATCGATCTGCCGCCCGAGGTCAGCGAGTCGGTCTATCAGCGCATGCGCGCTGAGCGCGAGCGCGTGGCCCGCGATCTGCGCGCCAAGGGTGCGGAGGCCGCTGAGCGCATCCGCGCCGATGCCGACCGTCAGCGGACCGTCATCATCGCCGAAGCCTACAAGGAGTCCGAGGAGATCCGAGGTGAGGGTGATGCGCGATCGGCCGATATCTATGCTCAGGCCTTTACCGCGAATCCCGAGTTCTATGCCTTCTATCGCAGTCTCGCCGCCTATCGCGAGAGCTTTGGGCAGGGCGGGAGTGTGATGGTGCTGGAACCCGACTCGGACTTCTTCCGCTTCTTCCGCGAGTCAAACGGACAGCCCTGATCCCCATGTTGGAGACCTGGTGTCCAGGATCCTCACCACCGACAGCGCGGCGATCACTCGCACAGCTCCGCGCATGAGCAGACTTGGGACGGGGGTCTTGCGTCCTGTGATACGCCGTTTGTAATGGCGCAAGGCCCCCCAAGACCTGTTCCAGGTCGTTGTTGATGCGGGGCAATTCAGTGACCGCACCCCTCAGCGAGCCAGCTCCTGGACAGACAGCCGACATGATGCTCAACACCTCTCCCGAATACGCGGATCACTCCACGCTCGACGTGGAGGCGATCCGCGCCCAGTTCCCCATTCTGAACCCATCGAATCAGAACCAACCCCTGATCTATCTCGACAGCGCCGCCAGCACTCAGCAGCCCGCGCGCGTGATCGAAGCCGTGGCCGACTACCATCGCGGCCATCATGCCAACATCCATCGCGGCGCCTACCAGCTCTCGCGCACCGCGACCCGGATGTACGAAGAGGCACGCGAGCGGGTTGCCCGCTTCCTGAATGCCGCTGATCCGGTCGAGTGTCTGTTCACGCGCGGCGCGACCGAATCGATCAATCTGGTGGCGGCCACCTGGGGCCGGACCACGCTCCAGCCCGGCGATGAGATCCTGCTCTCGACCCTGGAGCATCATTCCAACATCGTGCCCTGGCAGATGGTCGCCGAGACCACGGGGGCGCGTATCCGCGTCATCCCGATCGACGACGCCGGTGATCTGGATCTGGAGGCCTGCCAGCGCCTGCTCTCGCCACGCACGCGGCTGGTGGCGGTCAATCAGGTCTCCAACGCGCTCGGCACCATCAACCCGGTCGCCGAGATCATCGCCGCCGCCCATGCTGTCGGGGCGCTGGTGCTGATCGATGGGGCGCAGTGGGTCGCGCACGGTCCGACGGACGTCCAGGCGCTCGATGCCGATTTCTATGTGTTCTCAGGGCACAAGCTCTATGGACCGACCGGAATCGGCGTGCTTTACGGCAAACGTCGGTTGCTGGAGTCCATGCCGCCCTATCAGGGCGGGGGCGATATGATCGAGCGCGTCACCTTCGAGCGCACCACCTATGCCGGACTGCCCAACAAGTTCGAGGCCGGCACGCCGCATATCTCGGGCGCGGTTGGGCTGGCATCGGCCATCGACTGGGTCGAGTCGATCGGACTGGCGGTGATCGGGGCGCATGAGCAGGTTCTACTGCATCAGGCCACTGAACGGCTGGCGCGGATTCCAGGGCTGGAGATCAAGGGCCGGGCGCGGCACAAGAGCGGTGTGATTTCCTGGGTGATGAGCGATCCGCCGATCGCCACGCTCGACATCGGCACCGCGCTCGATCTGCGCGGCCTCTGTATCCGTACCGGGCATCATTGCTGTCAGCCGCTCATGGATCGGCTCGGCGTGACCTCGACGGCGCGCGCCTCCTTCGGCGTCTACAACCGTCTGGACGAGATCGAGACATTAGCCGAGGCGCTGAGCGAGATCCGCGAGTCAGCGAGCCGTCAGCGACGTACAGCAACCGTTGGGGACAGTGTAAGCCTTGGCAGCGGGGAGGAAACAGAGCAGACCCCCAGCTATCCGACCGCCGTGGCCGATTCACCCCAAGCCGCCGCCGCCGAGATCGCCGAGGTCTTTGAACTGCTGCCCGACTGGCCGATGCGTCATCAGCACATCATCGACCTGGGCGACCAGTTGCCGCCCATGCCCGCATCGCTCAAGACCGAGGTCAATGCAGTACACGGCTGTCAGAGTCAGGTCCACATCGCCGCGCGTGTCCGGCCCGGCACGGCGGATGTCATCGAATTCCTGGCCGACAGCGACGCCAACATCGTGCGCGGCCTGATCGCGCTGCTCCAGCAGCTCTACTCGGGACAACAGGCGCGCGACATCCTGGCGTTCGATGTCGAAGCGTTCTTCAAGCAGGTCGGACTCGATCAGCATCTGAGTCTGACGCGGCGCAATGGGCTGGAAGCCATGGTGCGGCGTGTGCGTCAGTTAGCGGGGACGATCGCGGACTGATAGGGCGGGAAAGAGCGGTTTGAACCGCCAAGGCGCGAAGGATTTCGATACTTGGCTTCGCGCCTCGACGGTTTCGGTTTAGTAACCGCCCTTGCGCTTGACCGCCGGCAGTCCGGCGATCTTGGTGCCCTGCTTGGTGGGCGCCAGCGGGAAGAGCTGGTAGAGATCCTTACTGGTAGGCTTGCTGCCCCACATCTTGCCCATGTCCTTGAGCACCACGCGCTCCATCGGCTGGTTCTGGCCGTTGTTGATGTATTCGTCGCGCAGATAGTTGATCACGTCCCAGTGCTTGTCGGTCAGCTCGATGCCTTCGCCCTCCGCGATCTTGCGAGCGACATCCTCGTCCCAGTCGGCGTGGTTCTCCAGATACCCGGTATCAGTCGTAGCGATGGTGCGGCCTTTGACCTCGATGGCCATATCTTGCTCCTCTCTGTCATCAAGATTTCGTGTGGTTGGCTAGATAGCGGCGTTGCGTGCCGTTCTCAATTTATAACATTCGAATTTTATGATGCTAGCCTCGACTCGTCACCTGCTTTAGATCGCAAGCTCACGTCAAAACACTCAGGACGCACCCGTTTGCCAGGGATTGACGACTCGAACACCCGGTAGTGCGAAATCGTCCAGGTTGCGCGTAACCAGCGTCAGGCCATGTTCGAGGGCCGTTGCAGCCAGCAGGCTGTCGATGGCTGGAAGTGGGCGGCCTGCCTCGGCGCACAATCGCCCCCAGCGATCCGCCACGCGCACACCAACATCGAGAATACGACCAGAGAAATAACACGGGACTTCGCGCTCCAGCCAGGCGGAGAAGGAGTTCTTGCGCGCGCCTTCGGGCATGGCCGCGATCCCCTTGCGTAATTCACCCAACGTGAGTACGGACAGATAGAGCGAGGCCGCCGGCTGATCGGCGAACCAGCGCTCCACGTTGGCATTGGGTCGGCGCTTCTTCAGCTCCGAGAGCGCGTTGGTATCGATGAGGTAGTTCACAGCTCAATCTCGCGCGTCAGGCTGGAATCGCGCGTGAATTCGAGATCATCGGCGCCATACAACGGCGAACGGCGCATGAACGCCACCAATGACTCGCGCGGCTGGGTCAGGTGGTCGTAATCCTCGCGCGACAGCACCACGACGGCCGGCTCACCGCGCACGGTGATCTCTTGCGGTTCGTGTTCGAGCGCGAGGCGCACGACTTCACTCAGACGTGCCTTGGCATCTTGTAAGGCCCATTCACGCATCATACCCTCCTGTATCAAACTAGTCTGTCTGGTCAGGAGTATAGCCTGCGATGTCGTGATGCCGGTAGCCGATGTTTGTGGGGGCGGGCCTTATCGGGTCATTGCTGGGTGGCCGGCGGCTCGTGACAGGTCGTGCTGGCAAAGAGCTGGCGCGCATCGACCGGATCGAAGCGATAGAGCCGATTGCAGAACTCGCAAGTGACCTCGACGGCACCCTGTTCGTCGAGCAGGTTGTCGACATCGGATTCGCCGAGCAGCTTGATCATATCGGCGATGCGCGAGCGCGCGCAGCCGCAGCGAAAGGACACAGGCTCCGGCTCGAACAGGCGCACGGTTTCCTCGTGGAAAAGTCGGTGCAGCAGTGGTTCGGTCGACAGGCCCAGGAGTTCTTTGGACGTCAGGGTATCGGCGAGCAGGGTCACGCGATTCCAGTCCTCTTCGGTCGCATCGGCCTCGGGCAGGCGTTGCAGCAAAAGGCCTGAGGCGCGCGACGGACCCGCTGCCAGCCACAGTCGGGTCGGGATCTGCTCGGAATCGCTGAAATAGTGCTCGATGGCGTCGGTCAGGCGCGCGCCGGCCAGTGGGATCACGCCCTGATAGGGCTGACCTCGGCCCTGGTCGATGGTGAGCACCAGTTGTCCCTCACCGAACTGCTCGCTCAGCGAATCGGCGACCGGAACCTCGCCCTCCCAGCGTGCCAGACCGCGCACCGTGCGCGCGTGCGTGGCCTGGGCGACCAGGGTGCGGATGGGGCCGGAGGCTTGAATCTGGAGAATCAGTGAACCCTCGAACTTGATGGTCGCCGCCAGCAGCGAGGCCGCCGCCAGTGCTTCGCCCAACCGCGACGCCACAGGCTCGGGATAGGGATGCGCCTCCAGCACCGCACGCCAGCTCGCGTCCAGATGGAGCAAATTGCCGCGAATGCCGGCGTGTTCGAAGAGGAAGCGTGAGAGTGTGTCTGAGTCGTTCATTCAATGATTTTCGGTGCGTGTCGTTCAATGCGTTGAATGCGTGCAGTCTGTTCCGTCGATCATTGCCGTTGTCGCTCAATCGAGCGTCGACAGGAATTCATCGACCGCCGGTTGCAGCGCACGCTCGCCGGCCAGCACCGCCGGCTCGAAATCGCGACGCCACAGCGGCATCAGCGGTCGGGCGCGTTTCCATTCCTCGAACAGGATGCGCGCTAGCGGCCCGCCGTGCTCGACGAAGCCGAGATCGTCGAAGTCGCGCGCGGCCTGTTGGCGGTCATAGGCGAAGCGCACGATCTCCCAGTTCCAGGCACCGTGCTCGAAGGTCAGCAACGCGAAGCTCCCGCGCGGATCGCCATCGAAGGGCGAACCGACCGAGCCGACATTGAGGATGGGCAGCCCGTCGAGCACGCGCTCCAGCGGGCGATGGGTGTGGGCGGTGACGAAGAGCGCCAGATCGGTCGGCAGTGTGCCGCGCAGTTCCTCGTCCGTTGAGCGGGCGCCGATGCCGTGACGATTGCTGACCATGGTGCCGTGTGTGACATGCACCCAGGAATCGTCGGCACCGGCGTTGAAACAGAGATGATCCGGCCAGTCGACGAGCGCATCGAGCCGGGGCTGGACCTGCCGATAGGTCCAGTCGGCGAACAGGCGCATTTCGGCTTCCAGCGCGTCGCCCGGCGGCTCGCGTCCGCAGCGTAGGATCCAGGTCTCGTGATTGCCGTTGACCGGCAGCCAGCCGCGCGTGCGCCTCAGTGCGTCGAAGCGTTCCAGACAAGCCAGACTGCTGGGGCCGCGATTGATGAGATCCCCGGCCATGACCACCAGATCCGGCCCCCAGTCGAGGATGCGCGCGATGGCCTCATCCATGGCCGGCAGATTGCCCTGAACATCGGAGAAGATGGCGACCTTCATGGGCGCTCTGCCGCAGGCGCGTCGAGCTGGCGGCGCACCGAGTCGAGCTTGCCGGTCAGGCGTCCGCGCGTTCCAGGGCGGATGTCGAACTTGGCGATCACATAGACACGCTCGGCGCCGAATCCCTCCAGGATGGCGTTGGCGCGCTCGATGATGGCTAGTGCTTCGGGCAGGGTGTCGGTTTCGACCTGGGTGCCCATGGACGAGAGCTGATGCTCGAAGCCGCTGTCGCGGATCATGGCGATCACAGGCGCGACGAACCGGCTGAGACTGCTCCCCTGATCAGTCGGGAAGATGGTGAGATCGAGGATCACGGACATGGGTTCGCCGCCTCTGCTGGGCGAACGCCTGTGCGGTCGGCGTTCGACGGTCGATGTCTTGGCGGGCGGATCAAGCCGCTTCTTCTATGGCCGAATCCTCGGCAAACAGGGCGAGAATGCGGTGGGCGCGCTCGATCTCGGCCAGTACGTCCGGATCGGAATTCCTTTGCGCGAAACGTGACAGCGTCTCGACGTACCGCTCCCAAGCGGCTTGACCGGCTGAGTATTCAGGTGCATCAATCAACATCATGTTCGAACCCTCACAATAGAAGCCACCAACTGTTCGACAATCCGAGACGCTAACTCGGACTCCTGCCGCATGAAATTCGCCTTCGGTGCGGAAAGCTCGAAGCGATAGCCGATGATCCCCGCTCGTTGCAGCGCCATATTGACGATATGCGCCTCCACGCCGGAGAGCGAAGCTCCGCGCCGCTGCGCCTCACGAACAGCCTTGAACATCGCCGAGTCGACAGCGCTCAAAACGGCCTCGAACCGGCTCATGTTCTCGCCTGGCTGCGCGGCAAACCAGGAACCATCATGGCCATCCGCCACGATTTCGGCAATCCCTTTCTTGGAGAGTTGCGATACATCTCGTAGCGACAGAGAAACGCTGTCCGGGTGGTTGTGGTGCAGAACGAATCTGCGTGGGCGCTCCGAAAGCGCAGCGACCCAATCATTGGGGATCTGCACGCGATCACGATAGCTCCCGCTGACGGGTTGACCGAATCTCCGACCGGCCACAGCGTCAAACATGACCAAGTGCTCCAGGCCATCCTGTAGTCCTTGCCCAACCACCCAGATGCGAGCATCGCCATCCAGCTTGGCGCGGTTTTCAGACCACGATGACACAGCCTTCCCCGATGGCTGTGTTCCCTTTCCCCAGGCGGGGGAAGGGAACGTCCAGGCTGTGAATCACCCAGGCTCAGGCCGCGAGCTTGCGCAGTACGTACTGAAGGATACCGCCGTGACGGTAGTAATCCACCTCGTTCGGCGTATCGATACGCACCCGCGCCTGGAAGGTCTTCACCGACCCATCGGCACCAGTCGCACGGACTTCGACCTGCTTGGCCTCGCCGCCGTTCAGACCGACGATGTCGAAGGTCTCGGTGCCGGTCAGGCCGAGCGCAGCGGCATTGTCACCCGCCATGAACTGAAGCGGCAGGATGCCCATGCCGACCAGATTGGAGCGGTGGATACGCTCATAGCTTTCGGCGATGACGGCGCGGATGCCGAGCAGACGCGGCCCCTTGGCCGCCCAGTCGCGCGAGGAACCCGAGCCGTATTCCTTACCGGCGATGACGATGGCGGGCGTACCCTCGGCCTGATACTGCATGGCCGCGTCATAGATCGACATCTGTTCCTGGCTGGGCTGATGCAGGGTCACGCCGCCTTCGGTGCCCGGCGCCATCAGGTTACGGAGCCGGATGTTGGCGAAGGTGCCGCGCATCATGACCTCGTGGTTGCCGCGCCGCGAGCCGAGACTGTTGAAGTCCTTCGGGTCCACACCATGCTCGATCAGATACTTGCCGGCCGGCGAGTTGGGCTTGATCGAACCGGCGGGCGAGATGTGGTCGGTGGTGATGGAGTCACCGAGCACGGCCAGGCAGCGTGCGCCGCTGATGTCTTCGACCGGGGCGACCTCCAGACTCATACCCTTGAAATAGGGCGGTTCCTGGATATAGGTCGAATCGGCCGGCCAGTCATAGGTCTGGGTGGCCACGGCGTCAAGCGACTGCCAGCGCGTGTCTCCGGCGAACACATCGGCATAGGCGGCCGTAAACTCAGCGGGCGTGACGAACTCGGCGATGGCGGCTTTGACCTCGTCCTGAGTCGGCCAGATGTCCTTGAGATAGACCGGGTTGCCCTTGGCATCCGTGGTCAGCGGGTCGTTGTAGGGATCGATGTCGATGCGACCGGCGATGGCATAGGCCACGACCAGCGGCGGGCTGGCCAGATAGTTCATGCGCACCTCGGCATGGACCCGGCCCTCGAAGTTGCGGTTGCCCGACAGGATCGAGACCGCGCACAGCTCATTGTCGGCGATGGCCTTGGAGACCGGCTCGGGCAGCGGGCCGGTGTTGCCGATACAGACCGTGCAGCCATAGCCGACGTTGTGGAAGCCGAGCGTCTTGAGCGGCTCGGTCAGTCCGGCGCGGTCGAGATAGCGGGTGACGGCCATCGAGCCGGGACCGAAGGCGGTCTTGACCCAGGGCGCGCGCTTCAGCCCCAGCTCGACCGCTTTTTTGGCCACCAGTCCCGCGCCGATCAGCACGCTCGGGTTCGAGGTATTGGTACAGGAGGTGATGGCCGCGACCACGATCGAGCCGTCCGAGATCTCGACCTCCTGGCCGTCGATCAGCGCCTTGGCTGGCCCCTTGGTCGGCAGATTGCGTTCGGCCTTGAGCGCGGCGAGCGCCTTGGGGAAGTGGCTCGCCATATCGGTCAGCGCGACGCGATCCTGCGGACGCTTCGGTCCGGCGAGCGAGGGCACCACGTCGCCCAGATCCAGCTCCAGGGTCTCGGAATACGCGGCCTCGGGCGCATCGGCTGTGTGCCATACGCCCTGCGCCTTGCAGTAGGCTTCGACCAGCGCGATCTGATGCTCGTCGCGTCCGGTCAGACGCAGATAGTCGAGCGTGACCTGATCGATGGGGAACAGTCCGCAGGTCGCGCCATACTCAGGCCCCATGTTGGCGATGGTGTTGCGCTCGCCCATCGGCAGGCTGGCGATCGCCGGGCCGTAGAACTCGACGAACTTGCCGACCACGCCATGCTTGCGCAGTTGCTCGACGATGGTCAGCACCAGATCGGTCGCGGTCACGCCTTCCTTCAGAGTGCCGGTGAGTTTGAAGCCCACGACCTTGGGCACCAGCATCGACACCGGCTGACCGAGCATCGACGCCTCGGCCTCGATGCCGCCCACGCCCCAGCCAAGCACACCGATGCCATTGACCATGGTCGTATGCGAGTCGGTGCCGACACAGGTATCGAAATAGGCCTGGGTTTTGCCGTCGAGCAACTTGGGGAAGACCACGCGCGCCAGATACTCGACATTGACCTGATGCACGATGCCGGTGTCGGGCGGCACGACCTTGAAGCCGTCGAACGCCTGCTGGCCCCATTTCAGGAACTTGTAGCGCTCCTGATTGCGCTGGAACTCAAGCTCCGCGTTGAGGGCGAAGGCGCCATCCGAGCCGAAGTGATCGACCTGCACCGAATGGTCGATGACCAGCTCGGCGGGCTGGAGCGGGTTGATTTTGGTCGGATCGCCGCCGAGCACGCGCATGGCATCGCGCATCGCCGCCAGATCCACCACCGCCGGCACGCCGGTGAAGTCCTGCATCAGCACGCGCGCCGGGCGGTACTGGATCTCCTTGTCCGGCTCGGCCTGGGGGTTCCACTGGCTGAAGTACTCGATGTCCTTGCGCGTGACGGTCACGCCGTCCTCGTTACGCAGCAGGTTCTCCAGCAGGATCTTGATCGAGAACGGCAGGCGCGCGCTGTTGGGCACGGCGTCGAGCTTGAAGATCTCGTACTCCTGGCCGGCGACGTTCAGGGTGGACTTGGCGTTGAAGCTATTGGGCATCGAGGGCTCCGGTGGTATGGAACGGTTCTTTATCGTTTGGAGTACTCGATTCTAGCGTCCGGTGGTCGGATATTCCATATGCTGCACTGCAACGAAATCGACATGATCGCGACGCGCTCAGGGCTCGATGGCCGACGCCGGCGTCTCTGTGGCCAGAAAATCGCGCAGTGACTCAATGGCGGCACTCAGCGCGGCCAGACACTGTGCATGGAGGTCGTCGATCCGGTTCGCGTCCGCCCCTTGGGTCAGTGCATGCTCGAGTGCCTCGGCCGTTGCCGCGACCTCGACGGCGCCGACATTGCCGGCGGCACCCTTCAGGGTGTGGGCCAAGCGTTGCAGACAGCTCGTCTCGTTCTCGGCACGCGCGGCGGCGAACTCGGCCGGCCAGTCCGCAAAGTCGTGCATGAATCCACGCAGGATCCGGGTCAGCAAGGGGTCATCGCAATCCAGGCGGCGCCGGGTCGCGGCCAGATCGAAGCCCGCAAGCCGGATCTCCGGCGTTGTCGGCGCCGCGACCGATGACGCAGTCGTGATGGACTCGGTTTCCGCCGCCGGCGGTGTCGGGGCGGCGGTGTCGGGGCGCGCCGGCAGCCAGCGCAGCAGAGTGATGAGCAGTTGCTGTGGATCGATGGGCTTGCTGACATAGTCGTTCATGCCCGCGTCGAGCACACGCTGACGGTCTTCCGGAAAGGCCGCGGCGGTCATGGCGATGATCGGCCGTTCCCGGCCCCAGTCGGTGGCGCGGATGGCCGCAGTGGCTTCGAGTCCGTCCATTACCGGCATCTGCAGATCCATGAGGATCAGCTCGGCCTCATGCTCGGCGAGCCACTCCAAGGCTTCGCGGCCATTGTTGGCCACGCTCACCCGCAGTCCCATCTTGCGCAGTATCGCTTGCGCGATCTCCTGGTTGGTCGGGTTGTCTTCCACCAGCAGCAACTCGGCGCCCCGGATCCGCGCGGCGTGCGCCTGGAGATCGACGGCGATGGCATCGAAGAGCGGTGAGGAGGCGACTGGCTTGCTCAAGACGGCATCCGGCAGTGCCGACCCGCCGGCATCTGCGACCGCGAGCGGCAGCTCGAACCAGAAGGTTGCTCCCTCGCCCTCACGGCTTTCGACGCCGATCGTTCCTCCCATCAGTTCGACGAGACCTTTGCAGATGCTCAGCCCGAGACCCGTGCCGCCGAAGCGGCGCGTGGTGGAGACGTCGGCCTGGGTGAAGGGCTGGAACAGCCGCGCCGCCTGCTCGGAACTCAGGCCGATCCCGGTGTCACGCACCTCGAAGCGCAGCCGGCGCCGCGTGTCTTCGTCGCCGAAGGCCCGCACGGCGATCACCACGCTCCCGCGCGCGGTGAACTTGATGGCGTTGCCGATCAGGTTGTTGAGGATTTGGCTCAATCGCAGCGGATCGCCGCAATAGCGTCCAGCAAGTGTCGCGGGAGCGTCGATGATCATCTCCAGACCTTTCTCGGCTGCGGCGATATCGAACAGCTCGACGCATTCGCGCAGCACCCGTTCGAGCTGGAACGGCGTCGACTCCAGTTCCACCTTGCCGGCATCGATCTTGGAGAAGTCGAGAATATCGTTGATGATGTCCAGCAGTGCTCGCGCCGAGTTCTTGATCTTTTGCACCAGGGCGCGCTGCTCGTGAGCGAGCGGGGTGTCGAGCAGCATGTCGAGAAAACCGAGTACCGCGTTCATCGGCGTGCGCACTTCGTGGCTCATGTTGGCGAGGAAGGCGCTCTTGGCCTCGCTGGCAGCGCGCGCCTCGGCGGCTTCGAGACGCGCCATGGCTTCGTGGGCCTCGATCTCGCGAAGCTGACTGCGCTGCAGGGCGCGAGCGGACCCGAAGACGATCGCCAGCAGGCCGAGCAGCAAACCGCCATAGCGCAGCCAGATCGCCTGGAGCTCGGCGCTGTATTCACTCAGCGGCACATGCCTGACCACTTTCCAGAACTCGCGGCCATCGGCGGTGCTCGAGGTGCTGTCCAGCCATGCCGGCGTACCGGGCGCGAACAGGCGCGCGCCCCGATCGCCGGCCATCACCAAGGCGGGTATCAGGGTATCGAAGCTCCAGAGGCCGTCTGCCGTCTCGAACTGTCCGCTTCGATCCTGGACGATGCGCGCCCAGGCCGCCGGATAGCGCTGCGCCAGCGTGAGATCCGGTCGCGCGAACATGAACCCCCATTCGTCGGCCGCGTTGGTAGCGCGGAGCCAATAGCCGTCCCGATTGAGTAGCCAGATGTCGGATCTGTGCAGATTAACCAGGGCTTCGAGCAGATTCAGGGCCAGATAGTTGACGATGACGATGCCATGACTGTTGCCGTCGCGATCGAACAGACGCTTGGCCAGACGCAGCATCGGCTTGCGCGGCTGTTCGATGACGCCGTGCTCGATGTTCAAATCCAGCGGCGAGACATAGATGTCGCCGGCCGGCAGCCGCATGGCGTCGGTGAAGTAGTAGCGATCGGCTTTGTTCTGTAGCTCCGTGTCCAGTACGGCTACCGGGCCGTTCGGCGACTGATTGACGCGGATACGCTCCCAACCGTGCTTATCGATCCAGCGGATCTGGTCGTATTGCGGCTTGGCCGAGACGAAGAGACGCCAATCGCCAGACACACTGTCGAGCCGTGGGGCACTCGTGTCTTCGATCGCGTCGGCCAATGCGCGGCTTTGCGCCAGATAGCGCAGGTCGCGGCTGACCTCGATCAGCATCCGTTCCAGAATGACGGCGTTGAGCGCAACCGCCTGCTCGCTTTCGAAGGCGAACTGGGTCTGGAGCTGTTGGGTGGCGGCTCGGGTCGCGAGGGCGATGCCGACGACTACGGCCAGGCTGGCGGTCGCCAGCCAGATGATCTGCGAGGTGCGTAGCGCGAGCGGCCTCATTCGATCCGCTCGCGATCCGAATCCAAGCAGGAGGTGCCTTGGATATAACGGCGCGCGTCGTCCAGGATCGGTCGGTTCCAAAACAGCAGTTGCCAGCGCGAGCCGCCGACCTGACGCCACAGCCGCGCCGAGCGCACGGCGGCGAGCAGCAGCGCGCGGAGGCGGTTCTGGTGGTCGGGGTTGCGCAGATGCAGCGGATCGCCGTGGATCAGGATACGCGGCTGCAGATGACTGAGCGTCTGGCTGTAGAGTTCGGCGAAATGGGCCAGCAGGTTCAGATGAAGCAGGTCGAAATGGGCGCGCTTGGCCTCGGCCTCGCGGATACCGTCTCCGAGGATCGCGAGTAGATCGGGGCGCCTGGCCAGTTCGCGTTCGAGCTTGATGACCTGGACCACATAGCGGGTCATCTCCAGGTCGCGCTCGGGCTGCCCGGTCAACTGAGCGACGAGCTGGCGCGCGCCATTGGCCAGTGCGCCCGGCTCGCCAAAAACCAATTCGACGTTTTCGGCATCGACCTGGAACAGACTATGGATACAGGGCTGCATACTCTCAGAGTCGGCCGAACCCTGACGGGCGATGCGGGTGACACAGTTGACGGCCTGATAGATGCCAGCTAGGGCGATGACTCGCTCTAGGTTGGTATGGGGCATGGGTTTAGATCTCGGTATTCGTGGGCGTTTGATCGATCGCGTTCAGCCAGAGTGGCACCAGGGCTGCCGGCTAAAGAAGCCCTTGGCAGAGACCGTCCTGACAGTGGATCAGAAAACTGTCGCTGCCCTGACAGGGAACTCTATGCACTTCACCATCCTGACGCGACTCGATCAACTGGGCTCCACCCGCTGAGACCTGACAACCACGCTGGCGGGCATATTGTTCGGCATTGGCTGACCAGAGTACGCGCGCGCCGGTCGTGGCTGTCGACGGCAGTGACATCATGTTCTCCCGCGCGGCTACCTGTGTGTTGACCGCCGGGGCCGGGGCAGGCGAGGGGCCTTTCCACTCGGGCGCTGGTCGAGCATAGGTTGGAATCGGAATGCCGGAGCCAGTGTTGGCCTGGGGCAGGGGGCTTTGCACGCTGGTCCCGGTGCTCACGCGCGGCGCGGTCGAGGGCGTACTCATGCTCATGCTCGTGCTTGCCGCCGCTGGCGCAATTGGCGTTGGCGGTTTGGCTTGAGCCGTCTCGGCGTCATCGGCGAACTCGACCGCATCTGCGACGGTCGTGGGGGCGGTTTCCGGCGTGGATGGCTCCTCCCAGGCACTTTTCCAACCTTCAGGCGGTGGCGCCGCGCGCGCCAGACGCTCGCGATCACGCATCCAGCGTTCACGCAACGACTCGAGCGACTGCATGAGCGGGTCGCGGAACTGCTCGGTGTAGTCGAGGCGCGCCGCCGGACGTCCATCATAGGGCGGAGTGACGACCTCGGCCAGAGTGGCAACCTCCAGACCGCCGCCATCGTCCTTGAGCAGGGTCGTGACTTCGAGCATCGATCCAGGCGCGGTGACCATGCCAGGCGTGGCCAGCGCCAGGATCGAGGCATCCGCCGGACGCTCGACGACCAGACGATCGTTGGTCGAATCGGTGAGCCTGACCGTCCAGCCACGACTGCGTGCCGCGCCCAGGGCCAGCGATCTGACCTCGTCCATGGTAGCGCCCGGCAGCATCAGATGCGGCAGAAGCGCCGTATCGATCGGCGGACCGCTCGACGGCATCGATCCATCGGACGCGGTTTTCGGGCCGCTCGCGCAGGCCGAAAGCAACAGGGACGCAATCGCTATACAGCAGGCAATGACCTTCAAGCGCGGGTTCACTTCGAGCCTCATCAATTTTCGACCGGTGCCGGTCTGGATACTGTTTGGGAGGATGTGTCGGGAGGTCTTGGGGGATGGCCAAGGTCACGGCCTCGAACCCGGTGAAATATATAATGGTCGGCGACGAAGTTACAATGGCTTTAAGCGCGCCGATCGAGCGCCGTCTGTCGATAGTGCTCCGTATTTGGAGCCGGTGTGGTTATCATGGGCGATATGTCATTCTATCGAGTGAGCCGGGAAGTCTTCTTGTGCAGGCCCTGATCAAGTTTTTCGTCGAACTCTGTCTGCTGCGCCGTCCGCCGCAGGATCTGCCAGCCTCTGAGATGCTTCTGGGGGTGGTGCTGCTCGCCGATCTGGTGATTGGTGTGCTGGTCGGGATTACGGCCGGACTCTCCTGGCTGACGAGCCTGCTTCAAGGTCTCGCTGAGATCCTGCTGATGCTGATGGCACTCTATGCGGCACTGACACAGCTCAAGCGGCGCCCGCGTTTTCTGCAAACGGCCACGGCCTTGCTCGGCAGCGGCGCGATGCTCGGTCTGGTGGCCATTCCGCCGCTCAGCCTCAATCCGACCGGCAGCCAGGAGAGCGATCTGGCCGCGCTCGGCGCCTTCCTGCTGCTGGGCCTGGTGATCTGGGGCATCCTGGTCACGGGCCATATCCTGAGACACGCCTTCTCCATCACGCTCGGTCAGGGTTCGGCGATCGCTGTGGCCTTCCAGATCGTGGCTGTCACCCTGGTGAGCAGCCTTTTCAGCGGTGTCTGACACCTCGACGCTGCGGACACTCCAGCTTACCGGCCTTTTCGGAACCCACTCATGCATCTACACATCCTTGGAATCTGCGGCACCTTCATGGGTGGAATCGCACTGCTGGCGCGTGCACTGGGTCATCGGGTCACGGGGTCGGACGCCAATGTCTATCCGCCCATGAGCACCCAACTGGAAGCGGCCGGGATCGAACTCATGCAGGGCTATGAGGCCGCACATCTCGATCCGCCGCCCGATGTGGTGGTGGTCGGCAATGCCATGAAGCGCGGCATCCCGTCCGTCGAGGCCATGCTCGACCGCGACATGCGCTATTGCTCCGGCCCCGAGTGGCTGCGCGAGAACCTGTTGCGCGAGCGCTGGGTGCTGGCCGTGGCCGGCACGCACGGCAAGACGACCACGGCCAGTATGCTGGCCTGGGTGCTGGAGGATGCCGGACTCGATCCTGGATTCCTGATCGGTGGCGTGCCGCACGATTTCGGCGTCTCAGCGCGTTTAGGGTCAGCGCCCTTCTTCGTCGTCGAAGCGGATGAATACGACACGGCCTTTTTCGACAAGCGCTCCAAGTTCGTCCATTACGGCCCGCGCACGCTCATCCTCAATAATCTGGAGTTCGATCATGCCGACATCTTCGAGGATCTGGGGCAGATCCAGCGTCAGTTTCATCATCTGGTGCGTACCGTTCCGGGCAGCGGGCTGATCGTGCATCCGGCCGGGGTACCGGCGGTGGATACGGTCATCGGTCTCGGCTGCTGGACGCCGCGTGAGACCTTCGGTGCCGAGGGCGATTGGCGCGCCGAGCTGATCGAGCCGGACGGTTCGCGCTTTCGGGTCTGGCTGCACGACGTCGAGGCTGGTGTCGTCGATTGGGGACAGAGTGGACTGCACAATGTCCAGAACGCGCTCGCGGTCCTGGCCGCGGCGCGTCATGCCGGCGTTCCGGTCGGCGTGGCCATCGAATCGCTCGGACGCTTCCAGGGCGTGAAGCGCCGTCTGGAATTGCGCGGCGAGGTGGAGGGTATCTGTGTCTTCGACGACTTCGCCCATCATCCGACCGCCATCGCCACCACGCTCGACGGCCTGCGTCGCCGGGTCGGAGAGCAGCGGATTCTGGCGGTGCTGGAGCCACGTTCCAACACCATGCGTCTGGGCACGCACAATGCCGAGCTGGCGGCCTCGCTGGAGACGGCTGATCAGGTCTATCTTCATGCGCCGCCGGATCTGGGCTGGGACGCGGCCGCCGTGCTCGCCGGTTTGGGCGAACGGCTGGCAGTACAGACGGCCATCGAGCCGCTCGTCGAGCAGGTAGTGGCTGACAGTCAACCGGGCGATCAGATCCTGGTCATGAGCAACGGTGGTTTTGGCGGTATCCATCAACGACTTCTGGATGCACTGCGTGTCAAATACAGCCGCTGAGTCGATCGAAGATCGCCGACCGGACTGGGACTGGCCACGGACGATCACGGTCGCGCTCACAGGGGCGTCTGGTGCGCACTATGGTCTGCGCCTGATCGAATGCCTGATCCGCTCCGGGATCCGGGTCTATCTGCTGATCTCGCAGGCCGCCCAGGTAGTCGTCAAGATGGAGACCGGGCTGGAGCTGCCGGCGCGCGCCAACGAGGCCGAAGTCTTCCTGAGCGAACGTTTCCAGGCCGCGCCGGGTCAGCTCCGGGTGTTCGGGCGTCAGGAGTGGACCGCGCCCGTGGCCAGCGGCAGTCATCCGGCCGAGGCCATGGTGGTCTGTCCCTGTACGGCGGGGACGCTGGGCCGCCTGGCCGCCGGGCTGTCGAGTTGCTTGATCGAGCGCGCGGCGGATGTCTCGCTCAAGGAGCGCCGTCCGCTGATTCTGGTCGTGCGCGAGACGCCATTCTCGACCATTCATCTGGAGAACATGCTGCGTCTGGCTCAGGCGGGCGCGACCATCATGCCGGCCAATCCGGGGTTCTACGACAATCCGCGCCGGATCGAGGATATCGTCGATTTCATGGTCGCCCGCGTCCTGGACCATCTCGGTGTCTCACACAGACTCGTCAAACGCTGGGGCGATTGAAATCGATTTGGATGGTTGACAATCATCTCAGTACATAAGAAACTGTTGATGTACTGAAGCTCTCGGCTCCAGTACACTCCTCCATCCTCCTTTGGTGGTAATTTTTTGAGCGCGACCCTGGGTCGCGCTTTTTTTATGGGCGGGATTCGGGTCATCGACCGATGAGTCGCCCGCCTACTTGGCGCAGTCGCGCCAGGAGCGCCTCGCGGCCTCGGGCCTCGAAACGGCGTGCCAGTCCAGTGAGCGGCTGGAATTGCAACGTGACCGCGACCAGCAGCGCGGACTCATCCCGATCGATCCAGCCGGCACTCAGCGCCGCAGCCAAACGCTGGTACGTCAGTTCAGCCAGCAGCGGCAGACTCGACTCCAGCGTCCGATGTCCTTCGACGAAGGCCTCCAGCTCAAGTCGCCAGTCAGTCACAGCCGTTGGTGACGTCAGCTCCGCCACATCCGTGTCCGGCGGGGGCAGGGCGGCGATGATCGTCGCCGCAATCACGGAGTCGAGTGCTCGCAATGGACCCGCCAACCAGACCGGCAGACTGGAGGCCAGACGTCTGAGGGCCTTTTCAAGCAACCGCGCGCCCTGCTCCGAGATGGCCCGAAGCACCACAGCCGCGTGTTCACCGCTGGCGGCATTGCGGCTGACGCCGATCTGAGCCGGCACGAAACCACAGGCACACCAGAACTCCAGCAGCTCGGTCGTGGCCCCAAAGCTGGCGCCCAGGAGATCGATTCGTTCGATGCGGGCCGCGCGTTCGAGTTCGGCCAGCAGACGCTGCCCCAGCCCCTGTCCGGTCACGGCCGGGTGCACGACGATGCGGATCACGCGCCAATAGCGATGGAGCGGGGCATCCATCAAACCCGCATGCGCCGAAAGCGTTTGTGGCAACAGATGGCCGCGCGGTCGGCGTTGGCCGCGAAAGATGGCGGCACGCAGCGCCGGATCGAGCATCCCGCCTTCCTCGGCAACGAGCAGGGTGCCGACCAGATGTCCGGCTTGGCGCAGTACCAGCACGCGCACATTGGGTCCATCGAGCAGCATCCGCAGATCCAGCGGACGGGTCTGATAATGAGCGAGCACCAGCAGGCCGAAGAGTTCGCGCAGTGTCGCCTCGTCGCCGAGTAGGGCATCGCGATCGAGCCACTCGGCGCTTGGGTCGACTGGATCGACAGCGGCGCCGGCCAGGATGGCCTCGCGTGGCGCCGGCGCCGCATCGAGCAGAAGCGCACGAAAGACCAGAGGTTCGAGCGGATCGTCGTCCGCCCAGCGGATGGGCGTGTCCAGGCTGATGGCGCGCCAGTTGGGCGTCAGGCGCTCCAGGGTGTCGCGGAAACAAATCTCGAATCCGCGTCCGGTGCCCTCGTAGCCATGCACGGTGCTGGCAAAGACGATGCGGCCATAGCGTTCCAGCAGCGCCGTCAACACGGGGGCCGGGATGCCGGCCGCCTCGTCGACCAGGAGCAGATCGGCCTCGGGGCCATGTTCGAGCAGTTCGGCGGGGGAGTGGAAGGCGAGCGACTGGAGTCCGGTCGCGGCGTCACAGGTGTTGCTGGGGCTGGCGCTGTACGCGGCCTCGATCCAGACCGCCTCGGCATGACGGTAGAGCGTCTCGACGGCCGCACGCCTTGGTGCGGTCACCAGCAGACGCCGTCCGCCTTCGACCAGGAGACGTCCGGCAGCCAGGCCGAGCGCCGCGCTTTTGCCGCGTCCGCGATGCGCAGTCAGGACCAGCGGGCGTCGTGCACGTCCATGCGCCGTCTTGAGGATGGCATCAACAGCCAGAGCCTGATCGGGTGTGGAGGGACGAGACAGGTCATGGGATGAGGCCGCCTCCAGGGGGCTGATCTCAGTTAGACAGGTGTCCTCAACCGACCCGATCATCGACTCCAGATGGTCCTGGTCGATGCGCACGACAGTCGGGTCCGATTCCAGCACGCTGATGAGACGCGCGATGAAGCCTCGGCTCAATTCTGTGGCCGCGAATGGCCAGACCGCGATCCGCTCGGCCTGCGGATCAGGCCGGCACGCCCACTCGGCCACGGGCGGCGTCAGCAGAACCAGAAGTCCGCCGCCTCGAATCGCCCCCGTGGCCGCCCCGAAGCCATCGGGGTCGAATCCGCTATGTACGTCGAGGATCAAGAGCTCCAGATCCTGACCCAGCAGACGTGTCGCCGTGCGTAGCGGTCGGCTCGGTTCGGCGAGGATCGGGCGCTCGGCGAGACAGACCCGATCGAGTTCGGGCAGGGCCGCGACGACCCGGCGTGCGCCAGCCGCCGTCCACTCAGGCGATCCGCGCAGCCAGAGTGTCAAACGATGACCACGCGCCTGCGCCGACTCGCGCTGGACACGAAACCACTGAGCTGCGGGCAATCCGCCCAGGCAGGCTGGTCCGGTACCCTGCTCGGTCTCCATTAAGATCCTGTCTGACATCGTCGGCGTTGGCCTCTCGATTGAACCCGAAGCCACAAAAAAGGGGCCAATGGCCCCTTGAAGTCAAGATCCAGGGATCTTGCGCTCTCGTGCTTAGCCGAAGGTATCGTGCACGATGTTGTTGTACCAGCTATAGGCGTACTGCACCTCGCGCTCCAGCACCCAATCCGGCGCATCGACCGGCGTGACGCCGCCCGAATCCGGTACCGACTCGATGGCCGAACCATCGGCGGCCGGTCGATAGATGGCCGCGACCGAGATCCCATAGGTCGGCGCCAGGATCGAGTAACAGGTGTTGATATAGGACGGCGTGCCCGGCTCCTCGCCCTTGAGCAGCGCCACCACGGCGGCGGCGGCGACCTTGCCCTGGCTGTTGGCCGAATAGCCCGACTTGGGCATGGCGGCGGCGATACAGGCGTCGCCGATCACATGGATGCCGGCGTGGATTTTGGACTCAAAGGTTTTGATGTCGATCGGACACCAGCCGGCGTCATTGGTCAGTCCGGCGATCTGCGCGATCTTACCCGCGCGCTGTGGCGGGATGAGGTTGATGACATCGGCCTTGAACTCGTCGCCAAAAAAGGTCTCGACCATCATCTCGCTGCCATCGACCTTGACCACGGCCGCGTCCGGCCCCGGATGCCATTCGATCAGGGCGTTCTCGGTGCCGAAACCATAGAGCCGCTCCCAACCCTTGGTGAACTGAGGCTGCTTGGAGAATTTCTGGCTGCTGTCGAGGATGATGACCTTCGACTTGGGCTTGTGGGCCTTCAGATAATGGGCGACCTGGCTGGCGCGCTCATAGGGTCCGGGCGGACAGCGGAAGGGCGCGGCCGGGGGCGCGATGATCACGGTGCCACCATCCTTCATGTCCTCAAGCTGCTTGCGCAGGATGGCTGTCTGCTCGCCGGCTTTCCAGGCGTGCGGCAACGTGGAGGCTGCTTCCTCGCTGTAGCCCTCAATCTTGTCGTAGATCAGCTCGATGCCTGGGGCGACCACGCAGCGGTCGTAGCCGAATTCGGCCCCACCGGCGGTCTTGACCAGCTTCTTGTCGGGATCGATGCCGGTGGCACTGTCGTGCACCACCTGGATGCCATGCGCCCGGAGTCCATCGTAGCCCTGCTTGATCGATTCGAGCTGACGATCGCCGCCGATGACTTCGTTGCTCAGATAGCAGGTGTAGTAATCCTTGTTCGGCTCGATCAGCGTGACCTCGATGCCGGGGTCGGCGAGCTTGATGTACTTGGCCGCCGTCGCGCCGCCCGTACCGCCGCCGACCACGACTACCTTACGTCCGGCACCGAAGGCGATGTGCGGGAAACCCAGGATACCGACCGCCGCCGCGGCAGCGCCCGAGGTCTTGATGAAATCGCGTCTGTTCAACGTCATGTCCGTCTCCCCCGATTATTGCTGGCTGGCGTAGAAGGCAAAGAGTGCGTCGAGTCCTTCATCACCCTCGGCCTTGAGCAATTCCCTGAGCTTGCTCGCCATCTTCTTTTCCATCGGCCGGCGCTCCTCGCGGAAGTCCGACATGGTGTACTGGAGATAGGGCGTCCACTGACCGGCGAGGATGTGATAGTCCTCCTCGTCGGCGAGCGGCTTGCCGCCTTCGACATGGCACTTCTCGCAGTACTTGTCGTGCAGCTTGGCGCCCTTGTCGGCGAGTGCCGTGTCGAAGGACTGCTCGGCCGGCCGATAGGTCTGCTGCTTGAAGTAGCCGGCCATCTTCTCGAACTCCGAGGTCGAGTAGCCCTTGGCGATGCGGCCCATGATGGTCGAGGCGATCTCGCCGTTCTTGAAGCCTTCCATCACCTCGACGAAGACGATCGGGTCCATCTCGGCGATCGAGGGCGAGGCCGGGCCGACACTGTTGCCGTGGGTACCGTGGCAGCCGGCGCAGTTGTTAGCCAGCATCTCGGCGTTGGGTTCGGCGCTGACGTTGGACGCGAGTCCAAGGGCCAGCACACTGGCCGCGAGCGTGAATCTCGTGGTGCCTGGGGTCATGGTGTTGCTCCTCTCCTTCTTGGTTTGATGCAGTAATCCAACCGTTTTTGTTATGAGGTTATGGGTTGAATGCGGGATGTCGTACAAACCTGTCAGGCACCCGTGCGAGCGCGGGTTGCCTCCAGGTCGATCCGGTTCAAGGCGTTTTAGAAGCCTCTGCTGTCAGGCGCGCCATGGCCTGTTGATGGCCCAGTTGGACGGCGATGTCGGCGGCCGTCCGTCCAGCGTTGTCCTTGAGATCCGTCCGGGCGCTGGCCGCGATGAGCCGCTCGATGAGTTCGGCATGATCGGTGGCGACCGCTTCCATCAGGGCCGTCGTGCCTTCCTGGTCTTGTCGATTCGGATCGGCGCCCATGGCGAGCAGGCGTTCGACCATCTCGACATGACCGTGTCCAACGGCCAGGATGAGCGCGGTCGAGCCGAGCGCATCGACCGCGTCGAGCCGGGCGCCGAGTCCGGCGAGCGTCTCGACGACGCCGACATGCCCCTGATCGGCGGCGATGAGCAGCGCCGTGGCGCCCTCCGTGTCGCGTGCCTCCAGATCCGCACCGCCCTGGACCAGCAGGGGCAGCACGGCGGTCTCACCTTTCGAGGCGGCCTGCATCAGGGCGGTTCGCCCCTCACGATCTGCGGCCTTGGGGTCGGCGCCCTTGAACAGCAGCTGCTCGACCATGTCGGCGATGCCATGACGCGAGGCGATCATGAGCGCGTCCCAGCCGGAGCGAGTGCGATCATGGACATGGGCGCCGCGCTCCAGGAGTAGGGCACTGATGCCGATGTGTCCGGACTCGGCGGCGAAAGTCAGGGGCGTGCAGCCGGCGACGGTGCGGGCATTGACGTCGGCGCCACGGCTCAGGAGCAGGGCGACGGTCTCCAGGTCATCGCCCTCGACGGCGAACATGAGCGCGGTCTTGCCGAACTGATTTGGTGCGTCGACATGCGCGCCCTGGTCGAGCAGTTGGGTGGCGGTCTCGGTGTCGCCGATCATGGCGTTCAGCCGCAGCTCGGTCTCAAGATCTGTCTCAGCGGCCCAGACGACTGGAGCGGCCAGGAACAGCGCGAAGGCGAGCAGCGGAGCGCGAAGACGGAATGTGCGATGTGGGTCCATGGCGGCCTCTTGGCGTGCGCGGCGTCTCCCGGATCAGGAGGCGTCGTCCGGCTCGGTTGGCTCGTGATGGGCCACGCCCTTGTGGCAGTCGATACAGGTCTGGCCCTTGTCCTCGGCGGCTGAGTGACGGCTACGCGCCGAGCGGGTCTGCTCGGAGAGATCCATGCTGTCGAAGGCGTGGCAGGTGCGGCACTCGCGCGAATCATTCGCTTCCATACGCTTCCAGACCATGTTGGCGAGATGCCAGCGCCGGGCCTCGAACTTTTCGGGTGTGTCGATGGTGCCCATGACTTCGTGATAGACGTCCTTGGCGGCCACGATCTTGGTGAAGAGCTTGGGGCCGAGTGCCTTGGGCACATGACAGTCGGCACAGGTGGCCTGGACGCCCGAGGTGTTTTTGTAGTGAAGCGACGCCTTGTACTCCTCGAAATTGGTCTGCATCGTGTGACACGAGGTGCAGAATTCGAGTGTATTGGTGGTCTTGATGCCGAAGTCGATCGCCCAGACGAAGACGATGCCTCCGACGAACATCAACCCCAGTGCGAGTAGTGAAAAGCGCTTGACCGAAGAAGCCTCGGGCTTCGACATGCAGACATCCTCCAACGGCTGGCGGCTTTGAATAACGCCGCTCTGATCGACCGCTCGGAGCCGGCGGGTGGCTCATCGAACGGCGCGTTGATTGACAATTGTCATGGATCTTAAAGCAAAGCCGGTCGGAATGTATAGTGTTCGATTGAGCGCACGTGGCCATCGAGGCGTGGCCTCGTGCGCGGGGAGAGAGGGATCAGGTGCTTGCCAGACGCCTGATGCCGCGTTCGCGGGCGAAGTCGAGCATGCGCTGGATGGAGACGACGGCGCGTGCGCGGATGGCCGGCTCGACGTGGATCTCCTGATCGCCGGTCAGGAGCACCTGTTCGAGATTCTGGAGCGCGTTCATCGCCATCCAGGGGCAGTGGGCGCAGCTCTCGCAGGTTGCGCCCTCGCCGGCGGTCGGGGCGGGGATGAGGATCTTGTCCGGGGCGATCTGGCGCATCTTCCAGAAGATGCCGGCATCGGTGGCGACGATGAACTCGCGGTTCGGCAGTTCAACGACTGCGCGGATCAGTTGGGTGGTCGAGCCGACCACGTCGGCCTGATCGACCACGTCATCGGGCGCTTCGGGATGCACCAGCACCGCTGCGTCCGGATGCAGCCGGCGCACGCGCTCCAGGGCGAAGGATTTGAACTCTTCGTGCACCACACAGGCGCCGTTCCAGAGCAGCATCTCGGCCCCGGTCACGCGCTCGACATAGTGCCCGAGATGTTTGTCGGGCGCCCAGAGGATCTTCTCGCCGCGCGCGGCCAGATGCTCGACCACGGGCAGGGCGATGCTGGAGGTGACCATCCAGTCGGCGCGTGCCTTGACCGCCGCGCTGGTGTTGGCATAGACGACGACGGTGTGATCCGGATGGGCGTCACAGAAGGCCGTGAACTCGTCGGTCGGACAGCCCTCATCGAGCGAGCAGGTCGCCCGCAGATCCGGCATCAGCACCCGCTTCTCGGGATTGAGGATCTTGGCCGTCTCGCCCATGAAGCGCACACCGCAGACGACCAGGGTCTCGGCCTTGGTCTCAGTGCCGAAACGCGCCATCTCCAGCGAGTCGGCGACCGTGCCGCCCGTCTCCTCGGCGAGCGACTGAAGCTCGGGGTCGGTGTAGTAATGGGCGACCAGGACGGCGTTGCGGTCCTTGAGCAATTGGCGGATGCGTGACTTGAGCGCGGCCGTCTCCGTGTCGCTCAACTCAGGCCACTGCGGATGCGGCGGGACGGCGATCGAACGGATTGGAAGCTCCACGGGCGAGGGATTGGCCATATGCGTGCTCCGCCCTCAGTCCTTGGGCAAGCGGTTGGGGTTGGTGAACCGCTCGTTCAGGGTCTGGATATAGCTCTCGCAGCTCTGCAAGACCTCGTCGAGCTCGTTGCGCGTCTTGCGGCCCCAGCCGAATGGACGTCCGAGGATCATGGGTCGCCAGAAGCGAGTATTGCGTTTGAACGCGGCGACGACATGGCCGGGCGGTGTGCTCTTCTCGACCCGCTTGTGCAGCCAGGGCAGCAGACTGAGCGCGGTCAGATGGCGCACGGCAAAATGGGTCAGGATGACCAGTGCCAGCAGGACGCCTTCCAGGCTTGCCGGACCCCAGGGGATGGTCTTGACCAGTTCCAGCCATTCGGCGCGATAGCTCATGCCCTGCCAGTGCTGGGACTGGAGGCTCCAGGCCATGAAGGCGCCGACGCCCCCGAGCAGCAGCAGGATATCCGTGACCAGGGTACGCCGGCGCCAGCGGCGCATG
Organism: Allochromatium palmeri; assembly: GCF_009720725.1. Taxonomy (GTDB): domain Bacteria; phylum Pseudomonadota; class Gammaproteobacteria; order Chromatiales; family Chromatiaceae; genus Thermochromatium; species Thermochromatium palmeri. The sequence goes on from NZ_WNKT01000012.1 coordinate 89,480, forward strand.
GCTTCCTGGAGCAGGGGTACCGAGTCGCGCGTGAAGTCGGTCGCGCTCTTGCGCAGCGCGGCGATGATGCGATAGGCGCGCTCGACCTCGACATGCTCCATGCGCCGATAGATATCGTTGAGATCCTCGTCGCGTTTCTTTTCGAAGCGTTTGCGCCGGTGCTCGTCGGGGATGTGGATCGCGACTTCGGGGCAATAGATGGTGTAGAAGCGTCCAGCCGTCAGGCCCGCCTCGCCGATCGAGCGCAGCCAGGCGGCGACTACATCCTCGGGGTTGTCCTCGCCGGCGGCTGAGTCGAGCTGATTGAGGATGTAGAGGAACTTGCCCGAGTCGGCGCGCTTGATGGTGTCTGAGACCAGATGCCTGAGTGTGTCGCGCATGGCGCCCGGTTCGGGATGGCGGGCGTCGAAAAACACCAGCACCAGATCCGAGAGGTCGATCATGTGATCGGTGATGCGCAGCACGCCGGTACGCTGGGCGTCGGCGTCGAATCCGGGCGAGTCGATGATGATCTTGCCGCGCAGTCGCTCGCTGTTGCAGGTCTTGAGCTGGAGATAGGTGTCGATACGGCTGCCCTCGCCACCGGCGACCTCCTCGATGGCGTGCGACATGCGGAAAAAGGGGAAGCGCGGGTCGGAGTCGAGCGCCACGCCGGGCAGGGTATGGCTGACGTTCTCTGGGCTGTAGACGACGACCGTGAAGCGATCGTCGACGGCCTGGTTGCCCGAGCGCTGGAGCTTGTGGCCCAGGTAATAGTTGATGAAGGTCGACTTGCCGGCCGAGAAGGTGCCCAGGATCGAGATCAGCGGCCACCAGGGGATCTGGGTGGCGAAGGACTGATTCGGCTCCATCAGACCCATGCGATAGGCCACGCGGTCGAGCACCCGGAAGCTTTTGACCGCGCTCAGGAGTACGGGGTTTTCCTGCTCCAGATGGGATTCGAGCTCAGACAGACGTTGCTGCAGGGCGTCGGCCGTTGACGTCATCGGGGGATTCCTCGGTTACTGTAAATTGAGTTGAGCGGGCGCGGATGTCGCGATGAGTTGGCAGGGGCGGGGGCTTGGGTGCCACGGAAAATAGGGCGAAATATTACACCTAACATAGGGTTGAAGGTAGCCGTGCGGCTCCTTCGTCCTCCAGCCCGATGTCGCCCTGTAAAACGCCTGACGCTAAACTCCCGCTCTCATCGCCATTCAGAGTCCAGCCATCCCGATGCTCCCGCAGCAACCGCTCGCCCCCACGTCCATGTTGCGTCCCGTGTGATCATGTGCCGCGAAGGAGCTATAACAAGGGCGTCTGGAGATGCTGGACTTGAAGCACTTGGCCGAGGAGGTCGCGGAGATGGGGAAATCGGAGCAGCATCAGTTAGCGAATCGCTTGGCTGTGCTCATCGGGCACTTGACACCGGTCTCGATCCTGATCTTTTCCCCAAAGCGGGCGATGCGATATGCTTGAACGCCGATCTGGCCCCAGGAGTTGAGCGCCCATGCACTTTCCCTATGGTCTGAGCGATTTTGGCAAATTGCGCGAGCAGGGGTATTGGTATCTTGATCGCACGGATCGGATTCCCATGCTGGAAGCCGCCGGCGATCAACTGATTTTCCTGCGCCCGCGCCGCTTCGGCAAAAGCTTGCTGCTCTCCATTTGGACTTTGGACAAAGTATCTTACCAGCTGGCAAAAATCGTTCGCTCACATACAGTTGGAGTAGACAAGTCCTCTGCAGAGGAGAGCGAACGATGACCACTTGCATGTTGAAAGATAGCCTGGAATCGCTCCAGCGTTTCCGCCAACGCCTCTACGAGCACCTTGGCGCGCGCCGTGACGCCAGCCT
>NZ_WNKT01000130.1 GCF_009720725.1 Allochromatium palmeri
GCTACGTCATGAGTGTTTCGCGCTCCATTCAATGGCCCGTGCGGCCCATTTCGGCCACATGTAGATCGTCATATCACCCGATCCGGGGTGCCGGCGTCCCCTCAGGCGGCCAACAGCGCCGACTTGGCGCGCACCAGGTTCGCCAGGGCGAACAGGGTGTGGAGTTGGGCGCGGTTCTTGGCCAGCCCTTTGTAACGGACCTTGCGGTACCTAAACAGGTTCTTGACGATGTGAAACGGATGTTCGACGCGCGCGCGCACCGAGGCTTTCAGGCGCTCGACGTGCTTGACCAAGCCTTTGAGTTCTTCATCCTCAATGGCCTCTACTTGGCTCCGTTTGGCCGCGATGTACCAGGTCACCTCGCACTTGGCCAGCTCCTCGCGCTTCTCGGCCCCGATGTAGCCGGCATCGGCGAACACCGCCTCCTCCTGTCCATGCAACAGCTTGGAGGTCTCGGTGATGTCGGCGGTGTTGGCCGGCGTGGTCGTCAGCGAATGCACCAGCCCCGACTCGCCGTCGACTCCGATGTGGGCCTTCAGCCCGAAGTACCATTGATTCCCCTTGCGCGTGGAGTGCATCTCCGGATCGCGCGCCTTCTCCTTGTTCTTCGTCGAGGAGGGGGCCGCAATGATCGTGGCATCGACCAGCGTGGCCTTACGCCGCAACAGCCCTTTCTCACTCAAACGCGCGTCGATCGTCTTGAAGATCGTTTGCGTCAACTCGTGCTCCTCCAGCCAGCGGCGGAACTTCAACAGCGTCGTGGCATCCGGCACCGATTCACACATCGGATCCAGTCCCACGAACGCACTCAGCGCCCGGCTGTCGTAGAGCGCCTCCTCCGTCGCCTCGTCCGCCAGCCCATACCACTGTTGCACGAAGTACATTCGCAGCATCCGCTCCAGACCGATCGGCGGGCGCCCGCGTCGACCCGCTGCATTCGGGTAGTACGACGGCTCCAGCGCCTCCAGCAACGCCTGCCACGGCACCACCTGTTCCATCTCCGACAGGAACCGTTCACGGCGGGTCTGGTACTTCGGCTTCGGGGCGCGTTTCTTGGGCATCGTCGTCAGGCTGAGGGCGG
>NZ_WNKT01000131.1 GCF_009720725.1 Allochromatium palmeri
AAACCACGTCCAGTCAGAGATGCGTAATTTTTGTGATACGCTGTCCACATGAACTGAGTCGCCGTTGGCTCGCCCTCCAATTCTGACACACCAGAGTCGTTTCGTTTATGCTCAAAGTGGATCTAGCTAAGTGGAACCAAACCGCCGATGACCTTCGGGAGGCGGCGCTGACGGGGGCGCATGCACGCACGCGCGAGCGGTTTTTGGCCTTGTACGAGCTGACGCAACAGGGTCGAGGCGCCACGGCGGTGGCCCGTCGCCTTGGGCGTCATCTGCAAACCCTGATCCGTTGGGTGCATCGCTACAATGCCGAGGGCCCGGCGGCGCTGGAGTTTGTGCGCACGGGCGGTGTCTCCCCTTTTTTGACCCGTTGAAGGACGCGGCGCTGGATCGACTCATCCGTGACAGTGTAGCGGCCGCCGCGGCGCCGGCGATGCAGCGCGAAGCGGAAACGGGGCGGTTGGTACCTCATGAGGCGTTGGAGGCGCACACGGCGCCAGCGCGCTGGACCCTCAAACGCTTGGTGGAGTGGATCGAGGGCACGTTCGAGCGCCGTGTTAGCCGCGAAACGGTGCGTCGGGCGCTCAAGCGCCTGGGGTTTTCGTGGAAGAAAGCCAAGGCGTTACTCAATCGCGCCTCCACGGCAGCGCGCGAAGCCTTCGTCGAGCGTCTCCAGGGGATCCTCCAGCGCACCCTGGGTCCAGAGGCGCCCTTGATGATCTATCTCGATGAAGCCCACATCCATCAGGACGCCGATTTGGGCTATGGCTGGGCGCCGACTGGAGAGCGCCTGTGGGTCGGCTCCCACAGCCCCGGGCTGTCGGCCAAAGTCAGCTTCTATGGGCTGTATGTCTACAACACCGGCCAGGTGGACATCTGGGATTTCCCCCGCGCCAACACCGAGCACACCCTGACGGTGTTGCGCCGGCTGCGCGAGCACCACCCCAATGGCGAGATTGTCCTGTTCTGGGATGGCGCCTCCTATCATCGCGCCGGGGCCGTGCGCGAGCTCGCTCAGGAGCTGTCGATCACCCTCCAACCGTTGCC
>NZ_WNKT01000132.1 GCF_009720725.1 Allochromatium palmeri
TGTCAAGTCCCCGGAGATTGTAGACACGTTTTTTGAAGAGTTTGGGGCGTTTCTCGTGCCAGTCCTTGAGTGCCTGAATCGGGGCGATGTGGCCGAGGGCTTTCTGCGGAATGTGTTGATTATAGACCTGGACATAACGCTCGATGGTCTGGGCCAGAGACTCGGCGGAGTCGAAGCGGGTGGTGGTCAAGACCTCTGCAATGCGCCCGTTAAAGCGCTCAATCATCCCGTTGGTCTGCGGAGTGCGTGGTTGGGTGAGGCGATGTTCGATGGTGTTGGCCGAGCAGATCCGGTCGAAGCGATGGCGTCCGGTCGGTTCGCGTTCACCGGTGGCACAGAAGCGATCGGTGAACTCCTTGCCGTTGTCGGTCAAGACGCGGGTAATGGTGAAGGGGGCCTTGGCGATCAGGCGCTCCAGGAAGCCGGCGGCGTTCTTGGCCGTTTTCTTCGGCAGGATCTCGACATAGACCCAGCGCGTGGCCCGGTCGATGGCGGCAAACAGGTACTGGCCACTGGCCTCATCCGGCATTCGGGGTAAGACTTTGACATCGACATGGATGAAGCCCGGTTCGTAGTCCTTGAAGCGCTTGACCGGGCGCGCCTCGGCGTCAATCGGTTGGGGCTTGAGCGCTTGGAGGTTGGAGACGCCATGACGGCGCAGACAACGATCCAGGCCCGAGCGCGAGACGGTGGTGCTGATAAACTCGTGGGTGACGGCCAACAGGTCATCAAGCGGCAACAGGAGCGTTTTACGCAACTCGACGACCACCACCTCCTGCGCCGATGTCAGGCGTGTGTGGAGGCGATGCGGACGGTGCGAAGCGTCTTCGGTACTGGAACGTCGACGCCACTTCGCCACCGTCTGACGGCTCAGCCCGTAGCGCTCGGCCAGCTCCCGGGTCGGGAGCGTCGAGGCCTGAAGCTCACGGCGGATAGCCGGTGTGGTGCGGGCGTTTTTGTGCAGACGGATGACCATGGTGACTTTAGACCTGCTCGTGTTCAGTGTGGACGCGACGGGCGGCTCTCAAACTCCTCGAC
>NZ_WNKT01000133.1 GCF_009720725.1 Allochromatium palmeri
ACGCGATGTTCGACTTTTCAGGCCGCGATTAACCCTGCGAGCTGAAGGTCTGGTCGCCCCAGCGAACGGTTGATGAAAATACCGAAGGTGTGCGCCAACACTTTCCGCGCGAGGCGGCTGGTCAAGTGCCACCGGTCGCGCGCCCGCACCTTTTCAACATGGAACTGCTCAGTGAGTTGACCGATGACGGTTTCAATCCGTCGTCGCACCCGCCTGAGCCGCGCGACCGCTTGCGGATCGCGGTCGTCGTGCATGTTTGACCGCAAGGGGGTTTGCAGATCAATGCCCGCCGCCATCAAGTCCGCCTTCAGGAACGCACCCAGGTAGCCCTTGTCGCCAATCAGCAAGCCTTGCCTCTCCTCGACCAGATCCCAGAGGGCGTCACGTTCGCTGCCCGAGGCAGGCGTGACCGTCAAGCCGGTGATGACGCCGTCGAAGCTGATCATCAGATGCCCATGAAATCCATAATAATATTCCTGCTTGGCGGCACAGTAGCCGTGGTTAGCCTCACCGGCAAAGAGCCGGCAGCGAGGGGCGCGTGTGATCACGCAGATCGGTAACGGAAAGCCATCCACCAGGTGGATCGGATCGGCCACCGCTCCCAAATGGGCGATGAGTCGCTGATGCAAGCGCTGCTTCGGTGCCCACAGATTGGCCGCTTGCTTGGCAAACGCGGTGCGCGATCCCAGCCCCGGAAACCACGCCCGCCAATGCCGACGCGCATACCGCCAGATCTGCACATCCGCGTCCAAGCCGAGAAACTCGCCCACCACTTCTAACGTGATCACTTCGCTGTCGCTGAGGGCAGGCGCAAACCCACGTTGGCGCAGGCGCCGATTGCCCACACAGGCGGCTAACTGATCATCTATCCAGCAAAAAATCGTGATGATAAAGTCTTCGAGCGACATCGCCGTCTCCTGGTGAGGGCTGAGGTTGGTTCAGATCCTCTCAGCGTAGCCAGGACGGCGGTGTCGCGCCAACGTCTTTCAGTCACGTCAAAAAGTCGAACATCGCGT
>NZ_WNKT01000134.1 GCF_009720725.1 Allochromatium palmeri
GTGATATGACGATCTACATGTGGCCGAAATGGGCCGCACGGGCCATTGAATGGAGCGCGAAACACTCATGACGTAGCCACTGAAAACAAAATGTTTGTGAAAAAGGGCACTTTCAGTGTTAACGAATAGTAAACGGTATTTGATCAGCGTTTCCTTAGGTCATGTTTGACGCTGATATAGGTGCGATTGATCGTCGCACTCAGCTGCCGCTCGCTCATCACATGGTTCTGCATGCGCAGCGCGTCCGAGTGTTCGATGATCGATATCAAGCCCACTGGATAAGCGTCAGCTTGATAGCCAGCGAGACTCAGGCGCGCGATGAAGTCCCGATCCTCATCACCCCATCCCTGCATACATTCATCAAATCCCTGGATCTTGTCGTAAGCTTCGCGGGTGCAGAGAAATGTCCCCATTGAACTCGGAATCCAGGGCCGCGCATGGTAGCTGTGAGACGTCTGCAAACGGGGCAACAATTGTTCAAGGAAGTCGGGCGCCAACAACACATCCGCATCCACGAATAGAAGCCAAGGCGTCGCCGTCTGCAGCGCACCAACATTGCGAGAATGCGAGGCGTTGTAGACTTGCCGCCCTGGGATCCGCACGACCCTGGCCTTGGGATAACACGTCTCCACCCAGTTGCCAACCGCTTGCGGACAGGAATAGTCGACGACGACAACCTGGGCTTGAGGCTGCGCCAGCATTCGATCGATGGTCTGCTGAAGGTGGTCGAGGCGCCCCTTGCAAGTCGTCACAATACTGACCAGCGGCTGCTCATAGACTGGACGCTGAGGCATGCGCTGAAGCCACTCCTCGGCAGCACGCTGCTCCGCCCGCCGCGCATTATGCCTGCTCAACGGGTTCAGGTCGTTATAGAGATACCCAGGCTCAGCAACAAAACCCACCCGCTCAGGCGGACACATCTCTAACCCGGATGTTTCATAAACCTGTGACCAGCCCCAGAAATCGACGGTTGTAGTCGGATTCAATGGCGATTCTGCCCGTA
>NZ_WNKT01000135.1 GCF_009720725.1 Allochromatium palmeri
AGTGCTCGGCGAGCATCTCGTCGAGCTGCGCGCGACTCTGGATCACCCCGGCGGCAAAATTCAGCACGATCACCGGAGAACGCTGTTCCCAGTCCCAGCGGTCATGAATGTACAGTCCGCGAAAGAGTTCCTCGCTTCCCTCGAAAACTTCCTTGAGCGTATCGACGAACAGACTCTTGCCGAAGCGGCGCGGGCGCGAGAGGAAATAGGCGCCGGTGTCTTGCGTCAGGGTGGCGATGTGCGCGGTTTTATCCACGTAACTGAAACCGCCCTCGCGCAGCTTGCGGAAGGTCTGGAGGCTGATCGGCAGCGGTCGCTTTACATCAGGCATGGCGGGTACGCCCAAATGATCTGTCATGCCAGCCATTGTCTGACAATCGATGGACGGCGGCCATGGGTTGGGTACCCGGAATCGATACAGATGATCTTGTAGAGATCAAGGAAAAGGCTTGGGTCGTTGGAGCGAGCGGCGTGGGGTTCGAGCGGCGCGTTATGGATTTCCGGTTCGGCAGGATGAGCAGACCTGGACTGGTGTGCGCGCGGTCGATCCAGTCGCGGATCGTACCAACCGCTGCTCAAACGCTACCTGGATCGTCAAACCACCGAATCCTGTAGATCGACAGAAAATTTCTCGTATTTGTCAACCACCTGTCTGCCTGCTCAGCAGTTCTAAACCTCGACTAGGCCGGGATGCGTAATTTCTCTTCCTCTGGATCGAGCGTAGTTTTGGTCCAGAGTCGGTCAGCGATGGCGAAGGGATCGGCATTGATGGTGTGAACAAAGTGGTTGACCCGTTGAACCAATTCCTCGGCCGTGGCGTGACAATGATGGTAGGTGACCTCCTCGCGTAACCATCGCCACAGCGCTTCCACCGGCATGAAGTCTGGGCTATAGGCGGGCAACGGTTGGAGGGTGATCGACAGCTCCTGAGCGAGCTCGCGCACGGCCCCGGCGCGATGATAGGAGGCGCCATC
>NZ_WNKT01000136.1 GCF_009720725.1 Allochromatium palmeri
TCACCGTTTTGCTGGCGGTGATGACCGCGTTAGTGGTGGGGGTGACGATGATCGCGGGGGCGGTGGCCTCGTAATTGTTGAGTCCATCGCCCACGCCATCGCCGCCGGTGCGCCCGCTGTCGGCCGCGCCGGTTGCACCCGACTGCGAGGCGTAGGTGAGTGTTGCCTGACTGCTCAGGTCAAACCCGACTGTGGCACTGCTGGCGACCTGGACCTGGTAGGTGAGGCTGCTGTGGTCGCTCGCCTGGGTCAGGCTGGCGAGCGTCCAGGTCAGGGTGCGGCCATCGCTGGAGACTTGGCTGGGCGGCGTCGAGGCGGAATCCGCAACATAGCTCAGGCCCTCATCGAGGGTGACCGCGACCACCAGATCGAAGGCGTCCGCAGTGCTGGTGTCGTCATGATCCAGGGTGAGGGTGACGGTGGCGGTGTCGCCCAGACTGACTAGGGGGCGGTCAATGTTTTGGCTGATGTCGAGCACCGGTTCGACCAGGGTCAGGTCGAGCGGCTGGAGGCCGTCGATCCCGGCATCGGCGTCATAGTCGCGGGTTTGTGGGACATCGGCGCCGTCGGTGAACTGTACCTGGGCCTGATTGCCCAGCATCGTACCGGCCTGATTGTCGATGAGGTTGTCGATGCGCGCCTGGAGGTCGATGGTGATGACATCGTCGGTGGTGAGGCCGTTGGCGGGATTGACGACATCGCCCAGCGCGAAGGTCAGCACCTGGCCGCTCTGGGTGAAGAGCGTCCCGGTGTTGCCGAAGGTGATGGCGGTGTGACCCTTGCCAATGGTTGGGGGGCCGATCAGGGTTACCCCATCGGGCAGGGTGTCGGTGAGGGTGACGGCGCGGGTCGTGCCTTCGCTCAAGGCCAGGGTCAGGCGGTAGCCGACTGTGGCGCCGATGGCATAGGTGGTGCGCGCCGCCTCCGGATAGAACGCCTTGTCGAGGTTGATCGGGTCACTGACGGTGA
>NZ_WNKT01000137.1 GCF_009720725.1 Allochromatium palmeri
CTAACCCTGTGGCCGTGGCCGACCCAAAGGTGCTGATCAGGTAATCGGTGTAGATTTCGAGAAAGTCTTGGTTCATCTGCGCAACCTAGCAGATCCTCGGCCTCCTGCGTAACATCAGTTCATCAGTTCCTCCGCGAGAAACCCCGTCCTTCAGGGCGGGGAGGGATAGCGGCTACGACAGTGCAGCCGCCGGAAACAGGTGCAGGCTTTCCACCTGCCGGGCCGCGAGGCTCTGCCCGTAAGGGCCTGGTGACGGACGACGCCTCGCGGCGTGGTCGCTCCCCTCGCCAATGTGTGCAACCGGCTCCCGCTTGCGCGGCGATCAAGACCTTCGGCGTTTTACCTTTCGCCTGCATGATCCTGACCTTTCAGAGCGGCGGACTGAGGAAGCATCCGCCGGTGAGTCTTAACGACCTGTTGCACACGTAGCCCCTTTCGACCCTCCTGGTCAGGCGGGCTGAGGCTGGTCAACCCAGCTTGCTCTCACAAGCTCCGCCCTTTAGGCCGGGGTAGTTGACGACGAACCGCCTTGCGAACTGAAATAAGATGAGGTTCGTCTCCCGTTTCGCCGCGTGGGGTCCACACGACAAAAAGGGCGACACCGTAGACCCAGCAATTCTAAATTTGCCCCCGCTTCGCGCCCGCGCGGCGTGCGGGCGGTGGCCGCGCTGGCTCAAGGGCCTCCAGCATGAAGTCGAACAGGTGCTCCCAGGAGTCAAAGGGCAGATACTGGGTCAGTGCACGCAGATGCTCGAAGACGGTGCGGCGTGACGGCAGGTGACGCCGCACCGCCTGGTAGCCGGGATGGAGTCGGTCGAGCACGGTATGGACGAGGAACGCCAACAGGATCAGGCTCGCTAACAGGGCGGCCAGATGCTGCTGGCCATGACTATAAGTACATCTATTAAATAATTTTAACAAAATACCTGTTTGAGTATATAATAAATATCTCTGCCATAAGCAAGAAGC
>NZ_WNKT01000138.1 GCF_009720725.1 Allochromatium palmeri
TTGGTGGACTCACAGTCCCAACAAGATCCGACGTTTCGCACCCCGTTGTGCTACACGCGCTTGACGGCGGCCGAGGCACTGAAGCAGCTACGCCAACAGGGCGTCGCCGAGGAGGCTCTGCCCGCGCCCAGCACGATGGCCCTGGTACTCAACCGTAACGGTTACCGGCTGCGTCCGGTGCTCAAGGCCAAGCCCCAAAAAAATTCCCGAAACCGACGCGATCTTCGCCAATATCGACGCCAAAGATGGCCACCTGATCGACACCGACGGTACCCTCAAGCGCTTGAGTATTGACTGTAAAGCGACGGTCAACCTCGGGGCGTATTCGCGTGGCGGTCAGACACGCCTGGACAACCGTGCCGCCGATCACGACATGGGGTGTACGGAAAAATACACCCCCTTTGGGATCGTCGATGAAGACAGCGCGCAACTGTTCCTGTGGTTCGGCCACTCGGCCAAGACCAGTGACTTTCTCGTCGATGGTCTAGAACAGTGGTGGAAGCGCCTCCCAGACCAGGAGCGTGACTCCATCACTCAGCTCCAGATCAAGCTCGACAACGGTCCGGAAAGCCATGGCCACCGCACCCAGTTCCTGGCACGCCTGGTGGCCTTCGCCGACACCATCGGATGCCCGATTCAGCTCCTCTACTACCCACCTTACCACAGCAAATACAACCCCATTGAGCGCTGCTGGGGCATTCTCGAACAGCATTGGAACGGCACACAGCTCATCGATGTCGCGACCATGCTGGAGTGGGCCAAGAGCGCGACCTGGAAGGGAATTCATCCGATCGTCGAACTTACACATACCATCTATGTCAAAGGCGTCACCTTGAGCAAAGCGGCCATGAAACCGATCGAGGCGCGGTTAGAGCGCAACCCCTCCTTGCCTAAATGGGACATCCTCATCCGGCCAGCTGATGGGTAAGTTCTTTCCTGGCAATCTCCT
>NZ_WNKT01000139.1 GCF_009720725.1 Allochromatium palmeri
GCGCCAACCGAGGCTCACCGCGACGGCTTGATCGGATGCATACCACGAAAAGTTTCAAGAAGGCCTACTGGGCACTGGGAAGGAGCGTGTTTTTGTCCAAAGTCCAAACGTCGATTTCGTCGCCCGCCGGCATGGCCAGCTGATCGGCGATGTTTCCGCGCCCGTCGAACGACGCCATGAGGTCACTGGGCGTTTCCGGGATCGGCGGCGCCGGCTCGTCGGGCCGCCTGAAGCGCCCCTCCAGTTGACCGAGCGCACGCCGCTTCGGTGCCTCACTGATTCGCACCAGACGCACGACCGGCTGGCCAGCACGGGTGATGACCACCTCACCGCCGGCCTCTGCCTGTTCGGTGAGCCGAGACAAGTGTGTCTTGGCCTCGTGGATGTTGAACTGGGTCTGCATGGTTGGTCTCCGGTTGGCTACCCGAAGGATAGCCGATCGCCGTTGTGGACCTCGCGGTGGGAATGGGCTGGCGGGGCCATTCTAGCCGCGATCCGGGAGTTTGTATATTTTTTGCGTAAACCGTTTTATGAGAATTTAGATACGGTTTTAGGGGTCTAAGATCAGGCACGATAAGTGAACTTATCGCAGGTGATCAACGCGACACGAAGCAGAGCCGGTGAGGGCGGCGGCGACCCAATGGCCGTGGAACAGCCTCGGTTCGGGGCAATGGAACGGGCCGAACAGCAGGAGGTTGGGAGAGGAAAAACAGCCGATTAAGCGCCTCAGGGGCGGATCTAGACAGGATGGGGTCAGCTCACGAAACGGAAAAAATCGTACGCTAAGGAAACGCTGATCAAATACCGTTTACTATTCGTTAACTGATGTTACGCAGCCGCCTTCAGTCGCCTGAGCTCGCCGAAGGCATGCTTGAAGCGCCTCGACATAGAGCTTCGCGCGTAGCGCGAAGTGGTTGAGCTTATGGACGCGCTTGAGGCATTCGAGCTT
>NZ_WNKT01000013.1 GCF_009720725.1 Allochromatium palmeri
CTCAGGGGCACGCCACCAGGGGCGCAATGGCTATGTCACGCAGATTGGCAACGACTTTTTTGCCTGGTTCTCCAGCACCGAGCGCAAGAGCCGGATCAATTTCCTTGAACTCCTGCAAGCGGGCGAGCCCGTCTATGGCCTCAATGATGAGGCACTGACGTACTGGCGCGAGCAGGGCCTGGCGCAGGCGTTGTGCCACGCGCTGGCGGCCTCACCCATCCTGGAGATCGCGACCACGGCGGCGTGGGAGGAACACCTCAAGGCCCTTGGGATCACCAAGGAACGCCATCGGCGCATCGCCACCGAGGGGGCCTTGCTCGGCGGGCTGTTGGCGAAAGGCCTCTCGCGCGAGCTGGTCATTGTCAGCGATGGGGCCGGACAGTTCGCCATTCTGCTGCATGCCCTGTGCTGGGTGCACGCCGAACGCCTGATTCACACACTGATTCCGCTCAATGAGCGCCAACGTCTGGATCAGGAACGGGTGCGCGACGAGATCTGGACGCTGTATGCCGACCTCAAGGCCTATCAACGCGCCCCCGATCCCGCCGCCGTCGCGGATCTGCGCGCGCGTTTCGAGACCATCTTTAGCCAGAAGACCGCCTTCGCGACCCTGAATCAAACCCTCAAGCGCCTGAAGACCCATCAGCGCGAGCTGCTGCTGGTGCTCCTGCGCCCAGACATCCCGCTGCACACCAACGGCAGCGAGAACGACATCCGGGGCTACGTCAAATGGCGCAAGATCAGCGGCGGGACGCGCAGCGATCTGGGGCGCCGCTGCCGAGACACCTTTGCCAGTCTCAAGAAGACCTGCCGCAAGCTCGAGATCTCGTTCTGGGATTATCTCAATGACCGCATCGGGCACATCGGAGACATCCCGCCCTTGCCGCAAATCGTGCGCGAACGGATCTTGGCCGCTCAGGCTGTGCCGTGAGTTATTGAGAAGTTACGCATGGAAGCGCGTCAAGTCGCATCAAAACGCCTCAATTTCGTCCTGTAGTGGTACCTGAATTGGTACCTGCCCTTTTGATCCTCCCCGCGTCCTTGCTGGCGTTGCGCACGATTGGCGCGGCTTCGGGCTAGGCGGCGTTGCGCTCGACCACCTTAAAGGCCACCTTGCGGATTGAGATCAGGTGCCATGCAGCAGGCGGCGGGACTGGTACCGCGTGGTACCTGGACGTTATTCACTTCGCGTTGAAATTTTAGGGATGCCTCTGGAGCGGTGATAGGTTGTGCCGATTGGCACGGCCTTGCGTGGCGCCGGTCTTGCCTATCGCTTGATAGGTGAAAGTCTCGATACGCAAGGCCATGCCAACAGGTTTTGCCTATCGTCGCCTCGAAAGCGTCTCCAGTTTTTCCACGGACTGCCTACTAAGCGGCTTCGGTACGGCCTGCCCCGGCCTTGGGCGTGGTAGCGCGTCCGACTCCCGACAGTTGCAGCAGGGCAATACAGGCACGCAGCCGTACCGACGAATCGAACTTGTAGTGGATCAGTTGCTCCAGTTCGTCCAGGGCAGACTGTGATAGCTCCATCAAACGCCCGCCGATCTCTGCGCGAACCTCCCCGGTGATGGCGTCAACGGCGGCTTGCCATGCGGGCAGCTTGCGCCAGCGTGAAACCGTCTCCGGCCTGATCCCCAATTCAGCGGCGATGTTGACCCCAGAGATCAGTGTGACGAGGACATTTCGCATAGCGTATGGTGTGTCTGGAAACGGTCGACGCCATGGAAAACACCGTGATGGATTCGTAGGATAGGCAGGGCGCTGCAATGTTCGGGAGACAGGCATTTTCCCTACCCTACTCCCCAGACGCTGGTTTGTCGCCAGGCAGACCAACCTGCCCCCCCAACCCGACCGGCTGGAGATCCCGATGCTCTTCGACCCCGTGCCTATCCGCTCGCTGTCACTGAACAATCGCCTTGTCATGGCCCCGATGACGCGCAGCCGTGCCATCGAGGCCAACACCCCCAACAGTCTGATGGCCGAATACTACGCCCAGCGCGCCTCGGCCGGACTGATCGTCTCCGAGGCGACCGCGACCTCGCCCAATGGACTCGGCTATCCGCGCATTCCGGGACTATACGACACGGAGCATGTCCGGGGCTGGCGGATGACCACCGAAGCCGTGCACGCGCGTGGCGGGACGATCGTGGCCCAGCTCGTCCACACCGGGCGTGTGGCGCATGTGGCGAATCTGCCCGCCGGCGCTGAGGTGCTGGCTCCGGTCGATGGCGTGTGCCCAGGTGAGATCTACACTGACACCCTGGGTCTGCAATCCTTCAGCCCCGCCCGGGCGATGACCGAGCCCGAGATCACCCAGGCCATCGAGGAGTTCGCCCAGTCGGCGGCGCTGGCGATCGAGGCCGGATTCGACGGCGTGGAATTGCATGCGGCCAATGGCTACCTGATCGAGCAGTTCCTCAATCCCAACGTCAATCAGCGCACGGATGGTTACGGGGGGAGGATCGACGGTCGTAACCGGTTCGCGCTGGAGGTCACGCAAGCGGTCTGCGCGGCAATCGGTGCCGACCGGGTCGGGATCCGGCTGTCGCCCTACGGCGTCTTCAATGCCACGGGGGCCTTTGCCGAGGTCGAACCCCAGTATCTTGCACTGTGCGAGGCGTTGTCGGCTCTCGGACTGCTGTATCTGCATGTCCTGGATCATTCGGCCATGGGGGCGCCGCCGGTGCCGGACACGCTCAAGCGACAACTGCGTCAGCGTTTCGACGGTCCCTTCATCCTGGCGGGCGGTTTTGATCGGGCGAGCGCGGAAGTCGCACTCGCTGAAGATCGCGCCGACCTCATCGCCTTTGGCCGTCCCTTCCTGGCCAATCCCGATCTGGTCGAACGGATGCGGGCCGGGGTCGCGCTGAACACGCCCGACATGGCGACTTTCTACACGGCTGACGCCAAGGGTTATACCGACTATCCAACGCTTGGGTCTTGAGTCTGCCTATGGATCAGGAGCGTGAGTCTGGGATACAGGCGCATAGGAAACCTCGCTCGATTCAGTGGCTGTCGTTCAGGTGCTCCCGGAGTGAGGTGTACTTTCAATAACGGACACTTCCACTCCAGTTATCCGGCCTGTTCGTAATAACGCGGCTCGAACACGGCAGGAGCCAAATAGCCAAGGCGCGAGTGGCGCCGTTGGTGGGTATAGACGATCTCGATGTACTCCTGGACCGCGCCCTGGGCTTCGCGGCGTGTGGCAAAGCGGTGGTGAACCAACTCGTTTTTCAGGCTGCCCCAGAAGCTTTCCATCGGCGCGTTGTCGTAGCCGTTACCGCACCGCGACATGGATAGCGCCAATCCGAACTGTGTGACCAGGGCGCGATAGTCGTGGGCGCAGTACTGGCTGCCACGATCGGAGTGATGGATCAACCCGGGTGGCGGTCGTTTGCGCTGTATCGCCCGGCACAGCGCTGATGAGTGGCGACCCCTCGAGGGTGCCCGTTGTCAGCGAAAACGGAGCCGACCGACATACATGCCCTCCCCGACGCCTGGCAGGACATCCTCGCCCCACGCATCGCCAGGCCCGACACGTTCTCGAGCAGGGCGAGTGCCGGTACCTTTCACCTTCGTCGGCAATCTGGCGCAGCACTCGATCGGGAACACGAAGGGACGGCGGGCCTTCAGACGGGTCTTTTCGCCCGTCGACCGGCTCAAATGCACCAGTGAGTGGTGCTCCCTGATATCACCCTCTGAGCCCATGGGACGTCGCTTTCGCGTGCTCCCCTGAAGCGGCGAGCCCGGCAGCGTCGGTGCGCACCGATCGCTCCTCCGACATCCCGCAACCGTTGTTGGCATTCTTCTTGTTCAGGTCATGACGGAAGGGTCGATGACCTGCAACCCGAATACCGCGCTGGGATCTGAACGTATCGCTGTCGCGCTCTGGGGAATCGCAAAACGGCTCGGAACGATCGACACACGAAACAACCATGGGAGCTCGCCATGCCAGACTCATCGGAAGGACTACTGCACGAAGCGCCGGAAACACTGAGCACGATGGCGCGCGACATGCATCGCGCGCTGATTTCTCTGCAGGAAGAGCTGGAGGCCGTCGACTGGTACCAGCAACGTGCCGAGTCCTGCGTCGACGAGGACTTGCGCGCCGTGTTCGAGCACAACCGGCGCGAGGAGATCGAGCATGCGGCGATGCTACTGGAGTGGTTACGCCGGCATGATCCGATCTTCGCCGCTCATCTACGAGACGACCTCTTTTCCCACGCACCGATCACCGACGTTGAGGCCGCGGCAACGGAGGATCCACAAACCCAGCCTGAAGAACCTCGTGCCGACAGCGCGGGTTTCACGATCGGCAGCCTGAAGGAGCATCCCTAATGCACGCACACAACCGCACTTCCAGCGGTATCCCGGACGAACTCTGGGACCGGATCGACAACACCGCCGTCGAGGCCGCCAAGCGACTACTCACGGCGCGCCGCTTTCTGGGGGTCGACGGACCCTTTGGGGTCGGCCTGACCAGCCTGGAGCTCGGTGACGAGGCCTGCCTCGACGGCGGTGACGGCGACCTGGCTAGCATCGTCGGTAGCCGCTCGCTCTCGGTGCCGATGCTGCAACAACCCTTCAAGCTCAGCATTCGGCGTGTCGAGGGGCACCTGCGGCTGGGACTGCCGCTCGATCTGCGGCCGGTGGAAGACGCCGCCGAGGCGGTGGCCAGGCGTGAAGAAGACCTCATCTATCATGGCCTCGGCACGCTCGCCCTGCCAGGCCTGATGACGGCCGAGGGGCGCGACACACAGCCGCTGCATGATTGGTCTGCGGTCGAGCAGGCGCTCAACGATGTACTCGCCGGCGTCGAGCGGCTCGATGCCCAGGGCTTCAACGGCCCCTATGTCCTGGCGCTCTCGCCATCGCGCTACAACGCCCTGTTCCGCCGTTACCAGGGTTCGGACATGCTCCAGCTCGACCACCTGCGCCGACTCTGCCAAGGCGGGGTCTTCAAGGCGCCGATCCAGGGCGCCGTACTGCTCGATACGCGAGCCGGCGATCTGAAGATCGGCCAGGATCTGCGTGTCGGCTTCGCGGCCAGCGACGGCGTCCATCTGCGGCTCTTCGTGTCGGAGAGCTTGGCCCTTCTGCTCGACGCGCCCGCAGCCATCTGTACCCTTGAAGAAGCCTGAATGGATCAGCGGCAATCGCCACCGACGGCTACCCTTCATCGGATCAGAACCTCGCGCCGCTGATCGAGCTCTCAACTGAGCAGGATCGGCCATCTAACTTATGAGGCTCGCCAAATGTCCAAGCAGCCAACGTGTCGATTCGATGGACGTCAGGATTCATCGAAGCTGGCGGCATTGCGTGTCGCCGCCGCCTATTTCCTCGCCGGCCTGCTATGGATCCTGATCTCTGATCGGCTCATGGCGGGACTCAGTCCGAGTGCCGATGCGATGGCTTGGCTGCAAAGCCTCAAGGGTGGGTTATTCGTCGCCCTGACGAGCCTTGGACTGTACTTTCTGCTCCGACTCAGTTATCGCCAACTGGGCGCCAGCGAGGCGCGCAGCCGGATCGCGCAACACCTCTCGGGCGTTGGCGTCTGGGAATGGACCCTGGGGACTGATCAGGTCTACTGGTCATCCGAGGTGAGAGCGATCTTGGGTGAGGAGTCAAAGGCACTCGTGGGGACCATCGACGCCGTCGAGGCACGGGTGCATCCCGACGACCGGCAACGCTGGCGGGACAACGTGCGCGCCTGCCTCAATGAGGGCAAGGGACACGATATCGAGTTTCGCATCCTCAAGCCCGATGGCCAAATCGCCTGGGGCGCGGCACTGGGCGACATCGAGCGCGACGCCTCGGGCCAGGCCTGTCGCCTGGTCGGCGTGCTCATGGATGTCACCGCGCGCAAGCAAGCCGAGCAAGACCTGCATGAGCGCCTCGCCCTTGAGGCGGCTTTGGCCGATGCCGCGACGCGACTGGTCCAGTCCAGTGACGAGACCTTGGATTCAGCGATCGGTCAGTCATTGCAATGCATCGGCCATGTGATGGCGGCCAATTGCGGCCTGTTGATCCGCGTGGATAACAACAGCGCGTTGAGCAGCAGCCATCCGTTGAGCAGCAGCCATCCCTGGTCAGCTCAGGATCCGCCCAAACACCAAACACCTGTGCTGCAGGCACATCCAGAGATTCTTCATAGCGCACTCGCACGCCTGAGACGTGACGAGATCCTGCACCTCTCGACGTCTCGCGACCCGGTCGGCGATCTGGCGCCCCTGGCGGCCTTCATGGGTCGGCATGATCTCCCAACGCTGGTGCTCGTCCCCATCCTCAGGGAGGGCCGTCTGCTGGGCGCGGCGAGCTTCGAGTCCGCGAAACCGAGTGCGGTCTGGACAACGCCAGATGGGCGACTCTTACGCACCCTTGGAGCGATTCTCGCCGCAGCACTCGACCGGCAGGCCGCAGATCGGCGCAATCGGGAGCATACCTGGTATCTGGAAGCCCTCGACCGGGTATCGCGGACCCTCGTCGAGCAGCGCCCGCCGAAGGAGCTGCTACGGAGGCTGACCGACCTCATCCTGGAGATCTTCGCGGCCGATCGCGCCTGGCTGCTCTATCCCTGTGATCCGCACGCAGCCAGCTTCCAGATTCCTGTGGAATCCACGCGCCCCGATTTCCCCGGAGCCTTCGCCGAGGGTACCGAGGTGCCCATCGATGGGTTCACGGTCGAAGTGATGCGCCTCGCGCTTGCCAGCGACAACCCCAGGATCCTGCACACCCAAGACATCGCGGAACCGCCTGAGTACCTGCATCGCTTCGGCGTTCAAAGCCGAATGATGATGGCCTTGCGTCCAGAGGTCGGAGATCCCTGGATACTGGGTCTCCATCAGTGTGCGCATCCACGCCAATGGACTGCGGTGGAGCGACGGCTGTTTCGGGCCATCGCCGAGCGGGTCGCCTCCGCGCTCTCGAGCCATCTGCTCCTCGATCAGGTCCGCGACAGCGAGAATCGCTTGCTCGAGGCAGAGCGCATCGCCCACCTCGGGCACTGGGAACTGGACATTGCCCGCGATCAGCTCAGTTGGTCCGACGAGGTCTACCGCATCTTCGGCGTCAGCGCCAACCAGATGATGACCCCCGAGCGGCTCGCCCCGCTGATCGACCCGGCCGATCGGCCTGCGGTCGATGCCTCACTCCAGGCCGCCATCCACGAAGGCAAGGAGCATGCAATCGACTATCGTATTCACCGCCAGGACGGTGAGCAGCGTTGGATCCACTGCAAGGCTCGCCGACATCTGGATGCCAAGGGTCGACCCTTGAAACTGACGGGCGTCATACAGGACATCACCGAACGCGTGCGCGATGAGCAGCATCGGCGCCTCGTCGCCAGCGTCTTCGAGAAGTATGAAGCGCAGTTGCACCACCTGTCCCAGCATGACGCCCTGACCAACCTGCCCAACCGTCTGTCGCTCGACGAACGTCTCGCGCAGGCGCTCAGGCGGGCCGAGCGACAGCATCGAACGCTCGCGGTGCTTTTTCTGGATCTCGACCACTTCAAGCACATCAACGACAGTCTGGGTCATCCGACCGGAGATCGGCTCCTGCAGGCGGTCGCCAAACGCTTGACGGAGCAGCTCCCCCGCGACCATACCCTAGCCCGGATCGGCGGCGACGAGTTCGTGCTCCTGCTCGAGGACATCGCATCCCCGGAAAGCGTGGGACGGGCCGTCGAAAAACTACTCGCCTCCGTCGCGCAGCCCTTCGACCTCGATCAGCGTCGGCTGACAGTGTCCGCCAGCGTGGGGATCGCCCTCTATCCGCGCGATGGTCAGGATCCAGCGACCCTGCTGCGCAACGCCGACGCCGCCTTGCATCGCGCCAAGCGCGAGGACCGCGACAACTATCAGTTCTACACGGAAGCCCTCACCCGCGACGCCACGCAGCGGATCTGGCTGGAGAATGGCCTACGCCAGGCGCTCGCCCGCGAGGAATTCCGCCTCGTCTACCAGCCCCAACTGGATCTGGCCTCCGGATGCTTGATTGGCCTCGAGGCACTGATCCGCTGGTCACATCCCGAGCGCGGCGAGATCAGTCCCGGGGAGTTCATCCCGATCGCCGAGGACATTGGCTTGATTCATCGCCTTGGCGACTGGGTCCTACGCGCCGCCTGCAGGCAAGGCGTCAAGTGGCTGGAGCGCGGACTGGAGGTCGGTCGCATCGCCGTGAACGTGGCTGGCCCTCAGCTCAAGCGCGGCAACCTCGCCGCGAAGGTCACGCGGATCCTCGCCGAAACCGGCTTGCCGGCCAAGCACTTGGAGCTGGAAGTCACGGAGGGCTTCATCATGGCGCAAGCCGAGGCGGCGATCGCCCAGCTCGACGCCATTCGCGACTTGGGCGTCGCCCTGTCCATCGACGACTTTGGCACTGGTTACTCGTCGTTGAGCTATCTCAAGCGGCTCCCGATCCACAAGCTCAAGATCGATCAATCCTTCGTGCGCGACATCCCGGGCGACCCCGATGACATGGCGATCTCGACCGCCATCATCGCCATGGGAAAGAGCCTGAAACTCACCGTGATCGCCGAAGGCGTGGAAACGCCGGAGCAGGCCCGTTTTCTCCAAGAACAGGGGTGCCAGGAGGTCCAGGGCTATCTGTACGGCCGGCCGGTGCCCCCCGAGGAGCTGGAAGAACGGCTCGCCTCGGCGACGCGCGGCTAGCCTGAGCATCCAGCGCGCCCGCCTCATCGGCGCTGACCCGATACGCGGAAGCGCGCCATCAAGGGCAGATGGTCGGACGCCAAGCGCGTCTGGCGGGTGCGAACCACCCAACTGGACTCCAGCTCGAGCGATCCGCCATACCAGATGCGGTCCAGCGCCAGCAAAGGCCAGAGCGCGGGCCAGGTAGCCCGCCGCCCGACCCGCTCGAGACGCGCGTCAAGAGGTTTCAAACGTCGGCTCGGGTACCATTCATTGAAGTCGCCGAGCAGAATCACTGGCGTCGTATCACCTGAACCCTGTCGGATCGCATCGAGACGTGCGGCGATGCGCGCGATTTGGACTCGCCGTTCCGCCACCCTAAGCCC
Source organism: Allochromatium palmeri (assembly GCF_009720725.1). Lineage (GTDB taxonomy): Bacteria > Pseudomonadota > Gammaproteobacteria > Chromatiales > Chromatiaceae > Thermochromatium > Thermochromatium palmeri. Next base: position 9,038 of record NZ_WNKT01000013.1, read on the forward strand.
AAGATGCGTCGCCAGACAATGCAGTGAGCGCCCAACAGGGCCATCGGACTCAGCGCGGCCTGGGTCGGTCAATCCGAGCCGGATCTCGATGAGACCACGCGGCTCGCGTCCGGGTCGGCTCAGATCCAGGCGCGCGCGCTGACGCACCGGCAACCGCGTCAGCAAGACATTGCCATAGTGGTGGGCGTCGGAGCGCATGGTCGGACCCAGGACGGGCGCATACCCCTGCTCGATGAGCCGGCTGAGCAAGATGATGGGAGCGGGTGCGTGCGGCGTCTCCACCTCCTGCAGCGCCACCAGATCGGCATCAAGCGACAGGATCACCTCGGCGATCCGCGGCGGATCCAGGCGCCCATCGCCTCCCAAGGCACGATGGATGTTGTAGGTGGCGACCCGGAGCACGGGTGGCGCAAGGCTCATCGCCGAGCACCTCGCGCGGCGGTCTGTCCCATCGCCGTCGACGGCGCTTGCCGATCGCTCAAGCACCCTGCTCCCGCCGCAGCATCCGCCGGCCCAGCCAGGCCAGACCGATGAGCGCGAGCAAACCGACCAGCACCAGCGCCAGCGAGCGCAGACTGGCCTGACCGAGCAGGGCGACCAGTCCCTCGGCGAACACCGCCATGGCCAGGATGGCCGGCGTCATGCCCAGGAAGGTACCGATCAGAAAGTCCCGCAGTCGCACATGGGACGCACCGGCAATGAGGTTCAGCACCGCGAAGGGCGCGACCGGCACGATACGGACCGTCATCACCGTCAGGATGCCCCGGTGGGCCAGGCGCCGGCTCAGTCGCTCCAGGGCGCCGCCCGCCATCCGCTCGAGGCTGTCGCGCGCGGTGTAGGCACCGATCCCATAACCGCCCAGCGCCGACAGCAGGGATCCGGCCATCGCCACCAAGGCGCCGGTGAAGGGCGCGAAGATCAGCGACGCCACCAGGATCAGAAAGGTCACCGGCACCCCCGCCACGGCGGCTAGGCTGAAGCCGGCCACGGCCAACGGCGGACCCCAGAGGCTGCGCCCCAGACCGCGCGCCGCCTCGGCGAGCAGATGCGGATCCATCCAGGCGCCGAGCGGTGTCCAACGCCAGGCCGCCGCCAGCGCCAGGAAGAGCAGCAGCAGACCGCCGCCGATCAGCAGTCGACGCCGCAGATGCGGCGTATTCTCCTGGCCGACGACGATGTCCGCGACCCGCTCCGGGGCCAAGGGCCGGTCAGGATCGATCAGACGCGCATCTGGCAGTTGTCGATCCCATTCCGGGTCCACTCGCCCGTCCAGTTCGACCAGTCGGGGTCTTCGGTGGCGCTGGACCGACCCGGCAGGCGGCTCCGGCCCGTTCGCGTCAGCGGCGCGTAGTTGCTCAATGGCCTCGGTGACCCCGCCACCCGTTTGCGCCGCACGCTGCTCGGCGCGGGCGACGACATCCGGTTCCAGAGAGAGGAAATTGGCGATCAAGCGGTGCCGAAACCCGGCGATCGTCGCCCGCGCCTGCGTGCTGTCGGCCACGATGCACAGATCGCACTCGCTATCGAGGCCCATGGAGCGGTTGCTCAGGTTCGATGAGCCGACGCGAAGCACGCGATCATCGGCGATCATCAGCTTGGAGTGGACCATCATGCAGTCATCGCCGAGTCCAGGCACCTCCGGATAGTAGACCCGTAGACGTCCGTGATGGTCGACATCGCGCAAACGCGCCAGGATCCGGGCGCGCAGGATGTCCATGGTGTGCTGCTCCAACCAGTGACCCGTCTGGCGCGGTAGGATGATGACAACCCGAGGCCCGCGTGGTTGCGCGAGTGAACGGCACAGGGCGTCGGCGATGGTCCGCGCGGTCAGGTATTGATTCTGGACGTAGAGCAATTCCCGGGCGCTCGCGATCATGTCCAGATAGAGCCGCTCGGACTCGCGCACCTCCGCGTGGCCGGCGTATTCGGGCAGGGTGCGCGCGATGCCGATGGGCTGGTCGCGCAGCATGGGGGTGATCCCGCGGGGCCAGGGATCGGGATCCGCGCGGCGAGCGTCCGGCACGTCGCGCAGGGCATCGGACAGCCGACCGCCGGCGCGCTGCCAGCGCTCCCGAAAAAGCGCCAGCAGCGCCAACGCCGCCTCGCCGTCGACGAGCATTTGAACGTCGTGATACGGCGGATAGGGATCGCCGTCCGGATCGCGCCGACGTGGATCGTCGGCAACGTGGGCGCTGGTGTCCCAGCGCCATTGACTGAGATCGAAGCCGCCGCACCAGGCGATCCGCCCATCGATCAGGACCAGCTTCTGGTGTTGACTCGCCAAGGCCGGATGAGCGTTGTCCATGATCAGATGCAGGCGCGGATGGTCCGGCCATGGACCATCGCCGAGTATGGCCGACTCGCGCTCCAGTGCGTAGATGGGCGCATGCGCCCAGAGCAGCAGCGACACCGAAAGGTCTGGATGACGTTCCAACAAGGCGATCAGGAGCGCGCCGAGCGCCGTCGGCAAGGCGTCGTCGCCGACCGTCTCCTCGGCGTCGCCGCGCACCAGCTCGACACGGCTATGGAGATCCCAGGCGGAGATGGCGATGCAGCGGCGCGCGCCGATCAGGCTGCGACGCAGCGCGGCGAAATAGCCCTCGCCGTCCACGCATGCCGCCACCCGGTTGGCGTGCGCGACGCGCCAGCAGTTCCGGCCGGGTTCGAGTGCGAATGTGGGCCGCCGATCGCGGTCGCTTGGGGTAGCGGGTAACACGTCTTCCATCGATTGCTCCAGCGAATGCCGCGATCGCGTCGGCTCGCGCTTGGTTTGAACGGTCGGTCCGCCGCAGTCAGCACCTGGCATGCCTAGCCCATAGGGATTCTCAGACTGAATTGCAAACAAAGCGCCAGACGTCAGCCCTTGAGCGAAAAAGGCGGGTCGACCTGTCTCAAGACGCGCCTGACAATCGTCCATGCGGGGCATTCGCACCAGGCCCGCCCCGATATGGGTGCATTTCAACCGATTGAAGCGCGGCACGGAGCGACTGACGGAGCCCGAGCCTGTGTCGTCTCGGGCACGAACTTCGCTTGAGAGGCGCCATCTGTCATCGCTACCATGGTGTTCGAGCGCTAAGCGTGCTCGATTCGTAGTCGGCGCGCCGTCAATCGACAACTCAATCGGACGATACCTTTGAAACCAGACCCACAGCCGGATCCAGGCGACCTCATCGCCACCGAGATCGACCGTCTGCGCGAGATGCTCGCGCACGACCAGGGTCAGCGGGCACGCCGCCTGCTCAAGAAGATGCATCCGGCGAAGATCGCCAGCCTGCTTGAGACACTCACGCCGCCGCAGCGGGTAGCCGCCTGGCACCAGATCGATGCGCGCACGGAGACCAAGGTGCTCGCACATCTGTCCAGCGCGCTACGGGCACGGCTGGCCCGCGACCTCGAGGCCGACACGGCCATGGAGTCACCCCATTCCGACGCCGGCGCGGACGGTGCCGACACCCCGATGGCGGATGAGCCGGAGACCCAGTTGCGTCTGGTCCTGGAGGCACTGGAGCTGGGCAAGCTCAAGCGCATCGCGCGCCTGTTCCGCAAGTTGCATCCGGCGCGCATCGCCGGACTGCTGGAATCGCTGCCGGCGACCGAGCGCGGGGCCGCCTGGGACATGATCGAGACCGAGCGCACTGCCAAGGTTCTGCGCCATCTGCACGAGGAGGTCCGGCGACGTCTGGCCGCCGAGATGGACCTGGAGCATCTGGTCGAGGCGGCACGCGGACTCGAGCCCGATGACCTGGTCGATCTCATCCAGGATTTGCCGGCGGCCACCGGGCGCCAGATCCTGGAGGCCATGGACCGGCGCGAGCGCGAGCGGCTACGCTCGATGCTGTCCTATCCCGAGGACAGCGCCGGCGGCCTCATGAACATGGACCAGATCGCGGTGCGCGCCAACATCAAGATCGGCACCCTGCTGCGCTATCTGCGGCTGCGCGAAGACCTGCCACCGAACACCGACAAGCTCTTTGTCGTCGACCGCCAAGGCCAGTATCAGGGCATCTTGCGCACGCGCCGCGTGCTGACCGCGCGCCCTGAGACGCGGGTCTCGGAGCTGATGGAGACCGACTTCGAGCCGGTGCCGGCGGACCAGGCGAGCGACGCGGTGGCGCGGCGCTTCGAGGAGGAGGATCTCAGCTCGGCCCCGGTCGTGGACACGGACGGCCGCCTGCTCGGGCGCATCACCATCGACGACGTGGTCGACGTCATCCGCGAGCAGTCCGCGCACGCGATGATGGGCATGGCCGGTCTGGACGAGGAGACCGACATGTTCGCCCCGGTGCTGGCCAGCAGCCGGCGGCGCGCGGTCTGGCTCGGCATCAATCTGATCACCGCCTTCCTGGCGGCCTGGGTCATCGGTCTGTTCGAGGGCACCCTGCAACAGGTGGTGGCGCTCGCGGTGCTGATGCCGATCGTCGCCAGCATGGGTGGCATCGCCGGCAGCCAGACGCTCACGCTGGTCATCCGCGGGCTGGCGATGGGCCAGCTCGCCGGGGGCAACACCCGCCTGCTGCTGTTGAAGGAGGCCGGGATCGGACTGCTGAACGGCCTGCTCTGGGCGCTGGTGGTGGCGGCCCTGGCCATCGTCTGGTTCGGCAACTGGACCATCGGCGCCATCATTGCTGTGGCCATTCTCCTCAACCTGATCTGCGCGGCGGTCGCCGGGGTCGCCATTCCGCTGCTCATGCGCCGCCTCGGCATCGACCCCGCCCTGGCCGGCAGCGTGGTGCTGACGACAGTGACCGACATCGTCGGCTTCTTCGCCTTCCTGGGACTCGCGACACTCATTCTGCTCTAGCCGAGGGAGCGCGTTCGCCGCTCGCGACCGTGCAGAGCCCGTCGACAGCGGGGCATTTGAGCCCCTCATCGGTCGCTATCCCCCAACCATGCACGCCAAGCCCCTGCGGATCGATCTGCTACGCCCGCGGGCGCTTGAGCGCGGCGCGATTGGCATTGGGCTTGCTGAAAACCCCTTCGAGATGACGCGCATCGAGGCGCTGCACCCATCTCGTGGGCTAACCGCCCATTCCATCGAAATCTCGCTATTCCTGACCACCTCCACCATGAGGAATGCCGCATGAAACCGATGACTCCCATGAACGTCACACTCTTCCTCGCGCTGTTCACGCTGAGCGCGATGAGCCAAGCCGAAATGGCCAATGATGCAGCGGCGAGCGACACCCAGCCCCCCTCGGTCGAGGCGATCGAGCAGGACACTCAAGACCTGCTCGAATCGCTCAAGGCCTACGGCGCCGATCAGCGTCAAGAGGCGGTCGAAGCCACCAAGACGGCGCTCGACGCCGCCGACAAACGCATCGATACGCTCCAGACTCGCCTCGACGACAACTGGGACAGCATGAGCGAGGCCGCCCGCGAGAAGGCACAGGCCAGCATGAAGGCTCTGCGCGAGCGACGCACCCAGGTCGCCGAGTGGTACGGCAGCATGAAGAGCAGCTCCGAAAGCGCCTGGGACGAGATCAAGGAAGGCTTCGCGCAAGCCTATCAGGCACTGGATGAGGCTTGGGACGACACAGTTCAGGCCTTCGATTCCGAGCACTAGCCCCGAGTCAGCGGTGCGCCCGAAAGCACGCCAGGATCGGTGTCATCCGAAGACGGCTGCGACAGCCGTCCAACCACGTCTGAAATCAAACTCGATCCGAGGAGAAACATCATGATGCATTGGGCTCTCATCTTTCTTATCGTCGGCATCATCGCCGGGGCACTCGGCGCCTCGGGGGTTGCCAGTGTCGCGACCCAGATCGCGTGGATCCTCTTCGTGGTCAGTCTCGTACTTGCCGTGATCTTCTTCATTCGCGGACGCGGTCCGCGGGTTCTCTAGAGCACAGCTTTGTCCGCGATCTCCGGCTGGCTTCTTGGAGTTGGCCGGGAGACCGATCCCAAAGCCGCGACGACACACAGATATCCGTTCGTGGAGGAAAGACGTCATGAGGCATTCCATCACCCAATCGATCTGGCAGCTCTTGCTGCTGTTTGCGCTGATGAGCGTGCTGGCCGGCTGTAACACCATGGCCGGCGTTGGCGAAGACCTCGAGGCCGCCGGCGATGGTATCGAGAAGTCCGCGAAACGCGAGAAGGACTATTGAGATCCTGACCCAGACCGCCGGAGGCGATCGGGCCTCAGGGAAACGGCGGGATACCGGTGGGATCCGATCCCAGCACCGCGACCTCGGGATGGCGCGCTTTGATCCGGTCTTGGATCGCTCCGATGGCGGCGTGATCGCCAGCAAGAACGAGCAGCAACTCGCCACGACGCAAGGCGCTGAACTGCGGCGCGATGTCGCGATTGGCGATTCTGGCTCGCAGCGCGGCGAAGACACCGCCGACGCCCGCCCCAAGGACGAGCACCGATACAGCGAATAGGACGTCGCCTATCAACCACAACGCGGCCGTGATGGGACTAGCGAACAGGGCGCCAAGGATGCCGCCTTCGACCAGTGCCCGCCCCCAAGTCCGGTGGATGATCAGTGTCACTGGCAGATCGGCCCCTTGCGGCCTGCCCGCGGCATGGACGCAGACCCGCGCCGGCTCGATTCCCTCACTCAAGAGTTCGTCGATGAGCTGGCGGACCTTCCCGAACGTCCGCGCCTTCAGATAGATGTTCGTCGTCATGGTGTTCTCCTTTATGTGGATGCGGGATTCCGGTCAGATCGCGTCTGCGCATCGTGCCGCACGCCTACTGTCGGATGACATCCCCAGTCCGAGCCAGGATCGACTCCAGACGGCGCACGAACCGCGATGTAAAGCGCTCCCCAGAGCCACCTCAAACCAAGGCACACCACATGCCAACCAAGCCGACCCAGAGACCTGTCGGCAAGATCGCCGCACGACAACGGTAACGGGGGCTTTGCACCGCCGACTGTGGTTTTACACCAACGCTTTGCAGAGGCCCTGGGAGGATCACGACCCGTATCGGCGGACACCGCGGTCAGGCGCCTCCTGTGGGCGCGCTGCCGCAAGTCCAGTGTCGTCGGCATCGCCCACCAACGGCTGGCGCACGTCTTGCTTATACCCAAGAGATTCAGTGCCACGCGCACCGGATCGCCGCGACTGGCGCCGACCGAACCACCAAGTGAACACGCCGCTCGCACAGCGTCGTCGTGAACCCTCGACCAACGACCCTGGAGACCACCTCATGACACATCGCCTACCCGATCTACCCTACCCCGCGGACGCCCTCGAGCCACGCATGTCCAGCGAAACCCTGTCGCTGCATCACGGCAAGCACCACGCCACCTATGTGGAAAAGCTCAATGCCCTGATCGAAGGAGCGGCGTTCGGCGACGCGACCCTGTCCGACATCGTGGCCCAGGCCCACGGGGGCATCTTCAACAACGCGGCTCAGGCTTGGAATCATGCCTTTTTCTGGAATTGCCTTCGCCCGGACGGCGGAGGTGATCCGCGAGGCGATCTGGCGGCCGCGATCGACCGGGACTTTGGCAGCACCGAGGCCTTGCGTCAGGAATTCTCGAGTCAGCTGATGACGCTGTTCGGCTCCGGTTGGGTCTGGCTCGCTAAAGACAGCGATGGCAAGCTCAGCGTCGAATCCTGCGGCAACGCGGGCAACCCGATCACCGATGGCAAGTTGCCGATCCTGACCTGCGACATCTGGGAGCATGCCTACTATGTCGACTACCGCAACCAGAAAAAGGACTACATCGATGCCTTCTGGCATCTCGTGAACTGGGACTTCGCCGCCGAGAACTTCGACCGTGACGCACCCTTCGAGCCTTGAACGAGACTCATGGACAAGGGCTACGACAAGGACGTCATGGCACTGGCCCTGTGACTGCTCGAACAACCCGGTTACAGCGTCGCTGGGCGCTTCCAATGTCAGCGCTGGCTGGCCGATGTCAATGGCCATCACTCCTCCCCGTCTCAACCGGCACCGACCGAATGCCGGCGTCCTATCTCACAACCGACAGAAGAGTTGCATGCGATGTACGGATTTTCCACAACACTGAAGATTCCCTTCGACGAGGTCGTCGCTCGCGTCACCGCTGCCCTGAAGGACGAGGGCTTCGGTGTCCTGAGCGATATCGACGTACAGGCCACGCTGAAGGCCAAGCTGGGGGTCGAGAAGCGGCCCTACCGCATCCTCGGCGCCTGCAATCCGCCGTTGGCCAATCGGGCCCTGGAGGTGGAACCCGATATCGGGTTGCTGCTGCCCTGCAATGTGGTCGTGCGCGAAGAGGTCGACGGCGCGATCGTCGTCGCCTTCATGGACCCTGAGTCAGTCCTGCAACTGGTGGACAAATCTGAGGTGGCCGAGATCGCCTCGGAGGTCAAGGAGCGGATGGAACGGATCCGCGACGCCCTTGCGGCGGCTTGAGGTGATTTGACCCACTAGCCCCAACCGCCCGCCCTGCGAAGGAGTGCGCGCGAGGGGCCGGGCGACTAGACCGATTGCCCAAGCCAGACTGCGACCACCAGGTGACGACATGGCAATTCTCCTGTAGAGCGAAAGGTCGAGCCGGTGTTCGAGGCCTTCGGACTCCGGGAGAGCGCGAACAAAATCGGCACAGATTTCGCCTTTTATCTATCACCGATACCACCCTGGAAGAAGCGGCTCTGTCTTTCGGCTGCTCATGAATGCGATGACGACTCACACACGACGAACCCTGCTGCTGTTGTTGCTGACGCTGGTCGTCGGAACAGCCCTCTCCGCCTGGCTCTTCCGCGAGACCTTGTTATCAAACGGCAGCAAGGAAGACTCAGCACGGGGACGACCGCCACCGACGGTCGAGACCGCGCAGGTAGAGCGCGCGATCATTGCCGATCACATCCGCGCGACCGGCACGCTGCAAGCGCCGGAGGCTGTGACCATCACCGCACGCACAGCCGGGCGTGTCGCCAAGATCCACTTTGAGGAGGGCCAGCGCGTCACCGCGGGCGCGCTCCTGGTCGAGCTGGAGCGCGATCGCTCCGAGGCGGCGGTCGAGCGCGCCGCCGCGCGTCTGGAGCAACGCTCCAGCGCCGAGGCGAGACGTGAGGAACTGATGGCGAAGGATTTCGTCTCCGCCGCGGAGCTGGACAGCGCCGAGGCCGCTGCCCGGGAAGCCAAGGCACAGTTGCGCATCGCCAGAGAGGATCTCGACGACCGGAGTATCGAGGCGCCCTTCGCCGGCGTCATCGGGCGTCGCCTGATCAGCATCGGCGCCCTGCTGCAGCCCGGCGACCCGATCGCGCGTCTCAGCCGCACCCAACCGCTGGATCTGTTGTTCATGGTCCCTGGCGTGGAGATCGGACGCATCGAATCCGGCCAGCGCGTCGAAGCGACGACGCCGGCCTATCCGTCGCGCCGCTTCGACGGCGCCCTGACCCTGATCGGCACCGAGGTCGATCCGGGCACCCGCACCCTGCCGCTGGAGGCAACCTTCGACAACTCGGATGGCCTGCTCAAGCCGGGGATGTTCATGCAGGTAGCATTGCTCGTCGGCCAGCGCGACACGCTGCGCGTCCCCGAGGCCGCCGTGATCACCGAGGGGCCGAACACCTTGGTCTATGCCTTGAGACCACCGGCGGAGGATGAAAAGAACAGCGACGCCACGGTCGAGCGCCGACGGGTCGAGACCGGCACGCGCCGCGACGGTTGGGTCGAGATCCGCGGCGGCGTGACGGCGGGCGAGCGCGTCGTGGTCGCCGGACTCCAAGGGCTGCGCGACGGTCTCGCCGTGCACCCGACCTCCGCGACCGAGCCATCCGGTGCCGGCGCGCCCCCCGCCGAGTCAACGGAGGCGCGGCGATGAAGCCGACGACCCTCGCCGTCACCCGGCCGGTTGCGGCCACCGTGCTGTCGCTGCTGTTGCTGGTGCTGGGCATCGCCGTCGTACTGACGCTACCGGTGCGCGAGTATCCGGATGTCGACGAACCGACCGTGACCGCCACGGTCATCTATCCCGGCGCCTCCGCCGAGGTGGTCGAGCGCGAGGTGACCGAACCCATCGAAGAGGCGCTCAGCGGCATCGACGGTGTGCGCCAGATCCGCTCCAATTCGCGCGACGGACGCAGCCGCGTCGAGGTGGAATTCACGTTGGACCGCAACCTGGATCTGGCCGCCGCCGACGTGCGCGACCGCCTCTCCACGGTGCGCAACGAACTGCCCGAACAGGCCGAGGCACCCGAGATCGCACAGCGCTCGCTCCAGGCCCAGGTGGTGATGTGGCTGCTGCTGACCAGCGACACCATGGACCGCCTGGAGCTGTCGGATCTCGCCGATCGCGTCCTCGTCGATCCCCTGTCGACGGTCTCCGGCGTGGCGACGGTGCTGTTCGGCGGCGAGCGCCGCTATGCCATGCGCATCGATCTGGATCCGGCCAAACTGACCGCGCACGCACTGACCGTGCTCGACGTGGAACAGGCCCTGCGCGCGCGCAATCTGGAACTCCCAGCCGGGCGTCTGGTCTCGGACAGCCGCGAGCTGACCCTGCGCACCATGACCGAGCTGGAGAAACCGGAGGCCTTTCGCAAACTCATTGTCGCCAACCGCGACGGCGCGCAGGTGCGCCTCGGCGACCTCGCCCACATCGACTATGGACCGGAAAGCTATCGCACCGCCGTGCGCCTGGACGGCAAGGATGCGATCGGGCTCGGCATCGTCCGACAGTCCGGCTCCAATCTGGTCGCGGTCTCGTCGGGCGTGCGCGAGCGTATCGAACAGCTCGCCAACCGCATTCCAGACGATGTCGATCTGACCGTCGCCTATGACTCGGCGACCTTTGTCGAGGCCTCCATCCGTCAGATCCTGCTGACCCTGGCGATCACGGTCGCGCTGGTGGTGGCCGTGGTCTTCTTTTCTCTGGGCTCCTGGCGCGCGACCCTGGTGCCCGCAGCGACCATCCCGGCCTCGGTCGTCGGCGCCTTCATCCTGCTCTACGCGCTGGGCTTCTCGATCAATGTCTTGACCCTACTGGCACTGATCCTGGCCATCGGCATGCTCGTCGATGACGCCATCGTCGTCAGCGAAAACGTCTTTCGTTTTTCCGAGCGGGGCAAGCCACGCCTGTTGGCCGCCGATCTGGGTGCCGGCGAGGTGGCCTTCGCGGTCCTGGCGACCACCACGGTACTCTTGGCCGTCATCGCCCCGCTCGGTTTCCTGACCGGCGACGCGGGACGTCTGTTCAGCGAATTCGCAGCCAGTCTCGGCGGCGCGCTGGCACTGTCGAGCCTGGTCGCCTTGACGCTCGGGGTCACCCTGGCCTCGAAGCTGATCGCCGCCGAGCGCATCCAGGACGGCGCGCTCTATCAGGCGATCTCGCGAGGCTTCGAGCACACCAGCAACGGCTATCTGCGCCTGCTGCGCGGCGTGCTCGGATGGCGTTGGCTGGTCGTCCTCTTGTCTCTGGCGCTGCTCGGCGCGACGGTCTGGCTGTATCGGGAGCTGCCGCGCGAACTGTCGCCGCGCGAGGATCGTGGGGTCGTCTTCATCCCGGTGGCCGCGCCCGAGGGCGCGACCCTCGATTACATGCGCGACATCCTGTCGAAGATCGAGACCGTGCTGCTGCCGCTGACCGACAATGAGGGACCGGCACGGCATGTGATCTCGCTGGTGGCGCCGCGCAGCGCCGGTCAGGGGCCGGTCAACTCCGCCATCGTGATCCTGCGGCTGAAGGATTGGAGCAAGCGCCGGCAGAGTCAGTTCGCCATCACCGCCTCGCTACAGCCGAAACTGGCCGCCATCACCGGCGCTCAGGTCTTTGCGATCGATCCGCCCAGTCTCGGCGGATCCAACGCCGGGCAGCCGCTACAGATGGCACTGGTGGGCGAGAATCTCGATCAGCTCCATCAACTGGCCGAGCAGGTGCTGGCACAGACCGGTTCGATGCCGCAACTGGCACAGGCGCGGCTCGACTATCAACCAACCAATCCGCAGCTGCGCATCCGCATCGATCGCGACCGCACGGCGGCACTCGGTATCGAGATCGCCGACATCAGCCGCACGCTCCAGCTCCTGATGGGCGGCGAGGACGTGACGGACTTCTCCATCGATGCGAAGACCTACGAGGTCATGGTCCGCGCCCGTTCAGCCGATCGCGCCTCGCCGCAAGACATCGGCGAGGTCAATGTCCGAACGGCGGACGGCTCGCTGGTCGCCCTGAGCGGGCTGATCGAGACCGAGGTCATCGGACGCGCCGCCGAACTGCACCGGGTCGACAGGCTGCCGGCGGTGACACTGAAGGCCACGCTCACCAGCGGCACCGCATTGGGCGATGCCCTCGCGGCGCTGGAGGCCAAGGCCGCCGCGCGCTTACCCCCGGAGGTCGAGATCCGTTGGCTCGGGGCCAGCCAGGACTATCAGCGCTCTGGCCGGACCTTTGCGCTCGCCTTCGCGCTGGCGCTCACCATCGTCTTCCAGGTGCTCGCGGCCCAGTTCGAGAGCTTCGTCCAGCCGCTGGTGCTGCTCGCCGGTGTACCGCTGGCGGTCTTCGGCGCCCTCATGGCGCTGTGGATCGGCGGCGGCTCGATCAATCTCTATAGCCAGATCGGCTTCATCCTCTCCATCGGCATCATGGCCAAGAACGCCATCCTGCTGGTGGAATTCATCAACCAGCTCCGCGATCGCGGTCAGGGGCTACGCGAGGCGGTCGAGGCCGCCGCCAAGGCGCGCGCGCGGCCCATCCTCATGACCTCGATCGCCACCTTCTTCGGCGCCCTACCCCTGATCCTGGCGATGGGACCGGGGGCCGAGACACGCAAAATCCTCGGGCTCGTGATCCTCGGCGGCGTACTGTCGGCGACCCTGTTGACGCTTTTCCTGGTGCCCGTGCTCTATCTGCTGCTCGCGCAGCGCACCCGTCCCCGCGCCGCTCTGGCGCGGGCGCTGGAGGAGCAGCGTGCAAAGGACGCGCAAGCGAGCGCGCAGGAAACCTGACCCGAACGACCGGCTGAAATGCCCCGCGAGGTGGCTCATAGAACCCCAGGACGAAGCCTGCTGCCCGGCGCTGGCACGCCCACGGCCTGGCATTGAATCTGCGTGGCCTCTGGGTAGCGCCGAGGGGCTTTCAAGACCCAAGGCGCAGTCTCGCCGCAAGGCGATCCCTAACAGACGCGAATCCGCGAGGAGGAAAACAATGCAATTGCACGAGATCATGACCCCGGACGGCCACATCATCCAACACCGTGACTCCATACGACAGGCTGCCGAGCTGATGCGCGATCTCGACATCGGCATCTTGCCGATCCAAGAGAAGGATCAGCTGACAAAGGGCTCCTGGCCCGACACTGCGGAAGAGCGCTGGCATCCGGGCAGGTCCGGGGCCTCGATCTTTTAAACCGCGCCCAGTGCGAGAAACGTTCGTTTTGTAGCTTCCCCAGCTTTGCGCCATGACGGACGTCTCGGTGAGGCGCGGTTTAAACGGTCTGTCTGGGCATGCCCGTCTCCCAAGCAGCCCACGCTGCCCAAGCAGACTCGATCCACACCTCAATCGGTGGTGGACCCGGCTCCGTCCGAAGACCGCTCACACGCGGACTGAGCCCGGACCGGCGGAACCCTCGACGTCTGGGCAATCCCAACCACGCCCCTCGCGTTCCAGTAGCGCCTCGGCCGCTTCGGGCCCCCAGGATCCCGCGACATAATTTGGGAGATCATGGGGCGGATCGGCCCGCAGCCGCTCCACGATCGGATCGACGATCGTCCACGACTGCTCGACCCAGTCCTCGCGCGCGAACAACGTCTGGTCGCCTTTCATGACGTCCAAGATCAGCCACGCATAGGCACGCGGCGGCGACTTGATGCCGAAGGCATCGGCATAGAGAAAGCGTGAGGTGACAGGCGTGAGACAGATCTCGGAGCCTGGCTGCTTGGCGATGAAGGTGTGGAGGATCCCCTCGTGCGGAGCCAGCCGAAAGGTCAGCACATTCTTGTGCAACGACCGGTTCGATGCCACCGAAAACATCGGGGTGGCAGTCGGCTTGAAGTGAACCGAGATCTCGGTCAGCTTGCGGGCCATGCGCTTGCCGGTGCGCAGATAGATCGGCACGCCGGCCCATCGCCCGGTCTGAATCTCGAGCCGCAGTGCCGCGAAGGTGGCGGTCCTGGAGTCCTCGGCAACCTGATCTTCCGCCCGATAGCCGACGACATTCCGACCGTCGACCGCACCCGGACCATACTGTCCGACGACGACCTCCGCCGAGCTCGGCGCCCGGATGGCGCGCAAGACCTTCACCGTTTCGTCTCGCAACGACCGAGCGTCATAGGCGACCGGCGGCTCGGCCGCAACGATGCACAAGAGCTGAAGGAGATGGTTCTGCACCATATCGCGCAACACGCCCGTCTTTTCGTAGAAGGTGCCCCGGGTGTTGATACCGATGTCCTCGGCGACGGTGATTTGAATCTGGTCGATGTAATGGTGATTCCAGATTGGCTCGAAGCTGGGGTTGGCGAAGCGGAAGACCAGCATGTTCTGCACGGTCTCCTTGCCAAGGAAATGATCGATGCGAAAGATCTGGTGCTCGTCGACCACCTTGACGAGCCTTTGATGGAGCCTTTGCGCCGAGGCGCGATCAGCGCCAAAGGGCTTCTCGATCACCAGACGGCGCCAGCCGAGCTTGCCCATGTCCCCTGTCTCGGCGGACCGATTCAACAGCCCCGTCCGTTCGAGCTGCTCGGTCAGGGTACCGAACAAGGATGGCGGCGTCGCCAAATGGAAGATCAGGTTGTCCGGGATGCCGATCTCGCTCCTCAATCCTTCGATACGCTCGCGTAAATGCTCGATGTCCTCGGTCGAGCCGAAGTCGCCGCGCATGTAGAACAGCTTTTCCTCGAGATTGCCCCAGATGCTCGCGTCGAAGTCGCAATAATGCTCGACATGCTCGCGCATGCGTCGCCGAAATTCCTCGTCGGACCACTCGGAGCGGGCCATGCCGATCACCGCAAAGGAATCAGGCAAGAGAAGCCTTTTGGGCCAGCTCGAAGAGCGACGGCAGCAAGGAGCGCCCGGTGAGGTCTCCCGATGCGCCAAGGATCACCATCAGACAGGCGTCGGGAGGGTCGTGACGCATGCCTCGGCAGTCGGTGTCCATCGGTATCCTCATGATTCACCCTCCATCAGTTGTCGTTTCCACGGGAAACAGACGCAAATAAACCGTGTCTCCACCGAGGTCGCTGAAATCCACATCATTGAACACAAAACAAAAATCACGCATTTCACTCTGGACGCAGTTGTAGGTTTAACGGTCTTCGCTTCGCTTTCCTTGGTCGGCGGAAGCGGTCGATGGGCTCGACGACATCTCCGGTTGCGCCACGCCCATCGGCGACTCGTCCTCGCGCTTGCTTGCTGTCTCGCGCGAATACCGCGACTGCATCGGACTCTCGGTGACTCGCGAGGTTTGGGTGCGCGATTCGAAGTAATCGGAGTCGCGTTTCATGTCGTAGTAATTTCCGGTCTCGGCCTGTACACTCGCCGCGATAGGCGTGAAGACCGTGATGACAAAGGCGATTGGCCCAAGTGTGCGCCAGTTGATCATCGATTGCCTCCTCTGATGGAAATTCGTGGAAAGCTGGAACTCTTGATCAGCTCCAGCACTCGCCGCGCTACTGTCTTGCGTGCCGACAGCAGCACGGGCTTCGTTCTGGACGTTGCGGCCAGCATCAGCGCCCCACCCCGGCGATGCGCCGGATCTCGCCCACCTTGGGCGGCTCGCCCAGGATCGCGTCGATGGCGGCCCGATCCAGGCTCTCTTCCTCCAGCACCGCCTCGGCCAGGCGCTCGAGCCGGTCGCGATGCTCGTCCATGAGTCGGCGCGCACGCGCCTCGATGTCCGCGACCAGCTCGCGGATCTCCTCATCGATCAGCCTGGCCGTCGCATCGCTGAAGTCCTGAGACTGGCCCATCTCTCGACCAAGGAACACCGGCTCGTCGCCGCGGCGGAAGGCGACCGGGCCGATCCGTCGGCTCATCCCCCAGCGCGCGACCATACGTCGCGCGAGCTCTGTGGCCTGAGCCAGATCGGACTCGGCCCCCGTGGTCACCTCGCCGAAGACGGTTTGCTCGGCGACCCGGCCGCCGAGCATGACGCCGATGCGATCGCGCAGATAGCTTTCCTTGTAGGTCCGGCGCTCCTCCTCGGGAAGCTGCTCGGTCACGCCCAGGGCCTGTCCTCTCGGGACGATGCTGATCTTGTCGAGCTGGTCGGCAGCAGGTAGCAGCCACGCCATGAGCGCATGGCCGCTCTCGTGGTAGGCGACCAAGCGGCGCTCGTCGTCACCCACGCCCCGATCACGCTCCGCGCCCAGGACGATCTTGTCCCGGGCCGACTCCAGCAGTTTCATGTCCACGGCCTCCTTGCGCTCACGCCCCGCCAGCAAGGCGGCCTCGTTGAGCAGGTTCTCGAGGTCGGCGCCGGAGAAACCGACCGTCCGCGCCGCGATCAGCCCCAGATCCGTATCCTCCGCCAGCCGTATCTTGCGCGCATGCACGTCGAGGATGGCCTTCCGTGCCTTGCGGTCCGGCAGCTCGATGTGCACCTTGCGGTCGAAACGGCCAGGCCGCAGCAACGCCTTGTCGAGCACGTCCGGGCGGTTGGTCGCGGCCAGGACCACGATGTCCTCGGTGGGCGTGAAGCCGTCCATCTCGCTGAGGATCTGATTCAACGTCTGTTCGCGCTCGTCATGTCCGCCGCCCAGTCCCGCGCCACGACTGCGACCAACGGCGTCGATCTCGTCGATGAAGATGACGCAGGGCGCCTCCTTCTTGGCGGCCTCGAAGAGGTCGCGCACCCGAGAGGCGCCGACGCCGACGAACATTTCGACGAACTCGGACCCGCTGAGACTGAAGAAGGGCACGCCCGCCTCGCCCGCGACCGCGCGTGCCAGAAGCGTCTTGCCCGTCCCGGGTGGACCGATGAGCAGCACGCCCTTGGGCATGGTGGCGCCGATGCGACGAAAGCGCTGCGGGTCGGCCAGATGGTCGACGATCTCCTGCAGGTCGGCCTTGGCGTTCTCCAGACCCGCGACGTCATCCATCCCGAGGTTGCTGTCCTGATGGCGGAAACGCTTGGCCTTCGCCTTGCCGAAACTGAAGAGACCACCGTCCTGTCCACCGCCCATCAAGCGCTTCTGCATCCGCTGGCTGAGATAGAGGAATCCGCCGAGCAGGATCGCCCAAGGCAGCAGGGTGGCAAGCACCCGAGTCCACATCCCGGACTCGGCCGGCTTGGCGGCGATCTCGACCCCTCGTGTCTCCAGGAGCGGCAGCAGATCCGGATCCTGGACCTGCGGCATAGTGGTCACCCACTCCTCGCCAGCGTTGACCCGCAGGGCGCCGTCCTGGGATTTGAGCGGCGCGGTTGCGGCTCCATCTGCGGATTGAGCATCCGATTCGGCTGCGGTCCCAGGCAGCGGATCCGCGAACCGTCCACTGATGTGGTCGCGCTCGAAGGTGACCTCGGCCACCTGATCCTGCCGCACGGCCTGCTTGAACTGGGTGTAGCTCAGCTCCGTCGGGCCTGGCGCCAACCAGGGCCCAACGACCATCCAGAGGACGAAGGTCACGCCCAAGGCAATGAGGAAATGACGCTTCAGGCCCTCGCCCGCTGGCAGGCTGGGATGCTCCTGCGGTGCCTTGCGTGTCGTCTGATGCTCTTTCATGTGGTCTCTCCGGTCGTGAGGCTCGCATCGCATTCTCGCCGCTGTCCATCGTGAGGAGCCGATTGGCCTCTGGAATGCGGATTGCCGCCTCGCCTGGGCACCGCGCGCCGACGAGACAGCTGGCGGCGGCTGAGCAACGACGCCCTCTAGACGTTGCCGCGCACCCGTCGCACCCCTTCAGGCTCGGGCCCGGAAAAGGCCTGAGGCGCCGTCAATGCGTCGATGACCTCGAAAACGTCGATCATGCCGACCAAATTACCGTCCGCGTTCGTCACGCAGATCGCCGGCTGTCGACTGCGGCAGATTAGATTGCGCACCTCCTCCAAGCGGGTCTCCATCCCGCAGCTGACTGGGTTCCGTGTCATGGCCTCCGCAACCGTCTTCTGGGCGCCGCGCTCGCCTTCATCGCGAGTGAACAGATCGCGCAGCGAGAGGCTGCCGACCAGCCGTGGCCCATGACAGACCGGCAGCAGCCAATGGCCGGACTGGCGCATCGCCTCGGCGGCTTCCCATAGGTTGCAACCGGGATCCAATGTCGTGAAGTCTGTCATCATGGTTTGGATCAGCGTCATGCTCGATACCTATTTTCTTCTTTCCTGATAGTGACTTGCGCATCGCGGAGATGCCGCGACGACTAGATAAGCAGCGCAGTTCAAGCCCTAAAACGCTTAGAGCGGTTTCCATGCCAACTAAGGATGTGGTGAAAGACACAGAACCTTGGCGGGCGCCCGCGCGGCAGCTTAACTAAAGACCCGTATCCGGCAACGCGAACCGCGAAGACGCACGGGACACGAAGAAAAACAAGAGTTTGCCTCATGCATGGCCATCAGCCTTTAGGTGAAGGTGACCTGCCGCGCAATTTATTGAAATCCTTTGCGCTCTTCGGATTCTTTGCGGTTCGACCGCCCTTTTCAGCTGAGACTTAAAAGATCCTGAGCCCTGCCCGTACATCCCGCTCACGCACGCCTTCGCAATCGGGTGATACGAGCCAGAAACCGGTTGTTTTGGACCAAATCCAAGATGAATGCGAGCGTTGCTTAGGCAGCTGGCAGCGATTCCGCCTGCCAGCCGGTCATGCCTCCAAGCACATTGAAGACTGCGTTACCGCATTGCTGCGCTAGCCGTTGTCTTTCAGAAGCTGGCCCAGTGATTGCCTTTCTGTTTTGTCAATCCACTCAAAGAGAGGAGACCCATGATCGAGGTCCACGAACAGCCTAACAGTAACATCGTCGAGATGACGGTCTCGGGCTCTATGAAAGGACTGACCTCAACCTATCACCTACTGACGCGGATCCTTTACGGTATCGCCAGCCTGGCCCTCACGGCGATCAGTCTTGCGATGATCGGTGTCGCCGGATTCGATGTTTGGCACGCTGCGGACGCCAGCGAACCGCTCAAGTACGCCATGCTCGACGGCATCGGGTTGGTGGTGGTGTCGCTGGCGGTCTTCGACGTCGCCAAGTATCTGATGGAAGAGGAGGTGCTGCGCGACCGCGAGCTGCGCTCGGCGACAGAGGCGCGCGAGACGCTGACGAAGTTCTTCGTGATCATCATCATCGCCGTGACGCTGGAGGCCCTGATCTTCGTCCTCGGCGCGGCCAGCAAGAATCTCTCACTACTCGTCTATCCGGCCATTCTCTTTGGCGTCTCCTCCCTGATGATGGTTTCGCTCGCACTCTATTTGCGCCTGAGCAGCCACGCCGAAGAGCGGCTCCCGGCGCCCGAAGATTGAGACAGAAGGATCTGAAGCGTCAACCGACGGCTTTCAGATCTCATCCTTGACCTGCGCATAGGTGATCAGGGCGAAGAGCCCGGTCCCACCAATCACGTTCCCAATCAAGGCGGGAAGGATTCCGGCCAGAACCGCCTTCGCCCAGGACATCTCCCCCGCGAGCGCGAGCAGGAACCACTCGGTCGATCCGGCGACGACGTGGGTCAGTCCACCGAGCGCGATCATGGAGGTGATCAAGACGATGATCCCGAGTTCGCTGCCCTTGGAACTCGGCATCGACCAGACGATGGATGCGACCATGAACCCGGCCGGGATCCCGTAGAGCAGGGTCTGGAGCGCCGAGTACTCGAGCAAGTGATGCGATACCGCGAGGGCCGCCTCCAGTTGCACCGGTGGCACGATACCGCCCAGCGTCGCCACTAGGGCGGAGATCAGCGTGCCGACCATGTTGGCCGCGAAGACGATGGCCCAGAGCCGCGCGGTTCGTTGAATTCTGAACCGGCTGCAGTCGCTCAGGACAGGCAGCACCACCGTAATGGTGTTTTCGGTAAAGAGCTGGAGGCGACCCAGAATCACGATGACGAAACCGACGCTGTACCCGAGGCTTTCCAGCACGGACTGGAGTGGACTCTCCCGCAATGCATGGTGCAGGAACGCCGTGCAGTAGACCGAAAGACTGAGCGCAAGGCCCGCGGCAATGCCGGACCAGAACAGGGAATTGACCGGGCGTGACAACTCCTCCACGCCTTCCTGGCGCACGACCTCGAAGACTTGCAGCGACCGCAGACCTAGGTGCTCCGAGACTTCCTGCGCTTCCTCGCGGGTGAGCCCCGCACCTTGTTCGCTTCTAGACATGGCAAAGGCCGCGGGTCGGCGGGAGGAGCAATCGCAACAAGGGCGACACGCGGCCGCGTCGAAACATGATCGTCATCAGCAACCCCAGTGCATCCAGAGACAGGCATACGATGACCCGAAGCAAAACCCGCACCGATTCGATTCGGTTGCTGGTCAGCCGCGGTCCCACGCTGGGCCAGTTGACGCTCTTCCTCATCCCCGTGTGCTCTATCTGCTGCTCGCGCGGCACACCCGCCCCCGCGCCGCTCTGGCGCATGGTCAGGCCGCCAAGGCAAGCGCCTGCTGCTCGATGGCCTGGCTCGAGAGACGATGCCGCTCACGCAGCGCCTCGGGCGTCGCCGAATGCGGCTCGCCGCTCACACCGAGATGGAACACTCGACCGAGACGCCCGACCTGCGCGGCGACCGCCTCGCCAAGCCCGCCGGCGCGATGGTGATCCTCGATGACCAGCAGGCCGCTGGTCTCGCGGGCGGCGCGCTGTAGCGTCTCGACATCCAGGGGCTTCACCGAGTAGGCGTCGATGACGCGCGTCCTCAGCCCGCGCTCGCGCAGATGTGCATGGGCCTCCAGTGCGGTGTGCACGGTGATGCCGGCCGCCACGAGCGTCAGGACGTCCTGCTCAGACTCGGCCAGGGTCTTGCTGCCGCCCACCGGGAAGCCTTCCTCCGCTGCGTAGAGCACAGGCGTCTTTCCGCGCGTGGTACGCAGATAGACGATGCCCGGCGTACCGAATGCGGTTTCGGTGAGTCGCTCGGCGCTCACGGCATCGCAGGGATAGAGGACGGTCGTTGCGTCGAGGGCGCGCAGCATGGCGATATCCTCCAGCCCCATTTGGGAAGGGCCGTCTTCCCCGATCGAGACCCCGGCGTGACTGCCGCAGATCACCAGGTGCTCCAGGCGCGAGTACGACGCCATGCGCATGAAGTCATGCGCGCGGGTCAGAAAGGCGGCGAAGGTGGCGACACAGGGCCGCTTGCCGCTGGCGGCCAATCCCATGGCGGCGCCAAGCATGTTCTGCTCCGCGATCTCGGCCGCGACGAAGCGTTCGGGAAAACGGTCCGCGAAGGACGCCGTCTTGGTCGACCCCTTGACGTCCCCGTCCAGGACCACCAGATCGTCGAGCGTCTCGCCAAGCTTCGCCAAGGCACTCCCGAAGGCGCTGCGCGTCGCGACCTCATCCCCGTGCGCATAGTCGACGGACATCCGCCCCGGCGGGAGGCGCGTGTCCCGCACCTGAGCGGCAACGACGTGACGCGGCTCGACGGCGATCCGCACGTCCGCCGCCTTGATCTCGGCCAAGGCGGCGGCGCATTGCTCGGCGTCGAGCGCCTTGCCGTGCCAGCCATGCGCCCCGGCGAGGAACGACACGCCCTGCCCCTTGACCGTGCGCGCAATGATGGCCGTGGGACCGGCGTCGCGCGTCTGCTCCAGGGCCGTGAGAATATCCCCGAGATCGTGACCGTCGATCTCCAGCGTGCGCCAGCCGAACGCCTTGAAGCGCCCGGCGATTACCGATGTGTCATGGCCATAGGGCGCCGGACCGCTCTGCTCGAGGCCGTTGGCATCGACGATGGCGACGACGCCGTCCAGATGCTGGTCAGCAGCGAACTGAGCCGCTTCCCAAACCGAGCCCTCGGAGCATTCGCCGTCGCCCAAGAGACAGAAGAGCCGCGCACGGATTCCGTCCAGCCGGTTGGCCAGTGCCATACCGTTGACCACCGCGAGCCCTTGCCCAAGGGAGCCGGTGGCGACGGGCACCCAAGGATTCTCGGGCGTGGGGTGGCCCTGCAGATCACTGTCGAGCTGACGCAGGCTGAGCAGGTCCGAGTCGATCGCGCCCGCCTCGGACAGCGCGGCCCACAGGATTGGCGCGGCGTGGCCCTTCGAGAGCAGGAAGCGGTCGACATCCCGCGCCTTCGGAGACGCCGGATCCCAGCGCATCTCCTCAAAAAAGAGTGCGGCCAGGATCTCGGCGCAGGACAGGCATGAGGTGGGGTGCCCCGACCCGGCGGCCGTGGTCATGCGGATGGTCTTGGCCCGGAGCTTGTCCGCCATCGCCGCCAGCGGCTCGTGCGCCGCCGAGCGCCGCAGTCGCTTGCAGCGTGCCTCCAGCCCCTGCAAGAGCGCGTCGTAAGGATCGATGAATTTCTGCACACCCTCGGCGACGAGCTGCTCGGTGACGGCACCGAGGTCGATATCCAGATCCGCGAGCCGGCTCAGGATGGTCGCCGCATCCGCGGCATCGTCCGTCAGCGTTCGCTCGACCCTTCCATGAGCGTCGAAGGCGTCCGCCGTCTTGTCCGGCATGGTGGACACCGTCTGCGGGCCGATCAGCGGCTCGATGTACATGACATCCGAGTAGTCCGGATCCTTGGTGCCCGTGCTGGCCCAGACGATGCGCTGCGGGTGAGCGCCCTCGTCGGCGAGATGCCGCCAGCGATGGCCGGCCAGCACCTCGCAGAAATCTGCGTAGACCAAACGTGCGTTGGCGACCGCGGCTTGGCCGAGCAGCGACTCGGCCTGGTCGCGCAAGGTCTCGCTCACGCCGGGATCGATGCGGTGACGAAGCTCACGATCCACCGCGACATCGATCCGGCTCAGAAAGAAGCTCGCCACCGAACTGACGGAGCGGAGATCCAGCCCATCGCGTAGCCGCTCTTCCATGGCGCGCATGTAGGCTTGCAGCGTCTCGCGATAGGCGTCGATGCCGAACAGCAAGGTGATGTTGATCCCTTCGTACAGCAGCGTTTCGGTCGCCGCGATCCCGGCTCGGGTGCCCGGGATCTTGATGTAGAGATTCCGCCGGCTGACTGCCTGCCATAGCTTGCGCGCACCGCGCATGGTCGCTTCCGCGTCGTGGGCCAGATGCGGCGAGACCTCCAAGCTGACGTAGCCGTCCGCGGTATGAGTCTCCTCGTAGACTGGAAGCAAGAGGTCGCAGGCCTCCTGGACATCGGCGATGGCGAGTCGCTCGTAGATGGCCTCGACATCGTCACTCTTGGTCAGGGCCGCGCGGATGCGCTCGTCGTACTGGCCCGACCCGGCCATGGCCTTCTCGAAGATGGCTGGATTCGACGTGATTCCGGAGAGACCCTGTGTGCGCATCCTTCGCATGAGCGTGCCGTCCTCAATGAGGCCTCGGGAGAGGTTGTCCAGCCAGAAGCTCTGGCCGTGGTCCTTCAATGTGAGCAGTCGACTCATGAGAAGCTACCTCGCTCGATCGTCGGAGGGCTGGCGCAATGCCGGTCACTCGCCGGCAAGGTGCCTTGCCGGCGTCTTCGTCGCCTACGTCAGCGAGGATCTACTGACCCTGCATATCTGACCGGCTATGTGCTGGCATGCTGGTGGTCTTGCACATTCTGTGGGGCTTCGTCGGCCCCAGGCGCTGGAGAGGACGCGGTTTACAAACTTTGCCCAGACATCTTGTCGGCCTTTTCCGACCCAGACATCTTTTCAGCCTTCTCCGACGGCGCCTTGTCGGTCGAGTAGCGCATGACGATCAGAGATCTGGCCAGCAACTCTGGACCACCGAAGAACTGATCGTCCACCGTGCCGGTGACGTTGACGCGATCACCTTTCCGCACCTTCAAATAGCCTTCGTCGTCGAGCGGATCGAACCCAAGCTGGTCAGTTGAGACCGTCAGCTTCCGCTTACCCGTATCCACAGTGAATTCATCGTCGCCGATCGAAGTCACCTGACCGCTGACCCAAGTTTGCGCGATGACAATCGGCACTGTGGTGGTGATGATTGCGGTGTCTTCCTCGTCTGCGGCGCTGGAGAAGAAGGTCGTCCCCAGTTTCTCCAGATAGACGCTGCCGGCCTCGATCGTCGTGGTCTCGAATAGGTCGTCGTCGACCTTGCCGACAACATTGACTTTGTCGCCGGGCAGCAGTTTGTAGGCGTCCGCATCACGATCACCATCGTCCATTTCGACGATCACGTTGCCGTCGCCATAGTTCAGGGTGAAGTGGTCGCGCTCGACCGACTCAACCACTCCGCCAAGGCTGATCCAGGTCTCGTCTGGCTGCATGTAGGGATCCTGCTCCGCGACGGCAGGAAGAGCGAATAAGGTTCCAGCCAGTGTGAGCATCAATGGGTTGCATCGCATACGGTTTCTCCTTCATTGGTCATCAGTTCCTCCGCGAGAAACCCCGTCCTTCAGGGCGGGGAGGGAGAGCGGCTACGACCGTGCAGCCACCGGAAACAGGTGCAGGCTTTCCACCTGCCGGGCCGTGAGGCTCTGCCCGTAAGGGCCTGGTGACGGTGCGGCGTCTCACGACGCCACACGCTCCCCTCGCCAATGTGTGCAACCGGCTCCCGCTGGCGCGGCGATCAAAACCTTCGGCGCTTTACCGTTCGCCTGCATGATCTCGACCTTTCAGAGCGGCGGACTGAGGAAGCATCCGCCGGTGAGTCTTAGCGACCTGTTGCATACGTAGCCCCTTTCGACCCTCCTGGTCAGGCGGGCTGAGGCTGGTCAACCCAGCTTGCTTTCACAAGCTCCGCCCTTCGGGGCGGGGTAGTTGACGAAAGAATCCCGGTCTCATCGTCCGGGGCCCGCGCCTTAAACCGCTCATCAAAATGGGGACGGCCACAAAAGGACGTTTCTCAACTCTGGACGCGGTGGGCGCGGTTTGATCAAGGCAGGCACCATGCCAAGCAAGTCTCTACGGCCTGAGCTACGTGGTAGTCACGAAGGTCCATGTCGGTGATCGTGCGCGCCGAACATGCTGGCCGCGCAAGTACTGAGTCGATCAAGGCGACGTCGTCGCGAGACCTGAGTCACCGGGTACACTGATTCGTGGCATCGGCTCAAATACCCCCACCAGTGGTTGCCTACAACCATTGCCCCCTGTCTTGGCCGGACGCGATCCCCTGTGCATCAGCGCGGCCTGCGCTGAGCCTCGCTGTCGTCGAGATGTCTGATCCGATGCCGCGAGGAATGGCCTGATATCTGCGTCTGCTGCCATTGCTGAAGTGCGATATCACCTCGCGTCATCCCGGAGACATCCCATTCTTCGTCAAGCAGATTCTCAAGCAGGTCGAGAGGGGGCGGGCCTCGGGCTGAAGAAGCGCCCGACGACGCTTGGCTTGATCTTCGCAAGACATTTGCTGCTTCTTTCAACAACGACGGAGGAATTCAAATGACCGAACGAGAAGCCTACGTGGACCAGATGAAGGCCAAGCTCGAACAATGGAACGCCGAGATCGGCGTACTCGAGGCCAAGGCAAAGGTCGCCGGTGCCGATGCCAAGGTGAAGTACGACGAGTACCTCTCGACGCTGAAGGAGAAACAGGCCGACGCCTCGGCGCGGCTCGAGGCGTTACGCGACTCGAGCGGTGACGCCTGGCAGGACATCCGCGACGGCGCCAACCAAGCCGCGGACGCCTTGGGCGAGGCCCTGAAGTCCGCGAAGTCCAAGCTCCATTAGTTGTTCCATTAGTTGCCCTTGACCTTTGCCGGCCCCTGTGAAGCGGTCGGCCGGGCATGAGGGTCTGGGTCGATTGGCCACCCTGCCTCGACCATCAAGGCAAGCAGGGCCAGTCGGCTCCAGGCTCTCGATACAGTTCCAGAACACCGGTTCTCGGTGGCCTGAGCCAGATCGGACTCAGCCCCTGTGGTCACTTCCCCCACGTCCTTAACCAAAGACGGTTTGTTTGGCGACCCGGCCGCCGCGGGTCTCAATCCGGACCACCCGCCGTTTCATCGTCCATGGCACGGTGCTCACAGGGGCCGCGGCCGCGGCTCAGGTTACGCGCGCTGTTGATCAGGGCCACATGGGTGAAGGCGAGCGGAAAGTTGCCCATCAGGCGCCGTCTGTCGGGGTCGTACTCCTCGGATAAGAGACCGACATCGTTGCGAACCTCAAGAAGACGCTTGAACAGCTGGCGGGCCTCCTCTCGGCGCCCAGCCATGGCCAGATTGTCCACCAGCCAGAAGGAACATGGCAGGAAGGCGCCCTCCTCGATGCCGATGCCGTCGACGTCCGAGCCCCGGGCGTAGCGCATGACGAAGCCGTCCCAGGTCAGCTCCCGCTCCACCGCCTCCATGGTCGCGCGCACCCGGTGATCCTCAGGCGGCAGGAAGCCCACCAGCGGTAGCATCAGGAGGCTCGCGTCCAGGGCCTTGCCGCCGTACTCCTGGACGAAGACGTTGCGCTCGCGATCGACGCCCCGGCTCAGAACCTCCGCGTGGATCTGATCGCGAATGCGGGCCCAGCGCTGCGCGGGCCCCGAAAGGCCGAAGCGCCGGACGGCCTTGACGGCCCGATCGAAGGCCACCCAGGCCATGACCTTGGAATGGGTGAACGGCCGGCGCGGACCGCGGATCTCCCAGATCCCCTCGTCGGGCTCCTGCCAGCCTGTTTCGAGGAACTCCAACAGCGCCCGCTGCAGCGCCCAGACGTGCTCGCTCGAGCGCACGCCGGCGCGGTTCGTCACATGCAGGGCGTCGAAGATCTCGCCGTAGACGTCGAGCTGGAGTTGGGAATGGGCGGCATTGCCGATGAGCACAGGTCCGATATCCTGGTAGCCGCCGAGCCAATCCAGCGCGTTCTCCTCGACCCGCCGCTCGCCGGCGATGCCGTAGAGGATCTGCAGATCCCGCGGCCGGCCGGCGGCGACCCGCAGCAGCCACTCGCGCCACGAGCGTGCCTCGTCCACATAGCCCGAGACGAGCAGGGCGTAGAGCGTGAAGGTGGCGTCGCGCAGCCAGCAGTAGCGGAAGTCGAAGCTGCGCCCACCCGACCAGCTCTCCGGCAGGCCCAGGGTGGGCGCGGCGATGATGCCGCCGGTGGGCGAGTAGGTGAGCGCCTTCAGCGTCAGAAGCGAGCGCTCGACGGCATCCGCGTAGTCGCCCCGATAGGTGGAGCGCCGGCTCCAGTCGCGCCACCAAGCAGTGGTCATGTCACAGGCGGCAAGCGGATCGATGGGCAGCGGCGACCGCTGCTCGGACGGGAAGTAGGTCAGCACGAAGGCGGTGGTCTGCCCGGCACCCACATCGAACTCGCTGAGCGTGCGATAGTCCTCCCCCGTGAGCGGCGCCTGCGTGCGCAGTTCCAGGGAGTCCGGACCCGCAGTGGCGACGATGCCGCCTTCGATCGACTCTACCCAGGGCACCACGGCGCCGTAGTCGAAGCGCACGATCAGCTCCATGCGCATGGGCACCTGACCGGCCAGACCCTGAACCACCCGCACCACATCGTGGCGCCCTTCCCAGTGGGGCATGCAGTCAGTGATACGCACCCGCCCGGAGGCGGTCTCGATCTCGGTCTCCAGCACCAGGGTGCCGTCGCGATAACGGCGACTGTGGTGGCGGATCTCCTCGCGCGGAGCGATGAGCCAGCGACCGTTCTCCGGACGACCCACCAAGGCACAGAAGCAGGCGGCCGAATCGAACCTCGGCAGACAGAGCCAGTCAATGGACCCATCGCAGCCGACCAGGGCGGCCCCGCGGGTGTTGCCGATCAGTGCATAGTCTTCGATGGACAGGGCCATAGGCGTCTCCCAGGCTGAACCGATCGTGAATCCCGGAGCATGGCCGATCCCTGGAGGGGTCGCCGGCGCCTGTCGAGCACAGCGCGGCTCGGGGCATCATCAGGTCCAAAGCAACAACCCTACCAGCCCAGGCTTGGCGGCGGCATCGGTCGGACCAAGTCGCCTGGCTGAGTCCCGTTGTCCAGGCAGCACGTCGGTTGGGCCTATCCACCGCCGTCGGTTCAAATCCACCGTGGCGGCCCAGGGTGTTTCCGATCCTGGAGCGATTGGTCTTTATCGTGGCCGTCGAGGTGCAAATTCTTAGGCGATCTTCAGGAAAGACTCTGCGCATCCTACAAGGGTTTAGAAATTGCTTAACAGCAAAGGGTGAAAAATCCTATAAACCCTATAAATCCTGTCAAGAATTATGATATGGGGCGTAGAATAATCAACAGACCCAGTCTCGGAAGCGCCTCTCAATCTCCCCGGAGACTCAGCCATGCCCCTGCGTGACAACGGCGGGAGATGGAACGAGCGTCATCGCCGCAACGCCCTACTGCTGATCGTTCTGCTGCTGGTTCTAGGGATCGCGGCCATCGGTTGGAGTGCCGAGGGCTTTCTGCGCCGCGACATCCGCGCCGCCACCCACGATAAGCTCACGGCGATCGCCGCGCTCAAGGCCGATCAGATCCAGGTCTGGCTCGCCGACAAACGCAAGAGCCTACAGGCGCTGTCCGGTTCGCCGCCGTTCCTGGCCGCGCTCGAGGAAGCGCTCGATCCCGCCACACCGGAGCCGGCGCGGCGGACCGCCGAGGCGCGGGTGACGGCTCGGCTCGAGGGCATGCGCCGGGCGAACGACTATGCCGCCATCCTGCTGCTCGACGAGCGCGCCCGGATCCAGCTCGGCGTCGGCCTGGCCGAGCCCCCGACCAACTGGTCCGCGCTCATCGCGACCCACCACACGCCAGGGGTGCACCTGCAGGACTTCGTTCGCGCGCCGACGGCGGACGGGGTCGGACGCATCGAACTCGGACTCTTCGCACGCCTGGAGCAGGCCGCCACCCCCTCGCCGCTCTGGATCTATCTGCGCATCGATCCCGAGCGCTTCCTCTACCCGTTGATCCAGCGCTGGCCGGTGCCGAGCGCGAGCGCCGAGACCCTGTTGATCCGCCGCGAGGGCGATGCGGTGGTCTTTCTCAACAGTCTGCGTCATCGCCCCGACACCGCGCTGCGTCTGCGCCTGTCGATGCGGCAGACGACCCTGCCGGCCGCCCAGGTTCTTGCCGGGCGCGAAGGCATCTTCGCCGGACGCGACTATCGGGACGTGCCGGTGCTGAGCGTGCTGCGCCTGATCACCGGCACGCCCTGGGCCATGGTCGCCAAGGTCGACCGCGAGGAGGCCTATGCCAACCTGGCGACCTTGCGGGCCATGGCGGTGCGCGTGCTCGTCGCCTTCATCCTGATCGGCGCCGTGGCGTTGTGGCTGTGGTGGCGCGGTCAGCAGCAGGCACGTCGCGCCGAGTTGCTCGAGCGTGACCTGAAACAGCAACGCCTCGCCGAGCGCTTCGATTATCTCAGCCGCTACGCCAACGACGTCATCCTGCTGCTCGATGCCGAGGGCAAGGTGCTGGAGGCCAACGAGCGTGCCCTGAGCCACTATGGTTACAGCCGTCAGGCGTTTCGCCAGTTGCACCTCGACGACCTGCGCGCGCCGGGCGAGAGCGAGCGCCTAGCGCCCCTCTGGGCGCAGCTGCCGCAACGCGATTCGCTGGTCTATGAGGTTCTGCACCGGCGCCAGAACGGATCGGTCTTTCCGGTCGAGTGCAGCGTGCGGCGCATCGCGCAGGGCTCGACTCTGGTCTACCAGGAGATCATTCGCGACATCACCGAGCGCAAACGCGCCGAAGAGGCGCTGCATGAGCAGGAGCACATGCTCAACGACATGAGCACCATGGCCCACATCGGCGGCTGGCGTTTCGACCCAGCCACCGGCCAGGGCAGCTGGACGCCGGAATGTGCCCGCATCCACGACCTGCCGGAGGATGCGCCCATCGATGTCGCCGCCGGCCTCGGCTACTACAAGGATGAGCATCGGCAGACCATCGAGGCGGCGGTGCGGGCCGCCGGCGAGGAGGGCCGCCCCTACGACCTGGAGCTCGAGATCGTCTCCGCCACCGGGCGGCGCAAATGGGTCCGCACCATCGGCCATCCGGTGCTGGAGCAGGGGCGTGTGACTCAGGTCTTTGGGGCTATTCAGGACATCACCGAGCGCAAGCGCGCCGAGCAGGCGTTGCGCGAAGCGCTCGACACCCGCGAGGCGGTCCTTCAGAGCATGAACGACGGCCTGGTGATCGCCGACCCCACGGGTATGATCATCGACATCAATCCCGCCGCCCTGCGCCTGCACGGCTTCACCCGCAAGGACGAGGCACTGCGCGTACTCGCCGAGTATATCGACTTCTTCGAGGTGCGCGACCTCGCCGGCGAAGAGCAGCCGCCCGAGCGCTGGCCGATCTCCCGTGCCTACCAAGGCGAGGTCTTCACCCATCATGAGCTGCGGGTGCGCCGACGCGACACCGGCCAGACCTTCATCGGCAGCTACAGCGGCGCCCCGGTGCGCGACCCTCGGGGCCGGCTGCTGTTCGGCATCATCACCATCCGCGACATCACCGAGCAGAAGCTTGCCGAGGAGCAGATCCGCCAGCTCGCCTTTTACGACCCGCTCACCGGGCTGGCCAATCGACGTCTGCTCGAGGAGCGGCTGGCGGTGGCCATGGCCCAGGTGAAGCGCCAAGGCGCCTGCCTCGCGGTGATGGTGCTCGACCTCGACCACTTCAAGGAGATCAACGACACGCTCGGCCATGCCACCGGGGATGCCCTGCTGGTGGAGGTGGCAAGGCGAATGCGCGATGCGGTGCGCGCCACCGACACGGTGGCGCGTAGCGGTGGCGACGAGTTCATCCTCGTCCTATCCGACGTGGAGTCCAAGGATGCGGCCTACTTGGCGGGGAAGCTGGTTGCGCGTCTCTCCGAGCCATTGCATCTGGAAAAGCAGACGCTCAGCGTCAGCTGCAGCCTCGGCATCACGCTCTCAACCGGAGACGGGGACACCGCCGACGCGCTGATCAGGCGCGCCGATACCGCCATGTACCAGGCCAAACAGGCCGGACGCAACCGCTATCAATTCTTCACCGAGGAGATGCAGCGCGAGACGCTGTCAACGGTCTGATTGGGGGATAGCAGCGACATTCCGCACCCGCTCACCTGAGCGCAGGATTTCACCCGCCTGCGGTTGCGTACAACCCCTGTCCCAATCTTGCCGTCAGCCCGACGGCGGATGGACGCCGTCGCCCTGTGTCTCATGGTCCTTGAGTCCGTATTTCTGGATCCGGTAACGCAGGGTCTCGCGGGTCGTGCCCAGGGCGCGCGCGGCGGCGGTGACATTGTGGCCGCTGCGCTCCAGGGCCGTGCGAATGATGAAGCAATCCATTTCGTCCAGGGCCATGCTGCCGTCGAGCGGAATGGTCAGCCGATCGCCGTCGACGCCCGGCCCGGCCCTGTCCTCGGGGCTCGGCGTCAGGCCGCTGCCGAGCTGCATCCACTCGATCGAGAACCGCTCGCCACGGGCGAGGAGCACGGCGCGCTCGACGACGTTGCGTAGCTCGCGCACGTTGCCGGGCCAGCTGTACGCGCGCATCCGCTCGTAGACCGCCTCCGGGATCTCGCGCACACGGCTGCCGGAGCGGGCGTTGTACTCCTCGACCAGCACCGGCACGATCTGGCGCAAATCCTCGAGCCGCTCACGTAGCGGCGGCAGGTCGAGACGGAAGACGCTGAGTCGATGGTAGAGATCGCTGCGGAAGTCGCCGTCACGCACGCGCTGCTCCAGGTTGCGGTTGCTCGCGGCGATGACTTGCACATCCACGTCGACCGTCTTCTCCGCACCGAGGCGGCGGACACGGCGGTCTTCCAGCACCGTGAGCAGCTTGGTTTGCAGCTCGAGATCCATCTCGGCGATCTCGTCGAGAAACAGGGTTCCTTCGTGGGCCTGCTCCAGATAGCCGCGGTGGCGCCCCTTGGCGCCGGTGAAGGCCCCGGACTCATGCCCGAACAGCTCGGACTCCAGCAGCTCGCGCGGCAGCGCGGCACAGTTGACCTCGATCATGGGTCCGTCGGCCCTGGGGCCGGAATGATGCAGGATGCGCGCGACCAGCCCCTTGCCGACACCGGTCTCGCCGCCGATGACCAGGGCGCTGAAGGGAACCTCGGCGAGCCGCCCGATCATCTCGCGCGTGGTGCGCGTGATCGCGCTGGAACCGATATAGGATTCCACGCCATAGCGGCGACCGCGATCCCGGCTCTCGCTGCGCAGACGCCGTTGCGCCGCGGCGGCGCGGCGGGCCCCGGAGACCACCAGTTCCAAGCGCGCCAGCGCACAGGGCTTCTCCAGGAAATCGTAGGCGCCCAGACGCAAGGCCCGCACCGAATCGGAGACGCCGCCGTAACCGGTCAGCAGAATCCACTCGCCGGTGATCTTCGCCTGCCGCACGGCCTCCAGCAGATCCAGCACGTTGCCGTCCGGGAGGCTCATGTCGGCCAGGATGACCTGCGGTTCGAGACGTTCGTCGAGCAGCCGCCGACGGGCCTCGCCCAGGGTCGTCGCGTGCTCGGCGTCCCAGCCCTTGCCGGTGAAGTGCCGGGTCAGCTCCTGGCCGAATGCCTCGTCGTCTTCGATGATCAGCAGCGAATTGCCCATCAGGGTCTGGTCTCCTCTGGGTAACTGTTCGATAACAAGCGATCCATCTTAGCCCCTCTTCCCTCGCGGGAGAGGGGTTGGGGAGAGGGGTTGGGGAGAGGGGGAGAAAGGACCGCAATGGCCAAGTTGTTTTCGAGCCGTTACTTAGCGGTCGGGATGGGGCGCGACGGCACCCATCGGACACGGGGGCTTTTGAACCGCCCGCCGGTTCTTATCCACCAACTCCAACACGCACCCGACACGCCTCCGGGCGAGGCTGGGACCAGACGCGGCGACCTACTCCAGGATCCGCCTGAGATCGGCGAGGCCGACGGGCTTGAGGAGATGCGCGTCGAACAGGTCCGCCTCCTTGCCGAGGGCGATCGCAGCATAGCCGGACACCGCAACCAGCCTGAACCCTTGGCGCTCGGGGAGCTCGGCCAGACGACGCGCGACCTCGATGCCGTCGAGATCGGGCAGTCCGATGTCGAGCAGGATCAGGTCCGGGCGCACCTGGGGCACCGCCTCCAGCGCCTCTCCTCCACTCAAGGCGCCCGAGACCGCATGACCGAGCGCAACCAGTAGCTCGCTCGTCGCCTCGACCACCTCCGGGCTATCATCGACGACCAGTACCCGTCTGCGGACCGCGGCCGTTCTGCCGGGGACGTTGTCGACAGCCGCGGTCATCTCGGCCGGTGGCTCGGCAGCGAGCGGGAAGGTCAGCGTGACGCGACTGCCAAGGCCGACACCGGCGCTGTGGACCGCGACACGGCCGCCATGCAGCCCGACCAGGTTCTTCACCAGGGTCAGTCCCAACCCCAGGCCACCCTCGGCGCGCGCCAGCGAACGCGGTCCCTGCACAAAGGGCTCGAACAGCGATGGGATGGTCTCCGCCGAGATGCCCTGACCGTTGTCCTCGACCATGATCCTGGCGGTGTCCTCGTGCCGGGTCAAGGTGACACCGATGCGCCCACCCGGATCCGTGTACTTGACGGCATTGTGCAGCACATTGCTCAGCACCTGGACCAGCCGCGTGGCATCGCCGCGCACCGGCACCGGATCCGCCGGCAGATCGAGCACGAGTTCATGCCCGCGCGTGCGGACTTCGCGCTCCACGACCTCCAAGGCCTCGCGCACCAGCGCTCCCAGATCCTGCCGCGCCGGCTGTAGCTCGATGGAGCCCCGGGTGATGCGGGCGACATCCAGCAGGTCATGCACCAAGCGCTCCAGGTGACGTGACTGGCGATCGATCACCCCGTAGGCCCAATCGAGCGTGGCCTGATCCCGGTTGCCCAGGGCAAGCCGATCCAGGGCATGGCGCATCGGCGCCAAGGGGTTGCGTAGCTCGTGACCGAGCATCGCCAGGAAGGTGTTCTTGCGTCGGTCGATCTCGGCGAGTTGCTCGGTCTGTTCGCGCAGATTCGTCTGCAGGGCCTGCTGCTCGCTCACATCGAGCGCGAGCGAGAGGACCGAGACCAAGCGGCCGTCGCTGTCGCGCAGGACCGAGTTGTACCATTCACACCAGATGGTCGTGCCGTTCCGGCGCTGGTTGAGATGCAGACAGTGATTGTGCTCGACTTGGCCCTCGACCAAGGCGTCGATCATGTCCGCGAACGGCTCGCGCTCCTCTTCGGGAAACAGACCCAGGGCATGCAGCGAGCGGTTCAGGGCCTCGGCTTCGGTCCAACCGAACACCCGCTCCGCCGCGGGCGACCAGCGCAGGATGGCGGTATCGGCCGACCACTCCATGGACGCGACCGGCGACTTGTCGACATGCAGCTTGAGCCGCTCCAGGGTGTCGCGGTACCGCCATTCGGCCTGCGTGGCGCGGGTCACATCGGCCAGGATACCGACGCAGCCATAGACGTCGCCGGTCTCGTTGCGCAAGGGTGCGGCGGACGCGATCAGGTGCTTGACCTCGCCGTCGGCGAAGAGGACGTCCTCCTCGAAACTGTGCACCGACTCGCCGGTGCGCGCCGCTCTCTGCATGGGCAGCTCGGCGGACGCGAGCTCACGCCCCGCGTGGAAGACCCGAAACGCCAGCGCGGTGGCATCGGGGCCGGACAGGGACGGGTTGGTGTGCTCGGGCAGGCGCAGGATCTCGGCGCCGGCGCGGTTCATGTCCATGTTGCGGCACTCGCGGTCTCGACCGAGATAGATACCCACGGGCGCGGCCTCGAAGACTGCGCGCAGCTCGGCCGCCCGCGCCCGGTTCTCGGCATTGAGTCGCTCGATGGTCTCCTCGTTGCGGCGCCGCTCGGTGATGTCGACGACCAGCACGAAGAAGCCGGTGACACGCCCGTTCTCCTGCCGGTCCGGGATGTACTCGACCTGGCAGCAGCGGGTGCCGGCCCCCTGGTAGGGCAGCCAGGCGTCGAAGGCGATGCCCTCGCCCGCCAGCGCCCGCTCCATGCGCGGGCGAACCAGCTCGAAGGCCTCCCGACCGAGGATCTCGGCGACTGGCTTGCCCAGGATCTCCGCCCGATCGAGACCGAACCAACGCTCGTAGGCCGCGTTGTTGAAGCGGTAGCACAGGGACGCATCGACGCGCGCGATCAGCGCCGGCAGCGCATCCGTGACTTGGCGCAGGGTGCGCTCGCTGTCGGCGAGCGCCAGCTCGGCGTGCTTGCGCGCGGTCATCTCGGAAAAGGTGATGACGACCCCGTTGATCGGCGTGGTCTTGGTGCAATAGGGCAGCAGACGGCGCAGATACCAGTGGCCCTGCTCGCTGTGGACCTCGCGCGGTTCGACCGCGGCTCCCGCCAGCACCAGGGTCGCGTCATCGAGCAGATCCGGATCCTCGAAGCCCCAGCCGAGATCCTTCAGCGGGCGACCGACATCGCTCGGGCCGAGCCGCAGCAGGACGTCGGTCGCCGGGGTCCAGCGACGGATACACAAACGCGGATCGAGAAACAGGGTGGGCACCTCACTGCTCACCAGGAGGTTGTTGAGATCGTCGTTGATCTCTTCCAGCTCGCGGATCTTTTCCGTGAGCTGGGCGTTCATGGCGATCAGCGCTTCGTTGAGCACGTGTGGCTCCTCCTTGGCGACCTCCAGTACCTTATTGGTAAAGCACCGCTTCTCGTTCGTCGAAGTACCAACATGGAGGATCGTCTCATCAAATGGTCTCGCCATCGGAGAAGCACTCGGAAGCTTGATCGGGCAATGCGCTGTAACAGGCAGCGCCCCGTACCGTCCGCGCGGATGAAAACGCTCTACCCCTTCCCAAGGTGATCAATCGACATATTCTCGGAAATGGTGTCGTGGGGGATGAGTCGATAAATCCACGGCTTGCCTCCGTGCTTGAGGCTGTAGCTTGTTGCGTTTTCGCACCAGTTTTCGGCAGCGTCCTTTTTCGCCAGCACATCGGCATCATTCAACGCGGTACGCTTCTTCGGTTCCAGCATGTAGATCGCGTCTGCTGTCTCGGCGACGAAGTCGGGCTGATACTCGGAATGATCCGCTCCTAGCCTGTAGAAGATTTGGAACAGGCCTTTCGCGGGCTTGAACCACTTCTCCGTTTCCCGATCCAGAATCACAGCGAGGATACGTTCCGCCTCGGAGTCGAATTTCTGGACGGGATAGAGGCAGCGTTTGAAGCCGCCGAAGAGATACTTCGCCATGTTGCTCTTGTCCTTCGGCGACACCCTGAAGTCCAGTGGCTCCTCGTTCGCGGTAGCGGTGTAGGCACTCGACTTGAGCTCGGTGAAGCCTTTGCTGATCACGACTTCGTATTCGACTGCCTCGTCCTCCCAATAGTGCGCCTGCATTTGGGCGTGGATGAACGCGGCGATCTCCTTTTGGTGCCGCCAGAGCACTTTTCCTGCTTGTTCTTCGCTGAGGTAGCCTTTCAGATGCGTCACTGTTTGACTGGCCAGGTCGTAGAGAAGGTCGGCGTGCTTCTCGTAGTCGATGTCATCAAAATCCACGAGTCCGCTGACGACGTAGTTCTCAAGCCGCGTCTCTTTCAATCCGCCTTTGCCGAGCCCGATCACTTCGTGGGTGCCGGTGCGAAGCAACTGCACCCAGAGCTCGTCGGAGATGGGCTGAAAGTTCAGACCGGAGAGGTCCAGCTCGAATGCCTTGAAGCCGGAGTCCACCTCGCCCTTCGGTACCACCAGGATTCGAGGAATGTCGATGGTTTGCTGCACGACCAGTTCAGCCGTCTTCTTCACGATGGCCGCGATGTCCGGCTGTTCGGTCACGCCTTCCAACTCCAATTGGGTTGGGGTAAAGGCAGCGGCAACTTCCCGCACCATGTCAGCTTGGACTTCGGCGTTGGCGAGGCTGTGAGTGGTCGGTACGCGATCCGGCTGGCTTTCGAACTTCTTGATGACGGTGTAGGCCGCCTGGGCAACCTTCTGCTCTGCGGCTGTGGTGAATACCGTTTTCTCTGCCGACGGCGCAACGGTTGTAGACGTGGAGGTTTGTGCGGGGATGGTCCCGAGCTGGCTGGCCAGCTTGCTCTGAGAGATGACCGTCTTGGTCTTCTTCTCAAGCTCATCGGGATCGAGGATGACGGTCTGCATGCGAACCTGAGAGTCGGGACGGTTGGCCTCGTCGACGATCTCCTGGAACTTGTCATGCGCCACGATATTGAGGCGATCGACGGCGGTGACGCCGACGCGCTTACCGTAGGGCAGGCGCAGACCGCGACCGATCGACTGCTCGATGAGGATACGGGCATTGGCGGCGCGCAGCGGAACGATGGTATAGAGGTTGGTGACATCCCAGCCTTCCTTGAGCATGTTCACGTGGATCACGATCTCGGTCGGCTCGTCAGCGTGTTCCACCTTGAGTAGGCGGTTGATCATGTCCTCCTCTTGCGCCCCCGTCTTGCTGGAATCGACCTGGATGACCTTGCCCTTGTAGCCGCCGTCGAAGAAATCGTCCGACTCCAGCAAGGTCTTCAGTTGCGCTGCGTGCGTTGTGTCGCGCGCGATCACAAGCACGAAGGGCTTGACGATTTCACGGTTGGTTTCGCGGGCATAGGTTTCGAGCTGAACCTTGGTTTGCTCGTGCAAGCGAATGCCATCGGAGAGTTTCAGCTCTTCAATCGCCTCCTTGCTCATGCCGGCGGGATTGAAGTTCTTCCGCGTCACCACGGCGGGCTCCTTGACGAAACCATCGGCGATGGCACGGCCCAGGGCGTAGTCGTAGATGACATTATTGAAGGGTATCGCTCCCTTCGACGTTTCGACGAAGGGCGTTGCCGTCAGTTCGAGCCCAAGGACGGGCTTCAGCTCGTTGATGGCGCGCAGTCCAGCCTTGGCGCGGTAGCGGTGCGACTCGTCCATCAGCAGGACGAGGTCTGGCAGGGCCGCGAGGTAATCGAAGTAGCTTTCCCCGATGTATTCGGAGAGACGCTTGATCTTCGGCGCTTTGCCGCCGCGGACCTCCGAGTCGATCTTGGAAATATTGAAGATATTGATGCGCACGCCGCCAAAGAGCGAGCCGCTGGCCGGGTCACGCTGATCGTAGTTGTCGCCGGTGATGAGTGCCGGTTGGTTCACGACGAACTCGGCCATCCCCTTGAACACATATTTGGGCGTATTGGGCGTGAAATCCGCGATCAGCTTGTTGTAGATCGTCAGGTTGGGCGCGAGGATGAAGAAGTTGTTGATGCCGTGCGCGAGGTGCAGGTAAGTGACGAAGGCCCCCATGAGCCGCGTCTTACCGACGCCGGTGGCGAGGGCAAAACAGAGCGAGGGGAAATCCCGCTCGAAATCGGTGACGGACGGGTATTCGCTTTGGATCAATTCCAGGGCTTCGGACACGGCCGTCGATTTTCGGGGCGGCACGATCTCGGTGATCCGATCGAGGATCTCCAGCGATTGGCGCTGCGGCGGGCGGAGGCTCAGGCGTCCGGAAATGGCGTTGACGTGGCGGTTCATTCTGCGTCCTCCTCTCCATCAAAAAGTCCGAGCTGGCCGGGTTTCGGCGGGGCGTCGGGGAGATTTTCGACGCGGAGGCTGTAGTCGTCCTTGCCCCATTCGCAGCGGCTGAGGACGGCTTTGGGAATTTTTTTTACCGTCAGATTCGCGTAGCCCTCTTTGCTGCCACGGAAGGAGGTACAGACGACCAGCAGGCTGCGCTCGGGGCCGACTTCGTCGCTCAGTTGTTGGAGCTGCTCGTGCTTGAGGCTGGCGGTGGTGACGTAGATGAAGTCCTGCTCCGTGGAGTGGCCGTGCTGCCAGTAGAGGCTGTCGCTCGGGGCATAGGTGAAGCCCTCCAGCTTGCAGACCGCTTCGGCCAGCATGGCGGCGTTGTAGTCCTTGCTGATCACCCAGTTGTCCCACTTGTCCTTTTCGAGCAGGGAGGGCGCGAGCTTGTAGTAACGAAAACCGCCGCCGCCTTTCCAGTCGACCGCCTTGGTGATGCCGCCGGGGTCTTCACCGTCGATGACCTTCTTCAGGCGCGGGATGCAGTGGGTGTGGCAATGCTCGCCGAGTTCGATGCCGATCCAGCGCCGACCCATCTTGTGGGCCACGGCTGCCGTGGTGCCGGAGCCGAGAAAGGAGTCAAGGACGAGGTCGCCGGGGTTAGTGGCTATGTGAAGAACCCGTTGAATCAAGCGCTCCGGTTTCGGTGTTGGGAATGAGTCCTTCGCACCATAGAGAGCGTGCATTTCCCGCTTGGATTCATCCGTGTGTCCAACCTCCTCGTGGGGCCACCATGTCCAAGGGGCCATCCCCTCAATTTGACTCAGAAACTGTTTCCGTTGAGGCATGGCATTTCCGTCTTTGCCAAAGTATATTCGATCATCAGCGAGCAATTCTTCATACCTCTCGCGGATGACTTTCCAACACGAACCTTCAGGCGGAGTGAATATTTTCCCCGTTTCGGGAGATTCGATCTCATACATCTGATTGGGCCGAAAACCTTGGGCGGAGAAGGAAACCGCTCGCCAAAGTCCCCGTGGATCTTTGTTTGGATTTTTGTATACTTTCTTCTGTTTTTCCCCTAGAGGTAGCTTATTCCGCTTTTTCTTGAATGTTGCTATGTCACGTGCATAGACTAAAACATATTCGTGAGCGTCACCAATGGCCTCCCTATTTTCACGGGAATAACGCTTTTGCCAAATGTTGGATGCTACGAATGAATCTCTCCCGCAGATCTCGTCGAGCAACACTCTAAGGTATGGCATTTCAGAGTCATCAATAGAGACCCAAAGCGAACCATCTTTTGAATCCAAGAGATTCCATATGATTTTTAGACGCTCGCGAATCAACGACAACCATAGAGAATGCTCCAAACCGTCGTCGTAGTGAGAAAATGCTGATCCGGTGTTATATGGTGGATCAATGTAAACACACTTCACCTTACCCGCGTAGTCCTGCTCCAACGCCTTCAAAGCGAGCAGATTGTCCCCAAAGATCAGCTTATTATCGAAAAGATCTTTCCTTCCAACACGATGCAGTGCATGGTAAGACTTCTGCGGATCCTCGACCAGAATTCGCGGCTCTAGCTTTGGTCGGTTCTCCTTACCGATCCAGGTAAGTTCGAGTTTTTGTTTTCTTGTTGACATATCGATTAAATAGGTCCGCGATAAGTGTGATTTCGTGAAGATCGAGTCGTCGGTCTGGTCTATAGTAACGGGAGCGATCTTTTCAGTCAGATCATGAAGGGCCGCAGCTCATTCTTCGGTGCCTGGGATTTGATTTCCATTCTCGGTCACCGCGGGATTTTGCGTATTGGCTGCCCGCAGCACCTCGCCCCTGATGCGTCGGCAATCCTCGGAGTCACAAAATACCGACCGGAAATGGCGCGGGAAACTGTAGCCGCCCCCCTGCACAACCGAGATGTGTCCGAGCGTCCCGCAGGCACTCCAGACTTCTTCCGATACCGTGAGGGCAGCACCCGAAAAACTGGCGATCTCCTCGGCAGACAGCGAAGTGGCCTCTCCGGATTCCGGTTTCAAACGCAGGAAGATCAGATTCAGAATCAGCCAGCGTCCGTTCTCGAAGAATGCCTTGCGCGCTGGCTCCGCTCGGGCGAACTCGCGGAACTTGTCGAGTACGATCCGCTGGGCCTGCACGGCGCGCCAAAGACTCCTTGCTGAAAGCGAGGAGGCGAAGACCCGCGAATAACGACTGATCGTTTCACCTTCAGGGATCTCCGTGTCCCAAAGCGATTTTCGGTTGCTCAGAGTCCGAGCGACGAACTTCGGGGCGGTATTCCCCTGCATCAGACAGGCCGCCGCCGTGGTGGCTTCCAGAATGCTGAAATTGTAAGCATCTTGGGGGATGGCTTCATCGGAGATCTTGTAGTGGTAAGTGATACCGGATGGACTGAGCTGATTCGCGATCCGTTCCTGCTCCGGATCGAGGGCCACATAGTCGCGAGCGAGGATTTCGTTCTGGGTATTGGTGCTACGGGTGATCCTTTCGGCAAATTGCCGGTCATCCTCGCATCGCTCCATCGAGATGATGCGGATGAACGCAAAGCCCTCCGGTGCGGATCCAGGCGTGCAGGTCTTGGACAAGATCCCGAGGGTCTGGGCGCCATTGACGATGGAAAAGCCAAAGGCCCTGATGTTCTTCTGTTCCGCATTCGCACGATCCGTAGCCCTGACCTCAAGGCGCTCGCAGTAGGCCGTGAGGCCGTTGTTGAGATAGAGAAAGCTGCCGGGATCATCCCGAACCGTGCTTGCGATCTCCTCGTTGACTTCGGTGCTTCCTTTGTATCGGCGGATATTGGACGCGATGAGCCGATCGCCATGGGCGGCGCAAAGTTCGACCAGATCTGACAGAGGGATCAAACCGTAGACGATCTCGTGGGGATCCTTCAGCCATCCGGGCTTACGGATGCAGAGCGCGACTTCTTTTACTGCGCGGATATCGGCGGCCCCGATGATCCAATCGTGGACTGTCGTCAGGTTGAAGGCATCGAACCTGAAGTAGTCGTCGTCGGGTGAGTAGCGTGTCTTCAGCGTTTCGAACAAGCGCCTGCGATCATCGGAAACCAATCGGATGCCGGAGTAAACGAGCGCTGCACGCACGCTCAAAGTGCCGC
This sequence comes from Allochromatium palmeri, assembly GCF_009720725.1. GTDB lineage: Bacteria > Pseudomonadota > Gammaproteobacteria > Chromatiales > Chromatiaceae > Thermochromatium > Thermochromatium palmeri. The sequence goes on from NZ_WNKT01000013.1 coordinate 50,460, forward strand.
CGCTCATCAGGTATTCGATGTGGGGTAGCTTTACGGACCACGCCGGATTGGCCCGGAGTTCCTCAAAGTCCCCGCGAAGCAAGGCGTCCAGGCCGGTCGAGAAGCGGGTGACTTCATGGAGCCCCGGCTCGCTCATTCCGTCGGTCAGGAATTTTGATTGAACACACCATAATGTGTTTGAATTAGCTGAGTGGTAGACCGCGTCGATACCGCCGTCGTTGCCACCATCGACCAGTGAGTCTGAGGCCTCCTGGAGCGAACAGCCGGCGACCTGGTGGATGGTGAAAGCGGCCAGAGCGCGGCTGCAGAAGTTCGTCTCCACATGATCCGGATCAGCGTGCGTAACCGGAGCGATCAACCCGTCGAAGTCCTGATGGAGCCGCGGCGGCAGATGCGTGATCTCAATGGGGCGGTCCGTGCTCATACCAGTCTCCAACGGATGGTAAAGAGATCTTCCTTAGAAGACTCGGATTTGAGTTTACCCTCGATCTTCTCGATGAGACGTTCGCGGTTGTTGTCGATCTCGTCCTGCGCGTCGAAGAGGTTGCGGCGGCGTTCCTTGCGATGGGATTCGAGAACCTTGATCTGCTTTTGACCGGCCAGCTTTTCCTCAAGGGTCAGCGCGGCGGAGGCGGCGCGGCGAGCCTCCTTGATCTGACGGTCGATGTCCTTGATCTCGCGTTCGAGGCCGACCTTCAGGTCGTCGGCCCAGTGGTCGAGTTTGGTGGCCTCGGCTTCGAAGAACTGGGCATTGCGCTCGGAGATGTCGCGGCCGATGCGGGCCTGCTCTCTGCGGGTGAGTTCGTCGAGGCTGTGTGGCGCAGGCTCGGAGAGGTCGCGCAAATGTTTGCCCGGTAGTGAGAGGAGGCGACGTGCGGTTTCTTCGTCGAGTGATTCTCCCGTGTCCGTTTGGACGGCGAGGATGAGGTAGTCCTCGCTCTGGCCAAGGGAATCGACGCTGTAGCGGGAGACATTGAGCCAGCCGGATTGACCGATATAGGGCTCAAGGATGGTGATCTTGCCCTCATGCGTCTCGTAGCTGAAGGCGATCTCCGCGGGGACGAGGGATCGCTCCTTGGCGGTGCGGATGACTGCTTCCGCCAAGGGGTGCCCGAGGCGGTATAGGTGGGCCTCGCCGGAGCGGCGGGGAAGCTCGTAGAGACCGGTTGGCGTCTTATGCGCGATCTCTGGGAAAGGCGCAGTGAGGAGGCGGAAGCAGCCCTCGCCTTGAAACTCGGCGTGACCGTTCAGTTCGTGCCGCGTGAGGCGCATGAGTTGCCGCTCGAACTGGCCGAGAACGGCCTTCGAGTCTTGGTCGCGGATCTTGAGCTTTTCGCGCACCTCGTCGTCGAAGTGTTCGAGGAGCTTCTTGCGCGTCGTGGTCATGGCTTCGTTGATCTCGAAGCTCAGTTCAAGCTGCAGGGCGTCGAACGCCTCTTTGATTTGCTCAGGCTGGCGGCACTGCCGGTAGATGGTGGCGATGCGTTTCTCGAAATCGACGCCGGAACCGATGGCACCAAGGACTTCGTCACTGGCGCCGAAGACGCCTTCGAACAGGTGAAATTTCTCGGCGAGGAGCGCGTAGACGCGCTGGTCGGCGGCGTTCTTCTTGTTGAGGAAGTTGACGACAACGACGTCGTGCTTCTGCCCGTAGCGGTGGCAGCGGCCGATGCGCTGTTCGACGCGCTGGGGGTTCCAGGGAAGGTCGTAATTGATAACGAGAGAGCAGAATTGGAGGTTGATGCCCTCGGCGCCAGCCTCGGTGGCGATCATGATGCGGCCTTCGTCGCGGAAGTAATCGACGAGGGCGGAACGCATGTCGGCGGTGCGCGAGCCTGTGACGCGGTCGCTGCCTTGGTGGCGGATTTTCCATGCCTCGTAGATCTCCTTCGAGCGCGGGTCGTTGTTGCCACCGTTGAAGAGGACGATGCCGTCGCTCCATTCGCTCTCGGCCAGAAGCCTCAGAAGGTAGTCCTGGGTGCGGCGGGATTCGGTAAAAATGATGGCCTTTTCGGCGGCCTGTAGCCCGGACACCTTCTCGAAAGCAATTTTGAGGGCGCGAAGCAGGGCATGGCCTTTGGCGTTTTTGGTGATGGAGGCAGCCAGTTCGGCGAAGGCTTCGAGCTCTGCGATTTCAGAGGCGAGGGCTTCGCGGCCGGCTTCGGAGAGTGGCTCCGTGGCTTCGTCTTCGGTCCATTCCTCGGCGGTTGCGTCGAGTGCTTCGTAGTCTTCGTCTAGTTCATCGACGAGGGAGAGACTTTCCTGTTCAGCCAGATCCTGTTTCAACCGGCGGGCCATGGTCTGTAAGGCGCCGGCGATGGCGAAGGTCGAGGAGGCGAGGAGCTTGCGCAGAACCAGGGTCATTAGAGTGCGCTGGGCCGGAGGCAGCGCGAAGAGGTTATCGCGTCCGAGGTAGTCGGAGACGAGCTGGTAGAGCTGATCCTCGCTTTGCTCCGGGGTGAACTCTTCGACCAGCGCGTGCCGTGCGGTGTAGGGCACATATTGGGTGACCTGGCGGCGTAGCGTGCGGTGACAGAGCGGCGCGAGCCGGGCCTTGAGCACGTCGAAGGTGCCGTCCTGGCTGAGATTGGCGAACTGCTGGCGGAAACTCTTGAGGTCGCCGAAGGCGTGATCGTCGATGAAGGAGACGAGACCGTAGAGCTCGAGTAGCGAGTTTTGCAGCGGTGTTGCGGTGAGGAGCACCTTGGGCCGTCCTTCGAGGGCGCTCTTCAGGGTGTTGGCGATGACGTTGCTGGGCTTATAGACGTTGCGCAGGCGATGGGCTTCGTCGATGACGACGAGATCCCAGGGTATCGCCACGACGTCCTCGGCCTTGTTCCGAGCGAAGTGATACGAGCAAATGACAAGACTTGGCTCGGCCGGTTGGAACGGATTGGTGCTGCCGGCTTTGACTGCCTGATTGTAGGAACGGGCTTCGAGAATCGTGGCAGGCAGGAAAAATTTTTCCGCAAGTTCCTGATGCCACTGCTTGCGAAGGTTCGACGGGGTAATGATCAAGATACGGCGCTTGCGCTCGGCCCAGCGTTGCGACAGGAGAATCCCCGCCTCGATGGTCTTTCCGAGACCGACTTCATCGGCGAGGAGCGCGCCGTTGGAAAAGGGCGATTTGAACGCGAACAGCGCGGCATCAACCTGATGGGGATTGAGGTCTACCCGTGCACCCGCCACAGCAGCGGCGAGCTTCCCGACACTGTTGGATGACCAGCGGCGGGTTAGCTCGTGGGCGAGGTATTTGGCTTGATGGTGGGTGAGTGGCATGTCTGCTCAGGTTCGCGCACGTGGCTATGCGGGGATCGAAATGGACCGTAAAGTCTCGGCGTCGCTGGCGTGGGTGTAGCAGCTGGGGGAGATACCGCACTCGTTCTTGGCAAACTCGGCGTGGTCGATGATGCGGCAGATCCAGCTGATCCGCGCTGGCGAGCACTTGGCAGATTTCATTCCATTGCTGCCCACTGCTCTCGCCCTCATCCTCAATTCGGACACGGACATGCTTGCCGCAAAACCATAACTTTTGATATTTAAACCGCGTTGACTCCGGCGCTTGCTTACAACGGCGCTACGCCGCCCTTCTTCAGCAAGCGTGCGGCGACGCGAAACAGGTCAGGCATATCGAGCCGATTGTCTCTGCGCCTGAACATGACGCCGATGCGCTCTAGCGCCGTAAAGAGTTCTGCCGCACCAGCGGCTTTGATGTCTGGAAAGGGCGGCATGTAGCCAGTCTCTTGTGCGTCCGTCTTGAGTGCTCTCACCGTTCCGGTTCGCTCCCAAACGCTGTAGACCTCCTGTTCCGGCTGCGGCAGCAGTAAACCGGCGAGGGGCGCCAACACACCCTTAATCCAGGGGAACTCTTGGTGCAATTGGTCGACGCGGGTCTTGGAAGCCGCCCGCAGACCATGGCGAATTCCCTCGGCGGTGATGGCCCGATCATCAGGGGGCGTACCCTGTGCGGCCGCAGCGGTCATCATGCGAAGGAAGCTTCGAGGGGTAACTTCCTGGTACGCATCGGCGAGGTGCGCAATCGGCCAACGGTATGTATTCCCTTTCTTATAGCCATAACTTCCCTTGCCCATGTATCGTCCGGCCAGCCGAGTCATGACCCGCTGTTGATCCGCCGGGTCTCGCGCCAAAGACCAGCGGCGCGTCAGGATGGTTTGCCTGTCGGCGCTTCGCAAACCCTCGCGACCGAGGGTCCGCTCGAACGCAGAGGCGGCTTCAGGGTCTGGCGCAAGCGCGATTCTTGCGAAGAACAAGCCATACAGATCCGTCGGCGACCATGTCAATCGGACCGCACCAGTGCGCATCTTTGGCAACTCGACAAAGCGTAGGGCATCATCGTCCAACTGATCGGGACGGATAAACAGCTTCGGCCGTAGCCTACGGTAGGCCCGCAAAGCCCAGACGACCTCAAGGAGCGCCTCGGTGAGGAGACGGCGACGAGCCCAGGTCCGGGCAACCGTATCCAAGGCGTCATAGAGAATAAGAAGGGTTGTGCCTTCATCACGCAGCCGTTGGTCGTGACGGTTCAGCAACGCTTCACGTTGCTCCCAATCCTGTGCCTGCGGGAAGAAGTCCTTTGGCTTTGCCAAGGATTCTCCAGCAGAGCGTTCAACGGCGCTGATCACGCTCGCCCACCAGAAGGCTTTCGCGTCTTCGATGCTTGCCTCGGCAGGCAAGGCAGCATCGATCTGCTCTGCGGAAATACCGTCAGGGCCTCCGATCCCTGTATAACCGAACTGAGCCGTGACCTTCTCTAAACCAAGTCTTGGATAGGCGCTGGCTGCGGCGGCGCGGGTCTCGTCGCGACCTAGCACACCCGCCCAAAAACTCTTTCCACTGCCACGAGCGCCAAGGACGATCGGCGTGTTCGGATCCAACGCCGCGGCATGAGCCTCGGGTGCGTAAATGTCATCGAGGCTCGCCACATGAACACCGACGGCGTCGTTGGAAAGATCGCCGGGGATCTGTGCGATGGCGGCACGAATGTGGCGATAGTCCTCACTCTCAGACCGCATCGGGGGACTCCGTATCATGTGCCGCGCTTGGGACCGTATCCGCCGACAGACTCGCCTGGATCAGTTCCAGCAAAGATCCAAATGTCGCGCTGTAAATCTTTTCCGAAAGGAGATCTCGCCGCGTGAACGGGTCGAATCCCCGGTAATTCTGGTCGTCAAGTACCTGTACCGCTGCCACTAGCCCCTTGTCCTGGTCGGCAAATACTTGCTCGTCTGAGATCGCATCGTCCCAGGGCACATCGCCGAAAGGCTCTGCCGGAAGTGGGTCCGATGATGCAGCGACCCCACGTGGAGTCAATCCAACCTCCGTGGCAATATCGCGGCAGCGGTCCATAAAAGCTTCCCGGCGTTCGCTTTCCAACGGTGCTTTGCCTTGAACGATCGTCAGACGCCACAGCCATTCAGGTGACGGACCATCCACATTTACGAAGCACGCCAGGTGAGCGAACAACGCCTTGAATCCCTGGAGCGTCTGCGGCTCATCCAGCCCAAAAAGCAACACCTCCGCACCGAGTCCCAGGAACGAGGCTGCCGTGGACTCATGCAGACCGGCGCGAGCGTCGACTAAGATGGCGTCGTACTTGGTCGGGTCAGAGAACCGCTGGATCAGATCCACCACCTGTCCTCGGAACGACATGACTTGGCCGTCTGGACCGACATCCTCTGCATAGGCGCGTGCAATCTTCGCCAGCACATCCGATGGATGAGCCAGAGCACGTCGGCCGAGTGCGGGCATCACGTCCAATCGACCATGTCCACCCGCTAACGCAGAGGGAGCAATCAAATCGTTCAAAAATGAGTGATCCAGACCAGAAAGGCCGTTTTCAACGAGCGCATCAAGGGTGCCGAATTCGGGGAGCGCTCGATCGTCCAATAGCATCGGGCCGAGTCCCGGAGCTTCCAGGTCCAAATCGATGACCAGGACGCGGCGCCCTCTGTAGGCAAGGTCTGCCGCCGCCACGGCGAGAGCCGTCGAGCGTCCGACACCGCCCTTGATGCTGGCGAAGACGAACCTCGGCGGCGGCGGTGATGGCTCAGCGGGCGCAAGCAGCCAGTCGGCGCCGACCAATCGGCGATCTAGCAAGCGGATTCGATACCCGTTGGCATCGACGATCACACTGCTGGGATCGTCGAGCACGCGCCTTGCGCCAATGTCGTCGCATCCGGCTAGAACACGATCGTCTCGGGCGTAGGCGCCGAGTTGCAGCCGCAGGGAATCCGACACGCGCTCGACGACCTCCAGTTCAAGCGGTTTGGCGGCGAAGAAGGCTAGGCGACCGGCGGTATCCCGAAGCGCAACCCCAGAATGCAGCACATCATCACCCAACTCGGCCGCGACCACCCGCGCCAGAGCAACGAGGCTATCGTCGAAGCGAACTATCATGACAGCATCCTCTTCAGGTTCCGATCGCCCCAACGGCATCCTTGGCTTGCTCTCGCCATCGCTCCACCCAGTTCCGGTCGATATCATCGCCTTTGCAGTAACGCATATCAGTATCCCATTGGCCCATGAAGTTGGAGCTGTCGATGAACTTCCGCAGCGGCATCGCGGTGCGGCCCAGTTGAGAGTCCCGCAGTAAGGTCTTCAGCTCAGGAAAATGGGCGTAAAACGGGTCTTCCCTGCGCTTGTCCTTCGCGAGTGGCCGCAAGCCCGCTTCCGCCATCATTGCCTTCACCGCACATTCGGCGGCAATGCCGTAGAGGTAGCCGGCCACGTCCCGGCGCTTGCCCGTGTCATACAGTACATGCGCAGCTTCGAGGTGGCGGCGAGCGGATGCAGGAAGGTCAGTACCGTAGGCCATCTATGGGATGTACCCTCAAGTGGGGAACGATTAGCAAACGATGTTCGAGGCGCTTGCCCAACCCCAACCTCATGCGCAAGCAGGTCTTTGCCCACAGCAAAGAAGCGGCTGGGGGATATTACCCCGCAGTCGGTCCTAGCCGCTGCGGCCCCCCCGACTTGGGCAGCTTGCAGGATAAACCGGGCGCTGATTCCAGCAAAGTCATTGACCATGCATGCGGTCGAGCTGCCCGGCCCGAGCCTCCAACTCGGCGCGCGGTGGATCGTCGCCATCGACCCGATAAGCCATCAGCAACCACAGACATTCTAGCGCCCATCGTCAGACGCAGGTTTCGCCATCCCCTCCCCGCGCAGCAGGATGATCTCCTGCGTCGGATAGGCGAACTCCACGCCGACTTCACGGAAGGCTCGGTAGATGGCCAGATTGATCGCCTGCTGGATATCTGTTGCGTCCCCTAGTACTGCGCACCGAATATGATCAGGATAACCAAAGCCAGCGAACTGTCTGAATTCCTGGCCTTGGATCGATCAGATTATCCAGGATATTATCGGCGCATGGTACTAGAGCTTGCGCCAGCTCAAGGGTTCTATTGCGAGCGATCGGACGCGCTGGCGCGAAACGCCCGAGGGATCGCCGCGATCGAGCGAACCCGTAGATGCAGTGCCGCTTTGGCGAGCAGGTTGGCGCTGACCGGGGCGGTCATGAAGAGAAAGACAATGACCAACAGCTCATGCAGCGCTAGCCCCTCGCCCTGGACGCTGAAGTGTAGGCTCGAGGCGGCGAGCATGGCGCCGATGCCCAGGGTGGTCGCCTTGGTCGGCCCGTGCAGCCGGGTGAAGAAGTCCGGTAGCCGGGCGATCCCGATGGAGCCGATGAGCGCGAAGGCTGCGCCGAGCAGCACCAGTGCCGAGACCAGAAGATCGATGAGCATGTCTGTCCCCTCCCCTATTCGATCACGCGGCCTCGCACCAGATAGCGACAAAACGCGGCGGTGGCGAGGAACCCCAGCAGCGCCAGCACCAGGGCCGATTCGAAATAGAGCTGGCTGTCGAAGTGGATACCAAGCAGCACCAGGAGCGCGATGCTGTCGATATAGAGGGTATCGAGCGCCAGCGCCCGGTCGGCCATGTCCGGCCCCCGCAGCAGCCCCCAGAGATTCAGCAAGAGGGCCAGACTGATCATGGCCAGAGCGACTGGCATCACGATTGCGAGCATCATGGGAAGATCTCCATCAGCGGCTGTTCATAACGTTGCTTCAGATCCCGGCACAGCCGCTCCGCGGCCCCCGTCGCATCGCCGCCGTCCAGTGCATGGACCAGCAGGAGGGTGCGTCCGTCATCCGCCGGGCGGCGCAGATCCGCCGAGACGGTGCCCGGTGTCAGCGAGACAGTGCTCGCGAACAGATAGATCGCGAAGGGATCCTCGAGCGCGAGCGGCAGTTCGACGAAGAAGGGCCGCGGGCGACGTCGCGGATCAAGCACCAGCGCGGCGACGCGAACGTTCGCCGTCAGGATGTCCAGGCCGAGCCGCCACAGATAGCGCAGGATCAGCCATGGTCGGCCGGGTCGTCGGCGTCTTGGCCAGAACCCCGCTGTGGCCCCGGTGATGAGCGCCGCCAGCAGGGCGCCGAGCAGCACCTGCCCCGGCCCGACGCTGCCGACCAGCAGCAGCCAGAGCGCAAGCAGCGCGAGCGTGGTCAGTGGAAACCGCAGCCAGGTCATCATGGGTCGGTGCCCTCCTCGCTCACGGCGGATGCGCGGGGTACGAACCCCGCGACGGCCGCGACATAGTCGCCGTTGTCCAGGGTCTGGCGCGCGGTCGCCAGCGTGAAGCCGGTCAGGGGTCCGGCTAACAGCATCAGGAGCGGGCTGGCCGCGAGCAGTGCCGACGTGCCGACGAGCGCGGGGCGCGCCAATCCGGGTCGGCATTCCACCGCGTTCGCCACGGAGTCCTGCCGCGAGGCTGCCCCCCGGCGGCGCCAGAGCAAGAGCACGCCGGCGCGGGAGAGTCCCAGCAGCACCACGAAGCTGGAGCCGAGCACCGCCGCCCAAATCCAGGGCCAGACCGCTGGAGCGATCGCGGCCGGGTTCTGGACCGCGATCAGGATCAACGTCTTGCCGAGGAAACCGCTCAGCGGCGGTAGCCCGGCGATGGCGGTCGCCCCGAGCAGAAAGAGCGGCGCCAGGATTCGCACGTCGCGCGGCGGGTTGCCGATGACCAACCGATCGCCTTGAGCGCGTCCACTGGCGATCAGATCCGCGAGCAAGAAGAGCCCGGCGGTGATGAGCGTGGTGTGGACGAGGTAATAGAGGGCCGCCGCCAACCCCTCGGCCGTGCCCGGCGCGATCCCGGCCAACAGGGTGCCCATCGAGAGCATCACCAGATAGCCGATCATGGTCCCGAGCCGCGTGCTGGCCAGGGCGCCCAGACTACCGGCGGTGATGGTCAGGACCGCGGCCCCCGTCAGCAGCCAGGTCACGGACCCCGCGAACGCCGGCCCCGAGCCGGTGTCCGGCAACAGACTGAGCAGTCGCAGCATGGCATAGAGCCCCACCTTGGTCAGGATGGCGAACAGCGCCGCCACCGGCGCCGACGCGGCCGCATAGGCGGGTACCATCCAGGCATGCAGCGGCGGCAACGCGGCCTTGAGCGCGAAGACGGTGAACAGCAATAGCCCCCCGGCCCCGGCGAGCCTCGCCTCGGTCGGCTCCAGGTGCCCCAGGCGACCCGCCAGATCGGCCAGGTTCAGGGTGCCCGTCGCCGCATAGATCAGGGCCGCGCCGAGCAGGAACAGGGATGACCCGACCAGATTCAGCACCACATAGTGCAGCGCCGCGCGGGTGCGTGCCGGACCGCCGCCCTGCGTCAGCAGGCCATAGGAGGCGATCAACAGCACCTCGAAGAAGACGAACAGATTGAAAAGGTCGCCAGTGAGGAAGGCGCCGGCCAGTCCGAACAACTGAAACTGGAAGAGCGCGTGGAAGTGACGTCCGGCGGCATCGCCACCGCCGGTCGCGTGGAGCAGCGCGGCGGTCCCGAGCAGGCCCGTCAGGGTCAGCATCAGGGCGGAGAGCCGGTCGCAGACCAGCACGATGCCAAAGGGCGGCGGCCAGCCGCCGATGGCAGTCGTGAGGATGTCGCCCTGGGCGGTCCGCGCCAACACGCCGAGCGCCGCCGCAAGCACGCAGAGCACACCCACCAGACCAATGGCCCGTTGCACCGAAAGCGGCAGGCGCGCGCCGACCAGCAGTAGCGCGCCGAATGCCAGTGGCAAGAGCAGCGAAAGCAGCATCGAGGGCGTACTCATGACTCTTCATCCCCTTGGCGCTCGTCGACCCGATCCGAGCCCAATTCGCTCAAGGCGCGGAGTGCGAGCATGAGAACGAAGGCGGTCATGGCGAAGCCGATCACGATCGCCGTCAGCACCAGGGCCTGGGGCAGCGGGTCGGCATAGGGCGAGCCGGAGGCGATCAAGGGTGGCTGATCGACGCGCAGCCCCCCGGCAGCGAAGACGAACAGATTGACGCCGTAGGACAGCAGCAGCAGACCCAGCACGACCGGAAAGCTGCGTGAGCGCAGCAACAGATAGATGCCGCAGCCGATCAGCAGACCGATCATAGTGGCGATCAGCCATTCCATCAGCCGACCTCCCGCGAGGTGCCGATCGTCAGGGTATCGCGCCCGCTGTTCCCCAGTCGCCCGAGCGACTCCAGGATCAGCAGCAGCGTCCCGGTCACGACCAGCAGCACGCCGACATCGAAGATCAGGGTGCTGGTCAAACTGAGCTCGCCGAGCAGCGGCAGGGTCCAGTGCAGCATCGCACTGGTCAACAAGGGTCGATCGAACAGCAGCGCGCCGAGCCCGGTCAGGAGCGCAAGCAAGAGGCCGACGCCGATCAGGCGCAGGTAGTCGGGGTGAAAGCGCGCGGCGGTCCAGCCGAAACCGTTCGCGACCTGCAGCAGGATCAGGGCCGCTCCGACCACCAGTCCGGCGACGAATCCGCCGCCGGGGGCCTCGTGACCGCGCAGCAGCAGGAAGGCCGCGAGCATGAGCGCCGCCGGGAGCACCGGCCGCGCGACGGCGCTCAGCATCAAGGGATGGCGCGCGTCGCGATCGGGCTCGCCGCTGTCCTCGGGACGCGCCCTGGAGCCGGCCGTGTCCCCCCGCGTGGGCAGGCGCAACGTCAACCCCCGTGTCATGGCGGCAATGCCCACGGCGGCGATGGCCAGCACGCTGATTTCGCCGAGCGTATCCAAGGCGCGGAAATCCACCAGAATGGCGTTGACGACGTTACCGGCGCCCGCCAGGGGCTCGGCGGCCTGCAGGTAACCCTCCGAGATCGGCTTGGCCGGGCGCAGCATCATGAGGGCCGCGAGTACCGCGCTACCGATGCCGCCGGTGACGGCCAGCAGAAGGTCGCGACGCTGTCGCCAGCCCGGGGGCCTGAGGTCGAGACTGCTGGGCAGCAAGGTCAGGACCAACAGCAGCAGCAAGGTCGTCACGATCTCCACCGACACTTGGGTCAGAGCCAGATCCGGCGCCGAGAAATGCACGAAGGCCAGGCTAACCACCAGGCCGACCGCGCCCGTCAGCAAGAGTGCCCACAGCCGATCGCCGCGCCGCAACACGACGCCCAGTGTGGACAGGGCCAGGATCGCGGCGGCGGCAAGGCTCGGGCCGTCGAGCGGCATCGGCGTCACCGCAATCCAGCGGATCGGCACCCCATCCGACGGCCGCGCCATGAGCCATCCCAGGGTCGCCAGCAGGATCGCCGTCGCCACCAACCACCTCAGGTTCGTGGGCAGCGACAGGGATTCGATCCGCTGACGGGCACGATAGGCCAGGCCAAGTAGACGAGCGCTCAGTCGCTGAAAACTCCGTGCACCACGCGCCGGTGGAAACCAGCGCGCATGCGCGGCGAACAGGGGGCGCCGGAGGAGATGGAGCAGCAGCGCGCCACCGAGCGCTGCCAGACTCATCTGGAAGGCGGGCGACCATCCCTGCCAGAGCGATAGGTGATAGTCGGGAACGAAGCCGAGCACCCCGCGAGCGCCGAGACTGAGCACGGGCCGCACGACCTGCTCCGGAAAGATTCCGACCAGGAGACAGACCGCGACCAAGACCTCGATCGGTAGGCGCATCAGACGCCTCGGCTCCCCTGGCGGCTTGGACAGACCCAGGCTCTGGCCATCGAAGCGGCCATTGAAAAAGACATCGCGGATCAGACGCAGCGAATAGGCCGCCGAAAAGGCCCCGCCCAGGATCGCCGCCGCCGGCATCAACCATTGCAGCACCGGCCAACCTGCGATGCGCGGGGAATCCAGGGTCTCGACGAAGAACATCTCCTTGCTGAGAAAGCCGTTGAGCAGCGGTACGCCGGCCATCGACGCCGCCGCGACCATGGCGAGCGTGCCCGTGATCGGCAGGAAGACGAACAGCCCGCTCAGACGTCGCATGTCGCGGGTACCCGTCTCGTGGCCGATGATACCGACCGCCATGAAGAGCGACGCCTTGAATACCGCATGGTTGATGGCGTGAAACAGCCCGGCGACCACACCCAGGGGTGTCCCGAGACCGATCAGGAACACCATCAGCCCGAGATGACTGATGGTCGAATAGGCCAGCAGCCCCTTCATGTCGTGCTTGAAGAGGGCGACATAGGCGCCGAACAGAAAGGTTGCGAGCCCGACGCCGCCGACCAACGCGAACCAAAGCCCGCCGTCTGCCAGGACCGGAAACAACCGCGCGAGTAGAAAGACACCGGCCTTGACCATGGTGGCCGAGTGCAGATAGGCCGACACCGGGGTCGGCGCGGACATCGCCCCCAGCAGCCAGAAATGGAAGGGTATCTGAGCGGACTTGGTGAAGGCGCCGAGCAGGATGAGCAGCAGGATCGGCAGGTGCAGCGGATGGTTGCGGACCTGATCGCCGGCGGCCAGCACCTCGGTCAGCGACAGACTACCGACGACGCTGCCAAGCAGGAGCACCCCGGCCAGGAGCGCCAGCCCCCCTGCCCCGGTCACCAGCAAGGCCATGCGCGCGCCGCGCCGGGCGCCGGCGGTGGAGGGATCGAACCCGATCAGCAAAAAGGAGACGAGGCTGGTCAGCTCCCAGAACAGCACCAGCAACAGCAGGTTGTCCGAGAGCACGAGGCCGAGCATCGCGGCCTGAAAGGTCAGCAGCAACGCATAGAACCGCCCGCGCGGGGCCTCGGTCGGCAGGTAGTAGCGGGCGTAGAGGTCGACCAGCAGCCCCATGCCGAGGATCAGCAGCGCGAACAGCAGGCTCAGCCCATCGCAACGCAGCGCCAGATCGAGCCCCATCGCGGGCAGCCACGACCACTGCTGCAACGGGGTCACGCCCTCGAGGATCGCCGGCACCTGCAGCAAGAGGACGCCCAGCGCCAGGGTGCTGGCAACGGCGGCGACGACCGATGGGGCACGGTTCCAGCGACGTTCCGCCAGCGGCGCCAGGAGAGCACCGAGCAGCGGAGACAGCAGGATCGCGACGAGCGGAGGGGCGATTGCGATCATGGCCTCGAAGTGGTCTCGGCGCGCATGACCGGGCCGGATCCGAGGCCGGCTCGGTCGCTCCTACCCGCATTCAATCGGTCTTTCATGCTCATATGCGCTCTCAATCAGGCGCTCGCCGAGGCCTGCCCGTGCATGTGCGCGGCCATTTCACGGGGATCGTGCATGCCGGATTTCACGCCCAAGCGAATCAGCAGCACATTGACCGGCCAGGCCGCGATCAAACCGCAAGCGAGCGATAAGACCAGCGAGCCCCAAAAAAGCGGCTGCCCGAGCGTGGCGTTCGGCGCAAGCCACAGATCGACGCTGATCGCAACGACCTCCATCACGAAGATCGACGCCGTCTCGGAGGTGAAGGCATCCCAGAGCGCCCGACCGACCGGCAGGCCCTCTTGGATCAGCGGTCCCGCCGTCAAGGCGTAGCCAAAGAGGTAGGCCAGCGCGAAGGTAGTGATGGCGACGATCCAGGGCGCGAGTGCCAGCAGACCCACGGTAATCAACACACCGACGATCTCGCCGGCACCGCAGCCCGAGTAGCAGTGGCTGACGGAGCGCCAGCCACGGCGCCAGATGGAATCGAACGGGATCTGCTTGCGCCCAGAGAGCCAATAGACCGCGAGTCCGAGGGGGCCAGAGTAGAGCACCGTCAGCATCCAAACCGCGCGCATCAGCCCCATGATCTCGGGGTTGCGCTGGCGTAGGTCGGCGATCAACACCGCCAGCGCTACCGCGACGATGACCGCCCAGGCGCTGATCACCAGCCAGGAATCGAGAAACGCACGAACGGCTTCAGCCATGGGTATGCCTCCTCCATCGGTGTCTGGTCCGCGACCGCCATCGAAGCGGACGCATTCGCGGCCCCGGTGCGCCAGATCTGAATGATGGCCGACGGAACCCTTGCGTCCTTCGGCTCAAGCACCCTGGATGCCAGGATGCCCCGCACGGGCGGCCCGGCATCGATCTGCGACCCGGAGAGGCCGTCCTAGTGGAGCTCTTGATAGGACAGCGACGGTGGAGAGGACCAGCAACAGCGCCATCGATCGGGGCATTTCAACCGCTCCAGGTTCAATTGCACCGCTGGACCTCGCTCGGAGAGGGGGAGATCCCAGCGCGGTATCTCCCAGCGCCTCTTCGACGAACTTTGGCAGTGTGGATTGCACCTGATCACCAGAATCCGCAAGAAAGGGTGCAGCCAGCATCGGCTCTTTGGTGGAGGGAGGATGCTGGCAAGGCGTGGGCCAAGGGCCAGTAATCCGTCTCCATCGGTTCAGCGCGCACGCCCGAAGGCGTTCGGCCGATCACACTCGCGGCAGCTCGCTGCCTCCGCGCACATAGGTGTCCACGGACTCCGCGCACTGGCGCCCCTCGCGGATGGCCCACACGATCAGCGACTGACCGCGCCGTGCGTCTCCGCAGGCGAAGACGCCCTTGCGGCTCGAGCGGTAGTCGCCGTCGCCGGCGGCGATGTTTCCGCGTCCGTCGAGGCTCAGATCCAGTTCGGCGATGACGTCGCCGTGGGCCGTGGGCCGGGTGCCGATAGCCGATCGCGATCAGCACCAACTGGGCCGGCAGACGCCGCGACTCGCCCGCCACCGGCTCGCGCCGCCAACCTCCGTCGTCGGCGCGAGACCAGTGCAGGCGCTGCAGATCGACCCCGGCGACGCGCTCCCCGTCTGCGCGGAAGGCAACCGTCTCCCAGCCCCAGATGCGCCGTCCGCCCTCAGCCTCGTGGTCGTTGGGCTTGAGCTCGGGAACCGGCTCGGGCCAGTGCGTCAGCACGTCGCCCTGATGCGGGGGCTCGGCGTGATACTGGATCTGGGTGACGCTTCGCGCCCCCTGGCGGATCGCCGTGACGACGCAGTCCGATCCCGTGTCCCCGCCGCCGATGACCACCACGTCCAGATCGCGCGCATCTATGTGCCGTCCCTTGTCCATCCCGCGGTCGAGCGAGCGGTTCTGTCCGCTCAGATAGTCGAGCGCGAAATGGACGCCGCCGAGGCCTCGGCCCGGAACCGTGACGTCCCGCGGCGTGCTCGATCCGCAGGCGAGCACCAGGACGCCGCCCTCCGTCATCAGTTCCCGCGCGGGTAGATCCGCACCGACCCTGACGCCCGTCCGGAAGCGCACGCCCTCGTCGCGCATCTGATCCAGACGCCGGTCCAGGATCCGCTTCTCGAGACGGAAGTCGGGGATCCCGTAGCGCAGCAGTCCGCCGATCTTCGGCGCCGCCTCGTAGACGGTGACCGCATGCCCGGCGCGGGCGAGCTGCTGGGCGCAGGCGAGTCCGGCGGGGCCGGAGCCGACCACGGACACCTGTCCCGTCGGCGCATTCAGGGACGCCGCCGTCGGCCGCTGGGGCCTCACCCAGCCGTGCTGCCAGGCGTGCTCGATGATCGCCAGCTCGATGGCGCGGATGGTCACCGGCGAGCCGCTGAGCCGCAGCGTGCAGGCGTCCTCGCAGGGTGCTGGACAGAGCCGCCCCGTCAGCTCGGGGAAGTTGTTGGTGGACTCGAGCTGCTCCCAGGCCGCGCGCCACTCGTCCTCGCTCACCAGGGCGTTCCATTCCGGGATCTGGTTGTGTACCGGGCAATAGCCGTGACACCAGGGCACGCCGCAGTCCATGCAGCGCGTGCCCTGTTCGGCGGCCCGGGGATCGGGCAGCGGATTTTCGTACTCGTGCCAGTGGCGGATGCGCCGGCCGGGCGCCTGGCGCTCCGGTTCGACCCTCGGGATGCGCAGAAATGCAGTGGGGCTATGCATGGGAATCACCTCCCGCCGCACGGGCGGATGCGGGGACGCAGCCAGTCGTCACGCGAGTCGCCGGCCGGATCGGGCGCAAGCCGCGCCCATGAGTCACAGAGATGTGGATTTGGATCTCGAGAGGACTCAGCAGCGCGTTCCGTGCCAACACAAAGGGTTCGTGCGGCGCCCGAGACGCAAGCATCTCTCGGGCGCTGGCAAGACGGCCGAAATTCGGCTCTGCACTCCATCCGGCGGCGGCCTGGGGGTAATGGCCCAGCTCTTGGGTCATTTGACCCGCCCGAATCAGGGGTTGGGACGAGCGTTTGCGTGGTCCACGCCCGAGACCGGGCCTGGCAGGCCTCTTGCTCGAAGCTGCGAAAGCGATACACCCGAGGCATCCCCAGATGCCAGGAGGATCCGGATGAGCACCTACAGACTTTCCACGCAGCAACAACCCCAGCGCAGCTTCGAGATACGCTCGCTCGATGAGGTCAGACCCATGGCGTGGCTGCGTCAGGGACTGGAGGACTTCAAGGCCGAGCCCCTCTGGAGCACGGTCTATGGTGCCGCCGTCGCCGGCCTCGGCGGACTCTTCGCCTATCTCGCCTCCGGTGCCGATGCCTTCTTCCTGGTGCCCTTCCTCTTCAGCGGCTTTCTCGTCGTCACCCCCATGCTCTCGCTCGGGCTCATGGCCAAGGCCAAACTGCGCGAGACGGGCCGGGCCCATGATGCGGGGGCGCTGCGGCGGCTCCTGGCCATGAACCGCTCGAGCACCGCCATGATGGGGATCTTCCTGGTGCTCGTCTTCGTCAACTGGATCATGGTGTCGAACCTGGTCTACGGCGGGGTCTTCCATCAGGTCACCACGGGCATCGAGCGCGTGCAGCCGCTGCCCGTGATGTTCACCGAGAGCCTCCCCTTCCTGCTCATCTATGGTGGCATCGCCATCGCCCTCGCGGCCTTTGTCTTCCGCATCGTCGCCTTCTCCATCCCCATGATGCTCGACCAGAAGGTCGACGCCTTCAATGCGGCATTCGCGAGTTGGAAGGCGGTCGGCGAGAACAGGAAGCCCATGTCACTCTGGGCCTCGATCATCGCGGCGCTCTGCACCCTCGGGTTCCTCACCTTCTTCGTCGGACTCGTCTTCGTCATTCCCTGGCTCGGCTACGCCTCCTGGCATGCCTATCGGGACACCATGGAGGCGAATCAGGATTCCTGACCGGATCGCGGGCGGAGGGCCGGCTATCGGGCGAGCGGCAGGGATTCCGCCTGCCAGCCGGTCATGCCTCCAAGCACGTTGAACACCGCCTTGTGACCCTGACGCTTGAGGACACTCGCGGCGACCGAGGATCGGAAGCCGCTTCCGCAGACGACCGCGACCGGCCGGCCCTTGGGGATCTCGTCGGCACGACGCCTGATTTCGGCACCTGTGATATGGACGGCCTGAGGAATGTGTCCGGCGCTCCATTCGGCCGGCTGACGCACGTCCAGCACCATGAGATCGTTGGGCTTCCCGATCTGCTCGTTCAGCTCCCACACGGTCCATTGCGGCAGGATGTCGATCGGCATTCCTGTTGTGCGCCAAGCGAACATGCCGCCCGAGAGCCAGCCGAGCGGGAGCTCGTACCCGATCCGCAGTAGCTGCCAGCAGACTTCCCAGAGGTCGCCCGGCTGCTCGAGCACCAGGACGATGAGCCGGTCATCGGGCACCACGCTCCCGGCCCAGGTCGCAAACGACGTCCCGACGCCGACGTTGAGCGCACCCGGGATATGGGCGGTGAAGGCCTCGGGCGAACGGCAGTCGAGCAGGGTGACGCCGTCGCGTCTCAGCCGCTCGACCTCGTCCACGCCGAGCGGGGGCGGATCGGCCAGTACGCCGAGCGGCGGCGGCCCCTCGCTGTTGAGCTTGCGCATGCGCGGCCAATAGGGCGGAACCGAAGGCAGATCGGTCAGATCCATGCACTGGCCGACGAAGCCGTCGACGTCGGTGAGACGCGCGAGCAGCTGGTTCATCCGCCGTTCGTAGCCGACCGTGGTCGAGAGCCGGCTGCCGATGTTCCCCCCACAGAGCGAACCGGCAACGTGGGTCGGATAGACCTCGACGAAGTCCGGCAGGGTCAGCACCTTGTTCTGCAGGGTCTGGCAGAAGGCCTCCGCACTCTTCTTCGCCTCATACGGACCGCCGAGCAGATCCGGTCGCGCCAGGTCGCCGACCAGCAAGGCGCCGCCGGAGAAGAAGATGGCCGGCTCGTCGCCGCGCGAGCGGTCGGTGAGCACGAGACTGATGTGCTCGGGCGTATGTCCAGGGGTGTGCAGGAATTCGATCGATACCTCACCCATCTCCAGACGTTGCCCATCGTCCATCGGCGTCACACTGTAACCGAGCTCTGCACGGGCGCCGGCGAGAAGCTCGATGTCGCCCCGCTCGGGGAGCTCGCAGATCCCGGTCAGATAGTCATTGTGCTGATGGGTGTCGCAGGCATAGCGGATCCGCATGCCCTGCTCGCGGGCGGTCTGGAAATAGGTATCCACATCGCGACGCACGTCGAGCACAAAGGCCTCGCCGGTTTCCTCCGAGCCGACGAAATAGGATGCATGGCCGAGACTCTCCAAATAGAACTGTTTGAAAAACATACTGGTCTCCTGAAGTCGACGGCTCGAGTCACGCTCCGGGAGGTACAGATCCGCCTCGATACGGCAACGGCGTGACCGACCGGGATCGAGCCAAGTCACAGGTAACGAGCAAGTCACGTACCAACCGCAGGAACCGGGCGATCATGCGGACGTGAAACGGATGCACCCGCCACAAGACTGGATTCGGGCGGTCCTTTTGACCGGATTCAGGGGTAAATCCACCGCCGATACGGTGGGCATTCACCGCTGGGGGACCGAATGAAACGGCTCGGTCGGCCTGGGGATGCAGGGCGACTCGAGGCACGGCCTTTGCTCGTCATTCGGATGGCAAAGACCCGGAAGCAAGCCGAAAGGCGTCTTCTCTTCAGACGGAGGTGAAACCCAATGCCCACACCGAGCACACTATTGATGAGCGAAATCCTCACCCACGACGTCCAGCGCCTGCTGCTCAGCAAGCCGGAGGGAATGGACTGGATGCCTGGGCAAGGCATCGAGGTCCAGATCGACGCGGACGAGTGGCGCGAGGAGGCACGCCCCTTCACCCCGACCTCGCTGCCCGAGGACCGGATCCTCGAACTCGCCGTCAAGCGGTATCCCGAGCACGACGGCTTCACCGTCGCCCTGCACGGTCTACGGCCCGGCGCCCAGCTGCTGCTCGGCGACCCCTTCGGCAGCATCGGCTATCAGGGGCCCGGAACCTTCATCGCGGCGGGCACGGGCGTCACGCCCTTTCTGGCGATCCTGAGGCAGCTCGCCCTCCAGGATTCATTGGAGGGCCACCAACTCCTGCTGACCAACAAGTGCGAGCAGGACGTCATCTGCCGCGAGGAACTCCAATATTATCTGGGCGAGCGCTGCGTGCTGACCTTCACCCACGAGCACGACCCCGGTCAGGAAGGCCGTCATATCGACGCCGCCTTCCTCGCCGCGCACATCGACAGGCCGGACCAGGTCTTTTATGTCTGCGGACCACAGGGCTTTGTCGAGTCGATCAACGCGCACCTGCTGAGCTTGGGTGTGCACCCGAATAGCCTCGTTTACGAGCGCTGAGCGCGCCCGACTCGGAGCCATTTGCCTTTTAATGGCGTGGATTATGCTTATCTCCAGTGACATATATCACTTGGGGCACAGGCCCCTTTGGAGGTCTCAATGCTTCGAAGCCTTACCGCGTTGAAAGGCTATCGCCTGGTCGCAACCGATGGAGACATCGGCCACTGCAGCGATTTTCTCTTCGACGACGAAGGATGGGCCGTGCGCTACATGGTCGCGAAGACCGGCCCCTGGCTCTTCGGACGCGAGGTTCTGGTCTCACCGACACACATTGAGCGCGCGAGCTGGGAGACGCAATCGATTCCGGTCAAACTGACATCCAAGCAGCTCGAAGAGAGCCCGCCGCTCGACACCGATGCGCCGGTCTCACGCCGCTACGAGCGGGCCTATCACGACTTTTTCGCGACGCCATACTATTGGATGGGCGCTGGTCTCTGGGGAAACTATGGGTATCCGGAGCTCTTGATTCCTCGGGAGCAACCAGAGGAACTCGCGGAGGAGCCTGCGGAGGAGGAAACTCACCTCAGGTCGGTCGACGAAGTCGCGGGCTATAGCATCCGCACGCTTGAGGATCGCAACGCCGGCCATGCGGTGGATTTCATCGTCGACGACGAAAGCTGGGCGATCCGCTACCTCGTGCTCGACACCTCGTACCTGCCGTTTTCCAAGAAGCTGCTGATCGCCAGCGACTGGATCTCCGACGTGGACTGGATCGACGGCGAACTGAAGCTCGATGTCGGAGCCGATCAACTTGAACACGCGCCGCCCTACGATCCCGAAACCCTCATCAACGAGGAAGCGGAGACGGTGCTCTACGACTACTATGGCAGACCGCAGGCCAGACGCCGTTCGAGTTGATCCGACTGAGCTGGCCATCTGGGGACGCTGGGGACACGTCCTCCAGCGTCTGGAGTCCTTGCCGCTACCACCGGAGGTGTAATTGCACCGGTTGATCGGGTTCGACCCGGGTGATATCCACCTATCCTACCGCCCGACAGCAGCCCTCGGATCACTGAACGATCGGCAACGCTTCTGCCGTCCAACCGGGCATTCCACCGAGCGCGTTGAGCACTTCACGGTGGCCGCGTTGCTTCAGGACAACCATCTGCTGAGGAGACGATGCTCGCGCACACCGACGACACTCTGGCGGCCTTGCTCGGGATGCTGCTCACTTATCTATAGCCGTTCGACGTGATTGCCAGACATCGTAGAGGCGGCTTCCAGCCGGCTCTATGCTTGTCATGCCAAATGGCTATACAGCAAATGCCGCACCAACCCCGAACAAGGTCCTGGGCGGGGTTTAGCGTCCATCGTCAAACGCAGGTTTCGCCATCCCCTCCCCGCGCCGCAGGATGATCTCCTGCGTCGGATAGGCGAACTCCACGCCGGCTTCACGGAAGGCTCGGTAGATGGCCAGATTGATCGCCTGCTGGATATCCATATAGAGGGTGTAGTCGGCCCCCTGGACGTAATAGACGACCTCAAACGTGAGTGCGAAATCGGCGTACTCGAAGAAGTGGGCGCGATCGAAACGGGCGCGCTCCTGGCCCCGCACGATCGCCTCGATCATCGCCGGGATGCGCTCGAGCATCTCCGGCGGGGTCTGGTAGACGACGCCAAGTTTGAAGACCACGCGGCGCTCGCGCATGCGCTTGAAGTTGTGAATGCGGCTGTTGAGCAGCTCGGTATTGGACATGATGACCTGCTCGCCCGAGAGACTGCGGATCTGGGTGGTCTTGACGCCGATCTGCTCGATCACGCCCAGGGTATCGCCGGTGACGATGAAGTCGCCGACCCGAAAGGGCTTGTCGAGAATGATGGCCATGGAGCTGAAAACATCGGCCAGGATGTTCTGCACGGCAAAGGCGATGGCGATGCCACCGACGCCAAGTGCCCCGATCAGCCCGGTGATGGGATAGTCGAAATGGGAGAGCACCGAAACCAGCACCAGCATCCAGATGCCGACCCGGGCGAAGAAGAGCATGAGGCCGAAGCCGGTGACCGCCGAGGGATCGATCCGCTCCCGGTGGCTGCGTTGACGCTGGATGAGATCGACCGCGCCGGCGCTGGCCCAGAGACCGACCTGGAGCCAGACCACCACGACCAGTACCGACCACAGCCAGCCCTCGAACCGACCCTGTGCCAGGCCGGAGGTCGCCATCGCTGCATAGAAGGCCACGGCCATGACGAAGAGCTGGCTGGTGTTGCGGATGAACGCCAGCACCAGCGCGCGCGGCGCCCGCCCGTCACCCCGCGCCGCGCTGGTCAGACGCGGCAGGACGCTGCGACGCAGTAGGATCTTGAAGAAGGACACGATGGCGAGGACGAAGACGAACACCAGCCCGCCCGTGACCATGTCCCGGAGATAGAAGCCCTGGTCCTGGAAGACGAAGAGTTCTTGATTCCACCAGCCGCGCAGATGCACCACGAGCGCGTCCAGGCGCTGAGCGAAGGTGCGCGTGCGCGCCGCGGCCGTCAGCTCCGCCCTGAATTGCTGGGCCAAGGCATGCAGCTGGTCCTCGAAGTCCAACAGCTCCTCGGCCAGTCCTTCCTGCCGGTCCAGGGCCGCCTGGCGCTGTTGGATGGCCGCGCGCATCTCCGGGTCGAGGCCCGACTGGCCAAGGCGCCGTACCAATGTCAGCCGTATGGATCGTAGCGCGTCGATCCTGGCCTGGACGTACTGGGTTTCTTCCGCGATCGCCGCAAGGATGGCGTCTGTGTCGCTCAGCCAACTGGCGGGCGCCGCTAGCGCAGTGTCCTGCATCAAGACATGGCGCCGCTTCCAGAGTGTGCGTGCCGAGCCAATGTCGGTGACGATCTGATTGAGGTATTCGATCCCTTGGCGCGCGGCCGCTAGCTCCGCCTCGCGCGCCGCAACTTGCTCCTGAAGGAGATCCTTGTCCTGCTCGGCCGTGGCGTGCCGCAGACGTCGGCGCGCCTCGAACAACGCCCCCTCGGCCGCATCGCTGGCCTCATCAAAGGCCTCGATGCGTTCACGGGCGTCCTTCTCCCGCCCATCGAGCGCCTTGATCTGCTCATCCAAGGACGCCTGGGTGAAGACCAGATCTGCCTTCACACGCTCGACCTTGGACGCCACCAGGCTCAGGCGCTGGCGGGCCAGGTCGTCTTGGCGCTGCGCCAACTCCAGCTCCGAGCGCGCCGCTTCCTGACGGAAATGCGCGGCAAGCACGTTCAGCCTGGCGCCCTCCAACCGACGCGTCAAGGCCGCTGAATCCGCACCGGCCTCGGCCTGCTCGACTTGGTCGCGGAGACGCCGTCGCCGTTCATTGGCCTGCGCAACCGTCTCGTCGGCGGCGGCGATCTGCTGTTGTGCCCTGAGCAGTGCCCGCTCGGCGGCTTCGGCTTCCTGCTCGCCCGAGCGCTGCTCGGAGCGAAATTGGTCCAAGAGCGTGATGCTGTAGGGCGGTTTGGTCGCCAGCCCCGTGTTCTCGAGTGCCGCGCGTTCTTCTTGCAGGTCCGTCAGTGCGTCCTGCGCCTCCTGAAGCCGACCGACCAAGGCGGCCCGACGCTGAACCTCGAGTCTCAAGGCCCGCAGTGGCGCGATTCTGGGGTCGGGCGTGACGGGCTTGTCCGCTGCGGACGGGACAGGGCCCTGCGCATCGCCCTGATCGGCCTTCTTGATCTCAGCGATTCGGGCGTCGATCAACGCAGAGGCGCGCTCGAAGTCCTCCGCCGTTTCGAGTGGAACACCAAGGCCGGCCAGTCCGACGCGCGCCGGATCGATCCCGGTTTCGGAGTCGGGCGCCTCTGGCGCGGCGGCGGGCGTCTCGGCTGACGTGGTCGGTGCCGCCTCGGCGCTCGTCTCGACGCCGCCATCTGTGGATATCTTCGCGGTGGCCTCGGCGTGCAGCTCGGGAGCCATCGTGAACAGAGCGAGGGCGAGCAACAAGAAGGCAACGCGCTGAGGGTACATCGGCGATCTCCAGAACGGGTAATGGGATGGGCCGCGGGCAACGGCCATGAAAAGAAGGGTGAGGTGGCGAAGGGCTGCGGGCGCCGTCGCGGATCGAGCACCAGCCTGAACGACGGCCGACGCAACCCCGACGTCCTTCGGCTTAAGCACCCTGGATGCCAGGATGCCCCGCATGGGTGGCCAGGCATCGATATGCGAACTGAAGAGACCTTCCTCGTAAGGACCTTGATGGGACAGCGACGGTGGAGAGGACCAGCGACAGCGCCATCGATCGGGGCATTTCAACCGTTTCGGCTTCAATTGCACCGCTGGGTCATGCGCGGAGAGGGGGAGATCGCGTGCTTCAAGCGACGGCAGGCAATTTGCTTTGTTCAGAGATGGGCTGAGACCGCCATCCACCCCGACCACTCGCACCACCACGCCCGAGGTCAAACGAGACACGCCGAATGAAACAGGCCGCCTATCTCATGCGCGCCGTGCGCCCGACGCTCCTGCTCGGCCTGATCGGGCGTCTGCTGATGACACTAGCGGCGCTCGGGGTTGCCCCGGTGCTGGCGTCGTTCCTCAACGACTATTCCCCTTTGATGTGGCGTCTGGCCGCGACGAGCGCCCTCTTGGGCGCAGCGGGCTGGCCGCTCGCCAAGCTGCACCGAGGGGCAGACATTCAATGGAACGAGGCGCTCAGCATCACCGGGCTGGCCTTCGTCCTGGCGCCGCTGATCATGGTCTGGCCGCTCGTCGGCATCGACATCGCGCCGATCGATGCCTGGTTCGAGAGCGTGTCCGCCGTGACCACGACCGGCCTCACGACGCTGCGCGGCATGGCGCAGCGACCGGCCGATTTCCTGTTCCTCAGGGCCTGGATGCAATGGTACGGGGGGCTCGGCATCGCGGCGCTCACGGTGGCGCTAATCATGCGCCACCACGCCGGTGCGCGGCGGCTGCTGGAGACCACCGGCGAATCGCTCACCGAAGCGGGTGCCCGTGAGCATGCGCGGCGCGTCTTCGTGGTCTATGCGGCACTCACACTGCTCGCGGTCGCCGCGGCCTGGACGAGCGGTCTCGCTCCCTTCTCCGCGCTGGTCCACGGACTCGCGGCGGTCGCGACGGGGGGATTCGCCATCTCCGACCAGAACATCGCACTGCTGCCCTCGGCGGCGGTCGCGGTGCTCAGTCTCATCTGCATCGCGGCCGCCATCAGTCTGCCCCTGTACGCCCGGCTGCCGCGACGCGGCCCACGCGCCCTGCTCGGCGAGCCGGAGGTACGCGCGCTCTTCATCGCCATCCTGACCACCTCCACCCTGCTCGCGGCGATCACCGTGACGCACAGCGATCTCGCCTGGTGGCCCGCCGTCGCCGACGCCTTGGTGCTCGGCGTCTCGGCGCAGACCGACACCGGATTCAGCACCACCGACGTGGCCGCCCTGCCCCCCGCGGCACAGTTGGTCCTCATGGTCTCGATGGCGATCGGCGGCTGCACCGGCTCGACCGCGGGCGGCATCAAGTTGATCCGGCTGCTGATCCTGCTCCGGCTGATCCAGGTCGCGCTGCAACGCACCGCCGCCTCGGAGCGAGCGGTCCTGGTGGTGCGCGTCGGCGGCGACCGGGTCGAGCCCGACATGATCGCCGGCGCCCTGCAGCTGCTCGGTCTCTGGGCGTTGGTGCTGCTGCTGTCCTGGATGGTCTTCCTGACGCAAGGTCAGCCGCCGATGGCCAGCCTCTTCGAGGTGGTCTCGGCCACGTCCAACGCCGGCCTCTCGGCCGGACTCACCGGACCCGACATGGCCCCATGGCTGAAGCTCGTGCTGACGGCCGACATGTTGTTCGGCCGCGTCGAGATCCTGGCCCTGTTGGTCGTGCTCTACCCACCCACCTGGATCGGAAGGAGGCGCGCATCGCCATGAGAACCGCATTCATCGGCACCAGCTCACTGACCCTGTCCACGGCCGAGACGCTGCTCGAGGCCGGACACGAAGTCATCATCATCGAACGCGACCGCGACCGTATCGAGACCCTCGCCGATCAGCTCGACGCCGGCTTCATCCATGGCGACGGCACCGCGCCGGATGTGCTGAGCGATGCCGAGCCCGAGAACACCGACGTGCTCTTCTGTCTGCTCGAGAGCGACCAGACCAACATCCTGGCCAGCCTGATCGGGCGTTCGCTCGGTTTCAAGCGTGTCGTGCCGCGGGTCAATAATCCCCAATTCCAGCGCATCTGCACCGAACTCGGCCTCGAGGACAGCGTGATGCCCAACCGCGCGGTGGCTTCGCATCTGATGGGACTGCTGAGCGGCGAGAAATCGCTGGAGCTGTCGTCGCTGATCCGAGGCGACGCGGCGGTGTTCGATTTCATCGCCGGCGACGCCGATGCCGGCCCCATCGAGGCACTGGCCTTGCCGGACCGTTGCCGCATCATCTGCCTCTATCGCGACGAGACCTTTCTGCTGCCCGAGGGGGTATCCGAAGTGCAGGCCGGCGACGCGGTCATCCTGATTGCCCACCAGGACAACATTGATAGGCTGCGTCAGCGTTGGCCCGCGGAAACCGAGGAGCGCCCTTGAGCCAGGCGGTCCATCGACCGGCGCAAGGGTGACACCGAGACGGATCCGCAGCAACACAGCATGAGCGCAACGGGTAGGCGCCTAATCGGCCGAAGGCGCGAGCGGCAGCTCAAGGGTCGCGCTGTCGTTGGTCAGGGTCAGGGTGCCGCCGCTCTCACGGGCGGCACGCTCCGCCGCCAAGGCCATGAGCTGAAAATCGGCACGCTCGCCGGGGATCTCGGGGGGCTGCCGGCCCTCGGCAGTGAGACGCAGGGTGAGGCTCGCGGCACCCGCTCGGCACTCGAGGACCGGCCGATGGGCGCAGACGCCGTTGCAGTCGGTGCCGATACCAATGAGCCGCAGACAGTGCACGAGGGCCGCCTCGAAGCTATCGCGCTCGACCTGCACCTCCCGTCCATCGCCGCTGGTCGGTGCGATCTCGCCGTCGATCGAGACGACCCGACCGCCGTAGGTCTGCACGATCCTAGCGGCCAAGATGGCCGCGTCGACGCGCTCGGCGGGACCGTCGCCGAACCGCGTCGAACGCACCGTGTCACTGAGCTCGGTGGACAGGGTCGAGGCCGCACCGAGCAAGCGCTGGAGTCGCTCGCGCTGGACTCGATCACCGAGTAGATCCAGCTGCAGGGTCTCGGAGATCAACTTGACCACGCTCAAGGGCGTGCGCAGGCGATGGGCCTGTTGGCGGGCCTGCTCGGCGAGCAGTGAGCGACGCTCCAGATCGGCGAGACGCTCGCGCTCCAGATCGAGCGGCAAGGCGGTCGGAGCGGAGGGCGCGATTGTTGACGACATAAGGATTACCGGCCGTTGGCAGCACGTCTTGGTGGACCGAATGGATCGAGCCGCCGGTGCCGCCTGCTCGACCGCACCTCCAACCCATGTCCAACAGGTCGTTCGTGTGAACTCTCTTGCCGAGACAATTTAAAGCAAAGAGCAAGCCAATTTTTGGTTCCGTAGCCTGATGCCAGCGCTACCGATCGTCTCCCAGAATCGACTCGTCATCGGCTCATCCACCTCCAGGACAGGAATGGTGGATTTGCACCCCGAATGGGGTATCTCCCGCGTGCCACGGCGGCCAGGACTCAACACGACCACTGGCGGATGCCGTTGCCATTGACTGCGCGGCACACTCAGAAGGTCGACGCCTTCAACGCCGCGCACATCCACGGCCTGGACCAGTCCTTCTATGTCTGCGGACCACCAGGCTTTGTCGAGTCGATCAACACGCACCTGCTGAGCCTGGGCGTGCACCCGGATCGGCTGGTCTACGAGTGCTGATGAAGACCGCCACGGCGCTGTTGCGCGTCCCGTGGATGCCGCATGCCCCCTATGCCGCTATCGCCCGAAGACGAGTACAGCGAGCCCGAGGAGATAGAAGCACAGCACGGCGACACTCTCGAAACCGATGTTGGCGACACCGCGCCGCTCACGGCGGATCAGCCCCAGCAACAGGACGGCGGTGAGCAGAATCGAAAGACTGATGAGGAACTGGGACTGCATTCCCATCGCGTGATAGATCGAGCCCTCGCGATAGGCCGCGTCGGCAAAGACCAGGAAGAGCACGTCGAAGGTGTTGCCGCCAATGATGCCACCCACGGCCAGCGTCAAAGCGCCCTGACGTACCGCTGCGACCGCCGTGACCAGTTCCGGCAGCGAGGTCGCGGTCGCGGTGAAGAGGCTCCCGACCAGGGTTTCGGAGAGACCCGTGTGCCGCACCAGCGCCAGGCCGGCGATCCCGACCAGCCAGCCGGCGACGCCAACCACGGCGACACTGGCCGCGAATCCCAACCACAGACGCCGCGCACCGCCCTGTCTCACCAGGGACGTCTTGGGCTGGTCCTCCAGCGTGTCTCGGGTCCGAACCGGTCGCCAGCCCGGGACATCGCGACTCTCTGCAGCGATGCGCAGACCGAAAACGTAGATCGCGAGCAGCAGGAAGGAGACCGGGTGCAGGCCAAGCAGGGTGAGACTCGGCCCGTTGGCGGCCATGAGCGGCAGGGCCAGGAGCCCGCACAACAGGGCGGCGTTGATGAGATTCGGCACCGAGGCCGCCGCGTGTTCCAGATTCGCACGCCGGTGCGCGAGGTCGGCGGCGACGAGAAAGACCGTCTGCACGGCGATACCGCCGACGGCATTGCCGACGGCCAGTTCTGCATGCCCGGATGCGGCCGCGGTGACAGAGGCGACGATCCCGGGAAAGGAGGTGCTCGCCCCGAGCAGGACGGCCCCGAAGACCGCCTCGCCCAGCCCGGTCAGATCCGCGAGCGCGTCGGCGAATCGCGTGAGCTTCACCCCGACGGCTGCTATGACAGCGGCGCCGAGGACGAAGAGGATCAGGGTTGTGGTGAGTGACAGTTCAGTCAAACGGCCTCCCAACCGCATCCGCTCCAGCCGCGTTCAGTGCCGCCACGGGATCGAATAGCTCGCTGTCTTCGAAGTCATGTGCGCGGATGGTCAGTGCACGCATTGCGATGCTCCTTGGGTTGAAGGTCGTTATCGCACTTCAGCAAGGGGAGAGGCAGATATCAGGCCATGCCTCGCGGCATCGGATCAGGCGCCTCGACGACAGCGCGGCACCATGCCAGACAGGGAACCGGCGAGGAAACGTGAATCAGGTTACGGCGCGGTTCGGTTCGGCTCAACCGGTTGAAAAGCGCCATCGTCGGTGCAAAAGAACCGGGCCGAGATGGGCCTCAAGCCTACCAACACGCCATTGAAACCCCGCCGATTGCCGATGCCGCATGCTCGCCGCCATTGGCGCGTTTCATGCGTTGGGGGTCGATGGGCACTCAAGCGTCCGATCGCTCAAACTGAGCAGGCTATTCGCCGAAGACCTGTCATTGTCAAGGTAGTCGTGTGTGCCACGACAATGCGGCTTCGGGAGGCGTTTTAGAGGAGTAAACTGACGATGTCCACACCAACCGAGACGCTTTCGCCATGGTGGCCGCGGTCACTGGCGATCGTGATGATCGTTGGCTTTTCGCTCCTGATCCTGCTCTCGCTGAAGACTTATGAGAACGCGCCGCCGATCCCGGCGCGGGCGGTCGATCCCAGCGGCGCGGTCGTCTTCACCGCCGAGGACGTCGCCGCCGGTCAGGAAGTCTTTCTCAAATACGGCCTGATGGACAACGGAACGATCTGGGGCCACGGGGGCATGCTGGGGCCGGACTTCTCGGCGCAGACGCTGCACGGCCTCGCCCTGCATCACGCGGAACGTCTCGCGCAGACCCGTTTCCAGACAGCCTACGCCGAGTTGAGCGCCGACGAGCGCGCCAGCGTCGACGGCTCGGTCGCCGCCGAATTCAAGCGCAACGACTACGACCCGGCCACCGGGATCCTGAGCCTGCCGGCCGATAGCCAGGCAGCGTTCGACGCCCAGTTTGCCGCCTGGACCGCCTACTTTCAGAACCCAGCCGACAACGGCGGACTCGCCAGCGGCGCCGTGACCGATCCCACCGAGCTACGCCAGCTCACCGCCTTTTTCAGTTGGACTGCCTGGGCAGCCGCCGCGCAGCGGCCCGGCACCACGCACTCCTATACCAACAACTTTCCGTATGACCCGCTCGTCGGCAATCATCCGACCTCCGGCGCGCTCTTGTGGAGCGCCATCAGTCTGATATTCCTGCTCGGCGGCATCGCGATCGTGCTGCTGGCATTCGGTAAATTCTCCTATCTCGGCTGGCACGGGGACGACACGACGGCTCGCTCCCGGCTCGCTACGGCCACGCCGGTCGCCATCACGCCGGCCCAGTCGGCGACGCTCAAATTCATGGTCATCGCCGGCCTGCTCTTTCTCGCGCAGGTATAGTGGACCCCATGTCAAGGACAGTTTTCCCCCGAATTTAAGTTGTGCTGCCCCCCTCAACCACAGCCGTTTGGC
>NZ_WNKT01000140.1 GCF_009720725.1 Allochromatium palmeri
AATAAAAGATCAGACAGAATCAATCATAAGCTGCTGATTATAATAAAAATTTACTTTACTTTAAACCCGGAAGAGCCAGCAGAATCTGTGGCGCCAAGAGCGCATGGGCGAAAAGCCCCGCAGAACCTGGCCGGAAGCGGTTGTGCGCTGGATCGAGGAGACCTCGCATAAGGCAAGCCATGACGATGATCTATGTCATCTACGCTGGCTCGATCCGCACCTGAAGGGACTCATGCTCGATCAGATCGACCGAGACCGGCTACGCACGCTTCGCGCCACCCGTCAGGCGGAAGGTGTCAGCAATGCCACTGTTAACCGCACACTGTCGGTTGTACATGCGATCCTGCGACGCGCCGAGCGAGTTTGGGAGTGGCTGGATCGGGCACCGACCATCCCACTGCTGCCTGAACCCAAGCAGCGCATCCGTTGGCTCACCCGTGAGGAGGCGGATCGCTTGATCGGCGAACTGCCTGAACATCTGGCAGACATGGCGCGTTTCAGTCTGGCCACCGGCCTGAGAGAGGCCAATGTCACGGGTCTTAAGTGGAGCCAGGTCGATCTTGAGCGGCGGGTGGCCTGGATCCATCCGGATCAGGCCAAGGCGAAGAAGGCGATCGGAGTGCCGCTCAATACAGATGCCGTCTTGGTGCTTCGACGCTGGGAAGGTCGCCACGACGAACGGGTCTTTGCCTATCAGCGTCACGATGCAAACGGTGCTCTTGTCTGGCTACCGGTCAGCAAAGCCGGTGGACGGGCCTGGCGAAAAGCGTTACAGCGAGCCGGGATCAAGGAGTTTCGTTGGCACGACCTGCGGCATACCTGGGCCTCCTGGCATGTTCAGTCATTGGACTTTGGACAAAGTATCTTACCAGCTGGCAAAAATCGTTCGCTCACATACAGTTGGAGTAGACAAGTCCTCTG
>NZ_WNKT01000141.1 GCF_009720725.1 Allochromatium palmeri
GTGATATGACGATCTACATGTGGCCGAAATGGGCCGCACGGGCCATTGAATGGAGCGCGAAACACTCATGACGTAGCCACTGAAAACAAAATGTTTGTGAAAAAGGGCACTTTCAGTGTTAACGAATAGTAAACGGTATTTGATCAGCGTTTCCCATAGTGTTCGAGGATGGGAAAGCCGTGATCGACGATAAGGTCGAGTAGCCGATAGAGCAGATAATCGCTGCCGTGCCGGCGTAGGCGACCGCGATGGTCGCGTAACCGCTCGCAGACCGGCCCGAAGAGATCTTGAGCCTGGCCGTAGAAGCTGACGAGCACTCCCGGGGCGAGGAAGACACTCACCTGATCGAGTTGGAGGGCTCCCGAGGCGTCGAGTGAGGGGCGGTGCATGACGACGAACAGCTGTTCATCATAGTCCTCCAGCTTAGCCTGCTGGCCGGTGTTGAGCACATCCTCAAGGGCCAGATCGTGCAGGTTGAGCCACTGCCCGAGTTGCTGCAGGACGTCCGGCTGTATATTGCCCCGAACATCGATCCAGGTCGTCGCCTCGGCGTCGAGCAACGGCACGCTGTCGATCAGGTCGCTGAACGTTCTTTCCGCGTAGTGAGTGTCGGTGTAAGTGATGAGGCGGATGCTCAGCGGGACGGCCGAATCGGAGGCCACCAGCGTGCCTGGCGCGGTTCCGGGCGGATGATAGCGTTTGGTAAAGTGGCTCATGCGATGCGGGGGGGCGGCGCGGGGCGAACCCGCGCCGCCAAGCTCTAACCTCACATCACCGCGCGTTCGCGCTTCTTGGCCTGCTTGGTCTGACGCCGTTCCTTCGGGTTTTGGACTTTGGACAAAGTATCTTACCAGCTGGCAAAAATCGTTCGCTCACATACAGTTGGAGTAGACAAGTCCTCT
>NZ_WNKT01000142.1 GCF_009720725.1 Allochromatium palmeri
GCTTCTTGCTTATGGCAGAGATATTTATTATATACTCAAACAGGTATTTTGTTAAAATTATTTAATAGATGTACTTAATATCGCAAGTGAAAGCAGGATGGATGGCGGTTTAATCCTAACAAGCAGGCCGCCAATCAAAAAATACAGCAACCAAACGTCGATATCAGGAATAGCGATACCGGTCACACCGCTGATTGAATACAGATTATACGCCTTTATGACCAAAAGCCCCAGGATGACTTTCCAGGCCATGCTTGAATCAATAGATTTCAAAAGCAGAGACACCAAAGGCGAAATCAAATAGAGACCGATGATACTATAGATAAACCAAAAATGCGGGCCGAGCGCGCTCGGACTATTCAGTCCTGATATAAAACCCCAGGTCAACGATAGTAAATTAGCATTTGGATCTCTATACCCAAGAATGAAAAAATGCAGGCCGCTAAAAACCAAGAATGGAACGATTATTCTCAATAATCGTTTCTTGTAGAATGCATGCAAATTCTCCTGTTCCGAATTCAAAATATACATGCCGCTGATCATGAAAAAGATCGGTAGCCCGCCTCTGACGAACGCCTGCACGAGCAAACCTCTTATTTCGTCGGCGCGTGCGGCGCCAAGCGTGATATAGGATTCATATTCCGGTGTCGCATGTATTGCAATGACCATCAAGCAACACAGGATTCTCAGCACATCGATCGAAACATCTCTTTGTTGATTAATCATGTGATCCGAAGCTTCAGGAAATCGCTGAGTTGCTGGGCTGTACGCTCCAGGCCGGATGATGACGGCGGCGGATCGCCGGATAGTAAAGTGGACCCTGAAAACCGGACAGTCATTTAAGTTATCAAACCGGTACAGAAGGGTTAGTCAAAATGGGTGAATC
>NZ_WNKT01000143.1 GCF_009720725.1 Allochromatium palmeri
GAGGGCGAGCCAACGGCGACTCAGTTCATGTGGACAGCGTATCACAAAAATTACGCATCTCTGACTGGACGTGGTTTAAATCACGTCTCGGGCACTCGCTCTGGCGTGGCCGGCACCTATAACCGCGCGCTCTATCTCGACGAACGCCGCGCCGCCCTGGACGCATGGGCGCGATATCTCCTGGAACTGATCGAGCCGGATTCGCGCGCGTCCAACGTGGTCGCGTTTACCTCTTGATTGACTGTTTTCGCTTTCCGTTTATTGGGCAATCACCCAAGCGCTAAGCAAAAACCGGCTTTATCACGCCCTGGGAACCCTGTGCGCAATTGCGCACAGGGTTCCTTTTACGTTTACACCCATCCTGAATTATCAATTCATTCCTCCTGAATCTGTCTACACGGATTGGCAGCGGTTCCGCTCAGCTGAGCGGAAGCGTTTCTTTTTTGCCACGTTCCGCGCAAATGTGCGGAACGGTATTTCATCTTTTGTTTCACGTGGAACATATCCCGGTATACCGATAACCCAGATTGGCCGATTAACTTTCTATGGGACTGGCGTTATCCCATTCGCATTCTTAGCCGGTTTCGGTCAGCATCCAGGCCCTTGTCAACCTCCCTTGGGTCTGTGGATAAGTGCCTTTTTTGTGGTGCATACTTGCTAACACGCAACCACAAAGAGGAAAACAATCGATGGAAGAATTACGCCCCGCACCGTCCGAGCAAGTGCTCGGTCGCGCTATTGTGCGACTGGTTCGCGATCATGCCGCCGAATTGAAACCCGACGATGCTTTCATTTCATCCACAGTAAGCGTTCAGAGTCCCCCCGCCGGAGCGGGGAATAGAGCCGGCAGCGGAGCGGCTTGGCGCCCGGCACGGCGATC
>NZ_WNKT01000144.1 GCF_009720725.1 Allochromatium palmeri
TAAGTACTTTCATTAAAAAAATTAAACAGATGAAAACGCAATTTTATATTCAGATCCATAACCATCAATAATTTCACGAAGCGCTGACTTTAGCTTTCCAAAAGTCTCATACGCAGATACTAAAAGCCATTGATACTTGATAAATCTCCACAGAATTTCGATTAAATTAAGCTCAGGTGAATATGTTGGGAGAAAATACAAACTCAACCCACATTTCTCCCATTCAGGTATCCTTTCTTTTACCGCCTCACTCGTGTGAATAGGGGCGTTGTCTAAAATTACGACTGTAGGCTGCGTGATCGCATTACAATATTCATCCATAACTTCAATTATTTTTTCACTATTAACTGAACTTTCAATCATGCGTGCGTGCAGTTCATTTTTAGTTGGATTTAAAAATCCTAAAAGATTTACTCGCTTAGAATGAGATGAAGGGATTTCGAGTGTGCCATTTCGACCTTGATCCTGCCACGCATAAGGAACGACGGGCTGAAGAGAAAAGCCACTTGCATCAAAATAAGCTAAATCAAATTCGCCCTGCGAGCTTAGCAGTTGCAGCTCTTGTATATCTTTTTTTCCTTGTTCGTAAGCTTCTGGGTCAGGCTTCCCTTTTAGGGCTTTTCTCTTTCTTTTC
Source organism: Allochromatium palmeri (assembly GCF_009720725.1). Taxonomy (GTDB): domain Bacteria; phylum Pseudomonadota; class Gammaproteobacteria; order Chromatiales; family Chromatiaceae; genus Thermochromatium; species Thermochromatium palmeri. Next base: position 635 of record NZ_WNKT01000144.1, read on the forward strand.
CAGACTTTACCGTGCTTTTTGATGATTTTCCTAAGTGTTTCAACATGAGCTTTTTTGCCCGTTACTTTTTCAACATGCTCGGCAACTTGACGTAAAGAGCCGGGATTTTTTTCAAGTGCATTAAGAATAACGGCTTCTTCAGCTAGCGAAAACAGCGGTTTTGATCCACGTCCTTTGCGATCATAGATTCCATCAATCCCATGGTTATTCCAACGATGAATCCAATTATAAATAGTTA
>NZ_WNKT01000145.1 GCF_009720725.1 Allochromatium palmeri
CAGAGGACTTGTCTACTCCAACTGTATGTGAGCGAACGATTTTTGCCAGCTGGTAAGATACTTTGTCCAAAGTCCAATAAACGAGATTCGCCCTTTTTTATGAATAATTCGGGTTAGATGTCCATCAGGCCAAGTTAACCGTCTGCGCGCTGTTCGAGAATGCTGACGGAGAAGCGCAGGTGGAATTGAGAGAGTTTGGCGGCTTCAAACGCGATCGTCGCGCGATGGCGGAATGGGTCGCCTCTTTTGAACCCGAGGTGGTCGTGATGGAAAGCACGGGGATTTACTGGAAGAGTCCCTATGCGGCCCTGGAGAAAGCCGGCCTCGTGGCACTCGTCGTCAATGCCCACCATGTCAAGCAAGTACCGGGACGCAAGACCGACATTGCCGATGCGCAGTGGCTGGCGATCCTGGCCCGTAGCGGCTTGTTGAAGGGCGGCTTCGTGCCACCGCAGAACCTGCGTGAGCTACGTCTGGTCTCGCGTCAAATGCAGAAATTCACCGGCCTGCTGGCCGGGGAGAAGAACCGCCTGCACAAGGTGCTCACCGATGGGGGCATTCGCCCATAGGCGCCAACATAGCCGCCAGCCCTTGAAAATCAGTGGAGAACCGCGAGCTGTTAGCACTTTGCCACCATCTCCCCCGCATTCCGCATTCCGCATTCCGCATTCCGCATTCCGCATTCCGCATCCCATGTCCCAAGCATCCCAGCGCATTGATCTTGCGTTTGAAGCGTTTCTGCAGGAATTGCCACCCGAGTACGCGGAGATGGCGTATGCGTTCAAGGCGTTCGCGCGCCCGCGCAAGGTCAAGACGCCGGCGCA
>NZ_WNKT01000146.1 GCF_009720725.1 Allochromatium palmeri
GCAAACCCTTCCGGCCAGGGTCGTCGAGATGATGAACGTGCAGAAGCGTCAACGATGCGGTTAAGTTGGCGCCTATGCCGGTGCTCCCCCTCCCCTCAGCCAAGCCCCCCCATTTGGCCATGTCGCTAAAGCGTGAGCCTGGTCGAACAGGCGTGATAGTAGCAATCTGCTATTTATTTCTGAGTCTCAAAATGCTACTGTCGTCTTTAGATCACGCAACATCGGCGATGAAGAGCGACCCGATCCACGCGCTCACACAGTCTCATTCGTATCGCCTGATAGTATCCTGGAGCTTGAGCGGTAAGAGCGACTTGCAGACTTGCGGATGCCTCATTGAAAACCTTCGATCTACTTGAAGCATCCGCTTTCCTCCGGATGCACCCTGAAACCCTACGACGTCTAGCCGCTGCCGGGGAAGTTCCTTGCGCCAAGCCCAGCAGCAAGCATTGGCTGTTTATTGACGAAGATCTGGCCGAATGGCTGCGCTCGCGCTACTCTGAAAAAGCGCGGGCGGTTGAGCCGAGAGGAACGACGACATGCTCTACCGCCGACCCAATAGCCGGCACTGGTGGGTGCGCTTCACCACACCAGACGGCAAAGAAATACGACGCTCTACTGGAACGGAGGACAAGAAAGACGCCGAGGAGTACGAGGCACAACTGAAGCAGAATGGCTCTCCCGGATTTAAAGTAAATCGAAAATTCATATAAAAACAACGACTTAATCTGCATTTCGCCTATACACACATGATGAGAGATTGGCTGGGCATTGGCGCCTTAAGTCATTGATTTTCTGTCGATGGCACAGCGAA
>NZ_WNKT01000147.1 GCF_009720725.1 Allochromatium palmeri
TGCTGGAGAACCAGGCAAAAAAGTCGTTGCCAATCTGCGTGACATAGCCATTGCGCCCCTGGTGGCGTGCCCCTGAGTCATCGACCGTGATGAAGGAACTGACCTCCAGACCAACCTCCAGCAGCTGATCCTTTTCGGCAAAGAAGGGTTCGTTGTGTCCGCTGAGCAGGGCATCGATCTGCCCGACCGACAGGTCGATGCCCCATTCGAGCAGTTGCTCGCGCAACAACGGCTGGGTGACATGACAGTGATGGTGCTGGTAGAGCACATAGGCCCGCAGGCGCGGGCCGAAGTGCCCGCCTTGCAAGGTCGCTGGCCGCTCCCCGCACAACCATTTCCCATCCGGGGTCTGCCACACCTCCAGGCGATAGCGGGTGTTGTGCGCTTCGATCTTCAGATCCTGGACCACGACGTCGCGATAGCCCTTGAAGCGCGAGCCAGGTGGCAGCGCCTCGGTGGGGGGAATCACGCACTCCTCATGAATCGGCACGTCCGGCGTTTTGCTCCGCTTGCTCGAGCCGGCCCGCTTGCCCGTCGACTCGCCCGTGCTGTCCTCTTTCTTGTCTGCATCGCTCTGATTCTCCATCCCGCTCGGCTTGAAGGTCGGCTTGCCCTTCTCGCCCTTGAGCACCGCGATCTCATCGCGCAGCTGCTGGATGGTTTCCGCTTGCCGTTGGGTCGTCTCGGCCAGCGTTTCGATCAGCGCCACCAACTGCTCGATCAGCGGGGTGCGTTCCGCGTCGGGGATGTCAGGGAGTTCAATCGGGCTGGGCATGACGGCTGGACGAGTCGCGGGAAACGATGAGG
>NZ_WNKT01000148.1 GCF_009720725.1 Allochromatium palmeri
TTCATCAACCGTTCGCTGGGGCGACCAGACCTTCAGCTCGCAGGGTTAATCGCGGCCTGAAAAGTCGAACATCGCGTTTGTGTTGGTTTGGTGAAGCCTACCCGATAGACGGGGTGCGACCATAACTGATGCGCGCCACGTCGTTGTCAGGCCGCTTGTTTAATCAGGTCTTGCCAATAGTCCTCCCAGTGGCCATTGACGCGGTTGAGGCGTAGCGCCAGCATGGCCTCGGCCTGCTCAATGCGCCACCACGCTCCGGGCCGCTTGAGGCGTTGCTGAACGACGTAGCGATGGGCGCTCTCGATCTCGCCGGAGCCGATGGGTAAGCCCTGCTGCAGAGCGCCCTGGTAGTCGAAGTGTTGGCGACGGTTGGTGAAATAGCGTAGGGCCGCGCGCACCGGGGCTTCGGACTCATCGACCGTCTGCGGTTCCAGATGCGCGTGCAGATCGGCCAGGACGGCGTCGAGTTGCTGGGTCTTGAGGCGGTGCTTTTGGCGCTCCAGCCAGACACTTGGATCGGCATCGGCACGGTTCGCTGCGGCGGCCAGATACTCGCAGGCATGATAGAAATCGACCAAAAATCGCCCTTGTTGACCGAAGTGCTGATCGACTTGATCGACGATCCAGGGGGCCCCGTCGCCGACGGCGTGCACGTGCGTCTGGGTGCCGAAACCCGCCGCTCGGGCACAGTCGAAGAGTTCGCGCCCTAGCAGCCTGTCGGACTTAACGGGCAGAGTCGCCTTTTGAGCGCCTTTAGGGGCGAAAAATGGCGAGATTTTGGCA
>NZ_WNKT01000149.1 GCF_009720725.1 Allochromatium palmeri
TCTTCGGCATCCAGGCCCTTGAGCCGCTCTTCGGCATCAAAGCGCTTGATGATGGCCGCCGGGTCGCGTTCGATGGCGCGGGTGATGGCGATCTCTTCGGCTTCGCGCAGAAACTCTTCGTAGGTATAGGCCATGTCGGGTACCTCGCGTTGGTAGAGCCGGTGCAGATAGTGTAATAGTTCCCAGTGTCCGCCGGGGGTGGGGTGCGCGTAGCGGGCGCGGTAGTGGATGAGTCCCTGACGCAGGCGCTCGCGTTCGTTGGCGAACAGTTCCCAGGCGGCATTGCGTGGGTGGGGGGCGATTTCGTTGAGGACGATGACGCGCACCACCTGTCCGCCCCAGGGTTGATCATAGACGCCGTCCCGGGCGGTTGGTTTCAGCCTCTGGGCGGTGTTGAGCGCGCGCGGGTAGCGGGTGGCGACGGCGTAGAGGCCGAAGTCGGCGGCGGGGTGACGTTTGCCGCTCGCGTTCAGGTGCAGTTTGCGGTAGTTGACGTAGTGGCCGATCAGTTCGTCGAGCGCCCAAGCGTTGAGGGCTTCGTGGTGAGATTTGTAGGTTAGCAGGTTGTGGGCGCGCAGGCTTTCGAGCCCGTCGGGCAGGTCGGGCGGGAGGCGGCGTTCGGCGCCCTCTTCGACGGCTTCGATGATGGCCACGTCGAGCAGTTGGCTGCGCACGGCCAGTTCTTGTTCGAGTTCAACGCGCCAGGGAGCGCCCTCGAACAGTTCGGTCAGGGCGATGCCGAACAGGCGGTGCCATTGGCGGCGGGTGTCGTCGTCGGG
>NZ_WNKT01000014.1 GCF_009720725.1 Allochromatium palmeri
GTTCAACAACGTCTCAAGCGTCCCGGGGCGTGGTGGCGCCTTGAGCAGGCCGAGGCCATGCTGGCGCTACGCCTCAATCGCGTCAATGGCCACTGGGAGAACTATTGGCAAGACCTGATCAAACAAGCGGCATGACAATGGCGCGGCACGCATCAGTTATGGTCGCACCCCGCGGCGTGAGCGTATCGGCCAAAGAGACGAGCGCCCGCGCCGCAGAATCTCTTCGACCCGCTATCCAGCCACCCAGACATCTACACGATGCTCCTGCTGGTCATCCAGCAGCCGAATCGCCGGCCCGTCCACCTGGACGTCATCCAGCCTGATCTGCTGCGTCACGCCACTTCGAGTACCGGCGCGGGCACGGTCCTGTCTGACCGCAATGTGATAGCGCGTTTCCCGATAGCGGTACTGAAGACTGAACCCGTCCCAATGCGCCGGTAGACAGGGGGCGATGTAGAGCCGATCCGCCTCCAGCCGCAGCCCCAGCAGGGATTCGAGGATCAGCCGATACATCCAGCCTGCCGAGCCGGTGTACCAGGTCCAGCCGCCGCGCCCGACATGCGGTGCGACCCCATAGACGTCAGCGGCAATCACATACGGCTCGACCTTGTAGAGCGCGATGTCCTCGGGCGAGCGGCCATGATGGATGGGGTTGATCATCCCGAACAGCTCCCAGGTGCGGGTTCGATCGCTCAGTCGGGCAAAGGCCATGGTCGCCCAGATCGCGGCATGGGTGTATTGCCCGCCATTCTCGCGCACACCGGGGACATAGCCCTTGATATAACCGGGTTCGAGCGCCGACTGATCGAAGGGCGGTTCCAGGAGCTGGATCAACCCGGCCTCGCGGCGGACCAGATGCGCATCCAGCGCCTCCATTGCCCGACGCGCCCGCTCTGGATCAGCGGCCCCCGACAGCACCGACCAGCTCTGGGCGATGGAGTCGATCCGGCATTCCGGACTGGTCGCGGACCCCAATGGTGTGCCGTCGTCGAAATAGGCACGCCGGTACCAGTCGCCGTCCCAGCCGTGCTGTTCGAGACGCTCGCGCAACCGCGCCGCTTCCTGTTCGCACTGTTCCGCGAATGGCGCATCATCACGCCGCACCGCCAGCTCGGCGAAGCGCTTGAGCACTTCATAGAGGAAGAAGCCGAGCCAGATGCTTTCACCCCGGCCCTTGATGCCGACCAGATTCATGCCGTCGTTCCAGTCGCCTGAGCCCATCAACGGCAGGCCACGCTCGCCCATCCGCAGACCATGCTGGATGGCGCGCACGCAATGCGTGTAGAGGCTCGCCGACTCGTCGCTCTGACTCGGAAGGTCGTAGTAGCCATCGTCCTCACCCTCGACCAGACGACCATCCAGGAAGGGAGCCATCTCGTCGAGCACCCCGGTGTCGCCGGTGATCTGGACATAGCGGCAGGTCGCCAGCGGCAGCCAGAGATAGTCGTCCGAACAGCGCGTGCGCACGCCCCGACCCGAAGGCGGATGCCACCAGTGCTGGACATCGCCTTCGCGGAACTGGCGGCTCGCGCACAGCCGAAGGTGCTCGCGCACCTGCCCTGGCTCGGCATAGACAAGCGCCATCGCGTCCTGCAATTGATCGCGGAAGCCGAAAGCACCGCCCGATTGGTAGTCGCCACTGCGCGCCCAGAAGCGGCAGGCCAGGGTCTGGTACAGCAGCCAACCGTTGGCAAGCAAATTGAGCGCAGGGTCCGGGGTCTCGACCTGCACCACGCCCAGGGTCTGCGTCCAGTAGTCCTGCACCGCCGTCAGGGCCGCCTGCGCCGCCGCCGCGCCCCGGTGACGATGCACCAGATGACTGGCGTCATCGGCACCGCGCCGACCCACCACGCCAAGCCGGAACACGATCTCGTGCGCCTGGCCGGGCGCCAGCTCGACCTGGACTTGAAGCGCCCCGCAGGCGTCTAGCGCCGGTCCAACCCGTCCGGACAGCCGCGCGCGTGTCAGCGCGGACGGATGGCTCAGGGTGCCGTTGCGCCCGAGGAATTCGGTGCGGTCGCCGGTGACAGTGCGTGCCGGATCGTCCACGTCGAAGAAGGCCAGCCGATCGGCGAACTCACTGTTGTAGGGATTGCGGGCAAAGAGGGCACCGCTAGCCGGATCGATCTCAGTGATGACATGCAGCGCCGACTTGGGTCGCAGATCCCCGAGCACCCACTCGACATAGCCGGTTGCAGACAGTCGGCGCGTTCGATTTGAGCGATTGCGTAGCTTCAGCACCCAGTACTTGAGCGGTTCATCCAGGGCGACATAGGTCCAGAGCTCGGACTCGATGCCGGCTTCGCGATGCTCGAACACGCTATAACCGAAACCGTGCCGACTGACATAGGACGTGGTGCCCGCCGTGGGCAGCGGGGTCGGCGACCAGAACTGGCCGCTGGACTCGTCGCGCAGATAGAAGGCTTCGCCGTGGACATCGCTCACCGGGTCGTTGTGCCAGGGCGTGAGCCGGAAGCCGTGGGCGTTCTCGCTCCAGGTATAGGCGCCGCCGCCGGCGGAGACGACCGTGCCGAAACGGGGGTTCGCCAGAACGTTCACCCAGGGCGCGGGCGTGGTCTGACCGGGCGCGGTGGTGATGACGTACTCGCGTCCGTCGGCGGAGAATCCGCCCAGACCATTGCCGAAGGACAGCACCGGGCGTGACGGGTCGGTGTGCTCGGTCTCGCGCGGCCGGTCACGGCTGAGCTTCAGCGGCGGCATCCGTGTCGGTCGTGGACTGCGTCGACTAAGCTGCTCGGCCAGCGAGCCCTGGCTGTCGCAGAGGATGGCGCGCGCCACGGTCTGGAACAGGATGCGATCCTCGTCCGAGATCTGATCGGCCGGGCGGATGAAGATGCCGCCCGGATGGTCGACCACATGCGCTTCGACGCCCGCGGCGATCAGACCCAGGATCTGCTCCTGGAGCTGCTGGCGATAGCCGGCGCGATCTTCGTTCCAGATCACCAGATCCACGGTGAGTCCCTTGAGCCGCCAGTAGGCATGGGCCTGGACGAGCTGATGCACCAGGTCGATGTTGGCGCGGTCGGCGATCTGACAGAGCACGATCGGCACATCGCCGGACACCGCGTGACTCCAGAGTCCGGACTGACCGCGACGGTTCTGCGCCAGCACGCTGGATTCGGCGCGCAGCGAGGCGTTGGTATAGAGGATCGAGCTGGCTAACCGTCCGTAGAGCTGTGCGTCGGCCGGAGTCGCATTGAGCTGGCGCAGCACCACCTGGCTGTGGGTCCAGGCCAGATCGAAGACGCGATTGGCGAGACGCTCGTCCTGGTATTTTTCGACCAGATCCAGCGCCTGCTCGCGGGTTTCGCCGATGCCATAGATGAGATCCAGGGTCGCGGTCTCATCCGGCTCCAGGATCAGGCGATGACGGATAGACACCATTGGGTCCAGCACCGAGCCAGCACGGCCCGAGAGCGCCCCGGCTTCGTCGAGCGCCTGGGGTGAGGCCGGCGTCCGATCCCGTCCGATGAACTGCATCCGATCCGTTTCGTAGGAGGGGTCGAGCGCACCGAAATCCATCGCTTCGCGCTCTGACGACGCCTGACCATCCTGAGCCGACTCCAGCCCACCTCGCACCACCATCACATGAAACATCCAGGGCGTCGCCTCGCGACTGGAGCGCGGTCGACGATTACAGAGGATCGCCGACTGTGGATGCAGGATCTCGGTCTGCATGAACAGATTGCTGAAGGCCGGATGCAGGGTGTCGGCCATGGGCGGAGCGAGCACCACTTCGGTGTAGCTGGTGACCTCGATGACGCGGCGGGTGCGTGAACGGTTAGTGAGCCGCAATCGCCGCAGCTCCAGATCATCCTCGGGTGAGACGACGATCTCGGTGTAGGACTCGATCTCGTGATCGCGGCGGCGGAACTCGGCGCGGCCCTCGGAGAAGATCGCCTCGAAGCGCTCCGGCATGGTCAGCGTCGGCTGGTAGGCGCTCGACCAGAGGGTGCCGCTCTCCAGGTCGCGCAGATAGCAGAAGCTGCCCCAATGATCGCGCGTGCTGTCTTCGCGCCAGCGGGTAACGGCGAGATCCTTCCAGCGGCTGTAGCCGCCGCCGGCGTTCGTCACCATGACGTGATAGCGACCATTCGACAGCAACTGCACCTCGGGATGCGGGGTATTGGGGCTGTCGAGGACGCGGATCGGCGACTCCAGCGGACCGTCGTTCGCGCGTTCGTTGGTGATCTCGCCGTGGGTGTCGGAAAAGAAGGCGGTGGTCTTGGGGATGCGCTCCTGGAGCAGCAGGGCCGTGGCCTGGAACGAGGGTGTCGAGGCGAAGCGCCGCTGCATCGGGCGATCCAGCAGCCGATAGGCCAGTGACAGCAGGGTCATACCCTGGTGATGGGCCATGAAGGAGCGGATCACGGCGCTCGTCTGGCCGCGCGGCAGCCGCGACGGTGTGTAATCGATCGCTTCGTAGAAACCAAATGGCCCCGCCAGCCCACCGGCGGCGAGCCGCTGGAGATTCAGACAGGCGGCCTCGGGCGCCACCATGAGCGCGAGTGCTGAGGCATAGGGGGCGACGACCAGATCCTCGGCCAGCCAGCGCTTGAGTCCAAGCCCAGGGACACCGAAGGCGCGGTACTGATAGTTGAGCTGCGTATCGAAGCCGTTGTAGCCCGATTCCGAGACGCCCCAGGGCACACCGCGCTCCTGGCCATAGGCGATCTGTCGCGCCACAGCGGTGCGATAGGTTCGGTCGAGCAGGGTGTTGTCATAGGTCGGCATCACCAACAGCGGCATCAGGTACTCGAACATCGAGCCGCTCCAGGACAGAAGCGTGGCGTCGCCGGCCGCGCGGGTCAGGAGACGCCCCAGAGCAAACCAGCTTTCCTGCGGTAACTGACCCTGCGCAATGGCGACGAAACAGCCCAGACGCGCCTCGGAGGCCAGCAGGTCGTAGTAGCTCGCATCGCGCCGTCGCTCGGCGACGTTGTAGCCGATGGCCAGCAGCGCCTGCGCGTCGTCGAACAGGAAGTCGTATTCTATTTGGGCTAGATCGGCGGCGGTGCGCGCCAGATGCTCGATCAGGACGAGCCGCTCGCGCGCGGGCTGGCCGGATGCGCCGTCAGCGTCCGTTTCCAGCTCGGCCACTTGACGCAGCGTCAGTGACAGACTGGCCGGCGTGTCCGTGGACTGGGGCGCGAGCAACAGCAGATCATCCAGCAGGGCACGGCCTTGGTGCGCCAGACGCTGCATCCAGGCTGTCACCGCGTCCTCGGCGTCAGTCGGCACCCGCCGTTCAGGCGTGGCGGCCTCGGCCTGGGTCGTGAGCGTCACGAGACAGTCGCGTGCTTCGCTGAGGCTGGTCGGTGGCGACTGGAGGGCAGACGCCAGCGTGTGCCGGATGTCGGCGAGTGCGGCGGGCACCACGCCCCGACGCTCGGACTCGGAACCGGCCGCGACCGCTTCCTCCAGAACCTGCACGGTATCCATGAGGCCGTCCAGCCAGCGCGGGTTGAGGATCGGAGCGTCGATCAGCGCCCGCAGGCCTGGTTCCAGGGTCAGCAGATGACCGGCGAGGTTGCCGCTGTCCACCGACGAGATGTAGTGAGGCTCAAGCGGCACCCGTGAGCGGGTGTCGTACCAGTTGAAGAAGTGACCGCGATGGCGTTCCAGTCCCGCCATGGTCTGCAGCGCGGCCTCGGTGCGCGCAAGCAGTCCGCCGGTAGGCAGATAACCGAAGTCATGCGCCGTCAGATTCGCCAGCAGCGAAAGTCCCATGTTGGTCGGTGAGGTGCGATGCGCCACCACGGCCACTGGATGCTCCTGGACGTTGTCCGGCGGCAGCCAATGGTCGTCCGGCCCGACGAAGGTCTCGAAGAAGGCCCAGGTTTTGCGCGCGACTGTGCGGAGAAACTGGATCTGATCGGCCGTCAGATGCGTCTCGCGACGCGCCAGCGGTTGGCTCATCCACCAGGCGATCAGGGGCGCGGCCAGCCAGGGTAGCAGAATCGGTGCAGCGACGAGGAGCGAACTCGGTTCGCGTACCGCCAGCGTTGCACCCGTGATCAGGGCGATGGCCGGGGCGATCCACATCGTGCGGTAGACGTCGACCAGTCGCTGGTCGTGGCGCTCCAGATCGCCCGAGGAGGTCCATTCGAGCAGGCCGCGCCGACTGACACCCATCCGCCACAGGGTACGGATCACGGCATCCAGGCTGAAGAAGGCTTCATAGGGCAGACAGGCCAGCGTGAACAGTGCTTGTATCAACCGCTGGCCGGCATCCTGGATCGCCGCCCGCAGATGCGCCGTCCAGCGCAGATCGCCGGGCTTGCGCACGGCGCTCAGGATCGCGGTGAGCAGCGACGGAACCAGCAGGATGCCCAGCACCGCCAGTGTCCAAATGCCCGGCTCGGCCAACAGCACCAACCCCAGCACCAGCAGCGCGGTCAGGGCCGCCGGCACCAGGCTGCGGCGCAGATTGTCGGCCAGTTTCCAGCGCGACAGGATGGACAGCGGATTGCGGCGCGGTCGACCGTCACGCCCCGGAACCTGCGGCAGCAGCCACTGCGCGATCTGCCAGTCGCCGCGAATCCAGCGATGGCGTCGGCTCACATCCGCGCTGTAACAGACTGGATAGTCCTCGTACAACTGCACGTCGGAGAGCAGCCCCGAGCGCGCGTAGCAGCCCTCCAGCAGGTCATGACTGAGGATGCGGTTCTCGGGAAAGTGATCGTCGAGCGCCTGTTCAAAGGCGGCGACCGCATAGATGCCCTTGCCGATGAAAGAGCCTTCCTGGAACCAGTCCTGATAGAGGTCAGAAACGGCCTGGGTATAGGGATCGATGCCCGCGTCCTGCCCGTGCAGCCGTGCAAATCGGGAGCGGTTCGCGCCGGGGAGACTCACCGCCACCCTGGGTTGCAGGATGCCGTAGCCCTGGCTGACACGTCCGAGCTGCGGGTCGAAGTGCGCCCGGTTCAGCGGATGCTCCATGGCACCGACCAGCTCGTGGGCGGCATCGCGCGGGAGCTGGGTATCGGTATCCAGGGTGATGACATAGCGCACCTGCGGAAGGATCCGGATGTCGCCGACGATCAGCGAGAAGCGGGCGCTGGCGTGCGTCGTCGGTTCCTCGGAGTCCGAGGGATTCGCCGAGATTTTATCGACGCCGCGCAACAGGGCATTCAGGTCCATCAGTTTGCCGCGCTTGCGCTCATAGCCCATCCAGAGCCCTTCCCCCGGATTCCAGCGACGCGGGCGATGGAACAGAAAAAAGGTCTCGCCGTCCGAGCAGGGGTATTTGGCATTCAGCGCGGCGACGCCCTGCGCGGCTAAGCGCATCAGTTCAGCATCGCCCGGCTGCGTCTGCGTAGGTGCGTCATGGAAATCCGTCAGGAGACCAAAGTGCAGATATGTATCGCGATTGGCCAGGAAACGCACTTCCAGCGCCTCGATCAGGGTCTCGATCTCGCGCACGCGGCCGAGCATGGTCGGCACGACGATCAGGGTGCGCGCCTCCGGCGCAAGACCCGTGGAACAGTCCAGACGCGGCAGCGGATAGGGCGTGGCCAGCAGGCTGGCCAGCCAGTTCACCAGCGCGACCGCCAGTTGACTGGTGCCGAGCACCGCCAGGACCACCAGTGGCGGCAGCAGCCAGCCCGGAAGGCTGTCGGCCTGCGCCAGCAAGCCCCAGGCAAAGCCGGCCGTGAGCAAGAAGATTGCGCCGAGATAGAGCGCCAGCGGTGAGAGGGTGCTCAGCCGTTTTAGTAACGCCAGACCCGAGAACCGTGCACCGGCCTGGCGCTCCAGTTGCGGGCGTCCGCGATCGATCAGGTAATAGCCGACATGCGCCGTGCGCCCATCCGCTTCTTGGGCGGCCGCGCACGCCTGCGCCAGTCCGATCGCCTCACGCGCGACCTCGGCTTCAGATCGTGGACTGTGTTTCGCGATGGTCTCGACTACATGCCGATAACGATCACGGGTGGCGAAATCCATGCGCCCATAGAGTCCGTCAGGATCTTCGTTCAGGGTGCACTCGACCAGGCTCATGGTCTCGACGAACTCGCGCCAGTCCATGGCCCCGAGGGATCTGAGGCTGCCGATGCTATTGCTGATCGACACCTGATCCGCCGCCTGCTGCTGGACCTCGATGCGCACCAGGTGTTCGATCGTCAGTACGGACTCGGCGAGTTGCTGTTCGATCCAGGTCAGTGGCAAAGCCAGCGCGGCGCTCTGGCCCTGAAGCCGGCGTGCCAGCTCGGCGACAAAGGCGCCCGACAGCGGCGGATTCGAGCGGGCCATGTCGGCGATGACCAGGATCAGATTCTTGGGATCGCTCTCAGCCATCGCCAGCAGACGATCGGCCCAGCCATCGGCCAGATCCTGATCGACGCGACTGGCGGCGAGGCGGGCCGCCACGCGGCGGAGATTCTCGATCAGCGCCAGTCGCAGCATGATCGGGAAGGCCCAGAGCTCGCCGAGCCGCAGCACAGTCACGCTCTGATAGGCCGCCACGAAGCGGTGGATGTTCTCCGGATCGACCCGGCCATCTCCGTGCGCGATGACTTCCAGCGCCAGGTCGTACACGCGCGGCAAGGCCGCCGAGGGACCATCGCGCAGACGCGGCAGCTCCCGGCTGTAGCCCTTGGGCAGGTGTCGCCGGGCGGTGCGGATCTGCTCCTCGATCAGATAAAAGTTGTCGAGTAGCCATTCCCCGGCCGGGGCGATGCGACGGCTCTCGGTCACTGCCGCCATGAGCTGCCGACAGACCAGGTCCAGGATCTTCTCGTTCGCGTTCAGACGCGCCACGAGGCGATCCGGTGGATGCCGGGTCATCAGAACATGCGAGGCCGCGAGCACCTTGCCGTGCTGCTCCATCTGGGCCGCGCTGAACAACTCCAGGCGCAACGGCGACTCGCCGTCGATGGATGGACGGGTCCAGCGGCGGCTGGGGAGTAGCGTCATCAACTTGACCAGGATGTCAGGTATCGCCGGAGTGCGTACATTCAACTGTGGAGACTCCTTCTCGAAGCAAGGCCTCTCCGGACCCAATGCCCGGAGAGGTATTCAGGACTCACCGGCTATTTGAAATGTGCCAGGAATGCCTGATACGAATCCTTGAAGGCCTCCCAGACATTGTCGGTTTCCAGCTTGACCTGTTCCCAGGTGTTCTCGCTTGCCGCCTGCATCTCTGCAAGCTTTTTCTCGCCTTCCGCACGCTTGACATGCAGGGCTGAGAGATGCTCTTCATATTTCACTCTGGCCTCTTCCTTGATTTCCTGTCCCTTCTCCTCCAGAGCACTGATACTCGCATTCCACTCATCGAGCTGCGCCTTCATCTTGGCGATATATTCATCTCTTTGCGTTAACATAGCGTTCTCCTGTTGTGGGTCATTCAACCGGCGGATTGCCGGAGCACAAACACGATTCAGTCCAGTAGACATCTATATTGGAATCAGTGACTCACGACCGAGGTATCCGGGCATTCTGATTCATCCCTTCTGCAACAGACTGCGCAGATCGGTGATCGCGGCATTGACCCGCGAGATATAGGACGCACTCACCAGCGAATGATTCGCGATTGGCCCGTATCCGGTGCCGTTGAGAATCATCGGACTCCAGATAAAATTCTGGGTGTTTTTCAATTCGCGAGTGATCTGCTCAAGCGAAACCACGGCATTTTTGTCCTTGAGCACCGGGGCGAAGTCGATTTCCATCGCCTGCAGAATATGCAGCAAGGCCCAGGTATAGCCGCGTGCCTCGAAAAAGACGTCATCGATCTTGAGCCAGGGTGTCTTGTTCTGTATCTGGGCGGGGGCCGGTGTCGACTGGCGGGCGCTCGGATCACCGGCCAGGGCGGTATCGAGACGGGTCTGACCGACGGCATAGGACAGACGCTGCGCCAGACTCCCCAGGCGTTTCTCGACCACTTCGAGATAGGTGGTCAGGTTGTCGGCGCGGGCGAAGAACTGGGCATGCACGGCAGCCGTGTCCGAGAGTCCGCGGTTGTAACGGTAGAGTGCGTCGATACCCCGGCGATATTCCGATTCGGTGGAGGGCAGGATCCAGGAATCCGATTGGTAGTTGGACTGGGGTTGCGCGATCTCCAGATCCTTATTCTCGACTGACTGGGACTGGGCGCGACTGAAGTCGTTGCGCATGGCGTTCGTCAGATCGCGCCACGCGGTCAGGGCGCCGAATTCCCAGTTGGGAATGTTGTCCAGGAATACGCCTGGCAGGCTGACATCGTTGGTCAGATAGCCGCCAGGTTTGTCGAGCAGGGTTTCGCCAATGCGGATGGCCGTGGCCGTGGTAGCCATTCCGGTCATGAGCTGGCTTTCATCGTGATTGACCAAAGACAGCGCCTGTTCGTGCACGTTATACAGTCCAGGCGAGCGTGACCAATACAGGCTCAGAATGACGATAAAAATCAAATAGGTGACCAGAAACAGTCCGCCTGTCCACCAGATCCCTTTGGCCTTCCAGGTGCTGGGGTGGTAGTAGGTGGCGATCTGAGTCAATTTCCGGGTCAGAACCTCCTTTTTCGAGGATGTATCAGTATTCATGGCAGTCTCCTTGAACCTCCCGCAGGAGGGAGTGATGGTTCCCGACAGTGCGGCAACACCTAGCCCTTCCTGGGCACAGCCAGCAGCAGTGCGCCAATCGCGATGGCCGCCACGCCCGCCCACACTGGAATTCCGACCCACTGACGATCATTGATCGTGAGTTCGATCGGCCCTAAATTGGCCTGCTGTGACTCTTTCGTATAATTGAAACCGCCATACGCCAGACCCAATCCACCGGCAATGATCAAGACAATCGCGACAATCTTGAAGGCATTCATCTGTATTTCCTCTTAACTAACCGATCCGCATCCCGGACAAGGGCGGCATGAGTCCAAAGACCGATAGCAGCCAGAGAATCACAAAAATAATGACGACGACATTCAAGATTTTTTTGATGGTTCCATCCATGGGGATGTAGTTGTTGACCAACCATAGAATCAATCCAACAACAACTAGCGTAATGACTAATGTAATCAGAGGCATGGCGTTTCTCCTGTCAGAAGAATGGGTTTTCAGGTACGTGCCAGGATAGTCCCGGCCCTGACAGGCGTCTGTTCGCTAGCACACATAGAACAGTGTTTTGAAGCCTGTCGCGTACAGACACGCCTGCATCGATGGTGCGCGCTATGTTTGCTAGCGCACTGACCGGCCAGAAGATTGCGTGTATTCATCATCCATCGCGGCCTGCCTGTCTCATTCTGTGCATTGCTGTGCCGTCTGTTCTTCGTCACATACGATCTTCGAGGAGCGCGCGCGTGCTATCCAAATCCGCGAAGAATCCCGCTTTGGCGATCAATCGCCTCCTGGCTGCGCTGCCCGATCAGGACCAGCGCCTTATCCAGGCCAACGGCGATTGCGTCGATCTGCTCCGGGGCACGGTGATCAGCGAACCGGGCGATCCGTTGCACGAGGTCTATTTCCCCATGGACACCGTCCTGTCCCTGGTGACCCCGCCCGCCGATCACGCCGGGCTTGAGGTGCGGTTGGTCGGCAATGAGGGCATGATCGGGACGCCGCTGATTCTGGGGGTCGAGGTGACGCGACTGCGCACCTTCGTCCAGGGCGCAGGCCCGGCGTGGCGGATGAGCCGCGAGCGATTCTGCGACGCCCTGCTCCAGAGCGACGCCCTGCACAGGCGGCTCAACCGCTATCTCGAAGTGCTGATGAACCAGAGCGAGCTGTTGGCCACCTGCACCCGCTTCCATCTGGTGGAGGCGCGCCTTGCCCGCTGGCTATTGATGAGTCAGGATCGGGCGCACGGCGACCGCTTCCATGTCACACATGAATGTCTGGCGCTCCTGCTCGGGGTGCGGCGCGTCGGCGTCACCAAGGCGGCGAGCGCACTGCAGGAGCGCCACCTGATTCGCTATCGTCGTGGGGAGGTCACCGTGCTCGACCGCGCCGGTCTGAAGGCGGCGGCCTGCGGCTGTTACGGGGCGGCGGAAGCCATGTATGACCGGCTTCTGGGCGGATGAAAACCGCGAGCGCCAGGGGCGTGTCCGAGCCTGTCGTGGCCTGACTGACTGAGCGTCTCGCTGCCTGGACGAGTACACTGAATTTGTACGCCAGCGAACAGAAGGCGTCTTGACAGAGCGATGTCGCTAAGCTGGAATCCGCGAGGTCCGACTCCCGGCCGGTCACTCTTGGAGCCAATACATGCTTAACCCGCCATCCCCGAGTCCGCGACAAAACCAACTGCTCGCTGCCTTGCCCGACTGTGAATTCGAGCGCCTGAGCGCAGCACTGGAACTGGTCCAGCTACCACTCGGAATGGCCCTGTACGAGCCCGGTATGGAACTTGACCATGTCTATTTCCCCACCACCTCCATCGTCTCCCTGCTGTACGTCATGGAGAATGGCGCCTCCGCTGAAATCGCCGTGGCGGGCAACGAGGGCATCGTCGGCATCGCTGTCTTCATGGGCGGCGGTACCGTGCAGAATCGGGCCGTGGTGCAGAGTGCGGGTCACGCCTATCGCCTGAAGGGGCGGGCGCTCAAACAGGAATTCGCGCGCGTCGGGGGACGGCGCCACGGCACGCTACAGCCGCTGCTGCTGCGTTACACGATGTCGTTGCTGGCCCAGATGGCGCAGACCGCCGTCTGCAATCGCCACCACACGGTAGACCAGCAGCTCTGCCGCTGGCTGCTGCTCAGCCTCGACCGTCTGCCCGGCAACGAGCTGCACATGACTCAGGAGCTGATCGCCAACATGCTGGGGGTACGGCGTGAGGGCGTGACCGAAGCGGCCGGAAAACTGCAAAGCGCCGGATTGATTCACTACAGCCGGGGCCACATCACCGTGCTGGACCGACCGGGTCTGGAGTCGCGGGTGTGTGAGTGTTACGAGGTGGTCCGCAAAGAATATTGCCGCCTGCTCCCCGAAGTGGCTCCGCCGTCGTGAAGTGATAGAAGTGATAACCGCCGGGGCTGGTGTGCTTGGCTTGATAGAGGGCGACATCCGCGCGCTGGACCAGCTCCTCGATGGTCTGGCCGTCCCGTGGAAACAGGCTGATGCCGATGCTGGAGAGACAGTGCAGTTCCAGTCCATCGAGCTGGTACGCGGGTGTCAGCACCTTGAGGGCGTCGCGCGCCGCGTGCTCGGCGTCGGCGGCATCCCCGAGGTTCGCCAGGACGACGATGAACTCGTCACCGCCGAGTCGGGCGACCAGATCCTCCTCGCGAAATGCCTCGCGCAGCCGGCGCGCGACCGCCCGCAACAGCCGGTCGCCCACCAGATGGCCATAGGTATCGTTGACGGCCTTGAAGCGGTCCAGGTCAAAAAACAGGACGGCCAACAGATTGCCGGAGCGCCGCGCGCTGGCCAGCATGTGATTGGCCAGTTGTTCGAGTAAGGCCCGGCTGGGCAGGCCGGTCAGGTGATCGTGCTGAGCCAGATGGACCGCCCGATCGGCGGATAGCTTGCTCCGGGTGACATCCTGATGCACCAGCAGCACGCGCTCCAGCGGACCCTCGGCCATCGGCAGCGCCGTCAGGCGGGCCATGAACCAGCGATAGTCCCCGTCCTTGCAGCGCAATCGGTATTGAATCTCAGTGAGTGTCGCCGGCGTCTCAGCGAAGCGGCTCAGATGGTCGAGGATCCTCACCTGATCCTCCGGGTGCAGCAATCTGGCCCATTCATTGAGCCGCAACGGCAGTTCGCCCAGTGTATAGCCGGTCTGCCGCCACCATTCGGGGGCAAAGAACACCTCATCGGTTTTGGGATCCCATTCCCAGAAGGTCAATTCGCCGATTTCCGTCACCAGACGCAGCCGCGATTGGGCCTCGCTGAGTTCCTGCTCGCTGCGTTTGCGTGCATCGATGTCGACCAGGACGATCCGATAGGGTGTATGGTTGCTCGCTGTCGTGGTTACGAGGCTGGCCTCCAGGCGGACCCAGAACGGATGCGCCTCGACACGCCGCAGGCGCAGTTCGCAGGACTGTGGCTCGTCGGCGGACCCGAGCTGGTGGCGGAAGTGGTAATAGATGTCCTGATCTTCGGGGAAGATGAACCGGGTCAGGCGTGTGCTGACCAGGGTGTCACGCGAGGTGTCCAGAAGCTTGGCGGCGGCGAGGTTGGCCTCCTGAATCAGTCCCGCCTCGTCCAGGGTCAGGTACCCGACCGGAGCCAGATCGTAGAGGTCGAAATAGCGCGTTCGTGAACGTTCCAGCGCCTCCTGGGTACGGCGCAGCTCATCGTTTTGCAGCTCCAGCTCGATCTGGTGCACGCGCAGTTCATGGATCAGCCGTTTGGCCGGCTCGGACGCGAAGTCTTCCTCTGGCAGAGACTCGTCCGCCATGAGGCGTGATTCTGCCAGCCGGCGCAGCTCGGTCGACCGCGGTACCAGGGCGTCGTCGTTCCGATCATCCATCCGATTGGTCATCGACACCCCTGTCTTTACTCCGGTCTTTTTAAGGTCTTTATGATTGTTCGCTTGGAAGAGGCCCGGCGGCGGCGTTCTCAGCGTCCGTACTGACAGCGACCGTACAGTTGTCATACCTGTCTCCACTGAAGTTATAGCACATGGATCATACGCATGAGTGACAGGGAGCAGAGTAGACAGTTAAGCGGGCGATGTCCGTTCGATAGCGCACATAGCGGGGCGTTGCTGGCAAGACGGGTAAAAGATCGCTCACAGGGTAGGCTGGCGAACCGGCCTGATCATGGTTGGGACGCGGCCGTTGACCGGAATCCTGACGATGGTCTGAGTTATACTGGCGCCTGCCTCATCGGGGCATGAACGGCAACAACACATGGGTACACTCAGCGGTGCCCGACCATCGGGTGATGAGCAATGCGAGAAGGAGCCAAGAAACGACTGGCGGGCGCCGTAGTGATGGTGGCCTTGGTGGTCATCTTCGTGCCCATGTTGTTCGAGGATGAATCGCTTGCGCCACCCTATGTCCAGGGGCCGCTTCCAGCGGAGCCGAATTTCCAAGATCCCTTTGCGTTCGACGCTTCGTATCGTGCGGCAGAGACACTGACCGCGCTCGACGGAGCGCAGGGTCTGACGGATGAGGAAGCCCGTCTGACGCCGCCGACACCCATGCAGGGCTTCGATCGCGTCGACGAGGTGCCTTTTGAGGAGGCGTCGGCGGCGATCGTGTTCGATCCGGTTCAGGATTCGGCTTCACCGAGTACAGCGCCGACGCCGCCTCCGGCGACCCGTCCGGCTCAGCCACCGGCCCCACGCGCACAAGCGCAGACGCCCAAGCCGCCTCAGCCACCCAGACCCGAACCGGCTCAAGTGCCGCCGGCGAAGCCGGAGACTGTCGCCCTGCCTGACCCCCCGAAGTCGCGATCCGATGGCTTGCCATCCTGGATCGTGCAGGTCTCCAGTCTCGGTTCGCCGGAGGCCGCCGGTAAATTGGCCAACACGCTCAAACAGGCCGGGTTCTCGGCCTTCGTCGAGCGCGCTGTGGTTAATGGCAAGACCTACTATCGGGTGCGTGTCGGACCGGACATCGATCGTGCCAATGCCGAGCGCACCGCCGCCATGCTGCGCAAGCAGCAGAAGCTCGATACGCTCATTCAACGCTACCAGTAAGAACGCACTGAACCGAATGAACTGGGTCGATTACATCATTATTGGCATCATCGCCCTGTCGGCCCTGGTCGGCGTGGCGCGCGGCTTGATTCGCGAGGTGCTGTCGCTCGGCACCTGGATCGCGGCGCTCGCGATTGCCTGGCTCTTCCATCAGCAAGTCGCCGAGCTGCTGAGCACGCAGTTGTCTAACCCGATGGTCAGAACCGGTGTGGCCTTCATGGGCCTGGTGTTGCTGGTATTGCTGGTCGGCGCCATCCTGGCGGCGGTGCTGACGACCTTGATCGACACGGTCGGGCTGACCGGGATGGACCGCCTGCTCGGGATGGCCTTTGGTGGAGCGCGCGGCGTGGTGTTGGTGGCCATGGCCGTCTATCTGGTGGCGCTGACGCCCGCGCCCTCCGATCCGGCCTGGAGTCAGTCGGTGCTGATCACCGATTTTGCCTCGATCGGCGACTGGTTGCTCAGCCTGGTGCCGCCCGAAATCGAAGACCGGCTCAAGCAGATCTGAGCCGGCCGCCTGGGCGTTCAGTCGTCGTCACGATTGTCGTAGACGCTCGAATCGCGCTCGATTTCAATCTTGAACTGCATTACGAGCGCGGCCAGGGCCGCGAGCGCCATCAGCATGGGCGCGATCAGGATCAGGATGGCGATCACGCCGATACTGGCCAGCAGCGGGATCTCGGCCAGAATACGACCGCTCGGGCGGCGCACGATCAGACGCCTGAGATTGCCCTGATTGATCAGATCCTTGGCCTTGCCGAGCCAGTCCGAGCCACTGAAATCGATGTCGTCCGGTTGCCGGCGTCCGCCTCGGTTGCGCATGAATGAGACCTCGGGTTGTGAACTAGCAAGTGTTGGTACAAGAGCCGCGCATTCTAAACCTAAACGGCGTCCTGAGACTCAGAGTCCATGCAGCGGTCCGGCCTCCATCGCGGCGATCTGTTCGCGCAGTTGCAGGATATGGTTCTGCCAGTAGTGCGTGTCGCCGAACCAGGTGAAGGCCGCCGGAAAGGCGGGGTCGCTCCAGCGGCGCGCGATCCAGGCCGCATGATGAATCAGACGCAGCGTGCGCAGTGCCTCAATCAGATGCAATTCGCGCGTGTCGAATTCCTGGAAATCCTCGTAGCCAGCGAGCACGGCGGCGAGCTGTTGGCTCATCTCCTCAC
Organism: Allochromatium palmeri; assembly: GCF_009720725.1. Lineage (GTDB taxonomy): Bacteria > Pseudomonadota > Gammaproteobacteria > Chromatiales > Chromatiaceae > Thermochromatium > Thermochromatium palmeri. The sequence continues at coordinate 16,746 of NZ_WNKT01000014.1, forward strand.
GCTCGCCCGAGAGCAGCATCCACAGATCCTGAATGGCCGGTCCCTGACGCGCGTCGTCAAAATCGACAAAGTGCGGCCCGACGTCGGTCCAGAGCAGGTTGCCGAGGTGGCAGTCGCCGTGCAGCCGGAGACGCTGGATCGATCCGGCGCGTGCATAGCCGTCACGCACGCCTTGCAGCGCCTGATCCACGACGCTGCGATAGGCGTCCAGCAGCTCGGCCGGAATCCAGTCATGGGTGAGCAGATAGTCGCGCGATTCGACACCGAAATGCGCAATGTTGAGGGTCGGGCGGTCGCGGAAGGGTGCAACGGCACCGACGGCATGGATACGCCCGATGAAGCGTCCGATCCATTCGAGTACGTCCAGGTCGCCCAGCTCAGGATGACGGCCACCACGCCGGGGCGTCAGCGAGAAGCGATAGCCTTCGAAGGTGTGCAATGTCTCGCCGCCGATGCGTAGCGGGGCGACAGCTGGGATCTCCAGTTCAGCCAGCGCCAGCGTAAAATCGTGTTCCTCGCGGATGGCCGCGTCGCTCCAGCGTTCAGGGCGGTAGAATTTGGCGATGACCGGCGGACCGTCCTCGATGCCGACCTGATAGACGCGGTTCTCGTAGCTGTTGAGCGCCAGCAGTCGACCATCGGACAGGAGCCCCAGGCTTTCCACGGCATCGAGCACGCGGTCTGGACCAAGGTCGGCATAGGGAGTGGGATTGGCTGTGTTCATGGCGCGATTCTAACCCGTTCCAGCGCCTTCCAAGGCGTGTTCATGCCATATTGGCACCACTGACATCGAGGAGTTCGATTCGCTCATGCTGCGCATCCTCAAGCAGTCCTTGCGCGTCGGTCGGGTAACCGAGCCGGCACCGGAACACGACGACCCGGAGCTGGAACGGCTCGGCATCGCTTTGCGCCGGGCGATCGATGCCCGACTCGGGCGCAGTCTGGCGATCCGGCAGGTCGATGCCGGCTCGTGCAATGCCTGCGAACTCGAAATTCATGCGCTCAACAATCCCTATCACGATATCGAGCGTTTCGGGGTCCATTTCGTCGCCTCGCCGCGTCATGCCGATGCGCTCCTGATCACGGGGCCGGTCACGCGCCACATGGAAACGGCGCTACGGCGCACCTGGCTGGCCACGCCCGCGCCCAAGCTGGTGATCGCCGCCGGTGACTGTGCTTGTGATGGCGGTGAGTTCGCGGCCGGCTATGCCGCGCGGGATGGGGTCGAGCGGGTCATTCCGGTGGATCTGAAAATCCCCGGCTGTCCGCCTGAACCCTGGGTCTTGATGCAGGGTCTGTTGAGTGTGCTGACGGGCGCTTCGACTAGATAGACGATAGATTGTGTAATTGGCACACAAGATATAGTTTATTGAGGTGCCTTGGATCGCCGGATCAAATGGCTTAGACTCGCGACCCTTGCCATCTCGGCTCGACCGAGCATCGTCAGCCGCCTGACCCCGATCACCGCGACTTCAAAGGCCCGAACATCATGCTGAACTGGGATGACCCACTCGCCACGACCAGCCCGACGTCCAACCGCCCGGCGTCGCTGAACCCTGAGCCGGCTGTTCACTCCGGGCGCCTGTCGCCAGCCGCCGCGCCGCGCCGTGAAACCGTGCCGCGCACGTCTCAGCCCCATCCGCGCCCCGGTCGGGGACTCGTCGACAATGATTCGCTCATGAAGACGGCCGGGGCCGCGCCAAGCGTCGATCCCGATCCCTTCGTCCACGCCGCCGATCCACAGCACGATCTGCCGATCGAGGATCGCGTCCTGCCCGAACGCAACCCAGCGAGTGCGTCGGCCACCGAATCCGCCGCCGGCGGCGCGACCGGTCTGGAATCACTGGCTATGGGCGCAAGCCGGGTGCGCGTCGACGACAAGCGCATCATCAACTGCCACGCCGATCTCAACCAGCTCGTGCCCTTCAAATACGATTGGGCCTGGCAGAAGTATCTCGACGCCTGCTCGAACCACTGGATGCCGCAGGAGATCAGCATGAACGCCGATCTCGCGCTCTGGAAGGATCCGAACGGGCTGACCGAGGACGAGCGCACCATCGTCAAGCGCAATCTGGGGTTCTTCTCGACCGCTGATTCGCTGGTCGCCAACAATCTGGTGCTGGCGGTCTATCGTCACATCACCAATCCCGAGTGCCGGCAATATCTGCTACGTCAGGCGTTCGAAGAAGCCCTGCACACCCACGCCTATCAGTATGTGGTCGAGAGTCTGGGACTCGACGAGGGCGAGATCTTCAACATGTATCGCGAAGTGCCCGCCGTCGCGCGCAAGGCCGAGTGGGCGTTGCCCTTCACTCGCTATCTGGCCGACCCGCACTTTCAGACCGGTACCCTGGAGAACGACCAGAAGCTCCTGCGCGAGCTGGTCGCCTTCTATGTCATCTTCGAGGGGATCTTCTTCTATGTCGGCTTCGTGCAGATCCTGAGCATGGGGCGGCGCAACAAGATGACCGGCACGGCCGAGCAGTTCCAGTACATCCTGCGCGACGAGTCGATGCACATGAACTTCGGCATCGATGTCATCAATCAGATCAAGATCGAGAATCCACCGCTCTGGACGCCCGAGTTCAAGCAGGAACTGGTCAGCATGATCCGCGAGGCCGTCGAGCTGGAAGCCCGCTATGCGCATGACACCATGCCGCGCGGGGTGCTTGGACTCAATGCGCAGATGTTCGAGGACTATCTGCACTTCATCGCCAACCGGCGCTGCGCCCAGATCGGCCTGCCCGAGCAGTATCCGGGCGCGACCAACCCCTTCCCCTGGATGTCTGAGGTGCTGGATCTGAAGAAGGAGAAGAACTTCTTCGAGACCCGCGTCACCGAGTATCAGACCGGCGGCGCCCTGAACTGGGACTGAGCCGTCTGCGGACGTCAGTTTTTCGCGCCTCACATATCCCGCTTGACGTCCCTTGCCGTCTCGCTCACGGCACCGCCGCCGCGCTGGATATCCTTGCCGGCGCCTTCCATGGTATTGCAGCCAAACAATCCGCTGATCGTGATCAGCAGCATCAGTGCCAGAAGCTTGTTCATCATCGTCACCTGTTGTCGTCGCCATTGGTTGGCGTTGCATTACGGCCGGTCAGTCCGGCATGTATCTGCGCCGGGTTTGGCCAACCCTAGGCCATGTGGGCCGCGCCTGTCGGTGCGCTAGCGCACTTAGCCTCTGGACTGGAACCGCTGGGATCGCTCGCCTGATGATCTGTCCGTACCGACCTGCTATCAGCTATTATCAGAGCCATATTGTTGTCGGAAGCCCCGCTTGACCAAGCGGCCGGCCGGTCATGTGATGACCGATCCTTACCACCTGCGGACAGGCACCCAACCCATGTTCGGCTTCCTCCAGGGTCTGGCCTACGGGCTCTTTCTCTCCTGCCTGCCGTGGTTGATCCTCGGCCTGATCAATCCGCGCGCCGCGCTGCCCAGCGAGCCGTTCACGCGGCTGCGGGTGCTGATTCGCTATTGGCTCGTCGTGCCCTTCATCGCCCTGCTGATCTGGCTCACCTCGCTGTGGGGCGGCTTCGGCCCGACCCTGGGCGGATGGCTGACCGGTCTGGCGGCGCTGGCGGCGGCGATCCCTGCCGAGCGGGTGTGGCGGCGTCGGCGTCTGACCCTAGCCGAGCGCCGGCGCGCGGCTCGGCAGGCGGCGCTGGCGACACAGGAACAGGCCGCACTGGAACGCGAGGCCCGCGAGCAGGGAATCGCCGTGCTCGATCCTGTCCGTCCGCCGATGGAGAGCGATGCGGTGATCCTCGCGCTCTGGGAGGCCAAAAAACGTCTGCTGGCGGTGGAGCGTCCCGATCTGGCCATCCAGTCCGACCGGCTCTATACCCGCTATGCGCATGTGGATGGGATGCTGCGCGACAAATTCGATCCAAACGAACTGACCTTCGAACGCTCCCGGGGTCTGGTAGGCGAGGTCACCCGGACGGCGGTGGATGCTCTGAACACCATGGCCTCGATCGCCCGTGGCGTGGCCGAGGTGGATGCCGACTATGTGCGCCGTCGTCTGTCCCATGAGCCGGCCCGGATGCCGGACGAGGAGCGCCTGGCCCTGACCCGGCGACTCGATCTGGTTGAGCAGACCGAGCAGCGCCTGCGCGAGTTGAGCGCGCGCAACGAGGCCGCCATCACCGCCCTGGACGACGCCGCCGTGGCCGTGGCGGCAGTGGAGACCGACCGGCCCCAGGCGTCGGTCGCGGCGGATCAGGCCCTGGCCGATCTGCGCCGCTTCGCCGAGAAGGCGCATCACTACGGGCGCGATGCCTGAAGATCCGCCGAGGCTCCGCGCCACCCCGACAACGACCGGCCGGCACCTGACGCGAGGAACCCCCGCATGAGCACATCCAAGACCCTGCAAACGACCGATGACTCCCGCTTCAATCTGTCGCTGCCCCCGGCGGCGGAGATCGAAGCACGGGTGAAACAGGAAACCGACCCCGAGACCGCGCCGGATGATCCCGCGCTGCTCGCCATGGCCGATGCCTTCGTGGCCGAGGTGCTCAAGGCGACGGACCAGGACGGCATCGACCGCCGTCAGCGTCAGGCGGTGGACGACATGGGCCTGGAAGTGCAGCGTCAGGCGGCCCATCGCAGTCAGATGCTCCAGGCGCCGATCCGCAAACTCGCTCACCAGGGCGATGAGGGCGGACCTGTGGCGCGCTCGCTGGTGGATCTGCGCATTCGGATGCAGGAGCTCGATCCCCAGCGCTACGACCTGAGCCGGGCGGGCCTGTCGCGGCTCCTGGCCCTGATCCCCGGCATCGGTACGCCGCTGCAACGCTATTTCCAGAAATTCGAGACCGCGCAGGAGGCGCTCGACGGCATCATCAAGGATCTGGAGTCCGGCAAGCAGATGCTGCATCGGGACAACCTGACCCTGAGCGACGATCAGCAGTCACTGCGCGACAGCCTGGATCAGTTGCGCCGCCAGATCGGGCTGGGCCGGATCATCGACCGGCGCCTGGAGGAGAAGGCGCTGGAGCTGCCCCCGGACGATCCCAAGCGCCGTTTTCTCGATGAAGAACTGCTGTTTCCGCTACGCCAGCGCATCCTGGATCTGCAACAGCAGTTGGCGGTCAGTCAGCAGGGCATCATGGCCCTGGAAGTGGTCATCCGGAACAACCGCGAGCTGATGCGCGGCGTGGATCGGGCCATCAATGTCACGGTCTCGGCCCTGAATGTCGCGGTCACGGTGGCGCTGGCGCTGGCCAATCAGCGTCTGGTGCTGGATCGGGTGGAAGCCCTGAACACCACGACCTCGAATCTGATCGCCGGCACCGCCAAAGCGCTGCGCACCCAGGGCGTGGAGATCCAGAATCGCGCCGCGTCCACGGTGCTCGACATGAAACAGTTGGAACAGGCGTTCACGGACGTGATCGGGGCCATCGATGAGGTCTCGCGTTACCGGCGCGAGGCGCTGCCCCAGCTCGATGCCCAGATCGACCGTCTTGAAGTGCTGGCGAATCAGGGCGATGCCGCCATCCGGCGCATGGACAAGGGCGATGCCGCCCAGGTGGGTCGGGCGATCACTCAGTAGGGTCAGGGGCTGTGCGGTTAACCCGTGAGATCGGGCTGTTTTATTGCGGCGCACAAAACAGGTAGGATGCACAGGTTCGCGCGAATCGTCCGCAACCTCTGGATCGCCACGTATTCGCCCAGTTTCCAACCGCCAACCGTCTCGGGTATCGACCGATGAGAATCAGCGTATATCGCTACAATCCGGACACCGACCAGCGTCCCCGGATGCAGGACTATGAGGTCAAAACCTTCCAGGGCATGATGCTGCGCGACGCGCTGCTGGAAGTGAAAAAACAGGACGAGTCCTTCAGCTTCCGGCATTCCTGCGGCGAGGGTGTCTGCGGATCGGACGCGGTCAATGCCAATGGTCGCAATGTGCTCGCCTGTGTCACCCCGATCAGCGAGCTGAAAACGCCGATCATGGTGCGTCCGCTGCCGGGCCGTCCGATCATCCGCGATCTGGTCGTCGACATGACCCAGTTCTACGAACAGTATCGTGCGGTCCAGCCCTATCTGGTGCGCAAGGATCCGCTGCCCGAGCAGGAGATTCCGCAGAGCCCGGCCGAGCGCGACAAGCTCGATGGGCTCTATGAATGCATTCTCTGTGGCTGCTGTTCCACCGCCTGCCCGTCATTCTGGTGGAACCCTGACAAGTTCCATGGGCCGGCGGCACTGTTGCAGGCCTGGCGCTTCCTGGCCGATAGCCGCGATCAGGCCACCGAGGAGCGGCTGGATGCGCTGGAAGGCCCCTACAAGCTGTTCCGCTGTCACAGCATCATGAGCTGTGTCGAGGTCTGCCCGAAGGGGCTCAATCCGACCCGCGCCATCGGGCATATCAAGGAGCTTATGCTCGACAAGGGGCTCTAGGTGGTCAAGTTGACTGAATCACGTCAAGTTCATCCCGATAGCGATTCGGATCTCCAGCGTCTGCGTTGGCAGTGCCGGCGCGGGATGCTGGAACTGGATCATCTGCTCGAGCGCTTTCTCGATCTCGGCTATGCCGAGCTGTCCGAGAGCGAGCGGCAGGACTTCATCGCGCTGCTCGGCGAGCCGGATCCGCATCTGAGCGACTGGTTCATGGAGCGCTCCGAGCCGCCCGAGCCGCGTCTGCGCGCGCTCGTCGAGCGGATTCTCGTCGTCGTGAGTGAGTCGCCACGCACGGAGTAGTCGATGGACGCCATGGAGGTTCATCCACGTGTCTCGCGTTGGCTCGTGGTCCTGGCCGTTACGACGTCGATGCTGGCGCTGGTCGTAACGCTGGCGCTGCCGCTCGGATGGCTGACCCTGCCGTTGGTTCTGGCCCTGGTGCTCGGCGCTGTGCATACGCTGTGGGTCGAGGTACTCAGGCGCGCGCCCTGGTCGATTCAGTCCGCACTCTGGCATCCGGATGGCTCCTGGACGTTGACACTCGTCTCTGGCCGCGAACTCCAGGCCCGACTCTCGCCGGCGACCTTCGTAAGCACTTGGGGCGTATCACTGGTGTTCGTGGTCGGACGCCTGCGTCGTTGCATGCTGGCGCTCGGTCCGGACTCGCTCGACGCCGAAACCCTGCGTCGCCTGCGCCAGCGTCTGCGACTCGCAGGCGAACGTGTCCAGACGGCCTGACGTCTGATTTCAACGTTTGAAAGGAGCACACAAGACGATGCGAGTTCTAGTCACGGGCGGGGCGGGCTACATTGGCAGTCATACCTGCGTGGAACTGCTCCAGGCGGGTATCCATGTGGTCGCGCTCGACAATCTCTGCAACAGCCAGGAGGAGTCGCTGCGCCGGGTCGGGGAGATCACGGGGCAGGGCGTCGGGTTCTTTGAAATCGATCTGCGCGATCGCGAGACGCTCAGCGAGATTTTCAGCCAGGGCCACTTCGATGCCGTGATCCATTTCGCCGGACTCAAAGCCGTGGGCGAGTCGGTCGCGCAGCCCTTGGAATATTACGACAACAATGTCCAGGGCACGCTGACGCTCTGTCAGGTGATGGCGGACGCTGGCGTGCGTAACCTCGTCTTCAGTTCCTCGGCGACTGTCTACGGCGATCCGGCGACCGTGCCGATCCGCGAGGATTTCCCCGTCGGGGCGACCAATCCCTATGGGCGCTCGAAGCTGTTCATTGAGGAGATCCTGCGTGATCTGTATGTCTCAGACCCGCGCTGGAACATCGCGCTGCTGCGCTATTTCAACCCGGTCGGCGCGCATGAGAGCGGGCGTATCGGCGAGGATCCGAACGGGATCCCGAACAATCTCATGCCTTATATCGCTCAGGTCGCGGTCGGGCGGCTCCAGCGTCTGTGCGTCTTCGGCAATGACTATGCGACCCCGGATGGAACCGGCGTGCGCGATTACATCCATGTTGTAGATCTGGCGCGCGGTCATCTGGCCGCCCTGCACAAGCTGCAAGAAGCGCCTGGCGTGGTCACCTACAATCTCGGGACCGGGCGCGGCTACAGTGTGCTGGAGGTGATCGCGGCTTTCGAGCGGGCAAGTGGTCGTCCGGTCCCCTATGACATCGTCGAGCGCCGGCCGGGTGACATCGCCTGCTGCTATGCTGATCCGTCGCTTGCGCGCGAGGAGCTGGGCTGGAGTGCCGAATACGATCTGGAGCGGATGGTGGTCGATGCCTGGCGCTGGCAGTCGCAGAATCCAGACGGCTACTGAGCGCGGCTTGGACTCTGTCCCTTTGTTTATTGTTGTACGTCGTCCATCAGCGGCGTCTTAGGCTTTTTTGTTTTTCGTGAGGATGCCGGATGGCCATCAAATCAGATCGCTGGATACGACGCATGGCCGTCGAACACGGCATGATCGACCCCTTCGAACCGGGCCAGGTGCGCGAGGGCGAGCATGGGCGCGTGATCTCCTATGGCACATCGAGCTACGGCTACGATGTACGCTGCGCCGATGAGTTCAAAATCTTCACCAATATCAACTCAGCGATCGTCGATCCCAAGAATTTCGACTCCAACAGCTTCGTCGATCTCAAATCCGACGTCTGCATCATTCCGCCGAATTCGTTTGCGCTGGCGCGCACGGTGGAGTATTTCCGGATTCCGCGCAATGTGATGACGGTTTGTCTTGGAAAATGTTTGACGGCTGACACGCGCGTTGTCGATGCCGACACGGGCGCCTATTTGCCCATCGTCGATTTTACCTTTGGTCGTTCGACGCTGGGCATGCAGGACTGGCGTCTGAAACCCGTCAAGGTCGGTGCTTTCGTACCCCAAGGCAAAAAGCCCGTTTATGAACTAAAGACACGTACAGGGCTGAAGATTCGCGCGACGGCCAATCATCCTTTTCGTCAGTTGCATGGCTGGACGGAATTGCAGGATCTCAAGCCCGGTGATCGGATTGCGGTTGCGCGTGAGGTTCCCGTTTTTGGCAAGACGCCGCTTCCCGATTGGGAGGCGATCCTGCTGGGTCTGATGATTTCTGAAGGGCAGTGCAAGACGCCTGGTTATAGTCCCGTTTTTACGACAGCCGATCCGGTTTTAGCTGATCTGCTTGATCGGTGCGTCAAAGAAGGTGAACTGGGCACGACGACTTTCAATGGCAAGTATGGCTATCGCCTTGTAAACAAAGCTGGGCGTGGCGGGATTCCGGAAAAAAATCGCGCTAATCAATGGCTTTCAGCTTATGGTCTCGATGTCAAGGCCGATGAAAAATTCGTTCCTCAAGCTATCTTTATGGCGCCAAAAGAGGCGACACGGTTGTTTCTTCAAGCGCTGTTTTCCGGGGATGGCGGTCTTTATGGATCTGGGCAGGGTTTTTTTCTCGAATATTATTCGAGTTCGCGCCGATTGATCGAGGACGTCCATCATCTTTTATTGAGATTTGGAATATTCTCACTGATTCGCGAGAAAAGGACGTCTATCGGTACGGACGCTTATCGCATTCAGATCACAGATCGCGATCAAATCAGACGCTTTGCGGATGAGGTTGGATTCTGGCCAGGCGCCGTCAAACAAATACGCCTGGAGCAAGAAATCATCCCGGCTGTGCTGGCGTTGGGGGCACGTCGGCGCAGCAACTTTGATACCTTGCCAAAAGCCGCCGGTGAACTACTGAAGACAGCCGTCGCGCGCGCCGGAATCAGTTTGAATGGCCTGGGCATTCACTCGAATCCAAGCCAATCCGTTCCCTATCGGGCAGCGGCGCAAGTGGCCCTAGCGACTCAGGATCCCGATCTGCTACCGCTCATCGATGGGCCTGTTTGGGATGTCGTCGTCGATATCCAGCCGGCGGGTGAAGAAGACGTTTTCGATCTGAGCATCCCGAACGTTCATAATTTCCTTGCCAACGGCATGATTGTACACAATTCGACTTACGCGCGCTGTGGGCTTATAGTGAACGTGACCCCTTTGGAACCCGAATGGGAGGGTCACGTCACCCTCGAGTTCTCCAACACCACGCCGCTGCCCGCGAAGATCTACGCCAACGAGGGCGTGGCACAGATCCTGTTTTTCGAATCCGACGAGGTCTGTGAGACGTCTTACAAGGATCGCGGCGGCAAGTACCAGGGACAGCGCGGCGTGACCCTGCCCAAGTCCTGAGTCCTGGATCACGGCCTGAATCGAGCGGCGCGCTGGTTCAGGTCAGCGTGCGTCGCGGTTTGGAGTCGCCTCAGAGCTTCGGTAGCACGATCGGGTCGCGCTTCTTGGGATTGTGACGATAGAGCGCGGCGACATTGCCGATGCGGCTGATGAGATCCGCGCCCGTGCGCTCGCAAATCAGGCCGATGGCGGCATCGCGCTCGTCGCGGTCGCCCGCGTTGACGCGGACCTTGAGTAATTCGTGGTGGTCGAGCGCAATCTCGATCTCGGCCAGGACCGGCTCGGTGAGGCCGTGCTGGCCGACGAGCACCACAGGCTTGAGATGATGGACCTGGGGCTTGAGCCAGCGTTTCTGTTTCTCGGTGATGGGCATGGGGTCGATCTTTAGGGTGTGGACTGGAGGACGCCGCTTCGATGGGCGTCCGACGTGACGCTCGAACGAATCGGTCCGACATCCTACTCGAATTTCCGCCCCAGCGTTGCGCGCGTTGGTTCGCCGGCCAGCGGCTGCTACAATCCCAGCCCTTTCATCACCGGCCACGCGAGCCTTGGGAGATGCCTTGTCCTCGCTCATCGATCATCGCTACCTCATCACCCCCGGCGGCGCACTGCGCGGACGTCTGCGCGTACCGGGCGACAAGTCGATCTCGCATCGCTCCATCATGCTCTCGGCCATCGCCGAGGGTCGGACCCAGATCAGCGGCTTTCTGGAAGGTGCCGACGCCCTGGCCACGCTCGCGGCCTTTCGCGCCATGGGCGTGTCGATCGAAGGACCGAACGACGGCGAGCTGATCGTCGATGGGGTCGGACTGCGTGGTCTGCGTGCACCCGAGACGTCGCTCGACATGGGCAACTCAGGCACCGCCATGCGCCTGCTCTCTGGACTGCTGGCGGGGCAGGGGTTCACGACCACGCTGGTGGGCGATGATTCGCTGACACGCCGTCCGATGCGCCGCGTCACCGAGCCGCTGGCGCTCATGGGCGCCCAGATCCGCACCAGCCCGACCGGCACCGCGCCCCTGACCATCGAGCCGGTGGACCATCTAAGCGGCATCGAATACCGCCTGCCGATGGCCAGCGCCCAGGTCAAGTCCTGCCTGATGCTGGCCGGACTCTATGCCCAGGGCGAGACCTGCATCCACGAGCCGGAGCCAACGCGCGACCACACCGAACGCATGCTGACCGCTTTCGGCTACTCGGTACGCCGCCAGGGACTGCGCGTCTGTCTGAGCGGCGGCGGACGGTTGACCGGCTGCCGACTGCGTATCCCATCCGATATTTCCTCGGTGGCGTTCTTTCTGGTCGGTGCCAGCATCGCGCCCGGTTCGGATCTGCGGCTCGAAGAGGTCGGCATCAATCCGACCCGAGTCGGTGTCATCAACATCCTGCGCGCCATGGGCGCCGACATCGAACTGCTCGACCGGCGCACCGCCGGCGGCGAGCCGGTAGCCGACATTCGCGTCAAGTCGGCGCGGTTGCGCGGTATCCAGATTCCGGTCGATCAGGTGCCGCTGGCCATCGACGAATTCCCCGCGATCTTCATCGCCGCCGCCTGTGCCGAGGGTGAAACGGTGCTGACCGGCGCCGAGGAGCTGCGCGTCAAGGAGAGCGATCGCATCCAGGTCATGGCCGATGGTCTGCTCAAACTCGGCATCCAGGCCGAACCGACCCCGGACGGCATCCGCATTCAGGGCGGCGCCCTGGGTTCGGCCACCGGCGAGAACGCCATCGAGGCCCAGGGCGACCATCGCATCGCCATGTCGTTTGCGATCGCCGGACTGCGCGCCAGCGGGCCGATCGAGGTGCGCGACTGCGCCAATGTCGAGACCTCGTTCCCCGGCTTCCCGCAACTGGCGTCACGCGCCGGGCTGACGATCGAGGAGCAGCGCCCATGACCTCGGCTCCGATCCTCACCATCGACGGCCCCTCCGGCACCGGCAAGGGCACGCTCATGCAGCTCCTGGCCGAGCAGCTCGGCTGGCACGCGCTCGACAGCGGCGCGCTCTATCGGGTGCTGGGTCTGGCCGCCGGTCGGCAGGGGTTGGATCTCGACGACCCCGAGGCCCTGACTCCGCTGGCCGCCGCCCTGCCGGTCGAATTCCAGGCCGGACGGGTGCTGCTGGCCGGCGAGGACGTCAGCGACGCCATCCGTACCGAGGAGGCCGGCATGGCCGCTTCACGCGTGGCCGCCCATCCGGGCGTGCGTTCGGCCCTGCTCGACTGGCAGCGCCGCTTTGCCCGCGCGCCGGGTCTGGTCGCCGATGGACGCGACATGGGCACCGTGGTCTTTCCTCAAGCGCCGCTCAAAATTTTTCTCGACGCCAGCCCCGAGATCCGTGCCGAACGCCGCTATAAACAGTTGAAGGAGAAGGGGTTGGATGCTAACCTCCCGCAACTTGTAACGGACATCCGCGAACGGGACGCGCGCGACCGGTCCCGCCCGGTGGCACCTCTGTGTCCCGCCGAAGATGCCGTATTGGTGGATTCCACCCAGATGTCCATTGCTGAAGTGCTCGATCGAGTCCTGGAAGAGGTTAGGCGCGTCTTCCCTGAATCGATCGCCCGAGGCGACTAAGACCGCCTGCGTCTTGCCCGTCCAAGCTACTTGGGCCGGCGGCAGAGAGCGGTCGAAACAGGCAGGGTCGACGTGGAGAGCGTCGACCTTTTCGTTTACTTAAAACACCCCTCGTCCCGGATGGGGCGGGTCAGCGCGCCATTCTCAGGATACTTGGATCTCATGACCGAAAGCTTCGCCGAACTCTTTGAACAAAGTCTGAATACCACCCAGCTCCAGCCGGGTACCATCGTCGTCGGCACTGTCATCGACATCACCGCCGACAACGTCGTGATCAATGCCGGACTCAAGTCCGAGGGCATCATCCCGCGCTCCCAGTTCATCAGCCCCGAGGGCGAGCTGGAAGTGGCGATCGGCGACGAGGTCGAGGTCGCCCTCGACGCCGTCGAGGACGGCTTCGGCGTGACCCGGCTGTCGCGTGAGAAGGCCAAGCGCTTCGCGGCCTGGGATTATCTGGAGAAGGCGTTCGAGAACGCCGAGACCGTCAAGGGTCTCATCAACGGCAAGGTCAAGGGCGGCTTCACCGTCGATCTGGGCACGGTACGCGCCTTCCTGCCCGGCTCGCTGGTCGACGTGCGTCCGGTGCGCGACACCACCTATCTCGAAGGCAAGGAGCAAGAGTTCAAGGTCATCAAGCTCGATCGCAAGCGCAACAACGTTGTGGTCTCGCGTCGTGCCGTGGTCGAGGAAGAGTACAGCGCCGAGCGCGAGCAGCTGCTCAAGAACCTGGAAGAGGGCATGGAAGTCAAGGGTGTGGTCAAGAACCTCACCGACTACGGCGCCTTCCTGGATCTGGGCGGCATCGACGGCCTGCTGCACATCACCGACATGGCCTGGCGTCGCGTCAAGCATCCGTCGGAAGTGGTCGAGATCGGCGACGAAATCAGCGTCAAGGTGCTCAAGTTCGACCGCGAGCGTCAGCGCGTCTCGCTTGGCCTCAAGCAGATGGGCGAGGATCCGTGGGTCAATATCTCGCGTCGCTATCCCGAGAGCACCCGCGTCTTCGGTAAGGTCACCAACATCGCCGACTACGGCTGCTTCGTCGAGATCGAAGAGGGCGTCGAGGGTCTGGTGCACGTCTCCGAGATGGACTGGACCAACAAGAACATCCATCCCTCCAAGGTCGTCAACCTCGGCGACGAGGTCGAGGTCATGGTGCTGGACATCGACGAGGAGCGTCGCCGCATCTCGCTCGGCATCAAGCAGTGCGCCATGAACCCCTGGGAAGAGTTCGCCGTCACCCACAAGAAGGGCGATCACGTCTCCGGCAAGATCAAGTCGATCACCGACTTCGGCATCTTCATCGGTCTGGACGGCGGCATCGACGGTCTGGTCCATCTGTCCGACATCTCCTGGGACGAAGCCGGCGAGCAGGCGTTGCGTCGCTACAAGAAGGGCGACGAGCTCGAAACCGTGGTGCTGTCGGTTGATCCCGAGCGCGAGCGCATCTCGCTGGGCGTCAAGCAGCTCGACAAGGATCCGTTCTCCAGCTTCGTCGCCCTGCATGATAAGGGCAGCGTCGTGACCGGCGTGGTCGCTGATGTCGACCCCAAGGGCGCGACCATCACGCTCGGCGATGGCGTCGAGGGCTATCTGCGTGCCTCCGAGATCTCGCGTGATCGCGTTGAAGACGCGCGCGCCGTGCTCAAGGTCGGCGAGGAAATCGAAGCCAAGTTCCTGGGCGTCGATCGCAAGAACCGCACCCTGTCGCTGTCGATGAAGGCCAAGGACGTCGAGGAAGAGCAGAGCGCGATCAAGGGCTACTCGCGTGATGCAGCCAGCACCGCCACCACGCTCGGCGATCTGCTCAAGGAGCAAATGGAAGAGGCTCAGCGCGGGAACTGATCCCGTCTGAAGCCGCAAGGATTCGGGAACCGGTCATCTGATCGGTTCCCGATCATTTTTCCAGGAGTCGACGATATGACGAAATCGGAGCTGATCGACATTCTGGCTGCCGACCAAGACCATCTCCCCTACAAAGACGTCGAGGAGGCGGTCAGAAAGATCCTCGAACGCATGAGTACAGCACTAGCTACCGGAGAGCGGATCGAGATCCGTGGTTTCGGCAGTTTCTCGCTGCACTACCGCCCGCCACGCATCGGGCGCAATCCCAAAACGGGTGAATCGGTCGCTCTGGCCGCCAAATACGTCCCCCATTTCAAGCCGGGCAAGGAACTGCGCGATCGCGTCAACCAAGCCTTCCAGCATTCACAGTGGCCTGACCAGGTCTCCTCGTCCGAGGACGACGACGCGCCGAACGTTCCGATGTCAGCCCTCGGCTGATGTGCGGCTGAGCGGCGTCTGGATCTCATCGCCCAGGATCTCGTCCCGCTCGTCCCTGATCAGGGCGCGCTTGGCCGGAAAGCCGCAGACGAAGCGCGATCCACGCCCAAGCTCGCTCGCCATTCTGAGCCGTCCATCGTGCCGATTGAGCACATGCTTGACGATGGCCAATCCCAGACCTGTGCCGCCCGATTCGCGTGAGCGCGCGCGGTCGACGCGATAAAAGCGCTCGGTCAGTCGCGGCAGATGCTCGGGCGGGATGCCTGGACCGTCGTCGATGACGCTGAATTCGGCCTCATCGGCGCTACGGCGCCAGACGACGCGGATATGTGTGCCATCGGGTGTGTGTTTGACGGCGTTGAAGACCAGGTTGGAGAACGCGCTGCGTAGTTCGGGGGCACTGCCGAGCAGCAGCAGATCCTCATCGACCTGGCTCTCGACACTGTGTCGGCCGTTGCTCAGCGTCTGGGCCTCCTGCAGGATCAGATGGATCTCGTCAGGAATATCCACGGACTCCTGCTCCTCGGGACGCTCGCGCATCTCCAATCGCGAGAGTGTCAACAGATCCTCGATGATCGAGCACATGCGGTCGGTCTGATTGCGCATCAGGGTCAGCGGACGGCGATGATGATCCGGCGTGCCGGTCGCATCGAGCAAGGTCTCCAGGAAACCGGCGATCACGGTCAGGGGAGTGCGCAACTCGTGCGAGGCATTGGCGACGAAATCGCGCCGGATCATGTTGAGGTGGTAGATCTTGGTGATATCGCGCCCGACCACCAGACGCTGTTTCTTGCGCTCGCCGAAGGGCGTGATGCGCAGCGAAAGCATGATGGCTCGATTGTGCTCTGGGGCGATATCGAGCGGGCGCATGTATTCGCCCGCCTCGATGAAGGGCAGGATCTCAGGCTGAGTCAGGATGTCGGTGAGCGGGCGTCGGTCGTCCTCGGGCCAGCGAACGTTCATCAGCTTGGTGGCCGCCGGATTGGCCCATTCGATACGATGCTGTTTATCGAGGATGACCAGGGCATCGGGCACCGCGTTGGCCGCCTCGCGAAAGCGCCGGCTGAAGCGGATCTGACGCTTGCGGCTCTTGCGACCCCGTTGCTGATAGCGCGCAAGGCCGCGATAGACCTCGCCCCAGAGTCCGAGCGGAAAGGGTGGGGCGAGCCGATGCTGGCGCCGGATCAGGAGCACGAGCCGGATCAGCAGCCAGGGATGACGCAGCAGCGGCGGGAGACACACCCAGGGCCAGACCCAGGCCGGATCGAGGCCGAGTTCGATGGCCAGCAGCCCCACGGGCACTGGAGCGAGCAGCAGCGCGACATCGAAGAGCACGGCCTGGCCCAATGCGCGGCGCACCATCGAGTGAGGCGTTGCACGGCTCAAGTTTTGTCCGAGAATCGATAGCCGACGCCGCGCACGGTTTGCAGCAGCCGGTCATGTCCGGTCGGCTCCAGGGCTTTGCGCAGACGGCGTACATGCACATCCACGGTGCGCTCTTCGACATAGACCTGATCGCCCCAGACCTGATCGAGCAGTTGCGAGCGGCTGAACGCGCGGTCGGCATGGGTCATGAAAAAATGCAGCAGCCGATACTCGGTCGGTGCGACCTCGATCGCGCGTCCATCGACCGTGACCCGATGCCCGAGATTGTCCATCACCAGTCCGCCGATCTCGATCTCGTCGGTCGAGGCGTCCGGCTTGGCGCGCCGCAGGACGGCCTTGACGCGCGCGACCATCTCGCGCGGCGAAAAGGGCTTGGCGATGTAGTCATCGGCGCCCGTATCGAGTCCCTTGACGCGGTCCTCTTCTTCGCCGCGTGCGCTGACCATGATGATGGGAATCGACTTGGTTTTGGAACTCTGTTTGAGTTGTTGGGCCAACTCCAGTCCAGAGCGTCCGGGCAGCATCCAGTCGAGCAGAATCAGATCCGGGGTCTCGTTGCTCAACAGCTTGCGTGCCTCATCGGCATGACCGGCCTCCACGACGCGAAACTCCGAGCTTTCGAGCGCAAACCGCATCACCTCGCGGATGTCCGGCTCGTCATCGATGACCAGAATGGTTGTCATGGGCAATGGACCTGAAAACTAAAATGGAAAAAGCATTCGTGCGCTGGGAGTCGAGCATTTTATTGACGATCGATGACAGTCCCGTGACCAACAGGTGGAAACGGCCGAGCGGGCACCCACCGGCTCCGCGTCTTCAGGGCTGTCACAATGCGTTCTGCCCACCGGCGTCTCTTGTCGAATCCGCTCAGGAGGACTAGTGTAAACCGTCATTGACACGCGAGACGCCAAGCAACCCCTATGGCGAGCATTGAGGAGACCCTGAGGAGACTATGATGAGTGAAGGCGACATTCTGAAACGCGAACCAATCTATCAGGGAGCGGTCATCGAGGTGTCTGTTGAGACGGTCGAATTACCCGACGGCAGCCAGGTCGACCTGGAAATGGTCCGGCATCCGGGTGGTGCGGCGGCCGTAGCACTCGATGAGCAAGAGCGCGTCTGTCTGCTGCGTCAATTTCGCCATGCAGCCAGGGGCTGGATCTGGGAGTTGCCCGCCGGTCGCATCGACGCGGGTGAGGCACCGGGTGCGACTGCACGGCGCGAACTGGCCGAGGAAGCCGGACTCAAGGCCGACGACTGGATCGACCTCGGCTCCATGTACAGCTCGCCCGGCATCTTCGATGAGGTCATCCATCTGTGGCTGGGACGCGGTCTGAGCGAACTTCCGCACGAACACGAGCATGGCGAGGTCATCGAGATCCACTGGATGCCATTGAGCCAGGCGCTTGACTGGTGCGACGATGGCACCATCACCGATGGTAAGACGCTGGTCGGACTCTATCGGACCAGTGCGTATCTCAAGAGCCAGGCTGAGCTGTTGTCGGAAGATCCAGGCTGTTGAGCACCTGTCTGTTGCGTCCCATAAGATGAGGCGACATGGAGAGACCGATGACACCTGAATCGTTAGTTGGCGAAACACAAGACCTGTTTTCTCTACCTGATGTTGTGCGGCGTATCAATCAGCTGATTGATGCACCGGATACACGCTCGGCTGATCTGGCTGAGGTCATCCGTTTCGACCCAGGACTATCGGCGCGTTTACTGCGCGTCGTCAACAGCGCGCTCTACGCGCGTCCTCAGCCAATCGAAACCGTCACCCAGGCCATTAACCTGATCGGACATCAGGCGTTACGCGATCTGGTCATGGCGACCTGCATGGTTGATCTCTTCAAGGGACTGCCACCGGACTGGATCGACATGGATCGATTCTGGTTTCAAGCCGTTGCCTGTGGCATTGGCGCTGGGGACATTGCCTCGCGAGCCGGTCTGAGCCAATCCGAGCGCTTGTTCATGACCGGTTTGCTCCACAGCTTGGGCCGCCTGATTTTCGTGACTCAGTGTCCAAACGACTATCTGGATGTGCTGCGACTCATCGAGCAGGAGTCGCTAGAGTCGAGCGTCGCCGAGCAGCGTGTCTTTGGTTTCGATTACACTAGGCTCAGTGCTGAGCTGCTCAAGGCGTGGGGATTCCCCGAATCGATTTGGATGGCCATTGCCCAGGTCTCCATGCCCGCCCAGGCAACCCAGTATCGCGTTGAAAGCGAGATCCTGCATGTGGCCATTCTGATCGCCGATCGCTTGATGCTGAACCACGTCGGCGGCACCGTCCCGACGGTCGACCGACTGGCCGAGGAATCGCAGGCACTGGCCGAGTATCTATCACTGGATCCGGAGGCATTGGATGAGCTCCCCGATGCGATCGCGCTGCAGGTCATGGACGTCTTCGGCATTTTGATGCCAGAGGCCTCGCTGATTTTCTGAATCGTCGCACCAGACGATCGCTTGGCCAGGGCAACGAACGGGATGATTCCCTTTGTGTGGAATTACGTTTTTTGAGAGACAGAGGTTCGACATTCACTCAATGACACTCGATAGAGATTCTGGTGAACCGGATTGGGATACCCCGTTGTCCCTGACGATCACGCCCGGTTTGCTCATCCATGCGCTCATGTCCACCGCCAGCGCGGTCCATACCGGCTGGAGCAGTTGTATCGACGACACCTTGGTGCTATCCAATCAGATCGCGATGGATGACCAGGCGGGTCACTATGTGCGACTCGTCGAACAGGAGTTTGTCGAAGACGACCAGCCGGGCACGGTCTGGCACGACTGGACGCTGGAAATTCGCATCGGTTCGGTACTGACTACGGGGCACTGGCAGTTTCCGGCCACCTCGCACCCCTCCGAGTGGGACTGGAACACCCGTGAGGCCGAGCGCGCCTTCGAGCGTGCCTGCCTGCTCATCGGGCGGCGCACGCGGCGCGGCATTCTGGTCGAGGAACCGGTTCTGGAAGACATCCCGCGCGCGCGCCGTCACTGAGCTGGACAGACCGGCTCATCAACCCTGTGGAGAGGTTCTTATGAAAGTCACAGTCGATGTCGATATTACCCCCGAGGAAATGCGTAAACTCTTTGGCCTCCCGGACGTCGAGGCTTTTCAGCGTCAACTCATGGATGACATCCGCGAGCGCATGAACGCCGGTGTCGAGGGCTATGATCCGCTCAAGCTCTTCCAACCCTATATGGCCGGAACCCTGGCGTCCTGGGACTACTTTCAGAAACTCATGACCAACCTCCCAGCCTCAGGTTCCAAGCCGGATGAGGGCAGCAGCCGATAGTGTCTCGTGCGGACTGTCCCTGGCTGTTAGCCATGCCGCTGGTGCTGTCAGTCGGTGTGGCGATCGCGCAGGTGTGTGTCGACTCAGAATCAGCACCGATGCCCGATCCGCGCTATGTCCCGATCCAGAACGGCACCGTCTACGATCAGCGCACGGGTCTGATGTGGAAACAGTGTCCCGAGGGGGTGGCCGGAATCGGCTGCGCGGTCGGTGAACTGCAGGCGTTCAAGCTGGATGAGGCGAAGCGCCGGGCGCGTGAATGGCGCTTCGCCGGCTATGCCGACTGGCGTCTGCCGAACCAGGATGAACTGCGATCGCTGCTGCAACGCCGCTGTTATGGCGTCGACATCGACAGCGTCACCTTTCCTCGCACACCGGCCGGCCCTTTCTGGACCTCAGATCCGGCGACTTACTACCCGGATAGCGCCTGGACGCTCGATTTCGGTCGTGGGCACCTGGGCTATGGCACCACGCGCGATGCCTTCTATGTGCGACTGGTGCGCGATGCCGAAGCCTGCTCACCGGCGCGCCCCGCCACCTGTCTACCCTACAGCGAGCGGCGTCTCGAACCCCATGACGGCCCCGTGTTAGCGCCTGAGGACGACGCGGATTAGGCGCGTCCCTGACCGAGACCGATCCGGCGCGGCTCTGCCAACACCCCGCCATCGAGCACTGGACGTCCATCCTGACTCAGCCGCAACCGGCCCTCGGCGAACCAGCGCACCACGGTTGGATAGATGACATGTTCCTGTTTCAGCACCCGGGCGGCCAGCGTGCCCGCGTCGTCTCCGGGCAGCACCGGCACACGCGCCTGAAGGATCACGGGTCCGCCGTCGAGTTCAGCGGTGACGAAGTGCACGCTGGCGCCATGCTCGACCTCGCCGGCGTCGAGCGCGCGCTGATGGGTATGCAGCCCCTGATATTTGGGCAGCAGCGAGGGATGGATGTTGAGCATCCGGCCCGGATAGTGCTCGACGAAGGCCGGCGTCAGGATGCGCATGAAGCCGGCCAGCACCACCAGCCCCGGATCATAGCCATCGATCAACGCCGACAGGGCCGCATCGAAGCTGGCGCGATCCGGATAGTCGCGGTGATTCAGGATCTCGGCGGGGAGACCATGACGGCGCGCGCGCTCCAAGCCGAAGGCCCCCGGCTCGTTGCTGATGACAGCGCGAATCTGGAAGGGTGCACCCTGTTCCTGAGCATCGATCAGGGCCTGGAGATTGCTGCCGCTGCCCGAGACCAGCGCGACGACCGCCAGCGGCACAGGTTTAGACGGCATGCGTGCCGCCATCATAGACAACCTGCGGTTCGTCCGTGCTCGACTCGATCTGACCAATGAGCCAGGCCGTTTCGCCCTGTGCGCGCAGATGCGCCAAAGCGGCATCAACGGCCTCGGCCGCCACGCATACGACCATCCCGACACCACAGTTGAAGGTGCGTAGCATCTCGTTCTCGGCGATGCCGCCCTGGGTCTGGAGCCAGTCGAACACCGCCGGACGGGTCCAGGAGTCGAGATCGATACGCGCCTGGGTGCCGGCCGGCAGCACGCGCGGCAGGTTCTCGGTCAGGCCGCCGCCGGTGATGTGCGCCAGCGCATGGACGCGCTGCGCGCCGATCAGCGACAGGACCGAGCGCACATAGATGCGCGTCGGCGCCAGCAGCGCCGCGCCCAGCGTCGTCTCGCCCAGGGGCTGGCCGAGATCCGCGCCGCTGGTCTCGATGACCTTGCGGATCAGCGAATAGCCATTCGAGTGCGGCCCGGAGGCGGCGAGCGCGATCAGACGATCGCCCGGCGCAACCCGCGAGGGTTGGATGATGGCGTCCTTCTCAACGATACCGACACAGAATCCGGCCAGATCATAGTCACCCGCGCCATAGAGGCCCGGCATCTCGGCTGTTTCGCCGCCGGTCAGGGCGCAGCCGGCCAGCTCACAGCCACGCGCGATGCCGCTGACGACAGCCGCCGCGACCTCGACGTCCAGGTGTGCGGTGGCATAGTAGTCGAGGAAGAACAGCGGTTCAGCGCCGCTGACCAGGATGTCGTTGACGCACATGGCCACCAGATCGATGCCGATGGTGTCGTGACGCTCCAGCTCGATGGCGAGCTTGAGTTTGGTGCCCACGCCATCGGTTCCCGAGACGAGCACCGGGTGACGGAAGCGCTCCAGCGGCAGTTCGAACAGCGCCCCGAACCCGCCCAGACCATCGAGTACACCGGGGCGGCGCGTGGCGGCGGCCAGCGGTTTGATGCGCTCAACGAGTCGGGCGCCGGCGTCGATATCGACACCAGCCGAGCGATAACTGAGGGCGGTGGATGGGGGGGTTGAATCCTGCGGCACGCGGTGGCTCCAGTCTGACGAATCGAGGTGCGATAGTATACTCGCCATCTCTTGTCAGTGCGTTCGATAGGCGTAGGCGCTGTCAACTACCCCGGCCTGAAGGCCGGAGCTTGAAAGAGCTGGGTTGACCAGGGACAGCGGTGAAAATCCGCTCCGTTTGCAACAGGTCGTCAAGACCCACTCCGGGATGCTTCCTCAGTCCCGGACCCTGGAAGGTTAGGATCATGCAGGCGCAAGGTAAAACGCCGAAGGTTCTGATCGCCGCCGCGCGGCGGGAGCCGGTTGCAGACATTCCCGAGGGGAGCGAGCCGTCAGGCTCCGTCACCAGGCCCGTAAGGGCAGAGGTTTTGGAACAGACCGATGGCTGTATTCGTACTCGACAGACAGAAGACGCCACTGATGCCGTGCACGGAGAAACGCGCGCGGCTGTTACTGGAGCGCGGGCGGGCGGTGGTGGTGCGTCTGGCCCCCTTCACCATTCGCCTGAAGGATCGGATCGGCGGAGCGATTCAACCGCTGCGCCTGAAGCTCGATCCGGGCAGCCGTGTCACCGGCCTAGCGCTGGTGCGCGAATCCGAAGCCCGCGATCCTGAAACGGGCCTGGTCGAGCGCCTTGAGCATGGATTATGGTTCGGGGAACTGGCGCATCGCGGTCAGGTGATCCGGGAGGCGCTGACGCTTCGGTGTCAGTACCGGCGCGCGCGGCGCGCTCGCAAGACCCGCTACCGGGCCCCGCGTTTTTTGAATCGCACCCGCCGCGCAGGCTGGTTGCCGCCGTCGTTGCAGCATCGGCTCGACACCACCCTCAACTGGGTGCAGCGGTTGCGGCGGCTCGCCCCGATCACCGCCCTCAGTCAGGAATTGGTGCGTTTCGATACCCAGGCGCTCCAGAGCCCGGAGATCAGCGGGGTCGAATACCAGCACGGCGAACTCGCGGGCTACGAAGTGCGTGAATACCTGCTGGAGAAGTGGCACCGGACCTGTGCGTATTGTGGCGCGACGCACGTGCCGCTGGAGATCGAGCACATCGTGCCGCGCGCGCGGGGCGGCTCGGATCGGGTCTCGAACCTGACGCTCGCCTGCCGGCCCTGCAATGAACGCAAGAGCCACCGACCCATCGAGGACTTTCTGCAACGCCAACCGGCGCTCCTGCACCAGATCCAGGCCCAAGCCCAAGCGCCGCTCAAAGACGCCGCCGCCGTCAATGCCACGCGCTGGGCACTGTTGAATGCGCTCAAGACCACGGGCCTACCGGTCGAGACCGGCTCGGGCGGGCGCACCAAGTTCAATCGCACGCGCCTGAACCTCCCCAAAACCCATGCCCTCGATGCCGCCTGTGTCGGCGCCGTCGATCAGGTGCGCGACTGGAATCGCCCGGTCCTGGCCATCCGTGCCACCGGACGCGGGGCCTACAGCCGCACGCGCACGTTCAACAACGGCTTCCCGCGCGGCTATCTCATCCGCCACAAGCGCGTCCACGGCTTCCAGACCGGCGATTGGGTCCGCGCCGAGGTACCCAAGGGCAAGAAAGCCGGCGTGCATGTCGGGCGCGTCGCGGTGCGCCGAACCGGATCGTTCAACATCCAGGCTCAGGCCGGAACCGTTCAGGGGATTTCCTACCGCCATTGCCGCCTCCTGCAACGCGCCGACGGCTATGGTTATTCATTCCAACTTAAACCAGAAATGGAGGCAGCGAGACGGGCCGCCTAACCGCGCTTGGCGCGGTGCGCTATCCCTCCCCGCCCTGAAGGACGGGGTTTCTCGCGCAAGACTGATGAGTCTCGTAAAGCCCAGTGATATTCCCAACATCATCAGCGTGATGCGATTGATCACCGTGATTCCGGTGGTCTACCTGCTCGTGGTCGATGAATTCGGCTGGGCCTTGCTGCTGTTCGTGGCCGCCGGGCTCTCGGACGGACTCGATGGCTTTCTGGCCAAGCACTATGGCTGGCAGAGCCGACTCGGCGGTCTGCTCGACCCGCTGGCCGACAAGACGCTGCTCGTGTGCTGCTTCCTGGTGCTCGGAACGCATGGGCTCATTCCATTGTGGCTGGCGCTGGCGGTGATCTTCCGCGATATGATCATCGTCAGCGGCGCGTTGCTCTACAACTATCGGGTCGCCGAGGTCGAGGCTGCACCGATTTTCATGAGCAAGGTCAACACGGCCATGCAGATCGTCCTCGTGGTCGCCGTCATTCTCGATGCCGGACTCATGGCGCTGCCCGAGGCGCTGATCGAGACGCTGATCTGGGTCTGTCTGGCCACGGTGGTGGTCAGTGGCGCGCAATATGTTTGGATCTGGAGCCGTAAGGCGATCGCCAACGGCGAAACGCCGGACTGAACTCAGTCCGCAGGCTCCGAGTTCAGCATGGCACGACGCACCAGTGGAATGCTCGGCTGGCGCTGTTCGCGCAGACTGAGACTGTCGAGACGCCCCAGCAATTCGAGCAGCGACGCCGGATCGCGCGCGTGATGGCTCATGATGAAGCGCACCAGATCCGGCGTCAGACGCAGTCCGCGTTCATGCGCCGCCTCCACCAGCAGACGTTCGCAGTCCAGATCGGAGAGTGGCAGCAACCGATAACGTGGTCCCCACTGTAAACGTGAGGCCAGATCGGGAAGGCTCAGCGGTAGGGTATCGGGGGCGGCGTTTGCGGCCGCGAGCAGCGCGCGTCCCTGTTCGCGCAAACGGTTGAACAGATCGAAGAGCGCGCGCTCCCACCGTGGATCTCCGGCGATGCACTGGAGATCGTCGATCGCGACCAGATCCAGGCGCTCCAGATCCTCAAGCATCGCTGGATCGAGCTCCGCCATCCCCAGCGGTACGAAATGCGCTTGACGCCCGGCGCTCACCACGGCTTGACAGCTGGCTTGCAGCAGATGCGTCTTGCCCGTGCCGCTGGCCCCGAGCAGCAGCAGATAGGGCTCGCCATCCCCGGCGACCATCGCCGAGACAGCGGCGAGCGCCTCGGCGTTCGGTCCCGGCAGATAGGCGGCCAGTGTCGGCTCTGGACGCCGTTCCAGCGGCAGATGGAGCTGTGGGGTCGGGCCGCTCAAGTCGAGCCTCGCGCGAGCGTCAGTCCTTGAGCTGGGCGGCGGTCGTCGCCAGGCGTCGCCCCAGGGCGTGACAGAGCCGCCGCTCCTCCTCGGTGAGCGGCAGATTGCTCTCGGTTCCGGCCAGATGCGAGGGGCCGTAGGGCGTGCCGCCGCTGCGCGTATGGATGAGATCGGTCTCGCTATAGGGCAGACCCATGACCAGCATGCCGTGATGCAGCAGTGGCAGCATCATGCTGAGCAGCGTCGACTCCTGTCCGCCATGCAAACTGGAGGTCGAGGTGAAAACGCCGGCCGGCTTGCCGGCCAGAGCGCCGGCCAGCCACAGCGCGCTGGTGCCATCGAGAAAATACTTCATGGCGGCCGCCATGTTGCCGAAGCGCGTCGGGCTGCCGAGCGCCAGACCCGCGCAGTCGCGCAGATCGTCGAGTTCCACATAGGGCGCTCCGCTCGCCGGGATGGTCGCCTCGGTCGCCTCGCAGACGGTTGAAACCGCCGGCACCGTGCGCAGGCGCGCCTCGAATCCAGCCGCTTCCACGCCGCGAGCGACATGGTGCGCCATCTCGGCGGTAGCGCCGTGGCGGCTGTAATACAGAATCAGGATATAGCTCATGATGGGTCCATCCCCGGCTTGGGTGATCTAAAGACCCGATGATTTAATCACTCAAACCGGCGCGCGCCAATCGCTATCCTTGATCCAGGGTGTCGATCTGGCGAGAATCGGCCATCATCGCGCGGACAAAAACGGTCGCGATGCGCCTGACAACAAAAATGAGGAGGATTCGAACAATGGATGAGCCGCAGGAGCAACACAGGGTTTGTTATCGCTGTCTGGTCGGCGGGCATGTTCAGGGCGTCTTTTTTCGTGCCTCGACACGCGAGCAGGCGATGCGACTGGGTGTGACCGGCTATGCACGCAATCTGAACGATGGGCGTGTCGAGGTGCTGGCATGCGGCGAAGCGGCGGCTGTGGCGCAGCTTCGCGACTGGCTCAGGAGCGGGCCGGCCATGGCGCAGGTGACGGGCGTGGCCTGCGAGCCGCTGAATTATCGAGGTCAGCCCGGATTCGTCATCGACTGAGGCCGGACGCTGAATTCAGTAGCCGCCGGCCTGATGCAGCGGCATCTCTGCATACTGATCGAGTCGGACCACGCGGGTCGTAAGCCGGCCGTCGGGATAGAGCATGAGTTCACGATAACCGGGTGGATTGTCGTCGAGCGCAAAATCCGCACTTCCAGGTTTGAATTGAAAACAGGTTGAGGGCGCGCCAAGCATCAGTATGTTGCCATGCCGGGCTGAGGCTTCCTGATGGACATGGCCGAAGAGGATGGCCTTGACCTGCGTGTGACGCTCACAGAGCGCGAGCAGTTCGGCGCCATTGGCCACACCAATGCGATCGATCCAGTCGCTGCCGATGGCCGCTGGGTGATGGTGCAGGCAGATGAGCGATGGAGCCTTGTCATTGGCCAGCAGATCAGCGAGTTGGTCGAGCTGATCGGCAGTCAAGCGGCCGCCATCGCTTCCTGGGACGATCGAATCGAGAAAGATCAGATTCCAGCGGTCGAGTCGACGCAGTGCTACTGAACCGAGCGCCGCTGGTCCCAGGTGCTCGCGCATCAGCGATTGGACGTCGTGGTTGCCGCCGATGCAATAATGCGGAACCCCGGTTCTTTTGAGTCTTTCGCGCAAATAGCGATAGCCGGTCGGCGTTTCGTCTTGAACGAGATCGCCGGTCAGGATCAAAGCATCGGGCGAGGAGGGGGCGGACAAGGCTAGCGCCAGCACGGATTCGAAGCTAAGGCGCGTCGTGATGCCCAGGAGCCGTCCACCTGGATCGCCGAAGAGATGCAGGTCCGTCAATTGTAGAAGGCGAAGCGGCATCGCGGATTCCCCAGCCATATCGCTGATCTGTCGCGGATGGGATTGACGCAGCGAGCGAATCGAGAAGGTGTTGTGTTCCGACATGTGTGGTTCCAGTCGAGGCGGTCGCAGTGGAAAGGCAACAGCGCTGCCAGACAAATGCCGCGCTTCCTCATGGCGTTTTAACAGTCCGCGCGGCTGTTCGCGATGAACCTGTTCACAACATTGAAAATAGTGGGACGTCGAAGACTGAAATCGTGAAGGCGTTCACAGTGTGAACGGTCTGCTCTGTCGTGACCCTGAGGATCAGCGAGAGCGGGCAGGCAGGTCGGAATCGCGCTTCATGCCGAACGGCGGCGGTCACGGCGTTCTCCGCCGTGACCCTGGCACCGCTCAGATTCCGACGATGAGCTTTTGTCCGGGCAGGATCTTGTTGTCGCCCGGTTGCATCCTGTTGAGCTTGCGCAACTCGTCCACCGAAATACCATTCTGGACCGCGACGCGATAGAGCGTCTCTTGTGGCTTGACCACATGATAGCGGGTCTTGGTCTTGGACGGTGGCGCCTTGGCTTTCGTGCTGGCCATGACTGACGCTTTGGGCACCGCGACGGGCTTGGTGGCGGGAGTCGTCCTGGCCACGGCCGTGCGTGACGAGACAGAGGGCGTTGCCGGTTTGGCGCTGGCAACAGCTCGGGTGAAGGCGGGCGGCTGACTGGCGATCCGGCGTGTGGTGCCGGCCGGAAGCCAGACCGTGGTGCCGGCCGGCAGATGGCTGTTGCCCTTGATCACCGAATCGCGCCAATGCAGATTCAGTTCAGCCAGCTGCGGCTTGGAGGTTCCATAGTGCCGCGCCAGATGATCGGCGGGCATGCTGTCACGCAAGGCGATGCGATCATGTCTCCAGGGTTCTTCGTAGGTGATCCCCTCGGGGAAATAGCGCTCGGTATGGCTGGCGACCTCGCGCGCGGCGACGAATTCAGCATAGAAGTTGCGTGACGCAAAACCGAAATTTGGGCCTTTGTACTGGGTGACGATGAGTCCGATGTCATCGCCATACTGTGCCTTGGCATTGGCCATGCCGCCCTTGCCGTGATTGTAGGATGTGATGGCCAGAGGCCAGCTGCCGAGTTGGCGATGGGCGGTCGAGAGATAACGCGCCGCGCCATTAGCAGCCAGGATCGGATCGAACCGATCGTCGACCTGAGCGTTGACGTTCATATACTGACGCCCGGTCGCGGGCATGAACTGCCAGACGCCGCCTGCACCAACACTCGAACGCGCGTTGGTCTGAAAGGAGGACTCGACGTGCGGCAGGAAGGCCAGATCCTCTGGGACACCGTGTTGGCGCATGATTTCGCGAAAGATGGCGTCGTAACGTCCACTGATCTCGACACCACGCCGGAATTTTTCGCGGATACCGCGTTGGGCGCGTAGACGTTCGGAGGCGCCCGGAAGGGCTTCGACTTCACCCACGCGCTTGAAGGTCTCCAGCAGTGCCTTGTCATCGGCGCTCAGGCGCTGTTTGTCGCGCACGCGCTGTTCCAGGCTGGTTAATCGAGACCGGTAATAATCCATACGATTGCTCAGCCAGGCACGCTGAGACTGGGTGTAGCTGGCCTGAATCGGTCCAGGAATCCGGGCGACCTCATAGATCACGCCCAGATACTCGCTGTCATGGATGACAACCTCGCCCCGGCCCCAGATGCCATAGACATGGCGCCAGAAATCCACGTTATCCTGGATCTCGTTCGGGACCGGGAAGGTATGTGAGTCGCCATAATCGCGCCGCGTCTGGCCTGTATCGCTCAACGACGATTCGAGAGTGTTACTCGCGCAGCCGGCCATGAGCAGCAGACTGACGGAAATGGGTAAGGCCCAAACGAGCCTGGCGTTCAGGGCACGTGGTTGCATTGCAGAGGATTCCTCTTGGAATTTCTTGACCCTAGGCGGAGTCTTTCGCGTTTCGCATCAAGTCTTGCGCACGGAAAAGCGTTTTGCAAGGCGCCCCTTCGTTAATCCAAGCAAAAGGGATCAAGCGCCAAGCGGATCTAGACCTGAGGACTCCAGCAGCGGGATCAGTCGAATCAGGGGCAGTCCGATGAGTGCCGTGGGGTCGTCACCCTCCAGGCGTTCGAAGAGTGCGATCCCCAGTCCCTCGGATTTGAAGCTGCCGGCGCAATCGTAGGGACGCTCGCGCTCCAGATAGCCCAGGATGCGCGCTCGGGTCAGGGTGCGGAAATGCACGCGAAACGGCTCGACCAGGGTATGGGCCTGTCCACGACGCGCATCGAGCACACAGAGTCCGGTTTGAAACACCACGCATCGGCCTGAGGCGCGTTCCAGTTGCGCAATGGCCGTGGCCTGATCGCCCGGCTTGCCGAGGATGGCGTCGTCGAGACAGGCGACCTGATCCGAGCCGATGATGAGCGCCTCGGGATGGTTCACGGCCACCGCGCGCGCCTTGGCCTCGGCGAGTCGCCGCACCAATCGCTCGGGGGGTTCGTCGGGATGACGGCGCTCGTCGACATCCGGAGCGGCGGTGGCAAAGGGCAGACCGAGCCGCTCCAGGAGGACGCGACGATAGGGCGAGGTCGAGGCCAGGACCAGTGCAGGAGGATTCATTGGATTCATGCGGAGCGCGACTCCAGGACCACCACAGCACGCGCGCCGACCTCGAATCGATCCGACGGCGTCAGCGGACGCTGTTGTTCGGGCGGGATGACCAGCCCGTCTTCAGGAAGCGTATCAACCGCCAGACACCAGCGCGCGCCGACGATAACCGGCAGTTCGAAGCGGTGACTGACCACATCCATGTTGAACATCACATGCAGAGCCGGTTCGTGCTCGGCCTTGTCGGCCAGCGTGAAGGCCAGCACCCGGCTCATTGGCTCATCCCAATCAGGTGTGTCGAGTCGGGTACTGTGCCAGGTGATATCGGGCAGTGCCTTGCCAGGCTCGGGCTGGCCGGTCAGGAAGCGGTTGCGCGTCAGTGCCGGATGACGCCGGCGCAGCGCGATCATGGCCCGCACGAACTCCAGCATGTCGCGATTTTGCCCGACCAGACCCCAGTCGGACCAGGACAGCTCGTTGTTCTGACAATAGGTGTTGTTGTTGCCGAGCTTGGTACGGAACACCTCATCGCCCGACAGCAGCATGGGCACGCCCTGGCTCAACATCAGGATACTGATGAAGTTGCGCGCCTGCCGGCGTCGCAGCCGCTGGATCTCGGGATCATCCGTCGGTCCTTCGGAACCGCAGTTCCAGCTCAGGTTGTGGTCGTGGCCGTCGCGGTTGTCCTCGCCGTTGGCTTCGTTGTGCTTGTGGTCGTAGCTGACCAGATCGCAGAGCGTGAAGCCGTCGTGACAGGTGACGAAGTTGATCGAGTTCACCGGCAGCCGGCCGCGCCCGGCGTACATGTCACTCGACCCGGCCAGGCGGGTAGCGACCTCGGGCACCATGCCTGGATCACCGCGCACGAAGCTACGGATAACGTCGCGATAGCGTCCATTCCACTCGGCCCAGCGATAGCCGGGGAAGTCGCCGACCTGATAGAGCCCGGCGGCGTCCCAGGCCTCGGCGATGATGTGGGCGCGATTGAGCGAGGGTGAGAGTTCGATCGACCACAGCACCGGGGCATGGTACTGCGGCTTGCCGTCCTCGCCGCGCGCCAGGGCGCTGGCCAGATCGAAGCGAAAGCCGTCGACGTGCATCCGGCGCACCCAGTAGAGCAGGGCATCGATCAGGAACCGCGTCACCAGGGGGTGATTGCAGTTCATGGTGTTGCCGCAGCCGGTGTAGTCGCGATACTTGCTCCGGTCCTCGAAGTCGAGGTGATAGAAGATCTCGTTGCCGAACGCCTTGAAGCTGATGATCGGACCGCCTTCGCCGCCCTCGGCAGTGTGGTTGAAGACCACGTCGAGGATCACGCCGATTCCAGCGCGGTGGAAGGCTTTGATCATGTCGCGGAACTCGTCGCGCGCCTGAGCGGCATTCACGGCAAAGCCCGGATGCGGGGCAAAGAAGCTGTGCGTGCTGTAGCCCCAGTAGTTCTCCAGGCCGAGGCTGGCGGTTTTGGGCGGTACATCCTGAGCGTCGAAGGCCATGACCGGCATCAGCTCGACATGGGTGATTCCGAGTTCCTTGAGATAGGGGATCTTCTCGACGATCCCCGCGAAGGTGCCCGGATGAGCGACGCCCGAGGACGGATGGCGGGTGAAACCGCCGACGTGCATCTCGTAGATGACGGCCTCGTTGAGCGGGATGAACAGCGGCGCGTCGTCCTCCCAGTCGTAGTCGTCGCGCACCACCTGGCCGCGGATCGCGGTCTCGACATTGTCGCCGGGGCGCGAAGCGGCGGCGCGATCCCAGAGCCGGTCGCTGATGGTGGTCGCCCAGGGGTCGAGCAGCGCCTTCTCGACATCGAGTCGGCCACCGGTCTCGCGCGTATCGGCCTGTCCTTCGGCGCGCCAGTTGTAGAAGGTGCCCTCAGGCAGATTCTCGACGAAGACGTGCCAGAAAAAGAAGGTGCGATTGATGCGCGGATCGAGCTGGATCACCTCGTAGGGATCCGGGCTCTCCTCACACTCGAACAGCAGCAACTGCATGCGCTCGGCATAGCGTGACAGGACACAGAAATTGACGCCGCCGTCCATGACCGTCGCTCCTGCCGTGTCCCAACTCCCGGGTTGGACGCGGTATATGAGTGGCCTCATTGGCGGTACTCCAAGCTCAAGCGGACTCAACTTTTATTTCAACATGGCCGGAACCAGCAGATAGCCGATCAGGGTTCCAACCAGGATGCCCAGGATGGCTCCCAATAGAATTCCATACCATTTCACGCCATCACCTCGTTGTGCCTCGTGCGAAGCACGGCTATTGTGCGACCCTTTTGGTTCAGCCGACAAGCGTCCGGGACAGGCGCAAGTCTTTCTCGCGCGGGCCGGCCCTGTTAGAGTCGGACGCTCTATTGACTCACACCGTGAAAGATTTGCCGATGAACGCGCCAGGTTCCGATCAAGCTATTTTAGACCTCTTCGAGCAGTCCGCCGACGAGCGTTATACCTATTTTCTCGCTCAAGCGATCGCGCGCGAGGCGGTCTGGGCACTCCAGGGGCCAGGCGGGTTCGTCGCCTTTCGCGACGAGGCGGGGTACGATTGCTTTCCATTCTGGCCCAGCCCCGAACTGGCGGCCGCTGTGGCCACTGACGACTGGGCCGACTGCCAGCCCGAATCGCTGGCGCTGGACGTCTTCATGGAGCGCTGGCTCAAGGGCCTGGCGCGCGATGAGCGTCTGGTCTCAGTCTTTCCGGCTCCGGACGGCACCAGTATCGTGGTCGATCCGCTCGAACTGCACGCGGATCTGAGCCAGGTTAAAGCGAATCCGTCGACTCGCTGAGGATATCGTCGAGCAGGCGCATGGCGCGCTCCAGGGTCTCGAACTCCGTATAGAAATGCGGCGAAAAGCGCAGGCCACCACCACGCTGGGCGCAGAGTACGCGCCGCGCCATGAGCAACGGATAGAGCCGCGCCGCTGATTCGCCCGGCACCCGAAAGGTGACGATCCCGGCGCGGCGCTCAGGCGCGCGCGGCGTGAGCAGCTCAAACCCGCGTTCGTCGATCAGGCCGATGAGATGATCGGTGCGCGCCTGGAGCCGGTTCCAGACCTCATCCATCCCGATCTCAGCCAGCAGCGAAAGACTGGCCTCCAGCGCGTGCGTTCCGAGCAGATTGGGACTGCCGCACTCGAAGCGACGCGCATCGGACGCTGGTGTCCAGTCGGTGCGGTCGAAGTCGCCCGAATGCTCGACCATGTGCCAGCCGAACTGGCGTAGCCTCAGACGTTCGCGCCACTCAGGCCGGACATAGAGCAGGGCCAAGCCTTCGGGGCCGAGCATCCACTTATGTCCATCGGCGACGACGAAATCGGCCTGGAAACGCCGGAGGTCGAAGGGCAGGGCGCCGAGCCCCTGGATCGCATCCACGCATAACAGCACAGCGTTGGCCCGACACCAGGCACCGAGACGCTCCAGATCGAGCCGCAGGCCCGAGGCATACTGCACCCAGCTCACGGCGATCATCCGTGTCGAGTCGTCGCACAGGGCGATCAGATCCGCTTCCGGGTCACGAGAGCGGTCCAGATCCAGCGCCCGCCAGGTCACACCCTGATCGGCCAGCGACTCCCAGACCACGCGATTGGACGGAAACTCCTGAGCAATTCCGACGATGTTGTCTCCCGGTGTCCAGGGCAGACCATGCGCGATGACCGACAGTGCTTCCGAGGTATTTTTAGCCAGGGCAATGTCGGAGGCCCGCTCGGCGCCGATCAGCTCGGCCAGCCGCTCACGCAGACGCTGCTCGACACCGAGCCAATCGAGATAACCGAGCGATCCCAGACGGGCGTTCTCCTCGGCAAAGCACGTCACTGCCGCCACCGCACGCCGCGGCCAGGGGCCAACGGCGGCGTGGTTCAGGTGGCAGAGTCCGGGGTCGAGTACGAACTCGTCGCTCATTCGGGTGCGCTAGCGACTGGAGCGGCCGGTGCGGCCACGGGCGGTTCAGGGGTGGTCGGTGCCGCGCTTGGCGCCGGTTCAACAGGCTTGGGTGCCGGCGCTTCCTGGATCTCAGTGGCGAGCTTAGGCAAGGCGGCTGCTGGAGCCGCTTCGGCGCTCGACAGTGCGCCAGGCGGAGGCGTTGGCGCGGATGCCGGCGACGGTACGGGCGATGCGCTGGCGGCCGGCTGTGGACCAAGCTCGATAGTTCCTTCGCGGATCGATGACGGGAGTCCATCGGCAGGCGCCGGCGCGTTCTGAGGCGCGGCTTCGATGATCGATGCCTGCGGCGGCTCGGTCGGCGCGGGTTTGGCGGCTTCGACTGCGGATGCGATCTCCGTCTCCGGTGACGTAGCGGGTGTGTCAGCCGTGTCGGCTGTGGCCTCAGGCTGAGTTGCCGGCTCACGCATCCGCGTCTCGCGCGCGTTCGTGGCATCGAGTGTCTGCGCGGCTGGCACAGCGTCGTCCTTGGCTACGGCACGGGACTCGATGCTGGCCTCTGCCTCGGGTTTATTGCTCACGCGATCCGCGCTCGGTGTGGTCTGAGCGACCTGCTGTGTTTTTTTGGCCTCGGCGGCGCGCTGCTCGGCGATCCGTCGCTCTTCGGCACGACGCGCGGCCTTGGCGCGCTGTTTGGCTACATAATCGCCGTAACTCGGACCCTTGCCCTCGATAGTCACTGGCGTTCCATTCGACACATGCCGGAACAACACGGGCGCGAGCTTGCTCGGCATCCGGATGCAGCCATGCGAGGCCGGCCGGCCCGGATTGGGGATCGGCCCGGCATGCAGCCCCACGCCATCATCGGTCAGACGCATGAAAAAGGGCATACGCGCGCCCTCGAAGCGCCCGCCATCCGGGATCGGATCGCGCCCGACCTTGACGCTGGAGCGCAGGACGCGCCCGCCTTTGCCATAGACCTTGCCGTACAGATTCGAGCGTTTGTTCTCGACCTTTTCGGTCACCTGGAAACGACCGGTCGGGGTTGGATACTTCGGCAGACCGGTCGCGACCGTGCTCCAGCCGACTTCTTCGTCTCCCGAATAGAAGCGCGCTTTCTGATCATCGGTATTGACGACGATGCGCGTGATCGAGCGTCCATCACCCTTCCATTCATAGAGTGGCGTGGCAAGCGTCTTGTCTTTTTTCTCTGGCTTGTCGGCTGCGGCCTGTTCGTCAAGGCTCGGCGGAGCCGGCTCGCTGACCTCGGCCATCACTGGTTCGGCCGGCTTGACATCCGGTTTGGATGCGAAACGAGCCAGTCCATCGCATCCCACCAGGCCAAGCACGATGAATGAGCCTACACCGGCTTTGAAAGAGTTTGACATGAAAGCGAGGATCTTGGCATTCATGAGCTGATTTCCCGAGCCGCGATGGGCACCGTGTTATTGAATGTATAATGATGCATTAGCATAGCGCGACCTGGTCGCAAGGGCACGTTTTAGTCCCTCAGCCGCTTTCGCCTCTAGCCCGTGAGTCCCAATGACTGATTCCAACGCACTGCTCCGCGCGCGCCTCGCGCGCTCGATCCTCATCCTCGACGGTGCCATGGGCACCATGATCCAGCGCCATGGCCTGACCGAGGCCGATTATCGCGGCGAGCGCTTCGCGGACTGGCCCAGTGATCTCAAGGGCAACAACGATCTGCTGGCGCTCACCCGCCAGGATGTCATCGGTGGCATCCACCGTCAGTATCTGGAGGCGGGCGCCGACATCATCGAGACCAACAGCTTTAATGCTACGCGCGTTTCGATGGCTGACTATGGCATGGAGGCGCTGGCCTACGAGATCAACGTTGCCGCCGCGCGGCTGGCGCGTGAAAGTGCTGATGCCTATTCGACGCCCGACAAGCCGCGTTTCGTCGCCGGCGTGCTCGGACCGACCAACCGTACCGCTTCGATTTCGCCCGATGTCAACGATCCGGGATATCGCAATATCGACTTCGATACCCTGGTCGCCTCCTATGCCGAGTCCACGCGCGGTCTGATCGCGGGCGGGGTGGATATCATCCTGATCGAGACCATTTTCGACACCCTCAATGCCAAGGCGGCGATCTTTGCCGTCAAGCAGGTGTTCGATGAGGATGACATCGAACGTCCAATCATGCTCTCGGGCACCATCACCGACCAGTCCGGTCGGACCCTAACCGGTCAGACCACCGAGGCGTTCTACAATTCACTGCGTCACGCCGCGCCGATCAGCGTCGGCTTGAACTGCGCGCTCGGGCCGTATGAATTGCGCTCCTATGTCGAGGAGCTGTCACGCATCGCCGAATGCCATGTCTCGGCCCATCCTAATGCGGGACTGCCGAATGACCTGGGCGGCTATGATCTGGGGCCGGAACAGATGGCGCTGGAAGTTTCCGACTGGGCGCGCAACGGCTTTCTCAACATCATCGGCGGTTGCTGCGGGACGACTCCGGATCATATCCGCGCCATGGCCGAGGCAGTCGCCGGGATGGCTCCGCGCGCACGGCCCAAGCTCGCCCCGGCCTGTCGGCTCTCGGGCCTGGAGCCACTCAACATCACCGAGGATTCGTTCTTCGTCAATGTCGGTGAGCGCACCAATGTCACCGGCTCGGCGCGCTTCAAAAAGCTGATCCAGAACGACGACTATGACACCGCGCTCAGCGTGGCGCTGGAACAGGTCGAGAACGGCGCGCAGGTGATCGACATCAACATGGACGAAGGGCTGCTGGATGCGGTTGCGGCCATGCACCGATTCCTGAATCTGGTCGCCGCCGAGCCGGATATCGCGCGGGTGCCGGTGATGATCGACTCCTCCAAGTGGGAAGTGATCGAAACCGGCCTCAAATGCGTCCAGGGCAAGCCGATTGTCAACTCAATCTCGCTGAAAGAGGGTGAGACGAAGTTCATCGAGCAGGCGCGACTGTGTCGGCGCTATGGTGCGGCGGTCATTGTCATGGCCTTCGACGAGGTCGGTCAGGCCGATACTCAGGCGCGCAAAATTGAAATCTGCACCCGCGCCTATCAGCTTCTGACCGAGCAGGTCGGCTTTCCGGGCGAGGACATCATCTTCGATCCCAATATCTTTGCCGTTGCCACCGGCATCGAGGAACACGACAACTACGCCGTCGACTTCATCGAAGCGACGCGCGAGATCAAGCGCCGCCTGCCGCACACGCTGAT
Organism: Allochromatium palmeri; assembly: GCF_009720725.1. GTDB lineage: Bacteria > Pseudomonadota > Gammaproteobacteria > Chromatiales > Chromatiaceae > Thermochromatium > Thermochromatium palmeri. The sequence goes on from NZ_WNKT01000014.1 coordinate 53,316, forward strand.
CTCGGGCGGGGTGTCGAACGTCTCCTTCTCTTTTCGTGGCAACAACCCGGTCCGCGAGGCGATCCACGCCGTCTTTCTCTATCACGCCGTCAAGGCCGGGATGGACATGGGCATCGTCAACGCCGGTCAGCTCGCCATCTATGACGATCTGCCCGAGGAGCTGCGCGAGGCGGTCGAGGATGTGATCCTCAATCGCCGTGCCGACGGCACCGAGCGCCTGCTCGACATCGCGCCCAAGTACAAGGGCGATGGCAGCGTCGAGTCCACCAGTGCCGAGCAGGAATGGCGAAGCTGGCCGGTCGAGGAACGGCTCAAGCATTCGCTGGTTAAGGGTCTCACCGACTCTATCGATCAGGACACCGAGGAAGCGCGTCAGGTGCTCGGTCAGCCGCTGGCCGTCATCGAGGGGCCGCTGATGGCCGGCATGAACTATGTCGGCGACCTGTTCGGCGAGGGCAAGATGTTCCTGCCGCAGGTGGTGAAATCGGCGCGCGTCATGAAAAAGGCGGTCGCCTATCTTCAGCCCTATCTGGAGGCCGAAAAGGCCGCGTCTGGAGACGCCGCCAAAAGCAACGGCCGTATCCTCATGGCCACGGTCAAGGGCGACGTGCACGACATTGGCAAGAACATCGTCGGGGTCGTCCTCCAGTGCAACAACTACGAGGTCATCGACATCGGGGTCATGGTTTCGGCTGAAACCATCCTCCAGCGCGCGCGCGAGGAACAGGTCGACATCATCGGGCTCTCGGGACTGATCACGCCCTCGCTCGACGAAATGGTTCATGTGGCCAAGGAACTGCCGCGCGTCGGGCTGAACGTGCCGCTGCTGATCGGCGGCGCGACCACCTCCAAGGTGCATACGGCGCTCAAGATCGCCCCGCAGCGCGAAGCGCCCGTCATCTATGTCCCGGATGCTTCACGCGCGGTCGGCGTGGCGTCCAACCTGCTGAGCGATGAGCTGCGCCCGGACTATCTCGCGGCCATCCGCGACGAATACGAGCGTGTGCGCATCGAACGTGCCAGCAAGGAGTCGGTACGCAAATCCATGCAGATCGCTGATGCACGCGCCAATCGCGTGGCCATCGACTGGGACGCTAGCGCGCTGCCAAAACCCGCATTGCTCGATCCGAACTTCAGTGAATCAGCGCCCTGGACGCTCGAACTGGAGCACATCGACGGCGGTGTGATCGCGACCATCGCCGATTTTCCGCTTGCTGAGCTAGTCGACTATATCGACTGGCTGCCCTTTTTCCATGCCTGGGAGCTGGCCCATAAACGCTTCCCGGACATCCTCGATGATGAGGTCATCGGCGAGGAAGCGCGTAAGCTCTATGCCGACGCCCAGGGCTTCCTGGAGCGCCTGATCAATGAACGCTGGCTGGAAGCGCGCGCGGTGTTGGGCTTCTTTCCGGCCAATGGGGTCGGAGACGACGATATCGCGCTCTTCGCTGATGCCGAGCGTACCCAGCCGCTGGCGACTCTGCACCATCTGCGCCAGCAGATGCCGCGTGATGCCGGGCGCAATCAGCCCAACTTCTGTCTCTCAGACTTCGTTGCGCCAGCGGGGCATCAGGATTGGATCGGTGCCTTCGCCGTCACGGCAGGGGCCGGGATCGAGTCGCATCTGGCGCGTTTTGAGGCCGATCACGACGACTACAGCGCCATCATGCTCAAGGCGCTTGCCGACCGCTTAGCCGAGGCGTTTGCCGAGCGTCTGCACCAACTGGTGCGCACCCGCTATTGGGGCCATGCACCGGACGAGGCGCTTGATAACGAGGCGTTGATTGCCGAGCAGTATCAAGGCATCCGCCCGGCACCCGGTTATGCCGCCTGTCCGGATCACACCGAGAAGGGCACGCTCTGGACGTTGCTTGAACCCGACCGGCGCGTCGGCATCACGCTCACCGAGAACTTCGCCATGCTGCCGACAGCGGCGGTGTCGGGCTGGTACTTCGCCCATCCCAAGGCACGCTACTTCGGCGTTGGGCGCATCCAGCGCGATCAGGTCGAGGACTATGCGCGGCGCAAAGGCATGACGCTCGCCGAGGCCGAACGCTGGCTGGCGCCGGCGCTCGGCTACGAAGCCCAAATCTAGCCTTTGAAAAGTGACGGTTTTAGCGTCGATCGGCGGCTTCACGCTCACGGCTGAAGTCCACGATGGCTGCTCGCCCGGTAGGCAGTGGAACCTGAAGTTGTTAGGCTAGCCAAAGGCTACAGAACAGCGATTACAGCGCCGATGGGAAAATTTCTGACAACGATCGGGTCGTGGCTCGGTCTGGTCATCGGCCTGGACTGGCTGTGGCGTAGCCTTAATATTCAAGATCCGCCTGTTGTGTGGGCCTTCACCGTTGTGACATTCCTGGCGATCGGTGTTCTGGGGCTCTGGCTCTGCGCCCTGTGGAGATCCATTCTGCAGCAACGGATCGACGACTGCGCTGAAGCCAAGAAGCGACTGGAGCAACAGATCCTCAAAAACCGCCAAAGCTCTGAGTGAACATCATGAACACAGTGGCCTTTTGGTTGAATGCCGCCATCTTCGCGGTTGGCCTGATCGTGCTCTACCAGCTCTTCCTGGGCATTATCAGGAAACAAGCCTGCTTTGCCATGTACGCTGTGCGCGACGACTTGATCTATCTCGTCGCATCAGGCGCTCTGAAAGAAGATGGCCCCGTTTTTCGACACTACTACACCCGCGTTAATCAACTTCTTCGTGCCGCTCCAAATGTTGGGCTTGACCGCCTGCTTGAGGCGATTTTTACGCGATGGGAGGAGCATGATTTCAATGAGATGCTTCGTCAAGCAGACGCCAAGGCATCGATCCTGTTCCGCGATCAGGCCTTTGATGACCAGGACGTCCGCCGTGTTGTCGCAGCCTACTACCGGGCCTTGCAGGGGCTGATTCTGGCGCACAGCAGTGTTCTGCGTCTGGTGTATCTCACAGGCTTCCAACTGGCCAAGCGACTACCCCAGGCCGTGATGCGCTTAGCCCCAAGCCCTTACAGGCGCGCCCTGAAGGCGGTTGAATATGCCGATCGCGAGGCGGGCCTTGCTGAAGCGGCGCGTCTAGTCTGACAGACGCCGCGCCACGGATGGCGCCATCCATCCAAGCCTGCCGCGCGCGGGCTTTTTCAGGCCCACACCTCAAACCGGCTCGCCATCAGCTTCAACCCTGGAATCCTGTCTTCATCAGTAGATCAGCACCCCTAGATTGGTAGATGAAATCGCGAGAGCGCTCATCGCCCGGTCGGAGGAGTGGCGTGGATTGAAACATCTCCAGCAGGCATAATGGGTCAAATGTTAAACAGCATCGCCCAGCCGAAAAGTCGGGCGTGGATTGAAATATGTGTGGTTTTTGCGGAGAAATTCGCCTCGATGATGTCCCCGTCGATCTCGACGCCCTGAGCGCCATGAGTGCTTCGATGCACCCGCGCGGTCCCGATGGGCACGGCGCCTGGCAGCAGGGACGGGTAGCACTGGCACACCGACGTCTGTCCATCATCGATCTGAGCACTCACGCCGCTCAACCTATGGTCGACAGCGAACTCGGGCTGTCGATCGCCTTCAACGGCTGCATCTACAACTACCAGGCCCTGCGCGAAGAACTGAGCGCCAAGGGCTATCGCTTCTTCTCAAACGGCGACACCGAGGTGGTGCTCAAGGCGTTCCATGCCTGGGGCGCGGACTGTGTCGAGCGCTTCCATGGCATGTTCGCCTTCGCCATCGCCGAGCGCGATTCGGGCCGGCTGACGCTGGCGCGCGATCGGCTCGGGATCAAGCCGCTCTATTACGCCGAGGTCACCGGCGGTCTGCGTTTCGCCTCGACGCTGCCGGCGCTGCTCGCCGGCGGCGGTATCGACACCGACATCGATCCGGTGGCCCTGCATCACTACATGCACTTTCATGCCGTGGTGCCGGCGCCCTATACCATCCTCGCCGGGGTGCGTAAGCTCCCGCCAGCAACCCTCCGCGTCATCGAACCCGACGGGCGCATCCGCGACCTGATCTATTGGGAGCCGGTGTTCGAGCCACGCCCCGAGGAACGCGGTCTGAGCTTCGAGGACTGGCAGGAACGGATTCTGGCGAGCCTGCGCACGGCGGTCGCACGGCGACTGGTGGCCGACGTCGATGTCGGGGTGCTGCTCTCGGGCGGACTGGATTCGAGCCTGATCGTGGGCCTGCTCGCCGAACAGGGGCAACAGGGACTCAACACCTTCTCGGTCGGATTCGAGACGGTCGGCGACGAGGTCGGCGACGAGTTCCAATACTCGGACATCATCGCCCGTCACTACGGCACCACCCACCACAAGATCCAGGTCGACTCGGCGGCGCGTCTGCTGCCCGAGCTGCCCAACTGCGTGCGCGCCATGTCCGAACCCATGGTCAGCCATGATGCCATCGGCTTCTATCTGCTCTCGCACGAGGTCTCCAAACACGTCAAGGTGGTGCAGAGCGGGCAGGGCGCCGACGAGGTGTTCGCCGGCTATCACTGGTATCCGCCGCTGATCGGCAGTCAGGATCCGGCCGCCGACTATGCGCGCGCCTTCTGCGACCGCGATCAGGATGAATACCGGCGCATGGTCGATCCGCGTTTCCACGGCGAGGACCACAGCCGCGCCTTTATCGCCGCGCACTTCGCCCGTCCCGGCGCCAGCGCGCCGGTCGACAAGGCACTGCGTCTGGATCAGCAGATCATGCTGGTCGACGATCCGGTCAAGCGTGTCGACAACATGACCATGGCCTGGGGTCTGGAAGCGCGGGTGCCCTTCCTCGATCACGAGCTGGTCGAGCTGGCCGCGCGGATGCCGGACGCGCACAAGCTGTGCGACGACGGCAAGGGCGTACTCAAGGCGATCGGGCGGCGCATCATCCCGAGCGAGGTCATCGACCGGCCCAAGGGCTATTTCCCCGTGCCGGCGCTCAAATATCCGCGCGGGCCGGTGCTGGAGATGATGCGCGACTTGCTCCATTCGTCCCCGGCGCGCGCACGCGGTCTGTTCCAGCCTGACTCTGTAGAGACCCTGCTCGCTGCGCCCGAAGCGCACATCACCCCCCTGCGTGGCTCCAAACTCTGGCAGGCCGCGCTTCTGGAACTCTGGTTGCAGCAGCAGGGCCTGTGATCGAGCCGTCCACCGATCCCTCGGACACCGACAGGATAGGGTGCATCAATGAGTCTCAAAGATCGCTTCAACCATCGACTCGAACGCAGTCGTGCCCCTTCGCTCAAGAACTGGGACCGGCGTCCGCGTGCCGATCTCTCGGTCGCGCCCGCCGGTGTCGCCGTCGACTGCGGCTGGGGCCGGCTGCTGTTCGGCCAAACCTTCACCGACCCCAAGTCGCTAGCACGGTCCTTACAGGAAGAGCATCCGGGCAAGCGCGACGTGGCGCTCTATCTCAACGATCCACATGTGGTGCTTTCCTATGCGCCCCAGGATCTGTTTCTCGACCCCTCGCATACCTTTCGACTCTGGTTCGAGCGCTATCAGTCCTGCACGCGCCGGCCCAAGGGCTTCCATGTCCGGCTGCTCAACAGCCACACCGATGCCGTGGCCATCCAGCGCCTCTACCTTGCCCATCACATGGTGCCGCCGGGCGCAGAGTTCGTCTGGAATCAGCGTACCTCTAAGGTACTGAGTTACTGGATCGCCGAGGACAGCCAGGACGGCAGTCTGCTGGGCGTGGTCAATGGGGTCGATCACGCCGCCGCCTTCCAGGATCCGGAGAACGGCGCCAGTCTCTGGGCGCTGGCCGTCGATCTGCAGGCGCCTTATCCGGGCATCGGCGAGGCGCTGGTGCGCCAGGTCGTCGAATACCATCAGGCACGCGGTCGGGCCTTTCTGGATCTGTCGGTGATGCACGACAACAGCAACGCCATCCGGCTCTATCGCAAACTCGGCTTCGAGCGCATCCCGGCCTTTGCGCTCAAAAACAAGAACGCCTTCAACGAGCCGCTGTTCATCGGCCGTCAGCCCGAGGCTGATCTCAACCCCTATGCCACCATCATCGTCGATGAGGCGCGTCGACGCGGGATCGGGGTCGAGGTGATCGATGCCGAAGCGGGCTATTTCGCGCTCACGCTCGGCGGGCGGCGTATCCTCTGCCGCGAGAGTCTGAGCGACCTGACCAGCGCGATTGCCATGAGCCGCTGCGATGACAAGGCCATCACCCAGCGCGTACTCAAGCGTGCCGGTCTGCGGGTGCCCGAGCAGATCCGCTATCAGGCGCTCGATCAGGCCGAAGCCTTTCTGTCACGCTTCGGGCGGGTGGTGGTCAAGCCGGCACGCGGCGAGCAGGGGGCGGGGATCAGCGTCGACGTGCGCGATCCCGAGACGCTGGAGACGGCGATTGCGCTCGCGCGTCGGGTCTGCGAGGTGGTGATCCTGGAGGAGTTCGTCGAAGGCGATGATCTGCGCATCGTCGTCATCGACTTCAAGGTCGTGGCCGCCGCCATCCGTCGCCCGGCCCAGGTGGTCGGCACTGGGTGTCACAGTATCCGCGATCTGATCCAGGCGCGCAGTCGGCGCCGACGCGCGGCGACCGGCGGCGAAAGTTCAATCCCGCTCGATGCCGAAACAGAGCGTTGCGTGCGTCAGGCCGGTTATGGCATGAAGGACGTCCTGCCCGAGGGCGAAGTGCTCCAGGTGCGCAAGACCGCCAACCTGCACACTGGCGGCACCATCCACGACGTCACCGCGGATCTCAACCCCGTGCTCGCTGAGGCGGCCTGCGCGGCGGCGCGGGCGCTCGACATTCCGGTGACTGGACTGGATTTGCTCGTGCCCGACGTGCGCGGGACCGACTATGTCATCATCGAAGCCAATGAGCGCCCCGGTCTGGCCAATCATGAGCCACAACCGACCGCTGAGCGCTTCGTCGATCTATTGTTTCCACGCACCGTTGTGCGCGAGGGGTTGGGATGAAATTGCCTAGCATCGATACCGGGTATCTGGTTGAGACTCTGCTCAAACTGCTGTTCACACCCAGCCCGTCCGGCTATACCGACCGGGTCGTGCATCTGGTCTGTCAGCGTCTGGAACAGCTCGGGGTGCCCTTCGAGCTGACCCGGCGCGGGGCCATCCGCGCCACGCTCAGCGGCAAGGTCTCGCAGCCGGATCGGGCCGTCGTTGCCCATATCGATACGCTCGGCGCCATGGTCAAGGGACTCAAGGACAACGGGCGACTGCAACTGGTCCCGGTCGGGCACTGGAACGCGCGTTTCGCCGAGGGCGCGCGCGCTACACTCTTCACCGACACCGGCCAGTGGCGCGGCACTATCCTGCCGCTCAAGGCGTCCGGGCACACCTTCGCGCCCGAGATCGACAATCAGCCGGGGGGCTGGGACTACGTCGAGTTCCGCATCGATGCCCGCGTCCATAAGCTCGAAGATCTGCTGCGGCTGGGCGTCCACGTCGGCGATTTCCTGGCCATCGACACCACACCCGAGATCACCGACACCGGCTTTATCAACTCGCGCCATCTCGACGACAAGGCGGGCGCCGCGGTGTTACTGGCCGCGATCGAGGCCGTGCAGCGCGAGGGGTTGACGCTGCCGGTCGACTGCCATCCGCTGTTCACCATCTCGGAGGAGATCGGTTCGGGCGCCTCGGCCGCGCTGCATCAGGACGTCGCCGAGATGCTCACCATCGACAACGGCACCTCGGCGCCCGGTCAGAACTCCAGCGAGTTCGGCGTGACCATCGCCATGGCCGACCAGAGCGGCCCCTTCGATTATCATCTGACCCATCGTTTGATCCAGCTCTGCCAGGAGTTCACCATCCCGCATCAGCGCGATGTCTTCAAGTACTACCGCTCCGACAGCGCCGCAGCACTGGAAGCGGGCAACGATGTGCGTACTGCGCTCGTCACCTTCGGCGTCGATGCCTCGCACGGCTATGAGCGCATTCATCTCGACGCGCTCGAATCGCTCGCGCGCCTGGTCACGGTCTATATGCAGGGGCCGCCGCTGTTCAGCCGCGACCGGCTCGGTATCGGGCCACTGACCGGGTTTCCGATCCAGCCGGGGTGAAGCGAGGATTGCGAGCCGCGCAGTTGCATCTTATTCTTGTTTCGACGCGATAGCTGATCGAAGTCGAGAACTTGGATGACGCCAGACAGTACTGCACTTGAAGCCCGTCGACACTCCCACGTCTTCGACGAAGGCAATCCGCTCGCCGAGCGCAATACGCGCTGGGTGGTGTGGCTGACGGCCACCATGATGGTCGCCGAAATCACCGGCGGCTGGGTCTTCAACTCCATGGCGCTGCTCGCCGACGGCTGGCACATGAGTTCACATGCGTTCGCGCTCGGACTCTCGGTGCTGGCCTATTGGGCCGCGCGCCGCTTCGCGCAGGATCCGCGCTTCGCCTTCGGCACCTGGAAGATCGAGATCCTCGGCGGCTATACCAGTGCGCTCTTTCTGGTGGTCGTCGCCGGATTCATGGTGTACCACTCGGTCGAGCGACTGCTGGCGCCGATGCCGATCCACTACGATCAGGCGATCGGCATCGCCGTGCTGGGGCTGGTGGTGAATCTGGTCTGCGCCTGGCTGCTCAGGGACGGACATGGGCATCATCACCATCACGATGGACATGGCCACCATGACCAGCATCATGATCTCAATCTGCGCGCCGCCTATCTGCATGTCCTGGCGGACGCGGCGACCTCGCTGTTCGCGATCGTGGCGCTGTTCGGCGGCAAGCTGTGGGGCGCGGCCTGGCTCGATCCGGTCATGGGTCTGGTCGGCGCGGCCCTGGTGTCGATCTGGGCCTATGGGCTGTTGCGCGACACCAGCCGCGTACTCATCGACGCTGAGATGGATCGCCCCGTAGTGGCCGAGGTCCGTGAGGTGGTGGCGAAGTTGCCGGTCAAGGCCGCGATCGCCGATCTGCATGTGTGGCGGGTCGGCCGGGACAAGTACGCTTGTATCCTGTCGCTGGTGGTGACGGAAGCGCTGGAGCCGGACTCAGTCCGGCAGGCGCTGAGCATTCACGAAGAACTGGTCCACATCACCGTGGAAGTCAATCGTCACCCCCTATATTGAACCATGCCAATCCGTCGCTGTCCGTAGCGAACGGGATTCGTTTCTATCCGCCGTGCCCTGCCATGGCTCAGTTCACTGCCATGATCCGGGCCTCATGACTACTCTGTTTCAGGAGACCACGATGCCCCAGATTTCTGTCGATCATACAGCCTTCTCTGCGCGTTTCCCCTCGCGGCCTTCAGCGGCCACTCTCCTGCCTGGATTGGCTCTGCTGATGGTTCTCAGCGTCTCACCGGCCATCGCAGCCGATCCCGCCTCACACGGCGAAGCGATGATGGACCACAGTTCGATGAGCGACCACGCCGGGATGCACGGTCAGGCGAGCATGGCCGCCAGTGGCCAGGGACTCATCAACAGCGTCGATCCATCACAAGGCGTCGTCAACATCACGCACGAGCCGATGCCGGCCCTGAACTGGCCGGAGATGACCATGGATCTGCCCGTGGTCGAGGGCGTCGATCTGGAGTCGATACAAGCGGGTGACGCCGTGCGCTTCCGCGTAGAGCTGGGGGCGGATCAGGTCTACCGGATCACCGAAATCGAGACGATGCCTTGAGCCGGCGGGCGTTCCTGCTGGGAGTGGTCGCGCTCGGCTGGAGCGCCTGGGCGATGACCTTCGGGGACACGGCGTTCGCTTCGGAGGCGACGGCCGGTTCCCCCTTGGCCACAACGCACGACGACAGCCACGCCGGGCACGCCCACGCTGATCCGCACTCGCCGGCCGCCGTCACCCAGTACGTCTGCCCGATGCACCCCCAGATCATCCGCGACGAACCCGGTACCTGTCCGATCTGCGGCATGGATCTGGTCGAGAAACGGGTCGAACCCATGACCGACCGCTATCCGCCGGTCAGCCTGACGTCAGCCGTGGTACAGACGCTCGGAGTGCGCACGGCGGTGGCGGAGCGCGGACTCCTCTGGCGCGCCATCCGCACCCTCGGGCGCGTGACCTATGACGAGACGCGCCTCGCCCATGTGCATCCGCGCGCCTCGGGCTGGATCGAGGCGCTGGATCTGCGTGCCGAAGGCGAGCCGGTCAAACGCGGTCAGACGCTGGCCGAGTTCTACGCCCCCGACATCCTCTCGGCCCAGATCGATTTCCTGCTGGCGCGCGAGGGCCGCTCCGGCGCCCGCATCGATACCGACAAGGCGCGCAATCTGCTGCGGCTGCTGGCGGTGCCGGATGATGTAATCAGCGCCATCGAGCGCGACGACCGGCCGCGCAACCGCATCCCGGTGCGCGCGCCCATGGACGGCATCGTCACCCGAATCGAAGCGCGCGAAGGCATGTATGTGACCGAGTCGACCGAGATGTTCCGGGTCGCCGACCTGAGCCGCGTCTGGGTCATGGTCGACGTCTACGAGCATCAGATCGACTGGCTCAAACCCGGCGCGCCAGCCGAGATCCGGGTGCCGGCCCGCCCCGGACGCACCTGGGACGGTCAGGTCGACTATCTCTATCCGGAACTCGATCCCGACACCCGCACCCTGCGCGTGCGCCTGGTGTTCGACAATCCGGATCTCAGTCTCAAACCCAACATGTTCGCCGATGTCGAGATCTTCGGCGGACCCAAGCGCGATGTGCTCAAGATTCCGGCCGAGGCGCTGATCGTCACCGGCACGCGCACGAGCGTGGTCCGGGCGCTTGGCGACGGGCGCTTCCAGCCGGTCGACGTGGTCAGCGGCATGCAGCGTGACGGCGTGGTGGAGATCCTGTCCGGACTCGAAGCCGGGGATCGCGTCGTCACCTCCGGGCAGTTCCTGATCGACTCCGAGTCCAATCTGCGCGCGAGCTTCCAGCGTCTGAGTGAGCCGGGCGCCGAGGGCGCCGCCGCAGCGGCGCACAGTGGCCATGGAGGCCACTGAATGAAAGCCGTCATCCTCTGGTCGCTCCGCAACCGCTTTCTGGTTCTGCTCGCGGCCCTGGCCCTGACCGCCTGGGGTTTATACGCCCTGGCCCGCACCCCGCTCGATGCCATTCCCGACCTGTCCGACGTCCAGGTCATCGTCAAGACCGGTTTCCCCGGTCAGGCCCCGCGCGTGGTCGAGGAGCAGGTCACGTACCCCATCACCACCACCATGCTCTCGGTGCCGGGCGCCAAGGCGGTGCGTGGCTACAGCTTCTTCGGCGACAGCTATGTCTATGTCATCTTCGAGGACGGGACCGATCTGTACTGGGCGCGCGCCAGGGTGCTCGAATATCTGAATCAGGCCGCCGCCGATCTGCCGGATGGCGTGCAGCCGCGCCTGGGACCGGATGCAACCGGCGTGGGCTGGATCTACAGCTATGCGCTGGTGGACCGCACCGGCCGGCACGATCTGGCCGAGCTGACCAGCCTGCAGAACTGGTTCCTGAAGTTCGAGCTGCAATCCCTGCCCGGCGTGGCCGAAGTCGCGACCGTCGGCGGCATGGTGCGTCAGTATCAGATCGTCGTCGACCCGGAGAAACTGCGCAGCTTCGGCCTCCCGCTGCGGCAGGTGATCGCGGCGGTGCAGAACGCCAACCGCGATGTCGGCGGCTCGGTGCTGGAACTGGCCGAGGCCGAATACATGGTGCGCACGCGCGGCTATCTGCGCTCGCTCGAAGACATCGCGCTGATCCCGGTGAAGACCTCGCCCGCCGGCACGCCGGTGCTGCTGCGCGACATCGCCCGGGTGCAGGTCGGTCCCGAGATGCGCCGGGTGGTGGCGGATCTCGACGGCGAAGGCGAGATCACAGGCGGCATCATCGTCATGCGCTCGGGCGAGAATGCGCTGGCGACCATCGGCGCGGTCAAGGAGCGTCTCGACGTCCTGCGCGCGAGCCTCCCCGAGGGCGTGGAGATCGTCGAGACCTACGACCGCTCCGGGCTGATCCTGGACGCGGTCGACAACCTCCGGACCAAGCTGATCGAGGAATTCGTCGTCGTCGCTCTGGTCTGCCTCGCCTTCCTGTTCCATCTGCGCTCGGCGCTGGTGGTGATCCTGAGCCTGCCGCTCGGCATCCTGGCAGCCTTCATCGTCATGCAGCACCAGGGCATCAACGCCAACATCCTGTCCCTGGGCGGCATCGCCATCGCCATCGGCGCCATGGTGGACGCGGCCATCGTCATGATCGAGAACGCCCACAAGCATCTGGAGCGCTGGGAGGCCGCGCATGGGGCGCGTCCGCGCGGCGAGGACCACTGGCGGGTGATCGGCGAGGCGGCGGCCGAGGTCGGCCCGGCGCTCTTCTTCAGTCTGCTGATCATCACGCTGAGCTTTCTGCCGGTCTTCAGCCTTCAGGCGCAGGAAGGGCGGCTGTTCAGTCCGCTGGCCTTCACCAAGACCTATGCCATGGCCGCCGCGGCCGGGCTGGCTGTCACTCTGGTGCCGGTGCTGATGGGCTATCTGGTGCGCGGGCGCATCCCGAGCGAGATGGCCAATCCGCTCAACCGCAGCCTGATCTGGGTGTATCGCCCGGCGCTGCGCGCCGTGCTGCGCCGGCCGCGCCTGACGCTCGGCGTGGCGGTGCTCGTGATGCTGAGCGCCTGGTGGCCGCTCACGCAACTCGGCACCGAGTTCATGCCCGATCTCTACGAAGGCGACCTGATGTACATGCCGACCACCTTGCCGGGTATTTCCATCGGCAAGGCACAGCAGTTGTTGCAACAGACCGACCGGCTGATCGCCGGCCTGCCGGAGGTCGAGCGGGTGTTCGGCAAGATGGGCCGCGCCGATACCGCCACCGATCCGGCCCCCCTGACCATGGTCGAGACCCTGATCCAGCTCAAGCCGCGCTCCGAGTGGCGCGAAGGCATGACGCTGGAGACGCTCATCGCCGAGCTGGACGCGACCGTTGCGCTGCCCGGCGTCACCAATGCCTGGGTGATGCCGATCAAGACCCGCATCGACATGCTGGCCACTGGCATCAAGACCCCGGTCGGCATCAAGATCGCCGGCGCGGATCTGACCGAGATCGAGCGGATCGGCGCCCAGGTGGAACGCGCGGTGAAACAGGTGGCGGGCACCGCCTCGGCCTTCTCCGAACGGGTCGCCGGCGGGCGCTATATCGAGATCGTCCCGGACCGGCTGGCGGCGGCGCGGGTGGGCTTGAACGTCAGTGACATCAACGATCTGGTCGCGGCGGCCATCGGTGGGATCAATGTCAGCCGCACGGTCGAAGGACTCGAACGCTATCCGATCAACATTCGCTTTCCACGCGAACAGCGCGATGACCTCCAGAAACTGCGCGAACTGCCCATCGTCACCCCGAGCGGGGCCCAGATTCCGCTCGCGCAGATCGCCGAGGTCAGGATCACCGATGGCGCGCCCATGCTCAAGAGTGAGAACGCGCGTCTGAACGGCTGGGTCTTCGTCGACATCCGTGGGCGGGATCTCGGGCGCTGGATCGCGGAGGCTCGGCAGGTGGTCGCCGAACAGATCCGGCTGCCGCCGGGCTATTCGCTGACCTGGTCCGGGCAGTACGAGTACATGGAACGCGCCCAGGAACGTCTGGCGCTGGTGGTGCCGCTGACGCTGCTGATCATCTTCGTGCTGCTGTATCTCACCTTCTCTCGGGCGTCCGAGGCGCTGTTGGTGATGTTGTCGCTGCCCTTCGCCCTGGTCGGCGGTCTGTGGCTCATCCATCTGCTCGACTACAACCTGTCGATCGCCGTGGCCGTGGGCTTCATCGCGCTGGCCGGGGTGGCGGCCGAGTTCGGCGTCATCATGCTGGTCTATCTCGACAACGCGCTGGACGAGGCGCGCCGCGCCGGGCGTCTGGCGAGCGACGCGGATCTGAAGGCCGCCATCGAAGAGGGCGCGGTCCTGCGCATCCGTCCCAAGGCCATGACGGTCACCACCATCTTCGCCGGACTCCTGCCGATCATGCTGCTGGGCGGTGTCGGCTCCGAGGTCATGCGCCCCATCGCCGCGCCCATGGTCGGCGGCATGATCACCGCGCCGCTGCTGAGCCTGTTCGTCATCCCGGCGATCTATCTGCTATGGCAGCGGGGCGCGCTGAGAGCGGTGGCATGAATGTAAATATACATTTGAAAATATATATTGATGAATATATATTTTCGCCATGGCAACGATCACCCCACGCGATCTCTTTTCCGCCCTGGCCCAGGACACGCGCCTGCGCTGTCTGCTGCTGCTCGCCACCCAAGGCGAACTCTGTGTCTGCGAGCTGACCCAGGCCACGGGCGTGGTTCAGCCGCATGTCTCGCGCCATCTGGCGCAGCTGCGTGAACTGGGACTGGTGCAGGATCGGCGCGAGGGTGTTTGGATGCACTATCGCCTGCATCCTGATCTGCCGGACTGGATCGGCACCATCCTGCGCGAGACGGTCGCGGTCGCGCATACCCAATCACCCTTCATCGAGGACGCGCGCGCGCTGGCGGCGATGTCGAATCGACCCGCGCGCGCCGACGTTCCCACGCCGCTGTTTGCAATAGCCGGCGTCTCGAATCCATCCATCGATCCTGAGTCTCAACGGGAGCCTCCCATGCCCGAGTGTGTATACAATGTGTTGTTTCTCTGCACCGGCAACTCAGCGCGCAGCATTCTGGCCGAGCGCATCCTCGAACGCTGGGGCAACGGCCGCTTTCGGGGCTTCAGCGCCGGCAGCCATCCCAAGGGCGCGGTGCATCCGCTGGCCATCGAGATCCTGAAGCGCAACAACTATCTGACCGATGGACTGCGCAGTAAGGACTGGGCCGAGTTCGCCCAGCCCGACGCGCCGGTCATGGATTTCGTCTTCACGGTCTGTGATCAGGCCGCCGGCGAGGTGTGCCCGGTCTGGCCCGGCCAGCCGATGACGGCGCACTGGGGTCTGCCCGATCCGGCGGCGGCCGAGGGCGACGAGGTCGCGCGCATGATGGCCTTCCGCACCGCCTTCCGCGAGCTGGAGAACCGGATCAAGATCTTCACCGCACTGCCGCTGGCCTCGATCGACCGGCTGAAGCTGCAACGCGAACTCGACCGGATCGGTACGACGCTCACACCGGCTCCGGCCGCGGCTGAAGCCTGAACGCGATGTTCGACGCACTCGGCGCGCTGATCGCCTTCCGACTGCTGCACCTGGAGCCGGCCTCGGGTCTGGGCGCGGCCGTCCACTTCTTCGTCATGGACGTGGCCAAGATCTTCGTGCTCCTGGTCATCGTCATCTATGTGATGGGGCTGTTGCGCGCCATGCTCTCGCCCGAGCGGGTGCGCGAGTTCGTGCGCGGACGTCCCGACTGGCAGGCGCGCGGGATGGCGGTCACGCTGGGCGCGGTCACGCCCTTTTGTTCCTGCTCCTCGGTGCCGCTGTTCATCGGCTTCGTCGAGGCCGGGATTCCGCTGGGTGTGACCTTTTCGTTCCTGATCGCCAGTCCGATGATCAACGAGGTGGCCGTCGTCATCCTGATCGGGGTGCTGGGCTGGAAGCTGACCACGCTCTATGTGCTCGCCGGTCTCGCGGTGGCCTGGTTCGGCGGAATCGTCATGCAGCGGTTTCGGCCCGAGCGCTGGGTCGAGGACTATGTCTGGAAGATCCGTTTGGGTGAGGCCAATCGCGTCGAGCCGGATCGCAGTCTGCGCGGACGTCATCGTCAGGCGCTCGCCGAGGTGCGCGAGATCCTGCGCCGGCTGTGGCTCTGGGTACTGATCGGCATCGGCGTGGGGGCGCTCTTCCACGGCTTCGTGCCGGAAGACTGGGTGAGCCGTTATCTGGGCGGCGAGGCCTGGTATACGGTTCCGGCGGCGGTACTCCTGGGGATTCCGCTCTATTCGAACGCCACCGGCGTCATTCCGGTGGCCGAGGCGATGTTGACCAAGGGGGTCGCGGTCGGTACGACACTGGCCCTGATGATGAGTGTCGCCGCGCTGTCCTTGCCCGAGATGCTGATTCTGCGTAAGGTCATCCGCTGGCCAGCACTGGCGCTGTTCGCCGGGGTGCTGGCGGTGGCCTTTATGCTGGTCGGCTGGGGATTCAATCTGATTGCCTGAAGCGAGGGTTTATTTCAATGAAAACATTCAAGGTGCTGGGCGGCGGTTGCCGTAACTGCGAGGTGACGGCACGCGCGATTGAACAGGCCGCCAGGGAGGCCGGGGTCGAGATCCGACTCGAAAAGGTCACGGACATGGCCGAGATCCTGGGTCATGGTGTGATGTCGACACCCGGCGTGGTGCTGGACGGGCAGGTGATCCATTCGGGCGGCGTGCCGGCCCCGGATCAGGTGCGCGCCTGGATGCAGGGATGATTTCGGTGGAGCGGGCGGCCTTAGGTGTTCGTGCAACGCGCGTCTGACTCGTCCAGTCCGACCGTCGGCATGACGTGCGCCGGACCGTTTGGCTCGCGCTGGAGCACCAGCCCGGAAGGACTCTGCTTGGCCGCATGCTTGAGTTGGGCGATGGTGCGGCCGAGTTCGTCGCCATCGCTGTAGTCGTCGCCCGGACGGATCTCAAGCAGCGCCAGACTAGAGCGCATCAGCGGCATCTCCCGGAGCTGACCATAGCGGTCCTTGGCCTGGAGATGGCCGCGCCGGCGATCTTCGGGGTCATAGAGACTCTGGACGTCGATCCGGAACTTCTCCAGCAGCCATTCGAGCCGCTCCAGCACCGCCGTCAGCGGCGCATCCTGAATCCCCGCGAAGAAATCGTCCCCGCCGACATGCCCGACGAACCAGCCGTGCTGCTCCAGCTCCGCGCGCAGCAGGTCGGCAAAGAGCTGGATGGCGCGATCCCCGCGCCGAAAGCCGTAGTAATCGTTGAACGCCTTGAAGTTGTCGAAGTCGATGTAGGCCAGATGCCAGCTGTGGTCGCGCTCGCTGATCGCGCGCGAGACGAAACGATGGATGGGTTTGTTGCCGGGGAGTTTGGTCAATGGATTCTGATCGCGTGCCACGGCCAGATTCTTCTGCTCGACGAGCTTGAGCAGCGAGGTCGCGGAGATGAACCCCTGATAGCATCCATCGCGGGTGATGAGCACGCCGGCCGTGTCGGCGGCGGCTGAATAGGCCTCCAGCAGCCGATCGATGGGATCATGGATGTCGACCAGCGGGCAGGGCTGGACGAAGTCGCACACCTGACGCGCAAAGGCACGATTGACGATGAGGTCGCGCCCATAGGCCGAATAAATGAAGTCCTTGATGTCGGATTCGTGCACCAGTCCCAGCGGACGATCGGCCTCGTCGAGCACCGGGACGATGTGATGCTGCTTGTCGCGCCGCAGCGCCTCGAACAGTCGCGCGATGCCCTCGCTGACGCGGATCGGCGGAATGGACTCCAGGAAGGATTCGATCAGTCCCAGATCGCCGGGCAGTTCGCGCTGGTTGCGCTGGTGGATCTCAGCGACCAGGGTGTAATCGGGGAGTAGGGCGCCCGGATCGAGCTGGGGCAGGGCGATCAGATAGCCCTGGGCCAGATCGCAACCGATCTCGCGACAGGTCAGGAGTTCGCCCTCGGTCTCGATGCCCTTGGCGATGACCTGGACGTTGAGCTGATGGGCCAGTTGCACCGTGTTGGCGATGATCGAGCGTTTGCGGTGATCGGTGTCGATGTCCTGGATGAGAAAGCGATCAAGCTTGATGTGGTCGGGCGGGTGCTCATAGAGCCGGCGAAGTCCAGAGTGTCCGTCGCCGAAGTCATCGATGGCGACATGGAGCCGGTAATGGCGATAGCCGGCGATCATGACCCCGAGGTCGGGGTGGAGGCTGTGGTCGACGCGCCTGGAGAGTTCGAGGCAGAGATTGTCGGGTCTCAAGCCGGGCGGCACGAGCCATTCGAGCGCGCATCGGCCATGATCGGTGTCGACCAGATGCGGATCCAGGTTGAAGAACAGCCGGTAGCGTGGTGCGTTCGGCAACGCAGCGAAGCGGCTGACCGCCAGGGTGCCGAGCATCGCGTCCAGCGCGGCCGAGAGGTTCAGGATCCAGGCCTGATCGAGCAGAGCATGGGCGGTCGCAAATCCCAACCGATCCCAACCGCGCAGCAGGGCCTCGTAACCGAAGACGCTTCCGGTATGGATGTTGACGATGGGTTGCAGGGCGTAGGTCAGGGTGTCGCGAGCCTGGATCATGAACTCGCTTGCCTGGTCGTGCTTCGATATGGATTTTGCGTGCATGATGGTTTGCCGCTGTGATTCAGGTGCCGGCCTCACTAAAGGCCAAGGCAGCCGCTAGGTCTGAATCCTCTGATGTGAATCGATTCTGCTCCGACGCAGATGAGTAGACCAGAGCCTTGTGAAGGATTGATGACCATGTGTCCATCGTGTGAAAGCGTTCGCATGTGTTGAATTTTCCCCCCAGACCCTTTAGCTTCCCCGCGATGGGGTGGTGTTGCCCCGAATCCTAGGATTGTCCGTCCGATGTCCAGCTCCACTGCCACGCCCGAGCGCGCCGAACGGCGCCCCCGGCTCTCGATCGTCATTCCGCTCTATCAGGAGGTCGACAACGTCGAGCCGCTGCTGACGCAGGTGCACGAGGGGCTGGCAGACTATCGCGGCGACTGGGAGCTGATCTGTGTCGACGACGGCAGCCGTGACGGCACGGCGGCGCGCCTGCGGACTCTGGCCGAACGCCTTGGTTCCCATGTGCGCGTCATCCAGCTGCGACGTAACTTCGGCCAAACAGCGGCCATGCAGGCTGGACTCGACGCAGCGCGCGGTGAGCTGATCGCCACGCTCGACGGCGATCTCCAAAACGATCCGGCCGACATCCCGCGTCTGGTCGACGCGCTGCTGAAGCGTGATCTGGATCTGTTGCAGGGCTGGCGGCGCCGGCGTCAGGACGATCTGCTGCTGCGCAAGATCCCGTCGCGTCTGGCCAATGCGCTCATCGGGCGGGTGACGGGCGTGGCACTGCATGACTACGGATGCAGCCTCAAGGTCTATCGTGCCGAGGTCATCCGCGAGGTGCGTCTGCTCGGTGAGATGCATCGCTTCATTCCGGTATGGGTGGCGGCCGTGACCGCGCCCGAGCGCATCGGCGAGGCCGAGGTCAATCACCAGGCGCGTCAGTTCGGGGTGTCCAAATATGGAATTTCACGCACATTCCGGGTGCTGCTCGATCTGCTGGCCGCCTTCTTCTTTCTGCGTTTCGGGGCACGTCCAGGGCACTTCTTCGGTTCCATCGGCCTGGTGTTCGGCACGCTCGGTGGACTGATGATGACGCACCTGCTGGTGGTCAAATTCATCCTGGGCGAATCGATCGGACAACGGCCCTTGCTGTTCGTAGCGATCCTGTTTCTCGTCGTCTCGATCCAATTTCTCACAACTGGTGTGCTCGCTGAGCTGATGACGCGGACCTTCTATGCCGCCGGCGACCACACCCATCATCGTATCCGCTGGGAGTCCGATCCCGATGCGGCCGGCTGGAAGGTGTCATAACAATGAATACAGAGGCGGTTTCGATGAAGGACGCTGAGCCACATGGCTGGCGTGGTCTGATGCGGCGGGTGATGACCTCGCCGGCGCTGCTGGCGCTGGTGGTGGTCCTGAGCTTCTTCTGGCAACTAGGCGCGATGCCGCTCTACGATCTCGACGAGGGCGCCTTCACCGAGGCCACGCGCGAGATGCTCGCCAGCGGCAACTACATCACGCCGCACCGCGATGGCGAGCCGCGCTACGACAAGCCGGTGCTCATCTACTGGGCTCAGGCGGCCTCGACCCAGGTGTTCGGCTTCGACGAATTTGGGCTGCGACTACCATCCGCGCTGGCTGCAAGCGCCTGGGTGCTGGCGCTGTGGTTCTTCGTCCGCGAGCGCCTGGATGCACCGACAGCAACCGTGGCGGGGCTGGCGCTGGCGCTCAGCCTTCAGGTGTCGCTGATCGGCAAGGCGGCAGTGGCCGATGCGTTGCTCAATCTATTCATCGCGCTGACGTTTTTTGAAATCTATCGCTACTGGCTGGCGCTCGATCCCAAGTCCGGTCGCCGTTTCGTACTGCGCGCCTATCTCTGGATGGGGCTCGGGTTTCTGACTAAGGGGCCGGTGGCCATTTTCTTCCCGGTGGTGGTCAGTCTGCTGTTCGTCCTGTCGAGCATCCGTTGGTCGAAATCGAGTCTGCTGGCGATCTGGTACTGGCTACGCGCGGCCTTCAATCCGCTCGGCTGGTTGATCTTCCTGCTGGTGGCCGGCCCCTGGTATCTGGCGATCTATTTTGACGATGGCGCCGGTTTCTTCAAAAGCTTCTTCCTCGATCACAACCTCGGTCGCTTCGATGAGGCCATGCACGGCCATCACGGCTTCCCCGGCTATTATCTGGTCATGCTGCTCGTGATCCTGCTGCCGTTCACCGGCTGGATGCTGAGTCTGTTCAAGTGCTACCGCTCGGCCTGG
The DNA here is from genome assembly GCF_009720725.1 of Allochromatium palmeri. Lineage (GTDB taxonomy): Bacteria > Pseudomonadota > Gammaproteobacteria > Chromatiales > Chromatiaceae > Thermochromatium > Thermochromatium palmeri. The sequence continues at coordinate 73,636 of NZ_WNKT01000014.1, forward strand.
CTCGATCCGCTCGATCGTTTTCTGTGGATCTGGTTCCTGGTGGTGATCGTCTTCTTCTCGTTCTCCGGGACACAGCTTCCGCATTATCTGCTCTATGGCGCGACGCCGCTGTTCATTCTCATGGCGCGTCATCGTGAGGTGCTGACCAATCGCTGGCTGGCCTTTGTGCCGCCGCTCGTCTTCTTTGGTCTGCTGCTGGCCCTGCCTTTTATCTTGGATGTCGCCATGGTAGTGGCGAGCCGGCCTTATGACGTCATTCTCTTCGAAGAGGGGAGGCACGGGATCACGCTCGAATACGGCATCGCGGTCTTCGGCGGACTGCTGTTGACGGTGCTGATGCTGCGCTGGTCGAGTCCGCCGGTCTGGCAGCGGCTGGTGCTGATTGGGCTGGTGCAGACGCTGGTGGTCTATGGTGAGGTGGCGCCGCGCGTACTCGATACGCTTCAGGCGCCAGTCAAGGAGGCGGCGCTCATGGCTAAGCGAACGGAACTGCCAACCGTCGTCTATCGCACCTCGATGCCGAGCTTCAGCGTCTATCGTGAGGCGATTACGCCCAATCGCGCGCCCAAGCCGGGCGAGCTGGTGTTCCTGCGGGTCGACAAGCTCGAACACCTGACGCGCGAGCATCCTGATCTGCAACTGGAGCTGGCTTATCATCGTGGGCATGTCGCGCTATTGCGGGCACGTCCGAATGATTGATTACTGACCGGTAGTGGGCGAGACGCGCCGTCAAGGCGCGGACTCGCTCACGATGGTGCATCTGCTGTTGACACGGCCAATCTGCTTGACTTTACATAATATACATTATCCGAAATCATCGAGACGCATGAATCGGGCGCTACGCCAGACGTGGCGCGGGTTCAGGCCTCGTCCACGCCTTCCAAGGCTGTGGCCAAGTTGGCCGTCGATCCGGCGCGCTTGGCCAAGTTGTCCTCGGCATCGGACTGGTCGGAATCCGAGCTTCGAGCCGAAGGCTTCGCGGCCAACCCAACGACCTTGGGCGCATTGCAGTTGGCGTGTCGCTTCACCGATGCCGAAGCCGCGGCGGCCTGTTGCGTCTCGGTGCGCACCTGGCGGCGCTGGCGAGCCACCGGTCAACCCGATCCAACCGCCGTCCGGCTGCTCGCGATCCTCGCCGGCTTCGTGCCCTGGGCCGGCTGGGATGGCTGGGAAGTCCATAACGGTCTCCTGTTCCCGCCCGGCTATCGGCGCGGCGGCATCCCTCCAGGCGAATTCTTCGCCCTGGTCTTCTATCGGCAGCAGGTCAGCGAGTACCAGCAGCTCAATGCACGCCTGAAAGCCAAGCTCGAAGCCCTCGAAGCCAAGCACGCCGCCTCGGCCCCGTCCGTCGATCCGGCGTTCTGTTCCCAGCTCCAGGCCCTGGCCGTCCAGGTCCAGACCCTCGGCGGCGAACTGGCCACGCTCGGCGCGCGCCTGGAGTGTCCCCGCCATGGCTGATCGCGTCCGCGTCGGGTCGGATTCGGCGGGCGGCGAAGCCGTCCCGCCTGGGCTTGTCTCTTTCTCAACAAGTGACACGGCCCCGCAAACACTGGGCCTCCCGGGCGATGCCCTGGGCACGGGTCCGCATCAGGTCATCATCGATTCGCACCTTGGACGCCTCAAGCGGATGCGCTCGGGGGTGCTCACGGCCGCCAACCTGATCCAGGAGCGACTTGCAGCCAGTGGGCGGCGCTGGAAGGCGGCGATGCTCCACTTGACCTATCGCGATGAAGACGAGTTCAGCCCCGACCAGATGTCGGCCTTGATGAAGCACATTCGGGAATGGACGCGGCGGCGGGGTCTCCCGGCCCTGCCCTATGTCTGGGTGCTGGAGCGCGGCGAGAAGCGCGGCCGGCTGCATTACCACATCCTGATCTGGCTTCCCCTGGGCGTCACGTTGCCCAAGCCCGACAAACAAGGCTGGTGGCCCTGGGGCCATACGAAATGGGAATGGGCGCGTCAACCGGTCGGCTATCTGGCCAAGTACGCCTCCAAGGGCTGGACCAAGGACGGCAAGGTTCAACCCTCGTTCCCCAAGGGTTCCCGCATTCACGGCAAGGGCGGCTTGACGGCGGTCGAGCGTTCCAAGTGCGCCTGGTGGCGTGCGCCCAAGTGGGTCAAGGACGCCTGGCCCGACTGGCAGGACGAACCGCGACCGGCACCGGGCGGCGGCTGGGTCTCGCGCGTGCTCGGCGATTGGCTGCCCTCTCCTTGGCGGCTGGTTGGCTTCGATCTTGGGCGGCCCGTCGTGCGCTGGGTCGCCGATTCTCCCTGTCCCTATGCTCTGGAGCTTCCAGCATGAAAACGAAGACCGTCATCCAAGAGTACGAAGTCCGTTGGTCCCTGCATGGTGAACCGCCCCAAGGCTTACCGCGTGTCCTGGCCTCGGAACTGATCGAGGCTCCAGCGACGGCCGGCGCGCGCCCTGGCGAACTGCGGCGACTCTATCAACGGACCCTCCGCGAGCTTCCGCGCGGGTATTCGCTCTGCTGGAATCGGCATAAACCACCGCCCAAGCGTTGGAGTCAGGAGGCACGCGCCAAGGCTCGCCGTGCCGCCTTGCAGCGTCGCGCCCAAGCCCGTTATCCGCTGTTTGCCGATCAGATCATCGAGCGTGAATTGACCGACCGGCCCGACTACTACGCCGGCGTCAAGGACACGGCCTTCCAGGAAGAAGCCGACCGCCAGACGGAGCGCCTGTATCAGGCCCTGCGTGAGGGGCGCTTGGGGTTGCATGTGTTCCGCCCCTGGTGGCCTGCGGAGGTGGCGGCATGAACGTGGCTTTCTGGGATCACGCCAAGCGGCGCTTGGTCGAGCATGAGCGCGTGCCGCTCGGTCACGATGACGTCACAGTGACGTCAATGCACCTCTCCATGCTCTGGCAGTCTGGGCCGCGTGGTCGGCGTGCCCTGCCCTCGCCTTACTGGTTGGCTTGGCGGGAGGATGACCCAACGGCCGAGGATCTGCGGCTGTTCTTCCTCAACGGTCCGCCTGATCTGGCCGTCTCTGATATGGACACCATCCGCGCGGCGGCGGCGCGGTTGGCCCCAAGGCATTGAGGGCGACACCATGCAAGCACCCAAGAAACGCCCGTGTGGGGTCGTCGGTCGGCTGTTGCTGCCGGCGCTCTGCTTCGACTGCCGCCGTTGCCCGGACGCCCCGCGTGGGCGCTTGCTCCCGGCCGGCTTCTCCAAGCCAAACCCGCCAACATCGTCCAGGGGGACGCCATGAAGCGCGTCGGCTTCTGCATCGGCAACGAGCGTCAGGAGTTCCTGAGCCTGGTCGAGGAACCGCGCCCCGGGGTTCAGGTGAACGTCTGGGCGATCACTCCGGCCTTGGCCCTGGTCTACCCGACTCGCGGCAAGGCTGAGCGGGCCGCACGGCGTCTGGATCGCTCCGGCCTGGTCGTCTTGGCGCTCTATGACAGCGGCGATCAATGGGCCGTCTTTTGGCCAGAGTGCGAGCCATGAACCGCGTTCTCGATGCCTTGGCGATCCGTGCCGCCAAGGCCCTGGGCCTCGATCCCTGCGTGGTCGTCGCCTGGGTTGCCTGGGCGCTTTGCTGGCGTCCAGAGGTCCGGGCGGTGCGGCGTGAAATCCTGCGCCGGGTCGTCACAGTGACAAAAAAGGACGGGAAGCGTGAGCATCACGTTACCTCATAACGGCACAGTGACGGAAATTCATCAGTCAAACGGCTGATGGTCGCGTTACTGCATAACGACACAGTGACCTTAAATAGGTGGCCTCATGAAGCGGGATCAGTGGCAACGGCGCGCCTATGCTTGGCGGCGTCTATCCAAGGCGGTCGATCGGTCGATCTTGAGCGGCGATCCAGGCGCGGGACGCTGGGCCAAGGCGTGGGCGGTGGCGGCGGGCGTGCGCTCGCGGTCATGGCTCTACCAGGATCGCGTTACCGCATAACGGCACAGTGACGAATATTCGCTCTGTCCCTCTGGGTCTTTTACGTTGCAGTGACGGAAATTCATCAGTCAAACGGCTGATGGTCGCGTTACCGCATAACGGCACAGTGACGCTATTTCCCGTTGCTGCAACGCTGAATCCTGGCACCGGCTCACCTTCCGCCCTGGTGACGAAAATTCCTATCAGCCACTCGCGCCCCCTTCGGATTGCACGCCAGATGACGGGCGCGATGAGTTCGGGCTTACCGCTTGGTCTGTCTTGCGTCCCAATAGGCGCCCCAGTGAATCCGCCCCGAGGGACGGGGCGGACGGCACGCCCTAGCAACCGTCTCGCCCTCCGGAAGTCCAGGGATTGGACGGTAGCGCGCGTTGTGTCGGTGCATGGGAATTGTGACGCCCATTCGCGCGGGCCTCGGTCGCCATGCCTTGATTAGTAGTTGCATATCAGACCGCAAGCCCGAAAAGACCGCCCATTGAGCGAGTGAATGCGCTGCATCCGAGCCAGCATCATGGGGTGCGGGGCCCCATGATGCTGGGCGGGGCGGCGTCAGGGTTCGGCGTCCTGGCTTCCCTTCAATACCTCCGCGATCGGCAGGCGCTCCCTGGGCGCTATGAAGTGACGGAGCAAGTTGTTCCCAGGGATGAACGCCTGTTCCATGCCGCACGCCCGGCAATACCCGTCGATCACTTCAATGATGGCCGCCTTGTTCAACTCGGTCAGTTTCATAGCTCGTTCCAGGGTCTGCTTGAGGATGGCGTCTTGATTCATCTTCTCCACGTCCATCAACAGCGAATCCGGCGAGCACCCCAACGCGTCCATCAGCTTGTATAGGGTCGAGAGCTTCGGGTCTCCTTCGTCCTGTTCGAGCTTGGAGATATGCCCGACCTTGATTCCGGTTCGATTCGATAGCTGGTACTGACTCCAGCCCTTGTCTTGGCGCATGCGCCGGACGTTCTTTCCAAAGGACATGGTATGCCTTCTCCGTTGATGCTTGTCACTCTCTAGGGCAAGCATACGCCCGAAAAATGCCCCTGCGCTATTGTCAAGCCTTGCAGAGTCATATAGATTTCCCCTGTAGGGTCATTGACAGGGGTTGTCTAGGGCCATGGGGCAGACGGCATATACATTATCCGAAATCACAGAGACGCCTGAATCCGCTGCCACGCCAGACGTGGTGCGGGTTCGCGCGTCATCCAAGACCACCAAGGCTGTGGCCAAGTTGTCCTCGGCGTCGGACTGGTCGGAGTCCGAGCTTCGCGCCGAAGGCTTCGCGGCCAACCCAACGACCTTGGGCGCGTTGCAGGTGGCTTGCCGGTTCACCGACGAGGAAGCGGCGGCGGCCTGTTGCGTGTCGTCGCGCACCTGGCGGCGCTGGCGAACCGAAGGCAACCCGGACCCGACCGCCGTCCGGCTCCTGGCCATCCTCGCCGGCTTCGTGCCCTGGGATGGCTGGGAAGTCCATAACGGTCTCCTGTTCCCGCCCGGCTATCGCCGTGGTGGTATCCCTCCGGGCGAGTTCTTCGCCCTGGTGTTCTACCGGCAGCAGGTCAGCGAGTACCAGCAGCTCAATGCACGCCTGAAAGCCAAGCTCGAAGCCCTCGAAGCCAAGCACGCCGCCTCGGCCCCGTCCGTCGATCCGGCG
>NZ_WNKT01000150.1 GCF_009720725.1 Allochromatium palmeri
GGCTCTTCCGGGTTTAAAGTAAAGTAAATTTTTATTATAATCAGCAGCTTATGATTGATTCTGTCTGATCTTTTATTTCGAGCCGCTTTCATTATACGAAATAGCCATGATTGACCGCGAGCAACTCCAAACCGTTCTGGGACTCTCAAATATTATCATTGATCGAGTCGTTTTTACTGACCCACGCACACTTAATGTCTATGTGACGAGCGGGCAAAATGGATGTGCCTGTCATCGGTGTGGACAGTGGATCAAGACCCCTCATGGAGTCGGAGCTGAAATTCGTTTGCGTCATTTGCCGATGTTTAACTATCGCACGGAAATCATTTTAAAACCGAAACGCTATCGCTGTCTCACCTGTGACCATCAGCCGACAACGACGCAAACACTGGAGTGGTATACACCGCACAGTGCGTTTACCAAAGCCTACGAACAAGAACTGTTGCGCGCACTGATTAACAGTACCATTGAGGATGTCAGCTGTAAATATGATGTCAGCTCAGATCAACTCGACAGTGTGATTGATCGATCCGTGGCTCAAACCGTCGATTGGGAGCGTTTTGAGCGTCTCGATGTCATTGGGGTTGATGAAATTTCGTTGAAAAAAGGGCATCGACAGTACGTCACGGTTATCAGTGCTTTAATCGACGGCACGCTCACCATTTTGGCGGTGCTGGCGGATCGCACGAAGGCGACCGTAGAGAGATTTTTTCGTAGCATTCCCAAGCGGTTACGCCGCACCGTCGGCGCGATCTGCTCAGATTTATA
>NZ_WNKT01000151.1 GCF_009720725.1 Allochromatium palmeri
TTCACGCTGTTCGACGCTGAGGAGCAGTCCAAACAAGCCCTCTGGTGCTTCGAGATGCGCGACCGCGACCACCCCGAAGTCCGCCTCGGGCGCGAACTGCAACTGAACATTGTCGAACTGCGCAAAGCCGACCGGCTCGGACAACTGCCCGAACGCCTGTCGGCCTGGATCGCCTACTTCGAACACTGGCGAGAGGACACCACGATGAGCACTCACACCTACGCCCCGGTACAACGGGCGATCGAAAAACTCCGCGCCCTGAGCGCCGATGAAGAAGCCCGCTACTGGGCCGAAGCGCGCGAAAAAGCCCTGCGAGATGAAGCCACCTTGCTGCTGGAGGCGCGCGAGGAGGGCGAACAGATCGGGTTGCAGAAAGGTCGTCAGGAAGCGGCCCACGAGATGGCTCGTAATCTCATCAAACTCGGCCTGCTGAACGATGTCCAGATCGCACAGATCACCGGACTGAGCCTGGTACAGGTCGAAGCCGTGCGTGCTAGCCGGACGCCCTGAGCGACCGGATCGAAGTGCGCCACCCCGGCGGATTCAACCCGGCTGTCCGGTGAGCCGGTCACGGCGACTCGAACCATTCGCGTGCCGGCCCCTTTCGGCTACACTGCTCCCCATGAGCCCAACCGCCCCAGCCTCGCCCGACGACGACACCCGCCGCCAATGGCACCGCCTGTTCGGCATCGCCCTGACCGAACTGTTCGAGGGCGCTCCCTG
>NZ_WNKT01000152.1 GCF_009720725.1 Allochromatium palmeri
CTTCATGCTCGAAGCCCTTCAGCCAACCGCGCACGGCCTGTTTGTCCGCCAACTGCAGTGAATCCACCCGCACGAAGCGACCCTGCTCTTTGTCGGCCTGGCTCAACGCCACGAGCCGATTGTCCTTGAGAACTGCAACGAAATGCTTATGTTTGCTCAGGATGAGCTCGAAGTTGTCCTTGGATGCGAACCAACTGTCCATGAGCACGTAACGAAAGACCAACTGGTTCTGGAGTGCTTGGAGAAACATCTCTTGGAGCCGTGTGTTCTTCGTCACCTCGCTGGCCCGTTTGAGCCGTCGGGTGGCGACATCGCAGAACTGCAATGGCTTGCGAATCAAACGAAAATCAACAGGGATCGAGACCCCGGAACTGTAATACAGCGCATTGAGCAGATTCACCCCCTTGACCGTGCGGTTCGCACAGTGATCGTAATGCCAACAGATCAACTCGCTCTCATCCGTCCAGGCCTTTTGCTGGATCGTGTCGTCGAAGATCAGCACCGCATCGGGCTGCTCGATCTCGCGCACCGTCGACTTCACCTGCAACCACAGGTCTCGTGACGTGTAGTCTCGCTCGGACAGAAAGCGCGTGACCTGATCATGACTGACGGCGTCATCAAGCATCGACGCTAACCCTGTGGCCGTGGCCGACCCAAAGGTGCTGATCAGGTAATCGGTGTAGATTTCGAGAAAGTCTTGGTTCATC
>NZ_WNKT01000153.1 GCF_009720725.1 Allochromatium palmeri
GCCGTTTCGTTGGACCTATATCGGCAAGCCGCTGATGGCATGAAATTGTCCAGTCAATTTAGGGTGCGCGGTACTAGCGCCACGCCGCTGTCGTGCGAGCGCCGTGCTCAGCTGAAGGCGGCCTTGGCGGGCGCTGGTCTCGAGAGGCTCTTGGACTGCTCTTATTCAAGATAGCCCAGCAGCGCCATACCGTCTGTGCGCTATCGCACGCAGCCTTCGACCTCGAAAGGTGAGTGCTCGCGGGACTCTTGTCGGAAGCGTTCGGCCAGAGAACGCCTCGACTGCGATGCGCGCGGGCGCGAGAGCGGCTCGCGGCGCTCAATCAAGCTCGAGCCAGATCTCGTTGCGTCGCAAGAACCAGGGCTTCTCGCCTTCGACGCCGAATATCAAATCGGGAAACAGTCGGATCCCATGCGAGTTCATCTTTCTCGGCGCTATTCTTTCTGGGGAGAACGCCCCAAGAAAAGGCTTCGGAGACCAAAATGAACCGCGATGATTCGGGTGGCAAAGGCCGCCACGATCACGATGAGAGTCAAGACCAGCACCTCCTTCAAATACATTTCCGGTCCATTCTCAAGAATGACCAGAGAATAAATCAATCCCCAAAAGATCGCGATTTCCGGATATTGGACTTTGGACAAAGTATCTTACCAGCTGGCAAAAATCGTTCGCTCACATACAGTTGGAGTAGACAAGTCCTCTG
>NZ_WNKT01000154.1 GCF_009720725.1 Allochromatium palmeri
AACGCTAGGGTTTCCTGGCCGGCTTCGGGCGTGTCGTCGGTTCGGACGAAGGTGCTCGGGGCGTTGGTCGCGCTCAGTCCGGTTCCATAGTCAAGGCTCAGCGTGTCGGCGACATAGGTCAGCCCGGCAGGCAAGATGTCGGCGAAGACGGCGTTGCTCAGGGTGCCGGGAATCGACAGCACGACCTGATAGCTGACCTCGTCGCCGATGGCGTAGCGAGTCTGGGGCGTGAGAATCGATTTGACCAGCGCCGGGGTGCCGATCAGCACCGAACGGTTGGCGCTGGTACGGTAGTCGTTCGGGCTGGTGCCGCTGCCGGTGCGCTCATCGGCGTTGGTGTCGGCCAGGCTGGTCCAGGTGACCAGGGCGGCGTTGTTCAGCGTAGCGCCCGGTGTCAGGGCGTCTGTCGTGACGGCGTCGTAGACGACAACCAGCTGGCCATCCGGTGGGAAGACGGCCGCCGCGCAGTTGAGGGTCGGCGGCGTGTCGCCGGTGATGGCGCAACTGGCGCCGGTGACGCCACCACGCGCTGTCGGCGAGGCATCGACCACACTGGCGCTCGTGATGCCACTCGGCAGCGGATCGCTGATGACCACGTCATAGCCGGTGCCGACATTCGGACCACTCGGGTTGGTCAGGGTCAGGGTGTAGCGCAGGGTGCCGCCGCTGGCGAGCAGCGTATTG
>NZ_WNKT01000155.1 GCF_009720725.1 Allochromatium palmeri
AACGCTAGGGTTTCCTGGCCGGCTTCGGGCGTGTCGTCGGTTCGGACGAAGGTGCTCGGGGCGTTGGTCGCGCTCAGGCCGGCGTCGTAAACGAGATTCAGACTGCCGTCGACATAGGTCAGCCCGAGGGGCAGGACGTCATTGAAAACGGCGTTGGTCAGGGTGCCGGGAATCGACAGCACGACCTGATAGTTGACCTCGTCGCCGATGGCGTAGCGGGTCTGGGGCGTGAGAATCGATTTGACCAGCGCCGGGGTGCCGATCAGCACCGAACGGTTGGCGCTGGTGCGGTAGTCGTTCGGGCTGGTGCCGCTGCCGGTGCGCTCATCGGCGTTGGTGTCGGCCAGGCTGGTCCAGGTGGCCAGGGCGGCGTTGTTCAGCGTAGCGCCCGGTGTCAGGGCGTCTGTCGTGACCGCGTCGTAGACGACAACCAGCTGACCATCCGGTGGGAAGACGGCTGCGGTGCAGTTGAGAGTCGGCGGCGTGGCGCTGGTCATGGTGCAACTGGCGCTGGTGACGTCGCCGCTAGGCGTGGTGCTGACGACTGACGCCGTGCTGACGCCCGTCGGGAGCGGATCGGCGATGACGAGATTATAGCCGTTGCCGACATTCGGACCACTCGGGTTGGTCAGGGTCAGGGTGTAGCGCAGGGTGCCGCCGCTGGCGAGCAGCGTATTG
>NZ_WNKT01000156.1 GCF_009720725.1 Allochromatium palmeri
TTGGCGCCGGATGTCATCGTCGGGGGATGGTGGGGTGGCGTCGGTGCTCATAAGGGGCAGTTTAGCCGAAAGGTGTCAGGACGCGGGTGACTCAAGTCCATGAGACCGACACGCCCCCTCCCCGTGACCGGCTGACCGGACGGCTGCGGTGAATCGACTTGAGTGGCGTACTTCGACCGGGCGTGCTCGGTTCAGGGTGTTCCGCTTGTACGCATGGCTTCGATCTGCGCCACGCTCAGTCCGGTGATCTGTGCGATCTGGACATCGTTCAGCAGGCCGAGTTTGATGAGATTACGAGCCATCTCGCGGGCCGCTTCCTGACGGCCCTCCTCGCGCGCCTCCAGCAGCAAGGTGGCTTCATCTCGCAGGGCTTTTTCGCGCGCTTCGGCCCAGTAGCGGGCGTCTTCATCGGCGCTCAGGGCGCGGAGTTTTTCGATCGCGCGTTGTACCGGGGCGTAGGTGTGGGTGCTCATGGTGGTGTCCTCTCGCCAGTGCTCGAAGTAGGCGATCCAGGCCGACAGGCGTTCGGGTAGTTGTCCGAGTCGGTCGGCTTTGCGCAGTTCGACAATGTTCAGTTGCAGTTCGCGCCCGAGTCGCACCTCGGGGTGGTCGCGGTCGCGCATCTCGAAGCACCAGAGGGCTTGTTTGGACTGCTCCTCAGCGTCGAACAGCGTGAA
>NZ_WNKT01000157.1 GCF_009720725.1 Allochromatium palmeri
GCGGTGGTGCGCTCTATGCCCGCAAGACCGTCAACGCCGCCTCGGTCGCGACCGGTGGCACCGTCACCTATACCATCACCCTTGAGAATACCGGTAGCACCGAGCTGACTAATCTTCAGTTCAGCGACACCGTGCCGACACAGATCACGGTCACCAACGCAACGAGCGCCACGGCGACCGTCACCCGCAGCGGCCAGCTCATCACCGCCAGCCTCGACAGCCTCGCCGCCGGTGCGAGCGCCACCGTCACCATTACCGGCACCGCCGGCGTCACGCCAGGCACCGTCAACAACCAGGGCGCGGTGACCTATAACGACAACGGTACGCCCCAAAGCACCCAGACCGATTTCGACGGCCTTCCCGGCAACGGCAACCAGCCCACGCCGGTGACCATCATCAGTGGCACGGATCCGCAACTGGACGTTCAGAAACGCTGGAGCCTGCTGACCGATACCGCCCCGCTGGGCGTCCCCAGCCCCGGCGATACCCTGCTGTACACCACCACGATTCGCCATGTCGGTGGTGCGATTGCGGAGAATGTCCGCTTCAGCGACCCGGTACCGACGTACACCACACTGGTTCCGAACTCCGTGGTGACCAGCCAGGGTGCGGTGATCAGCGCCACGGCCTCACCCGTCACCGTCAACCTCGGCACTCTAGGCACTCTAG
>NZ_WNKT01000158.1 GCF_009720725.1 Allochromatium palmeri
CGATGTCCAGATCGCACAGGCTACCGGACTGAGCGTGGCGCAGATCGAAGCCGTGCGCACGAGCGGAACGCCCTGAGCACCATGAGCGAGGTCGGCTGAAACTGCCAGGGCGGCCCCCACAACCGCCGCGCCGTGCCGTGCTCAAGCCAATGCCCCGGTTGTGCGGTCATGCTACTGTAGAACCTTCCAGTCCCTGGCTTCCACCCACGCCGCCGCCATGCCATCCGCTCCCACCAACACACTGCTCGACCCCAAGAACGACTACGTCTTCTTCCGCGTCTTCTCCGAAGAACCGGATCTGCTGGTCGACCTGATCAACGTCGTGCGCCGCGACGAACCCCCGATCACCGAGATCGAACTCCTCAACCCGCACCTGAGCCCCGAGCGCCTCAGCGGCAAACACCTGATCCTCGATCTGCGTGCCATCGACGAGTACGAACAGCACTACAATATCGAAATGCAGGTGCGCCGCTTCGCCGCCTGGAACGCGCGCGGAATCTTGTATCTGGCCCGACTCCTGAGCGAACAGTTGGATACAGGCAAGGACTACCGCCGCCTCAAACCGGTGATCGGCATCCACCTGCTCGACTTCACGCTGTTCGACGCTGAGGAGCAGTCCAAACAAGCCCTCTGGTGCTTCGAGATGCGCGACCGCGACCACCCCGA
>NZ_WNKT01000159.1 GCF_009720725.1 Allochromatium palmeri
TATAGTGGACCCCATGTCAAGGACAGTTTTCCCCCGAATTTAAGTTGTGCTGCCCCCCTCAACCACAGCCGTTTGGCGCCGCCCCAGTTCTGATTCGGCCTTGGCGAAGCGATCCACGATCTTCGCTCCGCCACCGGTGCCGGATTGGTAGACGGCATCGGGCGTGAGGTAGCCGAGGGACTGGTGAGGGCGTTGGCTGTTGTAGAAGGCGAAATAGGCGCTCAACCCCAGGAGCAACTCGGGCAGGCTCGCGTAGCCCTTAATGTAGACATCCTCGTACTTCACGCTGCGCCACAAGCGCTCGACGAAGATGTTGTCCAAGGCCCGCCCGCGCCCATCCATACTGATGGCGATCCCTTCACGCCGCAGGACGCCCGTGAACGCCGCGCTGGTGAATTGCGCCCCCTGATCGGTATTGAAGATCTCCGGGCGCCCGTGAGCGCGCACAGCCTCTTCCAGGCAATCGACACAAAACCCGGCCTCCAGGGTGTTGGAGAGACGCCAAGCCAGTACCCGCCGCGCGTACCAGTCAATGACGGCCACCAGGTAGGCCCATCCATGCGCCAGAGGCACATAGGTGATGTCGCTACTCCAGACCTGATTCGGGCGCGTGACCTCGACCCCGCGCAGCAAATAGGGATAGAC
>NZ_WNKT01000015.1 GCF_009720725.1 Allochromatium palmeri
AGAGGACTTGTCTACTCCAACTGTATGTGAGCGAACGATTTTTGCCAGCTGGTAAGATACTTTGTCCAAAGTCCAAACAATAGGGCAAGGGCGATTTTGTTGGCCGCCGGCGCGGACCTCGATGTTCCTGTCCGCCACATCCATCCATGCTAAAGTGTCAGGAATCTTTACCCGACGGGCATGTCCCAAGCTGTTTTTAGGGGGGATTCAACACAGCCATGCGCCCGCTCCATGCCATGCTCGTGCTCTCGTGCCTGATCGGCCCGCTTCCACTCGCCGGCTTGTCCAGCCAGGCGGTGGCGGGTAACGGGCTCATCCAGTGCTATGACCCGGCTCGCGAGCTGGTGACACGAACGCGGCCGGATCTGTGCCAGGGACGCGCGGTCAGCGAGGCCGAGGCCCAGCGGATTCGCGAGCGACGCCGCGACTATGTCAAGGAGTCACTGACAGCGAATGTCAGTCCCGGCGTGATCGGCAAGCGTCTGATCGGCGCCGGTACCGGCTTCTTCGTCGACCGTCGCGGAACCCTCCTGACCAATGCGCATGTCGTCAAGGGCTGCTCACTCCTGACCGTGTCACGGCCCGAAGCCAGCACCCAGCCCGCCCAGTTGCGCGATCTGGACTTCTCGCTCGACCTGGCCCTGATCGACACCGAACTGCAACCGCCCCGAATGGCCACCTTCGCGCCGGCACATCAGCCGATGCCCGATGAGATCACCATCGCCGGCTATCCCGGCCGCAGTTCGACAACACTGACACCCACACTGACAACGGGTGCCATCCCCCAGGGCGGCACCCGCGCCTCGGCGGCGCGCCCCCTGCCCCTCAAGGCCAACGTCCAGCCCGGCAACAGTGGCGGACCCGTGCTCGATCCGGCCGGGCGTGTGATCGGAGTCGTCTTCGCGGCCGTCGATACCAAGCGCGTCTATCAGCAGACCGGACAGATCGTGCGCCATGTCGGTCTGGCGATCCCCAACGCCATTGCGTTAGGCTTTCTGAAACGAAACGGTATCCAACCCAGGATCGACGACGCGTCACCGCCTGCCGACGCGCCGGCGCCCGATCTACTCGAAGCGACCCAGGGCTACCTGGCACGCATCGAGTGCTGGCTCTAACGACCTTGCCAACAAGACCCTATGACACGGACTTCGCTACTCTCCAGCCTGCTGCGTGCCCAGCATCAACCCTTTCTCATCATTGATGCCGAGGCACGCATCCGCTTCGTCAATGAGGCCGTCAAAAGAGTCTTCGGTCTGACACAGGCCGATCTGGCCGAGTGTCCGTGCTGCCGCCTGGATGTCGTGGCACAGAGCGATTGTCGGCATCAACGCTTCTTCCGCGACCTGGAACCCTACTCCGAGACCCATGCCCTCATCGGCCCCAAGGGCGAACCGCTGTTCGTGCAGATTCAGGGCTTTCCGGTCCTTGACGAAGACGGCCAGGTCTATCTTGGTGAGTCACTGCGCCTGCTCAAGCCGGACACGACCACGGCCGGTGATGCGACCATCGTCGGCCGCTCGGCCGTCACCCAGACACTCATCCGCGCGCTCGCCCAGTCGGCGGTCACCGATGTCTCGGTGCTGCTGCACGGCGAGACCGGATCGGGTAAGGAACTGGCGGCCGAATACATTCATCGTCACTCACCGCGTGCCTCCGGGCCCTTTGTCGTCGTCGACTGTACGGTTCTGAGCGAGGATCTGGTCGAAAGCGAGCTCTTCGGCCATGTCAAAGGCGCGTTCACCGGCGCCGTAGGCCACAAGACCGGCCTGCTGGAACTGGCCGACAAGGGCACGCTCTTCCTCGACGAGATCGGCGATCTGCCGCTCTCACAACAGCCCAAGCTGCTGCGCGCGCTCGAAAGCGGACAGTTTCGTCCCGTCGGCTCGAACCAAACGCGGCACGCCGATGTGCGCGTCGTCAGCGCCACGCATCAGGATCTCAGACAGTTGGTGCAAAGCGGTACCTTCCGCCAGGACCTGTTCTATCGGCTGGCGGTCTTCCCCATCGAAATTCCGCCGCTCAGAGCACGACGAGAGGATATTCCAAGGATTGTGGACCATATCTTGCAGGATATTTCGTCAACAGCCGGCCGCGAGTATCGCGTCCACAAAGAGGCCATGCGCAAACTCTTGTTGTACGACTATCCAGGGAACATTCGTGAGCTACGCAACATCATCCATCTGGCGGCGGCCATGACTCCGAACCACGAGATCACGGAGGACGGTATCCGTTTGCCACTGGCCGCGTCGACGGCCTCGGCTACGCCCGCGCGCGCCTGTCCTACGAACTTTGGCCGCCGTAAGACGGATTATGAGCACGCTGAGCGGCTCTCGCCCATCGAAACCGCTGAAGCCGATTACATCCTGGATCTGCTGCGACAACACCATGGTCGGCGCAAGGACGTCGCCGAGCGGCTCTCGATCAGCGAGCGGACACTCTACCGCAAGCTCAAGCGCTATGGCCTCAACACTCCTAGCGCAACGCTGCGCAACAACGCTGGATGATGATGTCAACCGACATGGCTACACATATCGCTCTGTGGAATTTGAGCAGCGCCTTCGGTCGTTGTCGGGAGGCCCCGCATCCAATCACCGACATCCAGGCGCTCATTCGTGCCAACGACGACCTGCCGCCCCTGCCCGAAATCACGCGCCGTCTGCTGCATTTTCGCGATGACCCCAACGCGAACGCCACCGGGCTGGCCGAGATCATCGAACTCGATCCGTTACTGGCCGGGCAGATGCTGCGCTGGGCCAACTCGGCCTACTATGGCTTGCGCCAGCCGACCGAGAACGTGCGCGATGCCATCGTGCGGGCACTCGGCTTCAATGTCGCGCTGGCACTGGCACTGGCGCTGGCCGCGCTGCGTCCGCTCGAAACACCCAACCAGGGACCGATCGGGCGGGATCGTCTCTGGCGCCATGGTCTGCAATGCGGCGTGCTGATGCGCGAACTCGCCGCCGGGCTGCCGGATGACCGACGTCCGCCTCCAGGCGTGATCCAACTGGCCGGTCTCACCCAGAACATCGGCTATCTGCTGCTCGGACACCTGCTGCCCGATTCATTTCATCTACTGAGCCGCCTGATCGAGCGTAACGCGACCCTGACCCTGCCCGCGCTCGATCGTCTGGCGCTCGACGTCGAGCATGGTCAGCTCGGTCAATGGCTGTTCGAGGTCTGGGACATGCCGCCGGCCTTGCAGGCAGTGGTCCGCCATCACCACAATCCCGGCTACGAAGGCGAACACGCCACACTGGTGCTGTTGACCGCCCTGGCCGATAGCCTGCTGCATGACACTCAGCGTGGTCTGGGCGCCCCGCCGATCGAGCCCCACACCCGCGAGCGACTGCGAGAACGTTTGGGCCTCGATGCTGAAGCCTGTGCGCTGGCGCTGGAAAGAATGCGGACACCTGAGGACGAGGAATAGAAGGGCCTGGAACCGGCCTGAAGGTGCGAGGCGTCCGTTTTCGTTACACTGCCCCCTTGCCGAACAGCACGACCTCGACGGTCTGAAGCAGGATCAAAAGGTCCAGAAAAGTACTGTGGTTCTTGACATAGTAAAGGTCGTACTCGAGCTTGCGCAGGGCATCCTCTTCCGAGCTGCCATAGGGATAGCGCAACTGCGCCCACCCCGTCAGTCCCGGCTTGACCCGACTGCGGGCGGCATAGAAAAAGTTCTTCTGTAAAAGGTCGGCGACGAACTCCGGGCGCTCCGGGCGCGGCCCGACGAAGCTCATCTCACCTTTGAGCACGTTGATGATCTGCGGCAGTTCATCGATACGGGTCTTGCGGATGAAACGTCCCACACGAGTGATGCGCGGATCGCCCTTGGTCGCCCAACGCGCCCGACCATCGGACTCGGCGTCCATGCGCATGCTGCGGAACTTGATGACCTCGAATGGAAACCCATTGATCCCGACCCGGACCTGACGATAGAAGATCGGATGACGAAACCGGCTCTCTACGGCGATGGCCAGGGCGGTCAGCAGCATCACGGGGCTGAAGAGGATCAGAAAGCTCAGGGCGGTCAGCACGTCCATAACGCGCTTGATGAACATGGTCATGGCGCCATGCTTGAAGCCATCGGTGTGCAGCAGCCAGCTTGGGTTGAGCAGGTCGAGCTTGACCAGGCCGAGTTCGCGTTCGAAGAAAGATTGTGGCTGAAGTACCTGAATGCCCGACATGCGACAGTCGAGCAATTCCTCCATGGGCATGGCGCCGCGCCGGTCGCGCACGGCGAGCAGAACCTCATCGGCCTGGCGTTCCAGGGCGATGTCAGCCAGAGGGCGATCGTGCTCGACGAACCATTCGGGATGCGAAAGGGGCGGCGATGGGTCCGTAGAGACCGGAACGACACCCACGATCATGAGTTCATCGGCGCCGGCATCGATCACTTCGTCGATGAGTTCGGAATCACCGAACACCAGCACCCGGCGCCTGAACAACCAGGGTCTGGATTGATAGATCGCCATCCGCAGCCCGGCCACGGCGATGAAGGACAGGATCACGGTCAGCGCCAGGATACTGCGCCAGAACTCCAGGCCCGGAAAGATAAAGGCGAGTGCGGCCAGGAGCGCGGCGCCAAAGATGAGTGAGACGAGGATGCGAATCAGCAGTCCATTCAACCCCTCGCGAGCGCTGGCCTCGTACAGCCCCATGGCCGCCATCGAAAGCATGAACGTCAGGGCAACGACGATGGCGTAGCCGGCCAGGATGAGCGGCTCGGTCATTTCCTCGTTGCCCATCAGCCAGAATCGCAGGTGCTGGGCCAGGATGAAGGCCGCGCCGAATAGCACTGTCTCAACCAGGGCCAGCAACAGCAACGGCAGGCGCATGTAGTGCCCGAATACGCGAATCGAATGCATCCGTCAGTCCAGTCAAATTCAAAACATGGCCAATCCGGGCTAGCGCCTTAGCACACTCAACGCGACAGGGCCTCGAGCTTGATCAGACAGCCGGTGGCGATCAGCCCGACTCCGACCATGAACAGGGTCATGGCCTCGAAACTAAGTAGATAGTAAGACCCGGCGAGCTTGGTGAGTCCCGCTACCAGACAGATCAGCACGCCCAGTGCGCCGATCGCCGAACCTGCCGTGGACAAGCGTTGTTTCATCGGAATCACCTCAAAAGTTCAGGGAGAACGAACCATTGTGCCCAAACCGTCGCGCGGTGGTCAGTCCTTACAGGCGTTTCAGATCCTGAGGCGTCAATTCCACGCGCTTGGGCACTCCACGGACTCTAAGCCAAGCCTTATACACGATATGCCGGACCAATAGCCAGGGCGGCATGCGCAACCAATGTGCCCGGACATAGAGCAGCCAGCGTGCCAGGGCTGCGCGCCGGAGCGGATGATCCGGGTGTCCGGGCAGGATGGCCAGGGGCACCAGGTGATCCATGAGGACGCGCAGCGGGCGGATCGGCGCCCAGTGCTCGCTGGCTTCGATGACCGGTTGCGGGATCTCGCACTCCAGCAGACGCTGAGCGAAGCGCACGCCATAGTATAGCGGACGACCGAGCCCGAAGGCTTCGGCGCGTGGGGCCAGTCCTTCCCAGAATCCTGGTTCTCGGCCGAAATGGTCGAGCAGGTCAGCGACGTCGACCAGGTCGCGCAGTCGCAGGCCCTCTTGCGGGTCGCCTTCGAGAAAGAGGTGAACCAGGGCGTGCAGGACCATGTCGTGGGGGGCCAGCACCCGGGCGCGCGAGTCGGCGACCGGGCGGGTGTGCTCGAACAGCGGGGCTGGATCGAAGCTCAGACGGCTGGTGCGTGGCAGCAGGCGGTGGTGGATGTCGATCTCGTTTTCGCGCTCGCGATGGCGCAGCGGCGGGATTTCGTGCATCCAGACGCGGTAGTAGCGGTCGTCGTAGGGGTTGATCGGCAGCCGCATCCAGCCGCGTTCCAGCAGGCGTGTTTCGATCGTCGGGATGTCGGCGTGCGGCACCAGGAGATCCAGGTCGGCGAAGAAGCGTCCGCGTGCGGCGGGCAGTTCGGCCAGGACATAGGCCACGCCCTTGAGGGCGATGATCGGCACCTCGAGTCCTTCGGTCGCCCAGAGGATGCGGTTCAGCTCCCAGGTCAGGAGTGTGTGACGATGCTGGACCAGATTGCGCGCTGAGCGCAGATGGTTGGCGGCGCGCTCGGGGATGGCGTCCAGCCGGTCGAGGGCGGCGAGTTGGGCCTCCAGGCGTCCGATCAGGCGGGTGCGGCGGGCGACGCGCAGGAGCAGATCCCAGTCCTCCAGGCTCCAGTCGGGTAAGGTCTCGGGGGCGCGTAAGGCTGCCAGCAGTAGCCGATTGGCCCGCTCTGTCTGCCGTGACGATTCCGTCATGGAGTGGTCCGGGTGAGTTCGTCGAGTGCTTTGAGGGCTTCGTCGAGATCGGAATAGATCAGGGAATAGCAGTCGCAGTCATTGACCATTTGTCCGACGAGTTCGAATGAGGTTTGACCGAGGACTTCGTAGTTGAAGGCGTTGGTCGCTACCATCAGAAAGGCCTCGGATTTGAGCATCGGTTCCAGACGCAGTGGTGAGCCGGCGACCCAGCGCGGGAAGACGAACCAGCCGGGGCGCGCGGTCTCGTGCATGCGCTCGACGCTTTCGGTCGGCGGGCGGACATGGGCGATGGTGCCCTTACGCGTGCCGTGGAAGGATGGGCCGATATGGGCGTTCGGGGCGAATGAACGGATGACTTCGATGGATTCGTTCTTGAGCGGGATCAGGCGTGGTAGGGGTAACAGGGCGCCATCCTCGGGGCGGACCAGGCCGAATTCGTCGCAGAACAGGCGCCAGCCGGAATGGACTAGAGCGGCGCAGAGGGTCGATTTACCGTGGCCGGGCCAGGCTGGGAGGATGAGGGCGCGGCCGTTGCGTTCGACGACGGCAGCGTGGAGCATCAGCAGATGATGGCAGCGCTTCGCAATGCACCAGTTGAGGCCCCATTCGAGCATGGGGAGGTGGTGATGGGCGGGAAGTGGTTGAAAAGGCGGAAGCCCGTCGACAAGAAATTGAATTTGAGGACGCAGCCAGCGACGATGTGAACCAGATTTGACAAGCCGAACATGAAAATCGCGAGTACTTAGGGTAGCACTAAGGGGGTATTCGCACCACATTTCGTGCAAAAAAAATTTAGCTTTAGGTGCATCAATATTTAGATTGATTTTAAAAGGGCCAATTAGTATATCCAGCCCAAAAAAGTCAATTTTTGACGAAAAATCTGTGTAGCGAAGATCTCCAATTTTTAACATTTGCTGGGATAATTGCATTTTATAATTCCAAGCTCTTCAAATCGCTCCAAAAGAATCTTAAGATTCTCATAAGAACAACTTGGGCGCGCACGGTTCCCATCCAAAAAATCCAGAAGATCCTCAATTCTGGCAGGAGAAGCGGACAGCCGCTTCAGAATACTCGCGCCTGTTGCATTTAAAAAATGCGTTTCCCCAGAAACAGCATGATAGAATATATATTCTTTATTGAATTCAATATGCAAAAAACATGAGCTGCAAATCAATTCAAATACAGATTGGCCGCACATTAGCTAATGCTTCTGCGTTCAGCAAAAAATGAAAACATCAACTGCTATCATCTATTAAAAAAGCTTAATTGCAAAAATTAGCACCTAATGAGGCTGCTGACGAAGCAGTAACTAAGTTGAAGTTACACTGGAGAGCATCTGGCGTTCCATCATTATCATTGTCGATTGAAGAGAAAGCAGCGTAAGTGCCATCGCTATTCAGACAGCGATAGCCTTCAGGAGGATTTTTCTCAACAGGGAATGTTTGTGTATTGGTAACAACATCCAAGCAACTGCTAGTTTGCGCCAAGGCGGAACCACTGCGCAGTGTCAAAATCATCGGAGCGACGGTAGCGGCACCTTTGATCAGCCGTCGGCGGTTCGTACTGACTTGCACTTTGACTCTTGTTTCAGTCGAATTTTGCTCATCGCTGCGAACAGTCGATTGATTAGTCACGCTCGTTTACTCCAAAAACTTGTAAATTTTTAATATAAATGAATCATTTTGCGCTAGTATTCACCGTTGAAGCCGTCAACAAAATGACGAAACATTAACAACAGTCCGCTGAGCTTTTAGCGCATCTGTCCTGAATTCTTAGGCAAAATTGCCACATCTTGACACTTACATCCAGCTCACCACCATCGCAGGGCTATGATGCAAATACTGCACATTCTGGACCACTCGCTCCCGCTGCACTCCGGCTACAGTTTCCGCACGGCCAACATCTTGCGCGAACAGCAACGGCGCGGCTGGGAAACGCACCAACTCACAGGCCCACGCCAAACCGGCTGCACAGTCAGCGAGGAAACTGCCGAGGGTCTGCATTTCCATCGCACCCCGGCACCAACCGGACTCGGATCACGCCACCCACTCATCGGCCCCTGGCTGGAAACCCGTCACACCGAACAGCGCCTGCTCGAACTCGCCACGCGCCTCAAGCCCGACATTCTACACGCCCACTCACCCGTACTCGACGCCCTGCCCGCACTCCGCGTTGCGCGCCGTCTCGGTCTCCCCATCGTCTATGAGATCCGCGCCTTCTGGGAAGACGCCGCCGTCGACCACGGTACCACACACGAGGGCAGCGCCCGCTATCGCGCCACCCGCGCCCTCGAAACCTGGGTCATGCAACGAGTAGACCACCTCTTCACCATCTGCGAGGGCCTGCGCCGAGACATTCTCGCGCGTGGTATCCCGCCGGACAAGGTCACCGTCATCCCCAATGCGGTCGACATCGAGCATTTCCAACTCGCCAGCCCCCCGGACCCTGAACTCAAACGCCAACTCGGACTCGACGCCAGCGCCCGCCTCCTCGGCTTCATCGGCTCCTTCTACGCCTATGAGGGTCTGGATCTGCTGCTCGACGCCTTGCCCCGCCTGCTCCAGACCCATCCCGATCTCCGCGTGCTTCTGGTCGGCGGCGGACCCCAGGAGGCCAACCTCAAGGCCCAGGCCCAGCGGCTCGGCCTCGCCGATAAAATCGTCTTCACTGGCCGCGTGCCGCATACCGAGGTCAATCGCTACTATGATCTTGTCGATCTGCTGGTCTATCCGCGTCACTCGATGCGTCTGACCGAACTGGTTACCCCGCTCAAGCCGCTGGAAGCCATGGCTCAAGGACGGCTGCTCGTCGCCTCCGATGTCGGAGGACATCGCGAACTGATCCGCGATGGCGAGACGGGCGGACTCTTCGCCGCCGGAGACGCCGAGGCGCTGGCTCAAGCCATCCGCGACCTGCTCGCACACGAATCAGGCTGGCCTGCCATGCGCCAGGCGGGGCGTCGGTTCGTCGAACAGGAGCGTAACTGGACTCAAAGTGTAGCCCATTATGCCGCTCCCTACACGCGCCTCATCGAACACGCGCACAGATCGCGTTAAAGTATACATCGCAACCTGGTATCGATCAGTCGCCGGCCTTTGCTATGATGCCGTTAAGGCAGCGAGGATAGACATCAAGTTCCGAACATGGCCGCTCAACTGTCAACCCATGACTTCATCCGACACCACGGCGCCGTCGATGGTGTGACAGGCTCCTGTCATGAACTGACACTGGGTGACGGACGCTCGATTCTGATCGACTGCGGACTTTTCCAGGGTGCTGAGACCGCCGCCAACGGCACGGCCGGCGCCGAGCAGCTCCAGATCGAGTTTTCGGTCGAACGCGTGCTGGCACTGATTGTCACCCATGTCCATATCGACCATGTCGGGCGTCTGCCCTATCTGCTCGCGGCTGGTTTCAAGGGACCGATTCTGTGCAGCGAAGCCTCGGCCGAACTCCTGCCTCTGGTGCTGGAGGATGCGCTCAAGATCGGCGTCACCCGCGACGCGCGGCTCATCGCGTCGGTGCTCGATCTGCTGCGCGCGCGGATCATCGCCCTACCCCACGCCCACTGGTTCACGCTTGCCGAGGGCGATCCCGGTCTACGGGTCCGGCTGCAACCGGCCGGTCATATCCTGGGTTCGGTCTATGTCGAATGTGATCTGCGCCAGGGCGGTCAGGCACAGCGTCTGCTGTTCTCAGGCGATCTCGGCGCGCCCTACACGCCGCTCCTGCCCGCGCCCAAATCGCCCTACCGCGCCGATGTCGTGGTGCTCGAAAGCACCTATGGCGACCGGCTCCACGAAGATCGGCGTGACCGCCGTCAGCGTCTGCGCGCCATCGTCGAGCATGCGTTCGACAATGGCGGGACATTGCTGATTCCGGCTTTCAGCATCGGGCGCACGCAGGAACTGCTCTATGAGCTGGAAGCGATCATTCATCAGTATCGCCAGCGACGGCTCACGGCCGGTCGGACCTGGGACGATGTCGAAATTGTCCTCGACTCGCCGCTCGCGGCTGACTTCACCGCCGGTTATGCGCGGCTGCGCGCGCACTGGGACCGCGAGGCCAAGCGCCGCCTCCAGTCCGGGCGTCATCCGCTCGACTTTGAGCAGGTACTGACTGTTACCGATCATGCGACGCATCTGCGCACGGTCGAGTATCTGACCCGCTCGGCGCGTGCGGCCATCGTCATCGCCGCCAGTGGTATGTGCGCCGGCGGACGGATCATCAACTATTTGAAAGCCATGCTCGGCGATCCGCGTCATGATGTGCTGTTCGTCGGCTATCAGGCCGCCGGCACGCCCGGTCGCGCCATCCAGCGCTATGGGCCGCGCGGCGGCTATGTCGATCTCGACGGTCAACGCTATGACATCCGCGCCGGTATCCATACGCTTGGTGGCTATTCGGCGCATGCCGACCAGAAGGATCTGATCAACTTCATCGGGCGCATGCGCGTCAAGCCGCACGAGGTGATCTTGGTGCATGGCGAGACGGGGGCCAAGCAGCGTTTGCAGGCAGCGCTCAGGGCGCGGTTTGCGGGGATGGAGGTGCGGATTGGTTGACCGCACAGAAGCTGCCGCGTTTTCGGTGACATCAAAAAACCTGATGGAGCCGATAGGGCAAAATAGGCGATCACATATCGTCGTTCTTAGCAGCCTTTTCCCTAGCCGTCTCCAACCTCAGGCGGGTTTATTCGTGCGCGAACGTATGTTTCGGGTTAGCGAGCACATACCCGTGGCCGTCATCGCACCGACACCCTGGTTTCCATTTCAGTCAATCCTAAGACGCTGGCGACCACATTTTCGTCCTGGCGCACCGCATTATGAGCGCCAGGATGCGCATGATGTCTGGTATCCACGCTTTATTTCGATTCCCAGCCTGCTCAAACAATTCGATGGCCTTGCTATGGCGCTGGGTGCTTGGCCGCGTCTGCGCGCGCTACACCGTGCCGGACGTTTGGATCTGATCGATGCCCATTTCGGCTACCCGGAAGGTTATGCAGCGGTTAAGCTCGGCCGTTGGCTTGGCGTGCCTGTGACCATCACGCTGCGCGGTACCGAAGCTCGTCATGCGCGCGATCCTAAGCTGGCCCCTTTGCTGAAATCGGCCCTGGAAGATGCAACGCACATCTTTGCCGTCGCCGAATCACTCAAGCAAGTCGCCATTGAGCTTGGCGTCCCGTCAAGCAAAATCGAGGTCATCGGGAATGGCGTGGATACGCAACGCTTCAGACCATTTGACCGCCAGCAGGCGCGCACCCAACTCGGGCTTCCTGCTGATGCCCCTATTCTGATCTCGGTTGGCGGATTGGTCGAGCGCAAAGGATTTCATCGCGTTATCGCGCACTTGCCACGGCTGATCGAGCACTGGCCTAATATCCTGTATCTCATCGTCGGTGGTCCCAGCGCTGAGGGCAACAACCGGTCTGAACTCGAAACGCTTGCGGCGCAACTCGGCGTGGAACAGCATGTGCGCTTTCTCGGCACGGTCGCCCCGGATCAACTGGCGATTCCACTATCCGCCGCCGATGTTTTTGTTCTCTCCACCCGCAATGAAGGTTGGGCGAATGTCTTTCTGGAAGCCATGGCCTGCGGTCTGCCCGTGGTGACGACTGATGTGGGTGGTAACCGGGAAGTGGTCAGTGACCCGCGCCTCGGGATTGTCGTACCATTTGATGACTCAGGCGCCTTGCTTGCCGCTCTCGCCGATGCCTTGGCGCGAGACTGGGATCGGGCGGCAATCCGACGCTATGCCGAGACCAACGACTGGGGTGAGCGGGTCGCGAGGTTATGTCTAGCTTTAAATCGCATTATTTCACAAGATAAATATTAATGTCTCGTTGGAGCGATTGATGGATACTTCCGAAGATAAAATACAGCGGCGAATATTTGCTACTGGCACAGGTGACTGGCGTTTCTTTGATTATCCAATGTCGACAGTACATGAAGCCGCTCAGCACTGGAAGCGTGAGTTAATTGGTGTAGAAAAGCCATGGTTATGTTGGAATGTAGATCATGATTGGTGTTTAGCCCAACAGCGACAGGTAAAATCAGTGGGATGGACGCCTGTTGTAGGATATGACCCACGAATCGGGCCTCCCGAAATAATCAAGGGTGCAATATTAATCGACTTCAACAAAACATTTCGCTTTCCAACGATGTGGCTTCATTTCCCACTGGAATTTGCTCATTTATTTTGCAAAAAACTAGCTTTTTGGCATGCTGATTTACTATTGCGTCAACCTGTAGCAGAAAAATATGCTTTGCTATTTGAAAAATTAGAAGATGGCGAAATGGCAGCAACACCTGATTACGGTGGCATATCCCGAAAAATATTTCGTCGCCATACGCAAAGATACTGGGAAGTATTAGGCTGTACAACTCAAGGCGCAAGTAATAGTCAATTTGAAAACGGATGCGGATGGTGGAAAGGTTTTTTTGACCACCCGCAAAATAAAAAACACCCTGAAATCCAGAGGAATTTGCGAAAATATTATTGGGATTGCGGCGTTGGAATTATGTATTGGAAAAGAAACATTGGAGGAAAAATTTATGATTTGAATTTTAAAGAGGTCAATGAAGGTCATTGCACAGGAATAGGAAGGAAAGATTACATTCGATCGTCTCCCAATAATGAGCTGCGCGATCTAAACGCTGAACTTTCCAGCAACTATGATCTTCGGGAAGTATGCAAGAGATTAGATGTAACCTTTTTGCTTCATAACATTTGAGTCAGTCTGGGATGCATCCATTATTTCACAGATCAATGATATCCATTGCCGCCCCGCGGCGTGTGCAATTAATGCGGATGATTCAGGGGCGCATAGGCTGGAATGCAAGCCAGGTGCGTGAATTTCAGGAGCAAAGACTGCGCGAAACGATTCGCTATTGTTGGGATTTTGTACCCTATTACAGAGAGAAATGGCAAGGTTATCTCTCCAGACCGGAAGATATCACTTGCATCGCCGACCTCGAACGGCTCCCGATTCTTACCAAGGATGAATACCGCAGTAATCGCAATCTTTTGGAGGCTGCGGCTCCCAACCTTAAATGCAGTGAAGGTCGCACGGGCGGAAGCACGGGAAAGCCTATTCTCTATCAGACCTGCCACGAAGACGAGGAGACGGCCTGGGGACAGATGTATACCGGCTGGAGCTGGGCAGGTTATCGACTCGGCGACCCCTTTCTGGTTATTGGTGGCGAATCCATCGGCGTCGGTCTGAGTGACCGCCGGACCAAAAAAGACCGGGTCATGAATCGCTGGGTCACCAGTGGGTCTAATATCACGCTCGAGCGTGTCAGACATTTTTCGACTAGCCCCATATTCAAGAAAATCCGCTTTATCTACGGTTATCCGAACTCGATCAGGGAATATGGTGAGCAGTTGCATCGTCTCGGGATCCGATTCCCATACCTGCGCGGGATCGTCTGCACGGCCGAGGTCATGACCGACGAGACTCGCTCTAGGATCCACGAATGTTTCGGAGCAGAGGTCCGCATCCTCGATCAATGGGGAATGTTCGATGGTGGGATCCAGGGCTGCGAGAGCATTGAGCACAATGGTCTGCATGTGCATTTTCACTCAGGGATGCTTGAGATCGTCGATGACGACGGGAAGCAGATCAGTGAGCCCAACAAGGTCGGCAGAGGGCTTGCGACCTCATTCACCAATACCTGCACCCCCTTCGTCCGCTATGATACGGGCGACATGGTCCATTGGCTTGAGGATACGCCATACGCCTCGGGCGTCCGCTGGCCGCGTATCGGCCCCGTGGACGGACGCACCGGAGATGTCATCTACCTACCGTCGGGCCGCAGCATCCCCATGCCTGGCCTGACCCTGGTGATGCGCTGGATCGACGACCTCTATCAGTATCAATTCATCCAGACCGGCCCGCAGGCGGTCGAGGCCCGCCTGAATCCCGGACCGGGCTTCGCGATGAGCAAGGATGAAATCGAGCGATTCCTTCGCGCGCGGATCTCGGACGAAATCGACTGGACGATCGCGCTCGGTCCCCCACAGCTGACACCGAATGGTAAGCTGCTGATCATCCGCAACGACTGGAAACGCAATCAGGGGTGCGCGTGATCCATCCTCCGAGACCGTCCTTTTCTCATGCGTGATCTGCTGATCGTCGCCATCGTCATGGCCGCCGCAGTCATGGCGCTCTCGCGCGCCTGGATCGGGGTGATGCTATGGACCTGGCTTAGCATCATGAATCCGCATCGCTATAGCTATGGCTTCGCCTATTCCTCCCCCCTCGCGGCAATCGCCGCATTGGCGACCTTGATCGGAGTGCTAACATCGAAGGAGAAGCAATCACCCTTCAAGGGATCAACTGTTACAGTTTTTTTTATTTTCGTGATATGGGTCACAATCTCTTGGCAGCTCGGCGTCGACCCCTCCGGGGATTACGAGCAATGGAACAAAGTCATCAAGATTTATTTCATGACCTTCATTGCACTCGCTCTGTTGAGCAATAAATATCATATCATCGTGTTCACTGCCGTGACTGTCGGATCGCTCGCCTTGATCGGTATCAAGGGCGGCATCTTCACCATCATGACTGGCGGCTCCTATCGCGTCTGGGGTCCACCTGGCTCGTTCATCGGCGGCAACAATGAACTTGCCCTGGCCCTGATCACCGTCGTCCCGCTCCTACATTTCTTGCAGCTGCAGGTGAAAAACGTATGGCTCCGCCACGGATTCAGTGCCTCGATGCTGCTGTGTACAGCCGCCGCGCTCGGTAGTCAGTCTCGCGGCGCCCTGCTTGCTCTCGTCGCCATGGGAGGAATGTTTTGGTGGCGAAGCCAGAAAAAAGGCATGATGACGGTGATGATCGCAGTAGTTGCACTCTCGCTCATCCCCATGATGCCTGAAAGCTGGTTTAATCGTATGGAAACGATTGAGACCTATGAGGAAGACGGGTCTGCGATGGGCCGGATCAATGCCTGGATCGTGGCTTGGGAGGTCGCGAAGACGCATTTCTTCGGAGCAGGGATGTTCTATCAACACCAGTTTTTTTTCAATGCCTACGGAACCTATGAAGTCACAGTGCGTGCTGCGCACAGCATCTATTTTCAAATACTTGGGAACCACGGCTTTGTCGGCTTATTCTTGTTCCTGCTGCTTTTCTTACTGATTTACCGCGATGGCGGCTGGCTGCGCAAGCATGCCCGCCATACTCCCGAAGCAAAGTGGGCTGCGGATCTCGGCGCTATGATTCAAGTTGGCCTTGTTGGGTATGCTGTTGGCGGCGCTTTTTTGAGCCTGGCTTATTTCGATCTACCCTATAATATGATGGTAATGGTCGTAATAGCGAAGCGCTGGGTCCAGGAAAAGGGTTGGGAATCCGATCCCAAGATGCCATTTTTGCAGTATGCTGGACTCAAGAAGGCAGACTCCACCCACGGTCGCCGGCAACTCCCCGGCCCTACTGGCGTGAATCGAAATGCTTTCAAAAGGCGGCCCTGAGCGCGCCGAGTATATCTACCATGCTTGCCCTCGCGCATAGAGCAATCAAGATATCACACGATGACCAAGCCTAAGTCACACGCCTTGATCGTCCTTGGAATGCACCGCAGCGGAACCTCCGCTATCACCGGTGTGTTGCATCGCCTTGGGGTTACACTCGGTCCCAAACTTTACCGGGGACACGCCGGGATCAACGACAAAGGATATTTCGAGCACGCCGACATCGCAGATACGAACAACAACGCATTGCTGCTTCTAGGCTCGAGTTGGGATGATATCCTGCCGCTTGAGAACGACTGGTGGCAGGATCCGCGTCTTAAGCCGCTGGCAATCAAGCAGCGCAAATACCTACGCCGGGATTTTTCCAATACCTTGCTTTGGGCGATCAAGGATCCGAGAGTCTGCCGGCTTCTTCCTTGGTGGCAGCATTGCATTTTAGAGCCAGAGGGAGTCGATGCGCGTTACTTGCTGATCGTCCGCGATCCCTTGGAAGTTACGAATTCACTGATGCGCCGCGATGGATTCAGCGAAAGGAAATCAATGCTGCTTTGGTTGGAGCATAATCTTCAAGCCGAGTATTGGACACGCAATCACATGCGGACCTGTCTCGCCTTTGATTTACTGCTTGCCGATCCTGAGAATAGTCTCAATCAAATTGAAAAAGATCTTAAATTATCTTTTTCAATTTCAATCGCAAATGCTCTTCCGAGTATTAAAACATTTCTTAATGCTGATCTTCGCCACCACCGTCAATCAAAACAGCCCAAAGAATTAGAGACATTGGCGGATTTAGCTTATCAACTATACCAAGTGATGGGTGGTGCCGACAAAAGTTGGCTCAATTTAAACCTAAATGACTATTTTTTAGAATCTTTTAAAAAAAATCGATTAAAAGATCAATCGGTTTTGATCGAACATTTAAAATCAGTTTCCCTCCAAAATGGAAATAGCAGATTTTTGATTCAAAAAATTTTTCGCTCGCATGCTTGGCAATTAGGAAAGCCATTTCGTTTTATAGAACGAATGCTTGGCGGCGAAGCCTAACACATTCAAAAAATTAATTTTCTTGGTAAAATGAGGCAAAATAATGATAAATTTTTCTGAAGTTGTTATTACTACTATTTTTTTAATAAATACATTTATATTAATTTATGTCATAAAATTAGTACTATGGATTCATCGAAATCTACCCAAAACACATGACATTAGACAATACATATTACAGCTTGGACGGCAACAAGAAATTCTTGATTCTATATATCTTAAATTAAATCTAAAAAAAGGTTCACTTCCACCAAGCCGAGGATACGCTGCTTCTCCTGATTTTCTTCATCTCATTATTACAGAGTTTGATCGTATAATGCCAAGTGCTGTTCTTGAATTTGGTTCTGGAATTAGTACGATTGTTACCGCGCAGCTTTGCAGAAATCAAGGCTTTGGGCGTGTGATTTCAATCGACCACGATCCGTTATATTCTCAAGAAACTGAAAAAAAATTAAAAGAGCTGAATTTAGATTCCTACGTTACTATGATAGTACGACCTCTCACAGATACTCATGCTACACAGTATAGTCGTTTGTGGTATGGGTTGGATTTACAAGAAATCGATTTTGAAGCTGATATGATAATTATAGATGGCCCACCTATCAATCTTGCTGGGCCTTTTGCGCGGGAGCCATTTGTCGATTTTTATAAAAAATTAATTAAAAAACCTGTTAGTATTTTGTTAGACGATGGCGATCGCGAGGGCGAATCGCATATTGCTCATTATTTAACTAATGTATTTCCATCTGCAACAAAAAAGTTTTTACCCTTAGAAAAAGGTGCATGGGTAATAAAAAATAAATAAAATAAATTGGGGTAAATATAATGAGAATTGTTGCTATAGTAATGGTATATAACGAAGAAATTTTCATAGAAAATATGCTTCGTAATTATTTAGAGCAAGGCGTAGAAGTATATTTATTAAATAACGATTCCACAGATCGAACAATCGAAATCGCCACTAAGTATTTGACTGAGAATCTCATAAAAATCGAGCGATTTCCAAAGAAAAAATATTTTGATTTAAGAGAAGTTTTACGCAAAAAAGAAGAAATTGCAGAAACGCTTGGCGCGGATTGGTATCTTCATGCAGATGCTGATGAAATTAGGTTGCCTCCAAAAGGTCAAAAAACCTTAAAGACTGCAATCGAGGAAGTTGATCAAAAAGGTTTTAATGCTGTCAATTTTATGGAATACACATTTGTACCTACCACTGAAAACCCTATACATTTACCAGAATCTTATATGGATACTATGAAATGGTATTATCCATTTGCTCGAAATTACCCTCACCGGGTTAATTGTTGGAAATATATTCAAAAAACCCCCACTTTATTTGAGCATATTTTAGAACTAAAACGCCATGGTCGTTGGTTAGTTCCAAGCGCCAGACTAGGTGGCGGTGGTCACAGAATTGAATTTGAAAATCGAAAAATATTTCCACAAGATTTTATAATGCGACACTACATTGCAATATCAAGAGAACATGCTATTCAAAAATATGTTCCGCGATTACACAAACCAGAAAATACTGTTTCACTTCACGGTTGGCGTGCATCTGCAAAAAGTGAGGATTTTCGATTGCCATTTCAATCTGAAATGAAATTATATACTAACGATGAAAATCTTGATCCTTCTAAACCGTTACGTGAACATTTAATTATCAAAAAAAATGCTTAAACCGCGTCCAGAATGAGATGCGTCATTGTGTTTTAGGTGCGGATGAAACCGCACCTAAAAATGACGTTTCTTGAACTAAACTAAAAATTGTCGTTAGTGTAAATTTCTATAAAAATTTTTTTTATCCAAAGAATAACCTGTAACAAAATAAAGAGCAGTTCCAAATAAAGGAAATCGCTTAGAAAAATATTCTACCAATTCAAATTCTATACCTGCTTCATGTTTCGATAGCCGCCATAAAAATAATATGGAAATAATGTAAACAAATCCACCAATCATCAGATCAAGTCCTGTGCGCAAAAACGCCGACAGCGAATCTTGATGAAAAACAATCATGGCAGCAACCATAATGCTAGTTGCAATAAGCGGCCTAATAAAAGCATGTGAAATCTCGAACAACTTTGCAAGATTGCCCGCGCCAATATACAACATCAAAGGCAAAAATAATAAAGATGTGGTTGTCTTCGCCCAAGCGATCGCTGTGATCGATTCGCCGAACTGTGCGGCAAACCATAGCGTGAATGCCAAAAGCATTACCTCGCCAACACGTATCAAAGAAACCTCTCGTGCTTTTCCGAGCGCCATAAGCAAGGGGCCTGCAGCAGATGAAATATTGCTCGCGGCAGCCCCGATAATCAGTATCTGCAACAAGGGTATGACTTCAATCCATTTTGGTCCAAAGACAATCGTTACAAAATCCTCCGCGACAAAGGCCAAAGCCATCGTAATCGGAAGCGTGAAAGTCGCAAATGCCCCCACAACACGTCGATAAGATCGTTGGAGGCGCTCTTTGTCATTGGCTACTTTGGCATATCCTGGAAGAAGCGCGCGACCTAAAGGTTGCACAAGCTCCGAGGAGAGCATGTTGGCCACATCACCTGCCAAATAATAAGGACCAAGCGTCTGCGCGCCGAAGTACCGTGCAATAATCAGTTGGTCGAACTGTGTGCGAAAAAAATTCGCAAGATCCCGGATCATGATCCACAAGGAAAAACCTAGAATGTCTTTTCTAGCCTGCAACGACAGGCTAGGACGGTTGTCTGACATGACGTATCCCGTCACGATTCGACTTAATGTCGCAAAGATGGTGCCGATCACCAGTGCCCAATAATTGCGAAAAATTATCGCGAGGATGATCGTCGCAACCGCGCCAATCGCCCGAGGTATCAGATTATAAATAAAATCTTTGCGAAAGAGGAGTTGCTGCCTGAATGTCGCCGAAGCCATGTTGCCAAAGGCATCTATGAATACCGTACCAGCGGAGACTAGCAGAATTGGATAGAGGCGGTCTTCTGCGAAGAATTGTGCAGCGGGATCGGCTACGGAGATGATCGCCAAGGCGATGATCGTCTTGAGGATTAGGCGAATCGTCCATGCCGTATTCAGGTGCACTGGAGTGAGTTCAGGCAAACGAATCACTGCAAGCTCGACGCCGGCGTCCGCAAAAATGGTCAAGAACCCTGTGACCAGGGCTACCATAGCGATCAGCCCGAAATCCTCTGGCGCCAGCAACCGCGCAAGAACGACGGTGCTGCCAAGACCAATGAGGCGCATCACCCAACGCATGCTCACCATCCAGGCCGCACCGCGAATGACCTCTCCCGAGAGATTCTGATATTTTTCTGGCTGCCGCTTGGGCTCTGACATCTTTAGAACTCAGCAGGACTCAGCAACCGTCCGCAGATTATTTACCTCTATGCAAGAGGCAGCGAACTTGGTACTGGTAAGGGTTAGATCGACACAGAAATGGTGAAGGTATTCAAAATTTGGCGATGATGGAAATGGGCGATAAGCTGATCGTGATCACTGACGGCGCCAAAAAGTCGCTGCAATCTTAAGCTCGGTTGATAAGCGCTCCAACAAAGTCGGCCGCCAGTGACTGAGTTCAGAATACCTTGCCAATTGCGCCAATGCAGCAAATCCTAAATGACGATTTCCCGACGCAACGACGACTGACCACCAGACTTGGGACGCTAGTTCGCGAAGAGCCTGTCGTTCATGATCCACCAAACCGGGCTGAGTCATGAATGCCGCCAACACTTCAGTCATGATGCCACCGATCTGGTCCATCTCGTCCAAAGAAGCGGCTGGACGTCGTTCGACCAGCACTCGCCAGATCCGCTCAACTTCTTCATCACTGAGTGTCCGCTGCAGCAATTCTCCGTAGGCGCGCCCCAGCGACCGCTGGCCGTTCGCTGTCATGGTCTTATATTGGCGAATACTGGTATTTTCGCCATGTTTGCGGTAGACAACCATGGGCTGGTCGAGGGTGACCAGCCGGCCAACGCTGGCGATTCGCAGATAGAGATCGAAGTCCTCGGCGTAGTGAAATGCCTGATCGAAGAAAAGATCGTGGCGGCGTAGAAACGCCAATCGGACACAAATCGCCGAGTAGGTTACATTGTGCCGCCCAAAGAAGAGTCCCATGTGCACCAATACGGGCTGATCCAGCGCACGCATTGAATCACGCTGCCGTCGCCCGTCGCGCAAGAGATCAACGGTCGTGGAAACCAAATCGGTCCCAGGGTTGCGGTCAAGATATTCGACTTGTGTCTCCAATCGACGTGGTAGGCTGATATCATCCTGGTCGGTCGGCGCGAAGAACTCACCCCGTGCCTCGCGAATTGCCCGGTTGCGGCTCAGGCTGATCCCGAGATTTTGCTCGTTGACGAGACAGCGGATGCGCGGATCGCCATAGGAGTGGATGATCTCCAATGTTTGATCGCTCGAGCCATCGTCGACGATGAGAAATTCGAAGTCGGTGAAGCTCTGATTGAGTATCCCTTCGATCGTTTCCTCAAGGTAGGCCGCACCATTATAAGTCGTCATTGCCACCGTGACGCGGGGTGAACCCTGGCTCGCTCGACTTGGCATGGCGATCTCCACATTTTAAAGCCCATCATCATCGCAATCTCCAAGGAGATAATCAAGGACTGTCATCGATTGCTACCGGTAGTATCATTAGGGGAAACCAACAGAACCAAGACACTATGATATCCCCCGACTTCGTCTTTATATCAACGTATCGTGCCATCATTCGTGCCTTGTCGCCTCCAGGTGCGAAAGCGAAGTTGTCGATCCTGATCTTCCATCGCGTCCTTGCAGAACCGGATCTTCTCCAGACAGATCTCATTTACGCCCAAAAATTTGCTGATATCATTGATTTATTTAGAAAAATATTCGATATACTCCCTCTATCCGAAGCGATAGAGCGACTGCGCAGTGGCACACTCCCCGCGCGGGCTGGGTGTATCACATTCGATGACGGCTACGCCGATAACCTAACGGTCGCCACCCCGATACTTAAGCACTATGGGCTCCCAGCCACTGTTTTCGTCGCGACCGATTATCTGAATGGTGGTCGCATGTTCAACGACACCATTATCGAGGCCGCTCGGCGGGCTCCGCTAGGGCGTTATGAACTCAGCCAACTCGGACTGGGTCTAGCCGACCAGGAATTGATGGACCTGTCGTCTCGAGTGGCACTGATCAAGCATATATTGCCAAAAGTCAAATATTTGTCTGTCACAGCGAGAGCACAGGCAGTCGATGCGATTGTCGCACGGCTCAAGGTCGACATCGCGGATCTACCACGAGACCTGATGCTCACCACTGAGATGCTTCAAGCATTACACCAAGCCGGAGTCGAGATCGGGGCCCATACGCGACGCCACCCGATCCTCGCCGGACTCTCCGACTATGAAGCGGAGCAGGAGATAGCCGAGGGCAAACACTGGCTTGAGGAGTGCTTAAAGACTGAGATCCGCGTGTTCGCCTATCCCAATGGCAAACCTGGAGTAGACTACAGTCCTCGCGATGCCGACCTTGCCAAAAAGCTCGGGTTTATCGGGGCGGTATCGACCGCTTGGGGGGCCGCCAGCCGGAAGACCGACCCTTATCAATTGCCAAGGTTCTCTCCTTGGACACATAATTCTTGGGGTTTTACGATGCAGTTGTCTCGCAATCTAATGCATCAATGATATCGTAACCGTTCACCCTGCCCTAGCCCATCCAGCAGGGGAGGTGAAGACGCCAAGGTACTGCCGTAGGCGCCCTTCCCCTAATCATGTTTGGGTATGTTGCGAAGGAAAATTATAAGCGCCTAAAGTCGATCAACCTTTCAGGATGCAGTCAATTGGATAAAACCGACACAAATATCAGCACGCCAGGCTCATTTATTTTTCTTGCCGGGATGCCACGCTCTGGAACGACATGGATCGCCAAGATCTTTGATAGCCATCCTGATGTTCTCTATCGCCATGAACCAGACAGTCGAGGGCGATTGAATGCGATTCCGTTATTTGCTCAAAGGGCGAACGCAGAATCTCATAATAATGATTTCCAGAAGTTTCTCGAGTGCGTCTCACATTTGCGCGATGAGAAAACTTGTGCATCCCTTCCCATATTCCCGAAATCTTACATTTCCCCGTCTGCCCAGCTTATTCAGGGGGCAATGATTTATTTGGCAAAATCAAGCGCCAAAGTGCTTGGCCGCAGCTATGTCCCACAATTATTCAACACTAAGCGCCACCCACAAATCCGACTGACTTGGAAATCAATCGAATCTTTAGGACGAATCGGCCTGATCGCAACTCTTGCCCCGGATTCGAGGTCGCTTCTGATATTGCGCCATCCATGTGGCTATGTCGCATCGACCTTGCGTGGTGAAACAGGCAAGCAGTTCGAATGTCTTGATTCGGCTGCCGAGGATTATGGACTCTTCGAGCCTCTGCTCGCCGCTCCCTCATCCTCGAAGTTCGGCCTGACGATCGATAGCTTAAAAAAATTAGATCCAGTAGAGCGATTGGCTTGGCGCTGGGTATTATATTACGAGCATGCCATCTCTGAGGTATCGAGCCTCTCTCAGGTCTGCATCGTACGCTATGAAGATTTTTGCGCTGATCCAATCATGGAGGCCCGCCAAGCATTCCAGTTTACTAACCTGAACTGGAGCCTACAAACTGAACGATTCATTGCCAGCAGCACAGCCAAAGACGTCAAAGGCTATTACAGCCTGACACGGAATCCGTTATCGGCGAGCCGGCGATGGGAAACAGAAATAGATCGCTCGATACAGCAACGAATCTGGAATATTGCCGGCGACACCGCGCCAGGAAGATACTATGATTTTTAGACGCAACTGTTGCACCCCGCTAATCGTTTACTGCGACCACCCCAATCACTACCGGCATCTGCAACTAGACTCTTGCTTATTCGCGGAGTTTTAAATTACTCTGAATCATGCGCATGACAATCAGTGGGATTCGATCATCATCTTATCGCACAAATTTGAAATTTTAAACCAACGCAGTTGATCAAAAGAGCCTACCGTTGAAGCTGGATTGCCAAAAAACCGACTACAAACTCCGCTTTCAGCTCAGCGAGCTGACGCTGTTCTCCGTCCGCATTCAGGTGTGTGCCCGGCAGCTCACACTGAGGGAAACTATGCGCCTGTCTACGCAGGCGGAGCCGCCAGAAATTACCATTCCTGAAGGCAGCAGCGCCGTGATGTTGCGCGGTCTGCCAGCCAACATGATTGTTAAATTTAGTGAACAGACAAGCACGACACTCTGCTATGTATTTTCCCGTTCCCCCCGTTTCTACATTGAATTGGAGGGCAGTTTCGATGACCATATCCAGCGTAATTGCTCCTCTAAGTCGCGTTCCACGCTGCGCCGCAAAATCAAGAAGTTTCGGGAAAAATGTGGCGGTGAGATCGACTGGAAGATCTATCGCAGCCCCGACGAAATAGCGGAGTTCCATACTCAAGCACTTGCCGTATCAGCCAACACCTACCAGGAAAAACTGTTTCAGGGCGGCATCGCTGGCGATGATCAATTCAAGAAACAGATGCTGGAAGACGCCGCGAAGGACAACGCCAGGGCCTATTTGCTGTTCGATCAAGGCAAGCCGATTGCTTACCTGTATCTGCGCTCGGACGAAGACGTCCTGACCTATGACTATCTCGGCTATCTGCCCGAGTACGGAAAGTGGAGTGCCGGCACTGTACTGCAGTGGCTAGCCTTGGAGTCTTTATTCCAAGAAAACCGCTACCAGCTGTTCGACTTCACCACTGGCTATGGTGATCACAAACGGCAGTTCGCATCTAACCAAGTCGAAGAAGCTAATGCTTTTTTTTTCCGCCCGACGCTGAAAAATCGGCTTCTTGTCGCTGGTCACCGAGCTATGAGCAGCTTCTCTGCCTGGGTGGGCGATATCGTTGATCGCTTAGGTCTACGCCAGAAAATTAAACACCTGATTCGTTTCGGTTTCAAGCAATCATGAGAACCTCGCTGCTGAAACGATTCGCACATTTTTTCGCCGGCGACTATGAAATTTACCGCATCTACCAATCTTCGGAGCGGAGTAATAAATCAGCCCTGCCTGACGCTACCCGTATCGAAAAAGTAGATGGCAAGCGCCTTAGCAGAGCAACATCGCCGGATCTCAGAGATCAGGCTGGCTATGCCGGAGACGGGGCGACTGTCTATGCCTACATCGAACAGGAAAATATCCTTGGTGTTTGCTGTTACTGGGAAGGCGAGCGTTACCGCAAGCGGAATTTTTGGCCCCTGCAGAACGACGAGGCCAAATTGGTGCAAATCGTTGTGACTCCCGAAGCGCGAGGTAAAGGCGTAGCCACAGCCCTGATTATCCACTCCTGCGTCGAGCTTCAAGCAAAAGGCAAAAGCCGCTGTTACGCACGCATTTGGCACTCCAATCATCCATCTATCCGCGCATTCGAAAAGGCCGGTTGGCAACGCATAGCCACCGTGATTCACCTCTGCCCTTTCGGGCGGGGTAAACGCATTCGCCTTATCCGAAAGTAAAGCGGTATTGACAACACGGATCAGAACCTTGATCGGACACCCTGAAGCTTAGCACTGAAAGTGAACGAACGGTGATCAAGGCCGTAATCGACATGGTGCACCTTAGGCCTGAGTCAGGACATCGATCGGCTTGCCGATCTGAATGTGCCGGTATATCAATAGAAAGATGCACAATACTCGAGCAATCTCGAAACGTTCAGAAGCCTTGGCCACAATTGCTGTCACTCCCGATGCCTCAGTTCTTTACAAAAACAGCCGGGCCAGGGGTCAGCTGGGGCGTGTCATCAGAGCAGGCGCCGCGCCGCCTGCTCCAGATAGCGCTGCCCCGTCGCCCTGGGTGAGGCATGGAGCGGTGCGGGCTGCAGGTCGACTTGCTTTGCGGCCATCGACCCTAGGCCAGTGAACCCACGCACGGCGAAACGGTCACGATGTCGGTCGAGGAAGCGGCACAGCTGCTGCAGTCGCCGCACGACGATCGGATCGCGCCGGTCCTTGGCCGGATTCAGCAGCTCGAAATTGTGCGAGACGATGACCACAGCACGCCAGCCCGCCTCGGCCGCACCGTTCAGGACTTGCGCCATCTCGCGAAACGAGCAGGCGGTGAGCTGGAGATGGCGCAGGCGTCCGCGCAGACCATCACGAAAGACCGTCACTGGATACACCGAGACCCCGGCGATGGATTCTGGCTGGACCAGCACCCGTCCAGGCGCGATATCGGCGACCCCGATCCGCGCGGCCGGATTATAGCTGGTCTCGAAGCTGATGCTGTTCACCGCTACGGCGCGCAGTGTATCTAAGTTGGCGGCGAAGCCGCCGGCCCGGAAGGCCGTGAGGGGGTCTGTGACGCCGGCGCCCGCCAGCAGATCCTTGCCGCAGCGGATGAGGGCAGTCTGGTCGGCTAGATTGAAAAGCCGCAGATACTGCATCTTCTGCGAGACGCGCGGCAGCGCGGGCGTCTGCGGGGCCTCATCGACCCATTCGGTATGCAGATGGAGCTGGACCTCATGGCCGGCGTCGCGGATGAGCCCTACGAGCTCCTGGAGGGGCTGCGCCCCGAAGCGCAGCGAGAACAGGGGTTCGACGAAAAAGACCCCGCGCAGGCCATGATCATTGAGGATGCGTAGCGTCATCGGCAGGCCGTACTCTCCCTGCCGGGTCGGACCGTAGACATAGCGGCGATACGCCTCCGGGAAACGCCGGTCGAGATTGTCCCAGGCGCCGCACCAGATTTCGGTGTCGACCGTGAAGAATACGTCGAGCATGGGTTCAGTCCGGCTTACTGGCGGTGGGTGTCTGCGCATCTGCGCCCGAGCTCAGGGCGGCGAACCGTTTCTTGAGCAGACTCGAGTTGGGTGAATGGAGCAGCCCCTCCTTCAGCACCTGCATGGCCTTTGCGTTATCGCCCGCGAATTTATAATAGCCGCTGAGACGGCTCACCGCCGGGACATAGCTCGGTTTGAGGGCGATGGCCTGCTGGAGGGCCCTGACGGCCTCGCTGTTCTCTTGCTGCATGAAGAGGATGCGGGCTCTAGCGGTATAGATCTCGGGGAGAAAAACGAAATGCGGGTCGCGGTTGTACGTTAAGACATAATCAATGTTGCCAAGAGCTTGGCTAAGTCTAAAATTCCTTTCTACTTGATTTAAAGAACGCATGGCGCGGTATTCGAAATCGAGTCCCCAGCAGAAGTGATGGAGATGCATGTACGATTTGCCATATATTTCGACATATTTGCTGATGGGTACCGGGTCGTTTGTAATATTGCGAATAAGCTGTGTTCCCCAGCAATATTTCGGAAGACGAACAACATCGGCCATGGTACTAACCATGCCATCACCATAGCTTTGATTCGTCGCTATCGTAAGGATGCCGGCGAGCAAGACCGCGCTCTTAAAGGGTAGGCTACGCTTCATACGGTTCCTCATTCGATATTTTTAGCTGACGTGAGGGTGAGCGATGCAGCCCCATAAAAGCTACTCGGACATATGACTAAACTCAGAGACCTGACTAAAATAAAATTTGCCCATAAAACTAGAGAATCGCTTCAGCGCAGGCGTTGCAAAATACCGTGACAACCATTTCATAACTTTATTGCATCAATTGTTAAAAAAAGAAATTTTTCTCACTGCTTCATAGGTAACCAGAGCCACTTCATTTCGCCAGGCTACGCTTGAGAATGTATGGTTAGCATCCGGCACGTAATGCCAGTCAACATTATCTCGCCTCAGCACCTTCCGCCACGCTAGATTTTTTTGTTTCAGCGTTAAGAACTCTGCCGCAACAAGGTCATTTCCGCTAAGTATAAAAAGCACATTTCCGCGAAATTGCTGTAAATTGACTTGCATTTTCTCAATAAAATTCGTATGCCCTACATTACTAGCTACTTGAGACCTATTACCACTACGCGCAGAGCTATCGAACAGCAAGGATTTACTTTTCGGAAAAAATGTGCGACGAAGAGACGATGAGAATTCCTGAAAAGATGAATGAATTCGCACCCCCCCGGAAAACAATTTTCGCCAAAATGAGATGCTAAGAAATCTAGTTAAATAATAGTGCTTAAGACGTGTGTAAGAAGCTAACTCCTCGGTATGCACCCAAGGATTGAGCAAAACAAGATTTGAAACACGCACATCTTGTTTAGCGTAGAGCAATGCTGCCGAGGCCGCATCACACAGCCCCCATAAAGTCACCGCACTTAAAGTGGGAACCTGTAAAAAGAACTCAGAAATAGCACAACGTATGTCTTCGTTGATCTCGGTAAAAGAGCGCTTATCGCCTTCACTGTCACCCATCCCTCGATAATCGAAACGTAAGCTAGCAACCCCAAATTTTGCCAGCTCGCGCGCTAGAAGGGTAAATTGCCGATGGCTGCCAGCCCTGTATTGTGGACCGCCGACCACGATAAGAACCCCCGTTTTGCATGTCTGCTCATGTGGTTTAGTAATCACTCCAACCAAGCGCTCGCCTTCGCAATCAAACACAACAGGCCATTCTGAAAAACTCATGGCAAGAATCGCGTCACGGCATCAAGCGTCGTTTCCAGCAACCCTGGACACTCGGTAATTTCCTGGGTAAGCCAAAAGGAGTCTCCCTCTACGCGAATCGATAACAGACGACATCCTTGATCAACCCATTTCTTTGCAGTCTTATCACTAGCTGGCGGCACTGGACTCTGAGCATCAGCGACGATATCGATCCAAATGGACTGACTCGGTGGTGTCATAGTGTCCAGGCGCAAGGATCCGATAGATTTGGCGAGTGATGGGGATAGCATATAGCCACCAACCTCTACTGGTTCGCCGACCCTGAGTCGTTCGCGCAGCTGCCGAGTCCCGGTTTGTGCACGACCTTCAGTCAACATCTCGCTAGCGAGCTTGATGCGTAGAAACTGATTGAGAAAAAGGTCGCCGTTAGTCACAGGATGCCATAGCATGACGCCTCCAACTTCCGGCAATTGAGCGGACACCTCAACGGCGAGAACTGCACCCAGGCGCAGCCCCCAAAGCAGGAGTGGTACATCCCCGCTTGTCTCGCGCATCCAGCGGACCGCACAAAGCGCATCGTCAACCCAACGATCCCAACGCGCATCGCTGAAATCTCCCCAACTGTCGCCACAGCCAGTCAAGTCCAGCAGTAGCACCGCATAACCTGCCATCGCTAGTCTTCGCGCCTGCAAAGCAGACATGCGGCGGGATTTATGCATCTCTTCAGCGAAGGGGGGGAGGTAAAGCAGCGCAGCACGAGGTGTGTTTTCCGCTGGCAAGATACTGACGCAAAACAGTCGACCCGCCTCACTTGGAAGAAAAAACGGCTCGATGCGGATGTTTTGTTGGGCCGACACGATGCAGGGCCTAGGCGAGTTTGCGCTCGACAAACGCCACGAGTGAACCGAGAGTGGCGAAGGTATCGGCGCTGATTTCGTCGTCGTCGACCATGAAGCCGAAGTGTTCCTCCAACGCAGTGATGATGCCCACCACCGCCATGGAATCCAGTTCAGGGATGGCGCCAAGCAAGGGCGAAGCATCAGTCAATGACTCGCCGCGCGGTCCAAGCTGAAGTGTTTGAATCAATAAGTTTTTTACAGTAACAAAAACGGTCATGGCTTGCGAAGCACCTACGGCTTGGGGCATAGTCGGGAGAGTTTAAGGCAGTTTAGTATCATTTGCCAAAACGTGCGCTAAGATTTCGTGCAGTTTGGCTCAAATTCTGAAACCAGGACTGGAAACTTCGGATATGAGTGTATGTCCTTGATCCGCAAGCTCGCCTCCTATCTTAGCTCTGCTACGGGTCGCTACTATCTAATGCGTCGAGCGCTGGCCCTGATCGGGATTCGGCGATTTCGCTATCTCCTGGTTGCACAGCCGGTTCCGCCACATCCCCTGCTCACCCGGCCACCTAGCGGACTAAAGATTCGTGCTATTGGCCCGGAAGAGTACCAATCAGGCTGGTTTCCCCGCCCGACTTCCATCATCGACTTCCGCTATCGTCAGGGGGCGATTTGTTGGGTGGCTTTTTCCAAAGAACAGCCTGTAGGCTGTCTCTGGATCGTGCCTGGCCCCTACCAAGAGGACGAGGTTCACTGCCGCTTCATACCGTACCCCGTGGGTCGAGTAGCCTGGGATTTCGATGTCTATGTTGCCGAAGACATGCGACTGACTCGCACCTTCGTGCTGCTCTGGGACACAGCCAATGCCTGGCTGCGGGAGCATGGCTTTCAGTGGACCGCCAGCCGCATCGACACCCTGAACGAGCGCTCGTGGCGAGCACATGCGGCCATGGGGGCGCGACAGGTGGGTGAAGCCATTTTTTGGCGGCTTGGGCAACATCAGATTTCCTACGGTGTCGGCGGATTGCACTACTGTATCTTGGGTCGCTCGCTCCCAGAGATCATCGTCGATGTGGATGCCGAGGCCCGTTGATGACGACCTTCACTCAGCCCGCCAAGGTGCGCTTGCATGACACAACTCATTCATCGCTCGACATTTGATCAGGCTGAACAAACGCCTGACGCTAAAGCACTGTGTTTTGGCGGTCTCTCCCTCTGCTATGGGGAGCTGTCCGAAGCGATTCAACGGCTCGCCAGCCTATACATCGATCAGGGACTCGCCAGGGGCGAACGGGTCGGGGTCTATCTGGAAAAGCGCCCGGAGACCGTCATCGCGCTCTTTGGCGCCGCCGCCGCCGGCGGTGTCTTCGTGCCGGTGAATCCACTGCTCAAGGCTGAACAGGTCGCGCACATCCTAGCCGACTGCAATGTCCGCCTCCTCGTGACATCCACTGAACGACTCGCTTTGTTGCGTCCCGTTTTACCCCTTTGCCCAGATCTGCATGCCATTCTGGTCATCGGACAGATGCCGGAGGACGCCGATTCAAGCCCGGTCAAACTGATAAGCTGGGACGCGGCACAGTCGTCATTCGGTCCAGGCACGACCTTCAAGCCCCATCGTGTCATCGATTCCGATGTCGCCGCGATCCTCTACACCTCCGGCAGTACCGGCCGCCCCAAGGGCGTAGTGCTGTCACACCGTAATCTGGTCGCGGGCGCAGCCAGTGTCTCAACCTACCTGGAGAACAACGCCCAGGACCGAATCCTATCGGTCTTGCCCCTGAGCTTCGACTATGGCCTGAACCAACTGACCACAGCCTTTCATGTCGGTGCCTGCGCGGTCCTGATGAATTATTTGCTACCGCGCGATGTCATCCGCGCCGTCGCCCGCGAGCGCATCACCGGCCTGGCCGCCGTGCCGCCGCTCTGGATTCAGTTGGCTGATCTGGACTGGCCGGAATCCGTCCATGAGCATCTACGCTACATCACCAACTCGGGCGGCGCCATGCCCGCAGCAACCCTGGCAAGCCTGCGCGCCAAGCTGCCACGCACCAAACCCTATCTCATGTACGGCCTGACCGAGGCCTTCCGTTCGACCTACCTCCCACCCGACGAAATCGACCAGCGCCCCGGCTCCATGGGCAAGGCGATTCCGAACGCCGAGATCCTGGTGGTGCGCGAGGACGGTAGCCCGTGCGTTCCGGACGAGCCGGGCGAACTGGTTCATCGCGGCGTCCATGTTTCATTGGGCTACTGGAACGATGCCCAAAAGACCGCCGAGCGCTTCAAACCGGCACCAGGTCAATCCCCCGGCTTACCCATCCCCGAGATCGCGGTCTGGTCCGGGGACACCGTCAAGATGGACGAAGATGGCTATCTCTATTTCGTCGGACGTCGCGACGAAATGATCAAGACCTCGGGCTATCGGATCAGCCCGACCGAAGTCGAGGAGGTCGTCTACGCCACCCAGCGCATCGCCGAAGTCGCAGCCGTTGGCGTGGCGCATCCAGTTTTGGGGCAGGCGGTCGTCCTGATCACCTATACACCCGATCATGACGACGAGACCAGCGCCGTGATCCTGGCCGAATGTCAGAAGCGACTCCCAGCCTTCATGGTCCCGACCCGGATCCTCGTCCGCCATGAACCCTTGCCACGCAATCCCAATGGCAAGATCGACCGTAAGCGGCTGGGAACCGAGCTAGAGGGTCTGTTCGATGCAACCGAATCTACATGACACGGACCGCCTAAGCTGGCTGGAGCAGCAGGTCCACTTGCTGCATACAGGCCGCTTGGATGCCCTGGACATCGAGCACCTGACCGAAGAGCTAGAGGCCGAGATGGGCAATGAGCGTCGTGAACTGTATCGACGGCTAC
Source organism: Allochromatium palmeri (assembly GCF_009720725.1). GTDB lineage: Bacteria > Pseudomonadota > Gammaproteobacteria > Chromatiales > Chromatiaceae > Thermochromatium > Thermochromatium palmeri. Next base: position 32,059 of record NZ_WNKT01000015.1, read on the forward strand.
GGATTCTGATCGGTCATCTGTTGAAATGGCACTATCAACCCGAGCAACGCTCAGCGAGCTGGGCCGGAACGATCCGCGTCCAGCGCAAGGATATCCTCAAGTTGCTCAAGGGTTCGCCCAGCCTGAAGCGCTTCATTGAGGAAGAAATCCGCGAGGCTCATCAGGACGCCGTCGATCTGGCGAGTTTCGAGACCGGCATCGACACTGCCAACTTTCCCACCGATTGCCCTTACAGTGTCGATGACTTGCTGAACGCCGATTATTGGCCCTGAGCCGGCAGGCAGGAACCACCTGTTGCGTCATATTGGTTATCGATATACGATCAAGGCATGTCGATCCAGTCATTCAAATGCGCTGACACGCGACGCTTGTTCGAGCGTCAACGTGTCAAGCGCTTCGTGAATATCGAGAGCCAGGCGCGGCGTAAGCTCAGTTATCTGGATGCGGCCTTCGACCTGTCCGACCTGCGTGTGCCGCCCGGCAATCGTCTGGAAGGCTTGAGGGGAGATCGCGCTGGCCAGCACAGCATTCGCATCAATGACCAGTGGCGTCTGTGCTTCGTCTGGACCACCGATGGCCCCACGGATGTCGAGATCGTCGACTACCACTAAAGGTGCGATCGTCATGACCGAAAAGCTGCCCCCCATACATCCCGGCGAGATTCTGCGTGAGGAGTTCATGCAGCCGCTGGGACTGTCCAGCAATGCCCTGGCGCGCGCCATGGGCGTGACTCCAGCGCGCATCAATGAAATCGTGCGCGAACGTCGCGGCATATCGGCGGAAACGGCACTGCGTCTGGCGCGTGTCTTTGGTACATCAGTCGAACTCTGGATGAACCTGCAACAAAGCTATGAACTAGAATGCGCGAAGGACGCACTCGGAGACACGCTTGAGCAGATCAAGCCGATCGGTCTCGCGGCTTGATGGCTATCAACTGGCGATCCGGTACCGCCGGTTCCGGCGCGGATCCTCGTCCGCCATGACCGCCTGCCACACCATCCCAACGGCCAGATCGACCGCAAGCGGCGGAGCCTCGAATTGGAAGATCTTTTTCAGGATGGCGACTCCAGAGCATGAACACCCACGATCCCAGCTATAAACTCCTCTTCTCGCACCCGCAAATGGTGCGTGATTTGCTGCTGGGTTTCATCGACGAACCCTGGGTCGCCGAACTGGACCTCGATACCCTGGAGCAGGTCAGCGGCAGCTATGTCAGCGACGACCTGCGCGATCGCGAGGATGACATCCTGTGGCGCGTGCGCTTTCGTGACCGCTGGCTCTACCTGTATCTCCTGCTGGAGTTCCAATCCACCGTCGATCCGTACATGGCGGTGCGCCTGCTCACCTATCTCGGGTTGCTGTATCAGGATCTCATCAAGCAGCAGGCAACGACCGAAACCGGCAAGCTGCCACCTGTACTCCCTATCGTGCTCTACAATGGCAAATCCCGCTGGACGGCGGCCACCGAGCTACTCGACCTGATCGAGCCCGCACCGGGGCATCTGCGTGATTACGCCCCACACTTGAAGTACCTGCTGCTGGACGAGGGAGCGATCGACGAAAGCGCGCCCTGGGCGTTGAGAAACCTGGTAGCCGCTTTATTCAGACTGGAAAAAAGCCAGGGGCTGGGGCCGCTCCACGACGCTGTCTCGGCTTTGATCGACTGGCTGGCCGCGCCTGAGCAGGCCAGTCTGCGCCGCGCTTTTACGGTTTGGATTAAGCGCGTGCTGCTGCCCGGACGGCTGCCCGGAGTCGACTTACCCGCAATTGCCGACCTACTGGAGGTGAAAACCATGCTCGCCGAAAGCGTCATCGAATGGACTGAAGACTGGAAACGCCAAGGGCTTGAGGAAGGCCGACGGCAAGGTCGGCAAGAAGGACGACAAGAAGGTGAATGCAGTCTGCTCGAACGCCAGTTGATAAAGCGTTTCGGTCCGCTCGACGTGGCCACTCGGGCGCGATTACGGGCGGCCGACACCGAGCAGTTGGAAGCTTGGGCCGAGCGGATTCTTGACGCCAATCGGCTCGATGATGTGTTCAACGCCAACGATTGACGCCCGGGAATCGCCGCCATGAGTTCGATCCGCCACACCGCGCCGTTGAGTTTTCCAGTCAGCGACAATCAGCTCGTCATCGGCGGCCTTCCCATCGCCCGCCTGGCCGAGCGCATCGGACGCACGCCCTTCTATGCCTATGACCGCGCCCTGATCAGCGCGCGCATCGCGCAACTCCGACAAGCCCTGCCGGACGAGATCCATCTGCATTACGCGATCAAGGCCAACCCCATGCCGGCCGTGGTCCAGCATCTGGCCGGCCTGGTCGATGGATTCGACGTGGCCTCCGGTGGCGAATTGAAGACCGTGCTCGACACACCCATGCCGCCGAATCAGATCAGCTTTGCCGGTCCAGCCAAGAGTCCCGCCGAGCTGCGCCAGGCCATTGCCGCCGGTATCGTGATCAATCTGGAATCCGAGCGCGAGTTGCTGGCCGCCGTTCAGGCCGGTGAGGCACTGGGCATCCGGCCCAAAGTCGCCGTGCGCGTCAATCCGGATTTCGAGCTGAAATCAGCCGGCATGAAGATGAGCGGCGGCCCCAAACAGTTCGGCATCGATGCCGAGCGGGTACCAGCCGTGCTGGCCGAAATGAAACACCTGGATCTGGAGTTCATCGGTTTTCATATCTTCTCCGGCGCGCAGAATCTGCGCGCCGAGGCCATCTCCGAGGCTCAGGAGAAAACGCTCGAACTCGCCATGCGCCTGGCCTTAGAGGCACCCTCCCCGGTGCGTGCACTCAATCTCGGCGGTGGCTTCGGCATCCCCTACTTCCCCGGCGAGCAACCACTGGATCTCGCCGCCGTGGGTGAACGTTTGTCCGAATTGTTGCCGGCAGCCCGGCGCGCGCTGCCGGATACGGAATTGATCATCGAACTCGGGCGCTTTATCGTCGGCGAGGCGGGTCTCTATATCTGTCGGGTTGTCGAGCGCAAGCTCTCGCGCGGTCAGGTGTTTCTGGTCACCGATGGCGGATTGCACCATCATCTGGCCGCATCCGGAAACTTCGGGCAGATCATCCGCAAAAATTATCCGGTGCTGGTCGCCAATCGGGTCGAGTCGGGCGAAGAACCCGAAACAGCGTCCGTAGTCGGTCCGCTCTGTACCCCACTCGACCTACTGGCTGATAAAATGCCGCTCGGTCACGCCCGTGAAGGCGATCTGATCGCCGTCATGCAGTCAGGGGCTTACGGCTTGACTGCAAGTCCGACAGCCTTCCTGGGACATCTGCCCGCGGTCGAGGTGCTTGTCTGAGGTCAGACCCTTACCCGCGTGCATAAAACACTACAGGAACGCCCATGCCCTTGATCGACATCATCGCCGGCGCGCGGCCAAATTTCATGAAGATCGCGCCCATCATCCGCGCGCTCGAAGCACGCCAGACTGCCGGCGGCACACTTCGCTATCGTCTGGTGCATACCGGTCAGCACTATGATGCCCGGATGTCGGGTGACTTCTTCGCGCAACTTAGGATCCCGAAACCCGATGTCAATCTGGAGGTGGGTTCGGGCAGCCAAGCGGAACAGACCGCCGCGATCATGACCCGCTACGAACGCCTGCTGCTGGAGGCGCCGAGCCAGGTGTGCCTGGTGGTGGGCGACGTGACCTCGACCATGGCCTGCGCCATCGCAGCACAGAAGCTCTGCATCCCGGTCGCCCATGTCGAGGCGGGCATCCGCTCGGGTGACTGGACCATGCCCGAAGAGATCAATCGGATGGTAACGGATGCCATCACCAACTGGTTCTTCACCACCAGTGAAGTGGCCAACGCCAATCTGCGCCGGGCAGGCATCGAGGACGAACGGATTTTCTTCGTCGGCAACACCATGATCGACAGTCTGCTCGCCAATCTGCCACGTCTGCGCCAGCCGCCCTTCTGGGGGGAACTGGGCTTGCAGGCCGGCGGCTATTTCGTGCTGACGCTGCATCGTCCAGCGAATGTCGACCAGGGCGAAGGCTTCGCGCGCCTGCTGGCGGCGATCAGCACCGGGACACGCGGCTTGCCGGTGGTGTTTCCGGTACACCCCCGCACGGCCAAGACCTTGCGCGAACTGGTCGAAGTGCCGCCGAACGTCCGGCTGGTCGATCCGCAGCCCTATCTGGAATTCAATTATCTGGTGCGCTCGGCTAAGGCGGTGATCACGGATTCAGGCGGCATCACCGAGGAAACAACGTTGCTGGGCGTCCCTTGCCTGACCCTGCGCGATTCCACCGAGCGCCCCGAGACCGTAACTATCGGCACCAATGAGCTGATCGGCACCGACCCGGCCAAACTCGGACCAGCGTTAGACCGGCTCTTTGCCGGTGAATGGAAACAGGGCGCGATTCCGGAGAAATGGGACGGCCAAACCGGCCCGCGCATCGCGGCGATTTTGGAGCGCTTGTTCACGGACGCTGCCGAATCGAAATCTGTTTAGCCTGAGCGTCAAGGCTGAGTTCGATGAATCCGCTCTGTGTGACCGACACGGTTTCCTGTCGATCTCCAAGGTCGACCTCAAACTGATCACCGATGGATACACCGGTGACCAGTAACCGCGTCTGCTGGCCCGGAATGTCTAGTTGGACCGGCTCTCTGAAATGGCTGATGTCGAAGAGCAGCAGGCTTTTATCCGTATAGGCCGCAAGCGCCTCGCCACTGTTCAGGCGTAACGGCTCGACAGGCTTCGGATTCGCTCCGCGCAGACTCGGGGTCAAGGCGATCAGAAATCGATCCAGCCGACTCGGCTGTGTGGGCTGGATCTCGATCCGCCAGAGTCCATTGTCAAACCAACGCGCCTTAAGAGAATCCTGGCCAAAATTGAGGCCATCGAGTACCTGCTCATCGCCATCAGCCTCGACATAGTACTCATACCCCTTCCCGCCCACGAGTCGAGTCACCGCCTCCTCGGGTGCCAACCGCACCAGATCCAGCTTACCGCGCCCATTGACCATCGACAGGCGTTCAGACGGACTTTCCAGGATGCCCGCGTTCTCGCTCCCCAGCTTGACGTGCAGATTTGGGATATCCGGCCGTTGCGGCAGGTGCAGCAGCCACTTTTTGGTATAGCTGGGATCGGTTGACTCGACGGTGTCGAACACAAAGACTCGATCCTCATCGATCAGATAGAGCAGCGCGCGCGCGACCCGCTCCACCTTGCCACCTCGGTCTTGGGTGTCGTAGTCGCTGTTGTCATAGGCTCCGGTGAGATCTGCCTCGATATACAACAAACGGTCGTCGATGAGCTGATAGGTACGGATCACACCCCCTTCGTAGTGCCGCCCCTGACCAATCTGAGCCAGCCAATCCGCGACGCCCTGAACCGAGCTCCCAGTCGGCATGACGATCCGCTGTCCGCCGTCGATGACGTTGCGCTCGACAAGCGGCGATGGATGGATGCGCTCATCCGGACGCAGCACCAGCAGCGAGTTGCGTGAGACCGTGCGGATACCGTAGTAGAGCCGATTGGGCGCCGCGATATCGCCCCGGTAGGTGGCATTGCTGATCGCCAGTGGCGCGCCCTTGAAGAGCGTGAAGTGACCGGCGTCGTAGTGACCGTGATGGGTGAGGCTATGGCCAGCGCGCAGGGTCAGCAGGGTGTCGTCCGCTCCCCAACCGCTACGCGCCACGATCTGATTGAACGCCTTCGGCCCAAACCAGTCAGCGCTGGGCAGCACGGCCTGCAAGCCATCCAGCGTGCCTGATGTAACAGATGCCAGCGGCCACACTGTCGGGTCGTTGAAGAGCTGGAAGCCCCAGCGATAGTCACGATAGTAACTCTCGGTTCCATGTCTGGCTTCCAGCCAGCGCGAGTAGCTCGATAGCACACGACTGCGCGTGAGCTGGACGATGAGATCGATGACCCGGCGCGTTTCGTCCTTGAGGTCGACCCTAGGGCCTTCGTCGCCTGTCAGCTCGACGCGCCCATCCGGGCGCGTCATGTAGAGCGTCCAAAGCCCAATACGCTCGAGCGCCTGGCGCATCTCAGGTGCCGCCTGCGTATCCTCGAACCCATTGAGATAGGCGCTAGCGGCCAGGGTCAACAGGAAGGCGCGCGAATTGATCCAGTAGTTGTAGCCTTCGGGCCAGCCTTCCGAGAGCCTGAGCGCGGCCATGGCCTCGCGGAAATGGGCTTGGGCGCGGCGAATCAATTCCTGTTGCCCGGGGGTCTCGGCATCGAGTGCAACGGCGATCAACCAGGCCGTCGCCGCCAGGGTCGCACGACCATGCCACAGCGATGGACCACGACCATCGAGTTGCTCCAGATAGCTGGGCAGGAGTGCGGCCAACTGAGCCTGAACCCGGCGGCGTGTCGAGTCCGACAGATCGGGATGGAGCGCAAGCCAATCATAGGCCCAGGCCAGCTCCCAGCCATTGCCATAGTCTCCAGAGTTACCTGGTGGAGTTGGCTCAAAGGTGCTCAGCGCCTCGAGTCCCTGTCGTCCAGCCTCCTCGTCACCTGTGAGAATCCAGCAGACCGCGAGTCGCAGTGCTCCGGAACCACCGCAAGGTGGATAGCGTCCCGGATCGAGGCCAACGACAGCGTAGCGTTCCTGGCGCGTCCTGATCGCGGGCGCCAGACCACGACCGTCCCAGTCAGCGAGTTCAGGCAACAGAATGCGCGGATGCGTGGAGCGCTGGCGTCCATCCAGGGCGACATCGGAAAAACGCGGCGGCGGACGCAGCCAGGGTTCGAGCCACGGAAGTTCGATCTCATAACGCTCCAAAACCTTGGTCACCAACTGCCGCGTATCTACGTCATAAAAACGCATCGTCTGAGCAAGCACCATGACCGCGAGGCCCGCGCCGAGCGCCATGACCAAGGTTATGAGCATCAGCTTGCGTCTGCGATCAGCGAATCCGGGTTGAGCCGCCGCCGCTTGAGCGACCGGAACTGGCTGCAAGGCAGGCCGTGCAATGGATGTGTGCCCCAAGGCCAGCAAGGTGGTCAGCCAGAAGAGCACACTGACGCGCGGTGAATCGATGATAGTGCCAAAGGCGCCGACGGCATAAAAACCAGCTAAGGAGACGAGCAGCGCCAAGGCGAATGGATCCATGCCGGCCGCTGAGCGGGCCGTTTTCATTAGCGCCGCCAGGGCGATCAGACTAAACAGAATGAGTCCGATGAGTCCAAGCTCGAAGTAGACATGGACCCACAGATTTTTGATATGCCAGGGCAGATGATCGAAGTCCGAGTACATGAACCAGCGGTCAAAGCCGCGCGCGAAATCGCCATTGTCGACGCGCTCCTGTCCAGCTGCATCCAGGATCGAGAGGGTGTCGATGTCGATCCAGCGACCCGCCGAACGGTTGGCGATCTCGAGCGTCAGCCAACCCTCCTGAGCGCCTTTGAATGAACCCAGTCCCTGCGCGTCAAAGGTCTGCTCGATGCGCGTCCAGTCGGTGCCATTCGGCTGAATCCTTTGGTTGAATGTCGCACAGGTTGGATTCCATTCATTCGCCGGAACCAGATGCCGATGACAGATCCGCAACTCCAGTTGAACAGGTTTGGGGTTCTCGTCCGTCCGGAGAGATAGCGACAGCCAGTAAGGTTGCCGAGGCTCTAGCGACAAACGCTGGCCGATCCGAATGTTGGGTCCGCCAAACAGCCTGAGCGAGCGGTGCGCGCCATCGTCCTCGATTCTGAATCCGACAACGGTGGCTGGATCCTGGTGCATCAAGTAATAGGTCTGAGGAAAACGTCCAACACCCTGCCCCAGGAGCCGGGTGCCCAGATCGCGATCCATGATCGAGGCAGCGGTCTGCCAGTGCTCCAGACGATGTTGCAAATCCTGCGAACCCGTGGCCAGGCGCGTATCCATGCGATAGCCGAACAGACTGAGCGTCAGCATAAACAGAACGCCCGCAAAAACAGCCAGGATCATTCCCGACTGCTGGAGTGCAAGCCTTCCCGCCAGGCGACGCCCAATCCAAACACCGACGAGCGCGGCGGGTGGAATACAGAGCATGGCTTGCCACACCGCCGGCAAGGGCAGAAATCCATAGTTCCGGTCGAGGATCGTCCAGGTGCCGAGCAGGGTCAAGGCCGCTGTCAGGATCACCATCGCCACCGACCGCCAGCGACCCCAAATAGCCGGACCTGGGATCATCATGATGAGCGCGCCGCTCAGGAAGGCCGTCAAGGTATAGGCCAAGGCTACGGAACCGCCGCTGCGAAAGGCGATATAGGCTAGGCCGACCATCGTCAGCGCAATCGATGCAACGAGCGGGATGTCGCGTGCTCGAATCGTGGCGCGTCGCTGAAACGCCAGCACCAGGAGCGCGACAGCCATGGCGACGAAGACGCCAAGATAGACGCCACGCGAGAACGTCACGAAGACCGTGTAGAGCAGACCAAGCAGCGCGATTCCAGGCAGACTCGCCCCCAAGAGTCCACGCGCGCTCAGAAAGGCCGTCGCAACGAATGGCAGGGTCAACAGCAGCCAGCCATCGATGGCGGTGCCGCCGGTGTGCATGTCCGCGAACAGAGCCGTGACCCGGTAAGGGGTCGAGAAATCGAGCAGCGCGCTAATGGGACTGTAGATGTCACTCCAGAACAAGAGCGTCGAATAGATGCCACGCTCCCACAGTACGACGGCAAACACGGCCAGTGCGGCAAGCGACATCCCAAGGAACAAAAAGCGTCGCGCGCGCGCCGCATCGAGTCGCTCCTCGACCACCCAGACCGGATAGAGCAGCACAGCCCAGAACAATCCCTTAGAGACCCGCAAGGCGTTGAAAGGACTGTAATAGCTCGCAAAGCTATTGGCATCGACCTCGGGCCAGGGATAGAGCGTGCGGAACAGCGACAGCCCCACGAGTCCGACGAAGAGGACGAGCAGCACCCTCGACAGCGGCCGCATCGCCCCGAACGAAGGCACATAGCGGTCGCGCAACAGATAGGCCGCGAGCGTGACAAGCACGAGAGCATCGAACTCATCGAGATAGATCCGCCCCGTCCAGGGACGCAGATCCAGCACCGGCAACAGCAGCGGCAGCAGAATCAGCCACAGCGCCGGGCGCCAGAGCAATAGACCGAGATAGACGCCCGCGCCCAGCAGCAACGGCCAATGGGCGAATGGAAGATCGTGCAGGATCCAGATCCCGAAACCGAGCGGGATGAGACCAAGCACCCGTTTCACTTCGCCACCCACTCCTCAAGCATGAGCATCATCCAAATCATCTTGCCGAAATAGGTCGCATGCAGCGCCTGATGATCGGACTGAATCTGAGCGATATAGTCCGGCCGCAGCCAGCCGCGCCGCCCGAGATCCGCCAACCGCCCGCGCACATGCTCAGCAAGCGCCCGATCATCCCTGAGCCAGATCCCGAACGGCAACCCAAAGCCATGCTTGGATTTGGTGAGGATCGGCCTGGGCAGATAGTCCCAGAGCGCGCGCTTGAAGAACCAGCGCAGATAGTTCCCCTTCACCTTCCAATCCGGCGGCACCTGCCCCGAGAACTCGACCAGCGCATCGTCGAGCAGCGGATAGCGAACCTCGATCCCGGCGGCCTCGGTCATGGCCGAGACCTTGCGCAGATCATTGTCGGCCAGGGTGAACTTGAGATCCAGATGCAGCATGCGGTTGATGAAATGCTGGCTATCGGCGCGTTGATAGGGATCGCGCAGCAGAACCAAGGGCTGACCGGGGTGGACCTGGGCCAGAAACTCAGGTGTAAACATGGCTTCCAGCGGCTGACGATGGAAGAAGTTGTATGCCTCCATCCGATCGGGCAAGGGCACATTAGCCTGGCGCACATAGCTCTTGAGTTTGCGCGTCGGCATCACCCGATCGATACCAGGCAGCGACACAAACGGCTCGATGAGTCCACCCCGGATCCAGCCCGGAATCCGGCCGTAGAACTCGAAAATCTTCTGCTTGGCATAGCGCTCGTTGCCGCCGAGGATTTCGTCGCCACCGTCACCGCCGAGCATGACCCGATAGCCGTCGTCAGCGGCCAGCTTGGCACACAGATAGGCCGAGACAGCCGATTCGTTGGCGAATGGCTCGTCGTACTGCTGGGCGACGCGCGGGATGATGTCCAGCACATCCTTAGGCGTCAGATAGTACTCACGGCTATCCAAGCCGAAATGCCGCGCCGCGATCCGTGCATACTCCATCTCGTCGAAGCCCTCGGCCTCGAAGCCGAGCGAATAGGTCCGCGCCGGTTTGCCCTGAATATCGGTGAGCAGACCGGCGACGGTGGAACTGTCGGTCCCGCCGGAAAGAAAGGCCGCAACCTCATCATCACCGCGTGCCCGCTCGACGCCGTCGCGCAATAACTGCCTGAAATCGCGGGCCTGTTCCTCGAAATCGTGTCGCGGCTCGTCACGATAGGCCAGATGCCAGTAAAATGTGCGTTCGATTCGACCATCGCGCCAGTGGAGCCGTTGCGCGGGCAGCAATTTTTCGACACCCTGAAAAATGGTTCCAGGCGCCGGCACCATGGTGAAATAGAGATAATTGAAGAGACCTTGTGGATCGAGACCCGCCGCGACCGCTGGATGGGCAGCAACCAGATCGGCACGATTGGAAAAGACCAGGGTCGCACCAGCCTGGGCGAACGCCAGGGTTTCGATGCCAATGCGATCGATCGCGAGCAGCGCCTCGCGCCGAGGTGTGTCGACGATGGCCAGGGTAAAGCTGCCCTGGATGAATCTGGGCGTGTCGGCGCCCCGCTCGCGCCAGAGTTCCAGGACGCGCGTGGCCGCATCTTCACCCGATCGGAGTGGCTCGACAAAACGCGGACGACCTGAGATGAGCGCCAGCACACCCTCACGTTCAGCCAGACTGCACAGCGAACCTGTGGCCGCGAGCACTCCGGTAGCGGCATGGCGGACGTCCAGCCCATCGCCAGTCTGGCCACGCTGGGCCATGATGGAGGCCAGGGTCTCGCGCGACGCCCTCTCGGGCGTGGGCTCGGGGGACATCCAGCCACAAAAGTCCCGCATCGTTTTCATAAATCCTCCGCCACAAAATCCATAATTCAAGTCAGTTGACTTGTTGACATGCATCAAAAATACCATGGAAACATGCCCACATTGCGGTAGCAGCAATGTCCGCCGTTCGACCCAGCCACTCTCATCGCGGACGAATGCGAATACGTATCCAGTCTTTTTCAGGCTCTTTCGCTGCCGCGAATGCGGTCATCGCTTCCATGCACGGGATTATTTTTTGATCCAAAAATGGGGCATGGGATTCCTGACCCTCGTCATCATCCTGGGCGCCACGCTGTGGGTCGAACTCAACCAGCCCGGTCGTGAGCCGGTCCAGCTCAATACGGGCGAGAAGGCCTATGTACTCGATCAAAGAACCATCAGTCATGCGGTCCATGACGAGTCGCAACAAGACAATCCAAACCTGCATCGCGCCGCTGAGAATGGCGAGGCCCAGGCTCAGTATCAGCTGGGCATGAACATCGTCCAGCGCGCTTGGCAGCACAGCGAACCCCTGGCGATGATCGACGCTGTCGAGTGGATTCGCAAGGCCGCTGAGCAGGATCACGTCAGTGCTCAGTTCATGCTTGGCGCACTCTACGAAAAGGGACGCGGACTGATCCAGGATTATGGACTGGCCTACGACTGGTATCTGCGCGCCGCTCAGCAGGGCAACGCGCTGGCCATGGAGCGACTTGGATTGATGTTTGCCCGGGGGCGCGGCGTCACTCAGGATCTGGAGCAAGCCTATGTCTGGCTCAATCTCGCCGCCGCGCGTGGCGATCATCTGGCCGAAGACGAACGTAACAAGCTCCGTGGTTTGCTGTCTGACGCCGACCTGACAAAGGCCCAGGAACGCTCCCGAGCCTTGGATCTGGAGCTCCCGCGTCTCACGGAGTCACTGCAAGCACCGCCATTCGGGTTCTGAGCCGATTTTAAGCGTCGTCTTTCAGAGCGAGAACACAAGCGGCGCCAAGCCAATCCAGAGCGCAAGCAGCGAAGCGACCAGGATCAATCGCAGCCCCCGACGCAGATCCTCGCCCCCGAGATCAGCCGGCCAGTCGGGATCGCCCATGTAGCGTTCGTTGATGAGCTGACCCTGACGCCAGACCGGACCGATCAGACGCACCCGCAACGCTCCGGCACAAGCGGCCTCGCTCCAGCCGGAGTTGGGGCTGGGCAGCAAGGCGTGATAGCGCCAGGCGGCGCGAAACGCCAGGCGGGGATGCTCGCGCAACAGCGCCGCGGCGAGCGCCAGCAGCGGCACCGACAGTCGCGCCGGCAGCCAGTGGATCAGATCGTCACTGCGCGCACCCGCCCAGCCGAAGCGCGCATAGCGTTCGTTCTGATAGCCGACCATGGAATCGAGCGTCGAGATCGCCTTGACCAGAATCAATCCAGGCAGACCAAATAGACAGAACGCCCACAGCGGCGTGAGCACGCCATCGGTCAGGTTCTCGGAGAGACTTTCGAGCGTGGCGCGCACCACGCCATCGCGCTGAAGCGGTTCGGTATCACGTCCGACCAAGAGCGACAGCCGACGGCGCACGGCGGGCAGGTCATCGAGATCGCGCAGAATGCGCCAGCCCTGTTCGAGCAGCTCGCGGGTGCAGAGCAGACTGTAGGCGATGAACAGATCCCAGCCCAGCGCGAGCCAGGGATGGATGGCTCCCAGCCCGAGATGCACGCCGAACCAGCCCCCCAACCCCGCACCGACCACCAGCCCCCAATGGATCACCCCGCCGAGGCGTCCATTCAGCCCACGTGCGAAAAGCACCCGTTCGCAGAACAGGCTCCAGTGACCGATGAGCCGGATCGGATGCAGCCGGTAGACCGGATCGCCGAGGAGCGCGTCGAGCAGACAGGCGCCGAGAATGAGCAGCAAATGTTCGTTCATCGATCTGTGACAGCAAAGATTCGGTTTTCAGGACGCCAAGGAGGCGTGCCATTTACGTTCGAAACCCCGGACCACCGCCAGGGCCGCCAGCCGTCCCGGCGCCAGCTCCGCCTGCGGCTGAAGCATATCGCGGAAGGAAGCAAATGCATCCGGTTTGACCGCCACGGCCGCAGCCAGCAGCGCCGCTTGATTGAGGATCGACTCGCGTGCCACCTCAGCATGCAGCACGCCGACCTCGACCAGATCCAGGATCTCGGCCAGACCATAGGCCGCCGCCGCGCTCAGTGGATCATGGATGAGCGCCAGCAGATTGCGCTCGAAGCAGTTCGCGTCCGGCGCGTCGAGTTCAGCGTGCGCCAGTTCGCGCAGTGTCGTCTCGTCGCAGCCATGACGTCCGAGTGCGGCACAGAGCGTGCGGCGCAGTTCGGCGCAGACGCCGTTTTGCAGCAGCAGACAGCGGGTCACGGCCTCATGGGTTGCGCGTCCGACCAGCTCGCCGAGGCTGTTGTGACTACCGGCCCAGTGACGCTCCCAGTCGGTGTCAGCGCGCCTCAGCGGGGCGGCGATGGCCAGTTGATCCGTGCCCGTGCCTGTGGCCAGCCGCGCCGATTGCAGACTCGGCATCCGCAGATCCAGCACCGCCGCACTCTTGCCCTCGGTGACGAGCGTGGCGGCGCGCACCAGACAGGCCGGGGTGCAGGGCTGGTTGATGAAGACCAGGGTGACGATGGTGCCGGCACCCGCTTCGGGCGGCGCGGGCTGGATGCAGGCCGACTGGCCCGGTGGGCCTTCAGTCGCCGCCCTGCCCGGCTCAACGGCTCGGCTGCCGTCGCGATGCTCATGCCAGCCGGCCGGATCGCCGGCGCGGGTCGCGTTGCCGAGCACCCCGGCGGTCGCCACCACCGAGACAGCCAGATCCTCATACTCGGCCCGCGCCAGCACTGCACACTGCATATTGGCCGCTGTCGCCATGAGCGCAGTCGACTCGGGCGGCAAGCGGCCCGCCGCGCAGGCGGCACGATGATAGTCCTCCAGCCCATGACCGGTACTGGACGCCTCGCGCACCACATGGGCCACGCCCTCGCAGCTCTGATGGTTGGCGATATGCGTCAGATCCTCGCGCAGTCCGCCGTTGAGACGGCAGGTGCTGAGCACGCGATGCGGGCGCTTGAAGACCGCCGACAGATAGCGTCCCTGGCGGGTCAGGCGATAGCGTTCAGTGTCCTCGATCCACATGGGGCCGCTGGATCAGCCTCCCTCTCGCGCCGGACGGAAACGGCGCGGAAAGGCCGCGTCATAGAGCTTGGACGGCTTGACAGCGGTCTGAGCGCGCGCGCCGAGCGCCGGACTCACCAGGATCAATGCCTGACGGTCGACGCGGGCCTCGCGACAGCGCGCCGCGATGTCGGTGAGCGTACCGCGCAGCACCCGTTCTTCGTTCGGCCAGGTCGCCTTATGCACCACCACCACCGGCGCCTCGGCTGTCCAGCCGGCGGTGAGTAGATTCTCGACCACGGCCTCGATGCGCTCGATCGAGAGAAAGATGCACAGCGTGCAGCCGTGCGCGGCCAGCGAAACGAGCGACTCGCGCTCGGGCATCTGCGTGCGTTCGGACAGGCGCGTAAAGATCACGGTCTGGGTGATCTCGGGCAGGGTCAGACACTCACCGGCCGCAGCGGCTGACGCCATGGCCGAGGACACGCCGGGCACGATACCGACCGGAACCCCGGCGGCATCCAGCGGACGCGCCAGCTCGGCCAGCACGCCATAGAGCGTCGGATCGCCGGTCTGGAGCCGCACCACGGTGTCGTGATGCTGGGCACGATCGAGCAGCCAGGCGGTTACCTGTTCGAGATCCATCGACTTGGAGTCGGCGACCTCGCAGTCAGCTGAGGCCCATTGCAGCACAGTCTCGGCCACCAGCGAGCCGGTGTAGAGGATGGCCCCGGCCTCGGCCAGCAGCCAGCTGCCGCGCACGGTGATCAGATCCGGCGCGCCCGGACCGGCTCCGACGAACCAAACCTTGCCCGGCCGCCGGGACGATGAAGTCTCTTGCATGGCGCGATGATCCCCGCGTATGGTGACGACGATAAAGCCGACTATTCTTCTAACCCAAGCCAAGCCTTGTCAAACATCTTCGCTGTTCCGCGCCCGGATCACCGGGGCACGCCATCGCCCGCGCCGCGACCCGATCCAGACGTCCTGGTGATCGGCGGCGGCGCGGCGGCCTTGTGCGCGGCCATTACGGCGCGGCGTGCCGGCTGTTCGGTGCTCTTGGCCGAACAGGCACCGCCGGCACTGCGCGGCGGCAATACCCGGCATTCGCGCAATCTGCGCCTCAGTCATCACGCGCCTACACCCTTCACACACGGCGTCTATCCGCCCGATGAGTTCTGGGCTGAACTGACGCGCGCAACCGAGGGCACGGCCGATCCGGTTCTGGGGCGTCTGCTGGTCGAACGCTCGACTGAGTTGACCGACTGGCTCAGCGCCGCCGGTGTGCCCCTGCAACCGATCGCCAGCGGCGTGCTGCCCGAATCGCGCCGGACGGCCTTTCTGCTCGGCGGCGGCAAAACCCTGCTCAACCGGCTCTATGACCTCGCTGAGCGGCTGGGGGTGGAGATCCGCTACGCGTGCGAGATCCGCGATCCCGTGATCGTCGGGGGGCGGCTGACCGAAATCCGCGCCCCAGACCCTCTGGCGCCGCGTGCTGCCATCGCCTGCTGCGGCGGTGCTCAGGCCAATCGTGACTGGCTGCGCCGGCACTGGGGCGCGGCGGCGGACGGCTTCATCAATCGCGGCACGCCCTTCGCCAGCGGGGCGCTGCTCGAATCCCTGTTGCGTCAGGGTGTGGAGCCGGTCGGCGATCCCAAAGCCGCCTATCTGGTCGCGGTCGATGCACGCTCACCAGCCGATGATGGCGGCATCGTCACCCGTGTGCGCTGTATGCCCGAGGGCCTTGTGGTCGATACGCAGGGACAGCGCCGGCACGACGAGGGCGGCGACACGGCCTCGACCCGTTATGCGCTCTGGGGCCAGCGTCTGGCACGCTGGCCGGATCAGACCGGCTATCTGATCCTGGACGCACGCGGCCAGCGGGCCGCGCCCCCGGCCCTCTATCCGCCGCTCTGTGCCGACAGTCTGGATGGGCTGGCCAGCGCGCTGGGGCTCGACCCCGCCGCGTTACAGACCACGGTTGACGACTACAATGCCGCCGTCCGTGCCCCGAGCGATGAACACGACGACTGGCACACGCTCGGCGTCAACCCGCCCAAGACCCGCCACGCCCGTCCACTGACCGAGCCGCCCTTCGCGGCCTATCCGATGCGTCCGGGGATCACCTTCACCTATCAGGGTCTGGCGGTGGATGCGCACGCGCGGGTGCGCTTGAGCACGGGTGGCGTAGTCGAGAATCTGTTCGCCGCCGGCATGATCATGGCCCCCAATCTGATGGCGCGCGGCTATGTCTCGGGACTGGCGCTGAGTATCGGGCTGGTGTTCGGCCGTCTGGCCGGCGAGGAGGCCGCGGGCCATGTCCGCCAGTGACATCCGCGCCGAAGCCCGGCGCGTGCTCGGGATCTGCGATGCCTGCGGCTATTGCAACGGCTTCTGCGATCTGTTCGAAGCCGCGCGCCGTCGCTCGGCGCTGACCGACGCGGATCTGGCTCATCTGGCCAATCTCTGTCATGCCTGCCGCAACTGCTTTCAGGCCTGCCAGTACGCACCGCCGCACGTCTTCGCGGTCAATGTCCCGCGCACGCTGGCGCGGATGCGTCATCAGAGTTATCTCGATCATGTCTGGCCCCAGACCTTTGCACCGCTTCTGAACCATCCGGTGGCGACCGTCATTGGGGTCACGCTCGGCGCGATTCTGCTCCTGTTCGCGCTAGTGCTCGCGTTCGCGCCGGCCGGTGGCGGACTGGCGATCGAGACGGGTGCGACGGCCGGCGCCTTCTATCGCGTGCTGCCCTGGACGCTGATGGTCGGACTCGGTGTGCTGCCGCTTGGCTGGTCGGCGCTGGCAATCGGTCTGGGCTGGCGTCGTTACTGGGGCCTGACCCGCCCCCGGCGCGCAACGACCGGCGAGGCGCGACGACGCTGGTGCGCGTGGCGAACAACGCTTGCCGACATCCTGAACCTGCGCAATCTGCGCGGCGGCGGTGTGGGGTGCAATGATCTCGATGCGCGCTTCTCGCCCTGGAGACGCTGGCTGCATCAAACCCTGCTCGGCGGCCTGGGACTGAGCTTCGCGGCGACTCTAGCCGCAACCTTCTATCATCACGGACTGGGACTGCAAGCGCCCTACCCGCTTCTGAGCCCGCCGGTCCTGCTCGGCACGCTCGGCGGAATCGCCCTGATGATTGCGTCACTGGGGCTCGGCTGGCTCGAATGGCGAACCGCTCCCGAACCGATTGCGTCCGAGTCGCGCCGGCTCGATCAGGCGTTTCTCGGGTTGCTGCTGGCAGTGGCCGGCAGTGGTCTGGCCCTGCTCCTCTGGCGCGCGACACCGGCGATGGCGTCCTTGCTCGTCGTCCATCTCGGAACCGTGCTCGCCTTCTTTATGCTGCTGCCTTACAGTAAGTTCGTTCATGCCGGTTATCGTGCCATTGCCCTCAGGTGCGAGTCGCTGGATCCTGTCTCCATCGACTGAGACCAGACTCAAGATGTCAGCCCCGTCGCTCATCACCACCGTTTCGCGCCAGATGCTGATCGTGCTCCTGGCGACCATCGTCATGTGCCTGACGGTGGTTGTCGTATTCGAGTACTTCGAGCTCAAGCGTGAGACAGCGGCGATGCGCGCGCGCGATCTGGAACGACATCATGAGCGACTGAAGTCACGCGTGCGCGTGGCGATCACCGATGCGCGCGATCGCTATGAACGGGCGATGCGCGCGGCCGGCGCGAACGCCGATCCGGCGACCGTGCGCGCCAAGATCCAGGACGACATTCTGGCCTGGCTCGATGAACTGCGTTTCAACGACGGTTCCTATATCTTCGTCGGTCAGTTCGATGGCGTGTCGCTCGCCGGGCCGTCCAAGGGTCAGAACGTCCTGGAGCTGACCGACGTCAACGGCAAACCAGTCGTGCGCGCCCTCATCGAGCAGGCGCGCTTGGGCGGTGGCTTCGTCGACTATGTCATGCCCAAGTTCCCGGATCAGCGCTCGGCGCCCAAACTCAGCTATGTCGAGCCGATCGAGGAATGGGGTTGGTATGTCGGCAGCGGCCTTTTCATCGACGAGATCGAATCCTCGATCCAGGACGTGTATGACGCAGCCTATACGCGTCTGTGGTGGCAACTGAGTACGACCGGCGGCTTATTCGTCATCATCCTGTTCGTCGCGGCCCGGCTGGCGCGTCGGATCGCGCTCGACGCCCAGCGCGATACCGACGCCTGTGCCCAGTATCTGGAACAGGCCATCGACGCCGGGACCGACATCGAACCCGCCCAGATGAGGTTCAGCGAAATCCAGACCATCGCGCAGACCGCCGCCACCATGGTCGAGCGTCGCCGACACGCCGAACAGTCGCTGCGCGAAAGCGAGAAGCGCTTTCGCACCCTCGTCGAGGTCAGCCAGTATTATATCCAGGAGATCGATGTCGCCGGACGCATCCAGTACGCAAACCCAGCGGCCTCGCGCTTGTTGGGACTGGAGCCCGATGAACTGATCGGCCGCAACGTCGCCCTGCTGCTGCCGGAAGAAGACCGCGCCACACTCTTGAACACCCTGCGCACGTTCGTCATCGAGCAACCGACACCGCGTCTCTATCACAATCGCAACCTGACCGCCGATGGACGCATCATCGATGTCGAGGTGGCCTGGAACTACAAGCGCGATGAATCCGGGCAGGTGATCGGCTTCGTCAGCATCGCCAAGGATGTCACTGAGTACCGGCGCGCACGCCTGCTGTTGAAGGGACGCAATCGCGTTCTGGAGATGCTGGCGCGCGGACAGCCACTGCGCGACATGCTGGAGGCCATCGTCGCCTATATCGAGGAAATCGCCCCGCATGCCATCTGCTCGATCCATCTGCTCGATCCCGCCAGCCAGACGCTGAGCACGGCGGCCACACTTCGGTTGCCCGAGTTCTATACGCGTGCGGTCGAGGGGGCCAAGGTCGGCCTGGGCGTCGGCTCCTGCGGCACGGCCGCCGTTACCGGCCAGCGGGTCGTGGTCAACGACGTGCTGTCGCACCCCGACTGGGTCGCCTTCCGCGATCTGATGCTCCAGACACCCCTGCGCGCCTGCTGGTCACAACCCATCATCGGCCATACGCCGCAGGTACTGGGCACCTTCGCCATCTATGCCACGCGCGTCATGGAGCCGACACGCGCCGACCTGGATATGATCGAGTCGGCCGCGGAACTGGCGGCCATCATCATCGAACACGATCGCGCCGAGAAAGCGACCCGTCAGGCCGAGGACCGGGCGCGGTTGCTGCTTGAATCGACCACCGAGGGCCTCTTCGGCCTGGATCTCGCCGGGTGCGTGACCTTCATCAACCCGGCAGCCGCGCACATGCTTGGCTTCGAACCCGAGGCCCTGATCGGCCAGCCCATTCATCCACTGATCCATCATTCGCGGGCCGATGGCGCGCCCTTGCTGCCGGACTCCTGTTCGATTCTGGTGGCGCTCGAAAATGGTGAGGACTGTCACTCCACCAACGAGGTGCTCTGGCGCCGCGATGGCAGTTGTTTTCCCGCCGAGTACTGGGCCACACCCGTGCGGCGCGATCAGCAGATCGAAGGGGCTGTAGTCACCTTCCACGACATCAGCGCCCGTCAGCGTGCCGAGGCCGAGATCCAGCATCTGGCGTTCCACGATGCCCTGACCGGACTGCCCAACCGCCTGCTGTTCAAGGAAGAACTGGGTCAGGCACTGGCGGTGCTGCATCGCGATGGGCAGCGTTTCGCCCTGCACATGCTGGATCTGGATCATTTCAAAGACGTCAACGATACGCTCGGACATCCGGTCGGCGACGACCTGCTGCGCGCCGTGGTCGAGCGGCTGAACGCGATCACGCGCGGCACCGACATCCTGGCGCGCTTTGGCGGCGACGAGTTCGCACTGTTGCAGGGTCGGATCGACGAGATCAGCGACGCGGCGGTTTTGGCCAGCAAGATCATTGAGTCCTTTGAGGCGGAGTTCCTGATCGGGGACAACCGGATCAGCATCAACACCAGCATCGGCATCCTGATCGCCGATCAGGCCTGTCACGACGTCGATGAACTCATCACCCGCGCCGATGTCGCGCTCTACAAGGCCAAGGAGGCCGGACGCGGCACCCATGCCTTCTTCGAGGATGCCATGACCCAGCAGTTGCGGCGCGAGATGGAGATCACCCGCGAACTGACCCAGGCGATCCAGCACGATGAGCTGTTCCTGGAGTACCAGCCCCAGTTCGATCTGCACTCGGGCCAGTTGGTCGGCATGGAGGCGCTGGTGCGCTGGCGCCATCCGCGCGAGGGCGTGCTCCAGCCGGGCGCCTTCCTGCCGGTGGCCGAGAAACGCGGGCTGATCCGTCCACTCTCGGACTGGGTGCTGAACGCGGTCTGCCGCCAGATTCGCGACTGGAGCGAGCGGAAGCTGGAGTTCGGGCGCATCGCGGTCAATCTGTGCGCCCAGCAGGTCGGCGACCCGGACTTCGGTGACAACATCCTCGTCGTTCTGGAGCGCACCGGGGCGCCTCCTGAGCGTCTGGAACTGGAGTTCACCGAGACGGTGCTGATTGCCGCCGACGCCAAGACTCAGGCCGATATCGTGCGTCTGTCCGAGCTGGGCATCCATTTTGCCATCGACGACTTCGGGACCGGATTTTCGTCGATGCAGTATCTGCGCAAGTTCCGCACCGACAAGATCAAGATCGACCGCGAGTTCATCCAGGATGTCACCCACGACGCCGGCGATGCCGAGATCGTCAAGGCGACCATCGCGCTCGGTACGGCTCTGGGGCTCATCACCATCGCCGAGGGCGTTGAAACCGAGGAACAGGCCGAGTTCCTGCGCCGGCATGGCTGCCGGCAGGTTCAGGGCTATCTCTACGGGCGTCCACAACCACTCGCGGACATCGAGCGCCAGTTACACCCGGTCAATGCGAGTCATCATTAGTGTTCGCTACGGCCGCAGTTTAAAATGCGCCCGCGCGGCCATGTTCGGCCGCCGAAGCGATCGAGCCTAGGTGCAACCCAGCCCGTCAACTCGCAAGGAGACGACCGTGACTACAAACCGCTATACATTCACCCAGCGCCTGCTGCACTGGCTGCTGGCCGTGCTCGTGCTCGGACTGCTCTTCGGGGGCCTGACCTTCGCGACCCTCGGCTACGAGGGGCTGTCGAACCTGGTCGGCAAGGAGACCGCCGGCGAGCTGTTCACCTATCACAAGAGCATCGGCGTACTGGTGCTGCTGTTGACTATTCTGCGCCTCGTGCTGCGTGTGCGTGGCACCACCCCGCCCTATGATCCACCGCTGAGCGGCGTCGAGCGTGCCGTCAGCGGGGTGACGCTGTTGCTGCTCTATCTGCTGTCGATCGGCGTGCCAATCGGTGGCGCGGTGGCGACAGCCATTTCAGGCTATCCGCTCGAGTTCTTTACGCTGAGCCTCCCAAGCCCGATCACCGCGAATCCGGAGTTGGGTGAGGCCCTGTTCTTCTATCATGGACTCGGCGGTCTGGCGCTTGGTCTGGTAGTGCTGCTGCACATGGCCGCCGGCATCAAGCACTGGCGCCTCAAGGATGGCGTCATGACCCGGATCAGTCTGCCTTAAGCCGCGTCTTGCAACCGATGCCGGCCAACCTGCTGATCCTCGGCGGCACCACCGAAGCCTATGAACTGGCCGAGCGCCTGGCCGGGCATGAGGACTGGCACGTCATCAACTCGCTCGCCGGACGCACGGCCAATCCACGGCGGCCGGCGGGCGAGACGCGCATCGGTGGCTTCGGCGGAGTCGCGGGGCTGGCGCGCTATCTGGATGCGCGCGCGATTCGGGCCGTGATCGACGTGACCCATCCATTCGCGGCGCAAATGGGCTGGAACGCGGCTGAAGCCTGTCAGTTGGCGGGCGTGCCGCTGCTGAGACTCGAGCGCCCGGCCTGGATGCCCGAGCCGGGTGATCGCTGGGCGTCTGTCGCGACCTGGGAGGCGGCGGCCGAGGCACTGCGCCAAGGCGGCGCGCGGCGCGTACTGCTGGCGGTCGGGCGTCAGGAATTGGCGCCGTTCGCTGGAATCGATGGCCTCTGGTTTCTGATCCGGCTCGTCACGCCGCCTGACCCTGAGCCGCCCTTCCGTCACGTCGAATGGCTCTACTCACGCGGCCCCTTTGTGCTCGATGACGAGCGCGCCCTGCTCGACACCTGGGCCATCGACACCCTCGTCTGCAAGAACAGCGGCGGCGAGGCCACATCGGCCAAGTTGGTCGCCGCGCGCGAGCGTGGGATTCGCGTCGTCATGCTCCAGCGTCCAGTACGCCCTGCCGAGGTCGCAACGACGGCCACCGTCGCGGCGACGCTGGCCTGGCTCGACGCGCTTCAGTCGTCAGCATACCAACGCGGTGTATAGACCCACTCCGCGCCGTCCTGACGCGCCAGACGCCGCGTCAGCGACGAACCAACGATGACGACGGTACGCATGTCGACCTGCTCGGGCTGGATCTCGCCGAGCGTGGTGACGGTCAGTGACTCATCCGGACGCCCGATATCGCGACCGAGCACGATCGGCGTCTCGGGAGTGCGGATCTCGCGCAGCACCGTCAGTGCCTCGGCGAACTGATCCGGACGCGCCCTGGAGCGCGGGTTGTAGAGCGCGATGACCAGATCGGCCAGCGCGGCCTGCCGCAGCCGGTGTGCGATGATCGACCAGGGCTTGAGATTATCCGACAGCGAGATGACGCAGAAATCGTGTCCGAGCGGCGCGCCGGCCCGTGCGGCCGCCGCCTGTGCCGCCGAGATACCGGGCAGGATTGTCAGCTCCACCGCGTGCCAGGCTGGATCTTGCGAGTGTTCGAGCACCTCGAACACCGCCGCCGCCATCGCAAAGACCCCCGGATCGCCCGAAGAAACCACCACGACATGCCGTCCCTGAGCCGCCAGCTCGAAGGCCAGCCGCGCGCGGTCCAGCTCCTGGCGGTTGTCGGAGTCGAGCAGACGCTGATCCGGCCGGAAGGGACCGGCCATCTCAACATAGGTGGTGTAACCCACGATGTCCTGCGCGCGATCGAGTTCGGCGCGCACCGCCGGGGCCATGAGTTCAGCTGATCCCGGCCCCAGACCGATCACCGCCAGTCGGCCCGGTTTGGGCGTCGGGGCAGACGGCTGGGGCGCGGCCATGGGCGCATTGGCACTGGACCCCGGCCAACGCTCGCCGGGGATCAGGATCATCGAGAAATAGGGCACGCTCTCGGGGTCGATCTCCGCGATCGCGCGCACCTGCTCGCCTGCCATGGTCGCACGCTCGACATAGCGCGCCCGCTCCAGGAGTCCGAGCCGGGTGAGCACGCGCCGGATCTTCTCGAAATTGCTGCCGAGCTTCATGATGGCCGCCGCTTCAACCCCGTCGAGCCGTTCGATCAGGGTCTCCTCGGGCAGGGTCGCGGCGATCACCTGGAAGCGCTGATCGCGATAGACCAGCGGCGTGCCCAGCACGGCCGCACTTGCCAGCACCGAGCACACGCCTGGTACCACTTCAGTTTCGTAACGCTCGGCCAGCCGGTCGTGCAGATACATGAAGGAGCCGTAGAACAGCGGGTCGCCCTCGCTGACCACGGCCACATCACGCCCGGCGTCCAGATGCTCGGCCAGCTGCGCCGCCGAAGCATCATAGAAGTCGCGCATCGCGCCCTCGTAATCATAGGGCGGCTCTGGCTTCCGTCCGGTGACCGGATAGATCAGCGGCACCCGGATCTGCTCGGGGCGCAGATGCGGTAGCACCGTAGTCAGCGCATTACCCGGCTTGTCGCGCGCCGTATAGTAGGCCACCACGGGCGCTGCGCGCAGATAGCGCAGTGATTTGAGCGTGATGAGTTCAGGATCGCCTGGACCCACGCCCAGACCATAAAGACGTCCCTTGCCCATGTCGATCAGGAATGCTCGCGACCGAGCGCGTTGACCGCCGCCGCCGCCATGGCGCTGCCGCCACGCCGGCCGCGCAGGGTCACGAAGGGTACACCGCGACTGTCGGCGGCCAGTGCGTCCTTGGACTCGACTGCGCCGACGAAGCCGACCGGAAAGCCCAGAATGAGCGCGGGTTTGGGCGCGCCCTCGTCGAGCAGCTCCAGCAACCGGAACAGGGCCGTCGGCGCATTGCCGACCACCACGATCGAGCCGGCCAGATGCGGACGCCAGAGTTCGAGCGCGGCGGCCGTGCGGGTGTTACCGAGTTCGCGCGCCAGTGCCGGAACGCTCGGATCGTGCAGGGTGCAGACGATGGGATTGTCAGCCGGCATCCGCGCGCGCGTGATGCCCTCGGCCACCATGCGGCTGTCGCAAAGGATGGCCGCGCCCGACTCCAGCGCCGCGCCTCCCGCCGCACCGGCGCCTGGCGAGAACTCCAGATCAGCAGCGACCTCCGGCATGCCACAGGCATGGATCACGCGCACCGCCAGTGCCTCCAGATCGGCTGGAATCCGGCTCAGATCCGCCTCGGCGCGGATGATGGCGAACGACTGACGATAGATGTCATGGGCATCGCGGTTGTATTCGATCATGTAACGAGGGTCTCTCAGTCAGGCGGAACAGGCGCTGGTCCTCGGTGGTGAGGACAGGCCCGGATCTGGGCCGAAGGTCGGCGGGGGTGGGCGTTCGATCTGAAAAGCGTCGGATTATAATCGCAAATCGCCTCGCCGGAGCGATCTGTTTGTGCCTGAGGCCGAGAACAGGGCGCCGGCAAACACCTCAGGCCGTTCATCGGCGCCCTGTCTCGGCATTAAGGTGGGCCGCGCGAGTGCTCCGAGCCGCGATCGATCAAAAGACCTTGACGATCTCCAGCCCGATCAAATGCGCGTCCATGCTGTAGTCTCCGGCAAGCGCGGTCGAGCCATTGAGATCACCGCCGGTATAGGGGCTGGCACCGCGATAGTCGCGTTCCACGGCCCGCACATACATATAGGCGGCTTCCAGCGACAGTCCGTTGCCGAGCGACTGGGCCAGACCCAGACTGAAGAGATGGCGGTCATTGTCCGGAACCCGGGCACTGAAATGATCGTCGTCCTGGCCGGTCTCGTCGTAGGTGTATCCGAAGCGCAGTTGGGTCTGATCATTCCATTGGTAGGTCGCGCCGAGCCGGTAGGCATTGGCGTCGTTCCAATCGTTTTGGTCGACGAAGATCAGCGCGCCCGTCGCCTTGCTCGTGACCTTGATGTCGTTGAAGGCGCTCCAGCCGCTACGACTGATGTCGAACTCGACGGCCAGTCGCTCATCGAAGGCATAGCGCGCACCGAGTTGCAGACGCCAGGGCAGCGCCAGATCCAGTTCGCCCGTTTGCGCACGCGCCAGCCGCCCGAGGCTGACGAGCACCGAACTCTTGGGCACGAAATCCCCCTCCAATTCCAGTGTCGCCGAGGAGCGGAAGGCGGCACCGAGACTCCAGGGCCCCTGACGATAGAGTGCGCCGAGGTTGAACCCGAATCCGTAGCCATCGCCGGTGAGAGTGCCGAGCGTCGAATCCAGCTTGGCCTGTCTAGCCCAATAGACATCGATTCCAGCCGATAGACTCAGGGCGTCATTGAGCCGATAGGCGACGGTCGGGCTGACGTCGATGATTTCGAGTTTACTGGTCAGGGGGTGACCGAGCGGAATGCTGTAGGCACCGATGCTGCGCGTGCCACTGACCGCCGGAAAGGTGCCGTCCGACCAGCGCGTCTCCAGTCCAAAGGGGACGCTGACCCCAAGCCCGAGGCGCCAGCGTTCGTCGAGGCTGAAGGCACCCTGGATCATGGGTAATGCCATCCAGTCCGCACCCTGACTGTCGTGGTGACCGCTGGCGGTGTCGACGCTGAAATTGGGACCAATGAAGTAGGTGCCGACCGCCAGGCTGGAGGTCGCATGAAAGCCCATGGCGGCCGGATTGTAGGCAAAGGCGCCGCGTTCATCGGGATTGGCAACCAGGGCATTGGACAGACCGATGCCGGCGGTCGAGGATTCCGGCAGCATGAAACCGGAGGCTTGAACCGCTTGGGTGCCGCAGACGCTCACAGCCAGACACAAGGCCATGGAGCGTGTGATAGTGGGGGTGAACATGGGCGTCGTTGTCCTCGCTGTGATCTTATGGTCGATACACTCTAGGCGATGACCATCGGCAAATCCATCCCGACTTCAAGGATATCTGCGTCACCATAAGATCTGGCGCGGCTACCGACACGGCGGTCGACTATGATATAAGGCCGTTCTATTTAGGAGCCCAGGATGCACCCACGTATCGCTCCGGCTGATGAGCGGCGCCTGATCAAATGTCTGCGCGCACTTGGACCCGCCGAGCGCGACACACTGTTGGCGTTCGCCGAATTTCTGACCGAACGTGCCGGCGGACAACACCCGGCCGAACCTACCGTCATACGCCAGCCGAATCCGGTCCCGAGACCCGAGAGCGAAAGCGTGGTTGGTGCCATCAAGCGCCTCTCTCAACGCTATGACATGCTCGAACGCGATGCCTTGCTGCATGAGACATCGGACCTGATGTCGGCCCATGTTCTCCAGGGACGTGCCGCCAGCGACGTCATCGATGAGCTTGAGGCACTCTTTGCCCGTCACTATCAAGACTACCGGGCCAGACTCGCGGCACAAGACTGAAGAGATTTGCCATGAACATCGTCGCGCGCTGGTTCAAGCGCAACCTCTCCAACCCTCAGCTCGTCTTTCTCGGTCTGCTGCTGCTGACCGTCTTCATGGTCGTGCTCTTTCTGGGCGATATGCTCACGCCCGTGCTCGCCAGCATTGTCATCGCCTATCTGCTGGAAGGCGCGGTCAGCGCGCTCCAGCGGCGCGGCTGGCCGCGCTTGCCGAGCGTGCTGCTGGTCTATCTGCTCTTTATCGCGTTCGTGGCCATGGTCCTGGTCGGTGTCATGCCTCTGCTCTCGCGTCAGATCACCGATCTGGTGCAGCAGTTGCCAAACATGGTCTTGGAGGGCACGCGCTTCCTGACGGATCTGCCCAAGCACTATCCAGAGCTGCTCACCCTGGCGCAGGTCGAAGAGTCGATCGCGTTCATGCGCGCCGAGGCGGTCTCGTTCGGCCAGCAGGTTCTGTCCTGGTCGCTGGCCAATGTCGCCGGGATCATCACCATTCTGGTCTATCTGATCCTGATGCCGATCCTGGTGTTTTTCTTTATGAAGGACAAAGACCTCATTCTCGGCTGGTTCAGGCAATACCTGCCCAAGCATCACAGCATCGCCGGACACGTCTGGCACGACGTGGATCGTCAGATTTCCAATTACATCCGCGGCAAGGCCTGGGAGATCCTGATCGTCTGGGCCTCCAGTTTCGTCACCTTCTACGCCTTCGGGCTGAAGTACGCGATGCTGCTGTCGCTGCTGGTCGGACTCTCGGTCATCATTCCTTATATCGGCGCGGCGGTCGTCACCGTGCCGGTGCTGCTGGTGGCCTGGTTCCAATGGGGCTGGTCGCCGCAATTCGCCTGGCTGGCGCTGGCCTATGCCATCATTCAGGCGCTTGATGGCAATGTGCTGGTCCCGCTGATCTTCTCGGAAGTCGTCAACCTCCATCCGGTGGCCATCATCGTCGCGATCCTGATCTTTGGCGGACTCTGGGGCTTTTGGGGCGTCTTCTTCGCCATCCCGCTCGCGACGCTGGTGCAGGCTGTTTTGAGTGTCTGGCCACAGCCGCCGGATGAACTCGAAACGACGGCTTGAACCGTTACATCCGCCCGCCTTGCTCGACCTCAACTTTGGAATGGACCGATGGAGACGCCATCGGCTTTGGTTCGGCGACAAGATACCACCAGACAGCGCTGGCGAGTGCTCCGAGTCCGAGCAGACGCTGCATGAGCGCGGCCTCCGGGTAACCGCCATCCTCGAACAGCAGACTGAAGGCCGCCAGCACCGCCAGTACCACGAAGGTCAGATGCACGCTGAGCCAGGTTGCCGGCCCCGGCCAGCGCGTGGCGAGCCGTCCGCCGATCAACGCCGCGAGCGCGCCGAGTGTCAGCCCCGCGACCACGTCGATCGGCCAATGCACGCCGACGGCCACCCGACTCAGCCCGGCCAGGATCGCGATCAGCAGCAGGAGCACGCGCCACTCGATCCAGCGCGTGTGCAGGATGAATACGCCGCAGAAGACGGCCGCCGTGATGCTGTGCCCGGATGGAAAGCTCAGTCGCTTACGCGCCGACCCGATGAGATTGAATGCATCGGTGGCCAGAACCGCCGGTGGGCGCGCGGCATCGAAGAGTTCCTTCAGACCACGACTGGCGGCGATCGCGATCAGCGCGGCCAGGATCAGGGTCCAGAACAACCGTGGATGGCGTAGTGAGAACAGAAGCGTCAAGGCTAAGACCACGCGTTCATCGCCCAGCACCGTCAGACACGACCAGACCCAGCTCGGATACGCGGTCGCTAGGGCATTGAGCCGGAGAAACCCGGCGTGATAGCCGCAGATCAGATAGAGACTCAGCCCGACGATGACTCCGATCCCGGCCCAGCGCCACAGCCAACGCTCGCCGCTCACCGAGATGCCCGGCACACAGCGCTCAGCCTCCGCGTTCAGTTGCGCGCGCCACAGTGCAAGACGATTGCTCCAGTGAATGCCGCCAACGACCACAGAACTCCAGCGTTTGAACATCAGGATTCACTCGAATGTATCGGATTTCAGATCCGGCTAAGCACGCTCGATCGCAAAGCTCAGCACGGCATCGATCGACTCGGCGCCGGTCGCGATCATCAGCAGGCGGTCGAGCCCGAGCGCCACGCCGGCACACTCGGGCATTCCGTGATCGAGCGCATCGAGCAGGAACTCATCGATAGGCGGCTCGGGTCGACCCTGGGCGCGACGGAGTGCGAGATCGGCCTGGAAACGCGCGCGCTGTTCCCCGACGTCGACCAGTTCGCCGAAGCCATTGGCCAGCTCGACCCCGTCGATATAGAGTTCGAAGCGTTCGGCGACCGCGACCTCGCCCGAGGTCCGCACACGCGACAGAGCCGCCTGACTGGGCGGATAGTCACAGAGAAAGGTCAGCCTGCCCTGCCCCAATCCAGGTTCCAGACACTGAGTCAGCAGCAGATCGAGCCAGCCGTCGCGATCCAGTTCGAGTCCGTCCAGTCCCCGAAGTCCGGCACGTCCGGCGGCCTCGCGCAACTGGGCAATCCCGGCGTGCCAGGGATCGAGTCCGAGTCCATCACGAAACAGATCGCGATAGGTGACGCGCTCGACCGGCATGGCAGGCCGATCCAGGGCCAGCCTGACGAGCGCACCAACGTCATCCATCAAGCGTCCATAGTCCCAGCCCGGCCGATACCATTCGAGCAGGCTGAACTCGGGATGATGACGGCGCCCGCGCTCCTCGTCGCGAAAGACTTTGCAAATCTGATAGATCGGCCCCGTCCCGGTGGCCAGCAGCCGCTTCATCGCAAACTCAGGCGAGGTCTGGAGATAGAGCGGTCGGCCGGAGCCGAATCCAGCGATGGCGACCTGGGTCGAGAGACTGGACAATGCCGGATCCGTGACCGCCGAGCGCGAAAGGATGGGTGTCTCGACCTCCAGTACGCCGGACGCGCTGAAAAAGCCCCTGATCCTGGCGTACAGTTCAGCGCGCGCCTGGATGGCCGTCAGACGGGCGCTCGGTCGCCAATCGCCGGGGACGTCAGACTCAGTCCTTGGCACGCGAGGCGTATTCACCGGTGCGGGTGTCGACCTTGATCAGTTCGTCGGTCTGCACGAACAGCGGCACGCGGACCACAGCGCCGGTTTCGAGCGTCGCCGGCTTGCCGCCACCACCCGAGGTATCGCCGCGCACGCCGGGGTCGGTCTCGATGATCTTGAGCACCACGAAATTCGGTGGCTCGATCGACAGCGGGGCACCATTCCAGAGCGTGACCTTGCAGATGTCGTTCTCCTTGATCCATTTGGCCGCCTCGCCGACTGCGGCTTCACCCGCGGTCATCTGCTCGAAGCTCTCCTGGTGCATGAAGTGCCATTCTTCGCCGTCGTTGTAGAGATACTGCATGTCGGTATCATGCACATCCGCCGCCTCGACGGTGTCGCCGGACTTGAAGGTCTTCTCGATCACGCGCCCGGTCTTGAGGTTGCGGATACGAACGCGGTTGAACGCCTGTCCCTTGCCGGGCTTGACGAACTCGTTCTCGACGATGCTGTATGGATCACCATCCAGCATGATCTTGAGTCCGCCCTTGAATTCATTGGTGCTATAGAACGCCATGTCATCCTCATTGCATGTAAAGTCAAACCGGACAATGGTACCGCGAAGGACAGGCGCTTGTCAGAGCGAGCGGTGGCGACGCGAGCAGGTCGCCGCCTTCGATCGGGTCGATGAGCTGCTCGCTTTTCTCGGACTAGATCGCGCCCAGATTCCTGACTTGGACGCTGACCCCGAGACCTTTGGCTTGAAGGTGCCGCGCCCCTTTGCCGAGTGCATGCGCCGCAATGATCCAAAGGATCCGCTCCTGCGTCAGGTGCTGCCACTGGCCGCCGAGCAGCAGAGGGTCGCCGGCTATGTCGAGGATCCGGTCGCCGATGCCACAGCCGAGCGTGTGCCCGGTCTGCTCGTGAAGTATGCCGGGCGCGCGCTGCTGATGGCGACCGGCGCCTGCGCCATCCATTGTCGTTATTGTTTTCGTCGCCATTTCCCTTATCAGAATTTCGGGCCGAGCCAAGCGCGTCTGGAGCGGGCGTTAGAGGACATCGCGGGCAATACCCAGCTCAGCGAAGTCATCCTGAGCGGCGGCGATCCCCTGATGCTCAGCGATGAGCGGCTCGAAGCCTTGATCGAGCGACTCGATGGCCTCGCGCACCTCAAGCGTCTGCGACTACACAGCCGTCTGCCTGTAGTGTTACCGTCGCGTCTGACCGACCGGCTGGGCACGATCCTGACGCGCGGTCGGCTGCCGAGCACGCTGGTGATCCATGCCAATCACCCGCACGAACTGAGCGAGGCCGTCCGCTCGGCTCTGCTCGACTGGCGCGCCGCCGGTGTGACCCTGCTCAATCAAAGCGTCCTGCTGCGCGGCGTGAACGACCGGATCGAAACTCAGGTCGAGTTGAGTGAACGGCTCTTCGCCTGTGGCGTGCTGCCCTACTATCTGCACGGACTCGATCCGGTCGCCGGCAGCGCGCACTTCCAGGTCAGCGACGCAGAGGCCAGGGGCTTGCTGGAAGGGATGCGCGCACGCCTGCCCGGCTACCTGGTGCCGCGACTGGTACGCGAGATTCCAGGAGCGCATTCCAAACGCCCGCTCGAATAAAGCGCCTTCAACGCTTTCCCTTTGTGCTCGGGAAGACCGATAATCCGATCCATCAGCGATGGACCTGACTCGAAAGACACCCGTATGCCTACGCCCAGTCAAAAACCGACGCTGCTCATCATCACCTCCGAGACCAGCGAGGCCGAGCGGTTGATGGCCGTACTCCGTGAGGCGCGCCTGGCCGAGCGCAGCCTCTCGATCCCGAGCGCCGATCATCTCGACAAGGTGATCGCCGAGCGCAGCTGCGACCTGATTCTCTGCTGTGGCTATGATCGGGATGTGGAGGTCGACAAGGTTCTGAGCGCCTATAAACGGCTGAAAACCGATGTGCCGCTGATCCTGCTCGCCGAGCCTGAACACTGGGAGGCCGACGCAGGCAAGGCACGGCGGGCGGGGGCGCGTGACATCGTCCGGCGCGCCGACCCCGAGCATCTGCGGCTGAGCGTGACGCGCGAAATCGCTGATTGGAACGCACGGCGCGCCGCCGAGGCGCTGAACGGTCGTCTCGCTCAGTGTGAGCAGAGCACCTTGCGCCTGACCGAGATCACGGGCGCCGGTGTCGCTTTCGTGCAGGATGGTCTGCATATCGATGTCAGCGCGACCTATGCCCGTCTCTTCGGGCAGTCCGCGACCGAGGACGTGCTGAGCATGCCGCTGCTCGATCTCATCGCAGCCGAGCATCATCAGGCCATCCGCGATCTCCTCAAATCGACCGATCTGAGCGATTCCAGCACCACGCGCCTGCTCGATGTCACCTGCCAGCGTGTTGACGCCTCCCGATTCGAGGCCCGCCTGCTGGCCTCGCCGAGCGAGTTCGAGGGCGAACCCTGTCTGCGTCTGATCCTCCAGCCGATCGAGACCGCCCCGGCTCAAGTGTCCGCGGCCCCGGACGCCATCAGCGCCACGCAGGGCGCCGCCGGCATGGCCGCGTTGATCGCCGAGATCGAGACTCACATCGACGAGCAGCGCTTGGTGACGCGCCCCTTTGCCATCTTCTTCATTCGGGTCGAAAAGATCCTCGATGTGATGCACGACATGGGGTTGTCGCTCGGACTCGAACTGCTCGACGAGTTTGGCGGCACGCTGAGCGCGCTCGTCGGCGAACGCGGGTTTCTCACGCGGGTGAGTGAGGATGGATTCGGACTCATCGTCGACGGACTCGATGAGCTGGGCGCTCAGACCCTGGCCGCCGAGTTGAGCGCCCAGGCGCGTCTGCCGGTGCGTGCGGCGGTACAAGACACCACCGTGCCCGATTGTCAGATCGGGTATTTTCTGGTGCGCGACCGCGCCTCAGCGCCCGAGGACATCATCAATACGGCGCACCGGCTCTGTATCGGCCATCGCTACGACAGCGATGGCGTGAACGAACAGGAACACAGCCTCACCAAGGGCGAGGATGAGGAAGCGGCGATCGCGCACAAGATCGAGTACGCCCTGCGCAACGATCAGCTCAAACTGGTCTATCAGCCGATCATCAGTCTCATGGGCGACAACCAGGAGAACTACAGCGTCCTGCTGCGCCTGCTCGACGAGGATGAGAATCTGCTCGAAGCCAAGGACTTCATCGGTACGGCAACCCGCTGCGGGCTGATCGAGGCGCTCGACAAGTGGACCATTCGCTCGGCCATTGAGGTCATCGGCAAACAGCGGCGCGCTGGTCATAATCTGAGTCTGTTCGTCGCGCTGTCCGAGGATACGTTCAAAAACCCGAACACCCTGCTCTGGATCTGTGACTGTCTGCGTGAGTTCGACGTGCGCGGCAACTGGCTGACGATCCAGTTTCAGGAGGACGTTGTCGTCGGCAACCTGGCCAGCATCAGCAAGCTGGTCGAGACACTACGCAAGATCAAGTGCCGCGTGGCCATCAGCCGCTTTGGTGCCACCGAGCGTCCTGAGATGCTACTCCAGGCGCTCTCGCTCGATTTCGTGCTCCTGCGACCGGCTCTGGCCCAGGGCCTGGCTGACGACGCGGCCAAACAGCAGCGTCTCCTGCAACTGGCCACGCTCGCCCGTGAGTTCAACGTCAAGAGCGTCGTCACAGGCGTCGAGGATGCGCGCGCCCTGACCGTACTCTGGACGGCGGGCGTCGACTATGTTCAGGGCAACTTTCTCCAGCGCCCGTCGCCGACATTGGAAGTCCAGGCTTGAGCGGAACCGGCGCGTTCCTCGCGCTGAGGTTTCATCAACCGGCTTCTGAGCGGCGAATTGGAGGCGGTATCCAGACGACGTGACAGTAACTGTCCGCTTTGCGGCATTGGATGCAGCAGCGCTGGCTCCTGGAGCACCTCAGCATTGAAGCGCGACGACCAGTCGCTTTGCTTGAGCCTCTGCCCAGGCATGGCGGAATCAGCCGTCCCTGTATCACCCGCAATCGCCATTTCGGGGCGCAGATCCAAACCGATGAGATCGCGTGCCTGTTGAGAATAGGGTGACAGACCTTTCTTGGCCAGATAATCGCTCAAGACACGATGGGTATAGCGCTGGGTTTCGGGATAGGTCACGAAGCCTCCGCTACGCTCCAAGGCGCCCTCGCCGGCGTTGTAGGCCATCACCGCCGGGCCGATGGCCCCATATTTTCCAAGCAAACGCTTCAGATGGCGCATGCCCGTGTGCAGGTTGACCTCTGGATCGAATAATTGCTCGATGCTTTGGACACCATAGTCAGCCGCTGTCCTCGGCATCACCTGCATCAAGCCCACCGCGCCCATGTGCGATACGGCATGCGGGTCGTAACCGGACTCGGCGCGGATGAGCGCATGGACCAGCACCGGATCGAGCGCCTGGTCTTGCGCAAGCTGATCGATCAGGGTCTTGATAGAGGCTTTGGAGGGAACAGGCCCGATAGGCGGACGGGGCAAGAGCGGACGCTCGACGTCCGTGATCGGCTGGACCTCCTCGACCGGCGCGGCGGACGGCGGACTGGACTCACCTGGGCTCTCGGCGGCCTGCGCGAGGGGCAGGATCAACAACGACAACGCCGGCAGAAGCATTCGCGTGGGGTGCATGGTTGGACCTGTATCGACAGTCAGCCACCACTACCAGGGCATGAAGCCGTTCATGAACTGCATCGGCCGGCTGATGCTCTGATTCATTACCGCCATGTCCCGACCCATCGAGGCGGTCGACTGGGTCATGACGCGCATCGAACGATCCATCTCCTGGATGCTGGTCAGCATGGGTTCAAGTGTGTTGACGTCCTGGGCCATGGACTCGACGCTCGACGCCATGACGCGCACGTTGCGGCTCATCTGGGAGACGTTGTCCGACATCGACTGCATGTTGCTCGCCATCACCGTCATGTTGGTGTCGACACTGATGGCCAGATAATGCACATCCTTGGCCAGACTGAAGACCAGATAGAAGCCATAGGCCGCCAGGATGATGAAGGCAAACAGCGATGGATAGACGATGAGCTCCCAGCGTTTGGCGCTGGTCTCGAACGCCTGCGACAGCCGATCGATCGCATAGGCATTGACCTGGGTCTCCGAGGCTTCGGGGCCGAGTGCCTCGGCCTGGATCTCCGTGCCCTGACCCTCACCTGGAGTCTCGTTGTCCCGCATGATGGATTCTCACCCTAGCCAGTAGTCGGTACACACATCAACCAACGAGACGCGGATAGAGCGCCGCCGTCAGGCCCATGAACTCGCGCGCCCCCTTGCCGCGCGGCTCCAGCTCGAACACCGCCAGACCTTCGCTGAAGGAGCGCCGGAAGACGGTGCGTTGCGAGAGACGCGGCTTGATGAAGCGCAGTCCGGGCAGCGATACCAGGGCGGCGGCCGTCTCGTTGGTCTCCTGCACGGCATGATGGGTGTCGCCGCGATTGATGAAGCCGATGATCTCGGGCGGCGTCTCGCGCTCGACCGCTTCGATCATCTGGATGAAACGCTGGGTCGACCAGATGTCGGCCTGCGAGGGCGGCACAGGTACCACGACCCGATCGCAGAGCGAGAGCGCCAGACGCAGGCTGTCCATGTCCGAGGTGCCGACATCGATCAGCGTTTCGTCGGCCTCGCGCAGACGCGACTCGGTCAGGGCGTGCTTGTCGAAGACGGCGATTTTGGGCTTGAACCCCTCCTCGCCGCGCACGTCGACCACGTCGGTCAGGGTGGCCTGAGGATCGGCGTCGACGAGCGTCACGCTGGCCTCGGCCATGACGAGCCAAACGGCCAGATTGAAGGTCAGGGTACTCTTGCCCGATCCGCCTTTCAGGCTGCCAACGATCGTGATCATAGTGGAATCGCGTCCAGAACGGCTAGAGACTGTGTGTTGTTCGAAGATCCGGGCTTCAGCGCGACGCGGGTGGCGGCTCCATTTTGGAGTAGCCATCCGGAACGGCGAAGAGTGCGTCCGGTTGCGGTCCGACCTGGATATTGGTCAGCTCGCGGACAAAGCCACCCGGAAATTCCTCACGGACCGCGAGTTTCAATTCAGGGTCGTACCATTGCAGAGACTGAACCGGCTGTTCATTGGGCACCGTGGTTGTCATTTCCCACTTTTCGACCGATCGACCGGCCATTGATTCAGTACCGAGCATCCGCAGCTCCATGGCCTGTCCGTCGGGCATCTGGTATTTGAGCGGCAGACCACGCTCGACGTCGAGCCACTGCGCACCGGTCAGGGTCTGGCCTTCGTGCGTCATCGACATCTCCCACTTGACCGCCCGGCGTCCAGCGACGTCCTCCTCGCCGGCACGGGTGCAGTTCAGACCCTCGATGCCCTGACAGGGGTTGGTCTCGGCCGAAGGGGTCGGCATCGGTCCGGGGGCCGTGCTGCTCATCGGGACCGAACGCTCCATATACGCCTGCCGGTCGGGTAAGAGCATCCATTCCAGCTGCCGGTTCTGATCGTGGATGCGAATCATGTCCTGCCCCTGATGGGACATCTCAACACGCATCCGGTTGGCGCCAACATACATCTTGCCCGTGGTCGTCTGGCCGTCGGGTCCACGACTGACCGTGTCTGCCGAGAACTGGACACCGGCGATCTCGGCCTGGACCGAGCAGGCCAGGAGCAGTCCACCCAGGACCGCCCAGTGCGCTTGCTTATGGAGTCTCATCTTGGGGTTCCCCTCTCAATGTCTATGGTTCTCGATCGTATCTCAGCGCGGCCAGTCCCACGGATCGGGCGGGGGCGTTCGATCCGGCGTCAGTGTATCGAACAGCGTCGAGCGTCCGGGCCGTTCGAGCGGCCCGTCGCGACGTTCCTCATCCATTGGACGCCAGCGCGTGATCGGCCCCAGACGCTCGCGTTCTCTGGGCGTGAGTGGCCGGAATCTCAGCTCCGAATCCGGATCAGTGGATTGGGTACCGCCCGCCGATGGCGCTGGATCGCCGCGAAAGCGATACTCAGGCGTCACATCGGCCGTCGGGGACTGTTCAGGGGCCATCCAGGGCCAATCCGTGCGCGTTCGATCCGCGTGCTCGTACCCTTGCGCGTAATCGGCTTCCAGCTCATGGAATCGCGACTGGGCCGACGTCATGATCGGCAGTGCGATCCCGGCGAGCAACATGAGCCAATACATGGCACCACCCATCAAACAGCACGCTAGGCTCGAAACGCATCGCCCTGAAATGGCCGGCGCTTGGCCGTCACAACGCATATCCAGCGGAGACGTGGTTTGAATTATTTGAATTGAATACTTAAATCGTCCAGGAATCAACGCCCATCGACGCCTGTGACATCGGGCGTGTCGCGAAGGATCACGCCCGATGGGATCACTCGGAGTCAGGTGGAGTGTCGACCTTGAGACGAATCCCGCGCCGGGTCGTCTTGCGCTGTGTCGTGGAGGTCTTCGGGGCCTCACCCGCGCTGGATTTGGGCTTGACCGTGCGCTTGGCGGTGGTCTTCTTGCGCGGGGCCTTGGTCTTGGTCTCGACGGCTGAACCGGCCGCGGCCTGATCCGAGTCAGTCGCGGGTTCGACGGCGGCTGAAGTCGAGACATCCGGACCACGCGCACTCGGCGCGGCCGGACGACGCGGCGCCGGCTTGGGCTTGGTGCCCATCAAGCTCTTGAGCGCCTCGCCGAGCAGCAGAAAGATGCCGCGGATCGCATAAAAGACCAAAACCAGCACCTCGACCAGACCGCCCCACAGACGCCCGATCAGCCCTCTGGGCTTGGCCGGCTTCTTGGCCGCCGCCCGCGCCGCCGTCGCTGTGTTGTTTTCGCGCTCCATCAGGCACGGGATATCGACCCCGGCCGGCATCGACGCCGCCGCGACTTTGCACATGTCATCCTTCGCGGCCACGCAGCCGAGCGGAATAACGATCAGCGTCAGCAGCGTCGAGACCAGCACGCCCGAAAGCAGCGAGATGGCCATGCCCTGGAAGATCGGGTCGGTGATGATGACGCTCGATCCGGCCACCAGCGCCAGCGCCGTGATCAGGATCGGGCGCGTGCGGATCTTGCACGAGCGGATCATGGCCTCGGCCACGGGCACGCCCTTCTGGATCTCGTGCACGGCGAAATCGACCAGCAGGATCGAGTTACGCACGATGATGCCGGCGAGCGCGATCCAGCCGATCATCGAGGTCGCGGTGAACTCACCGCCCTGCCCCAGCGCAAACATCACCGCATGGGCCGGAATGATACCGAGCAGGGTCAGCGGAATCGGCGCCATGATGACCAGCGGAATGCGGAAATTACCAAACTCCCACACCACCAGAATATAGATCAGCACCAGGGCCACCATGAAGGCCGCGCCCATGTCGCGGAAGGTCTCATAGGTGACGGTCCACTCGCCGCCCCACTCCCAGGACAGCCGGCTGTCATCCGGCGGCGGGCCAAGCCAGTAGAAGGCATCGCCGAAGCCGGCGATCCCGGCCGGACGGCTGCCGTCCGGGGCCATGTAGTCGGTCTCGGCCATCAGATCCTGAATCTGGAACATGGCATAGACGGGCGCTGCCAGACGTCCGCCGACATCCGCGACTACGTATTCGACCGGCCGCAGATCCTTGTGATAGATGAGATCATCCTCGCCGGCGCGCTGGAACTCGCCCAGCTCGCTCAGGGGCACCGTGTAGCCGAAGGTCGACTGGATCGGCAGATCGCCGAGCCGCTGGATCTGCGAACGCTCAGCAAGCGGCACCTGGAGCAGAATCTGGATCGGCTCATGCCCGCTCTGACGGCCCGACTGCTGCTTGATGTCGCCCAGGGGCGTGCCGCCGAGCGCCATCGACAGATTGCGGTTGATGGTCTCAACCGAGATCCCGCGCCGGATTGCTTTCTCGGTGTCTACATTGAAGCGCCAGTAATCAAATGGATCGCGCAGATAGTTGTCGACATCGCGCGTGCTCTCGGCCTGCTCGAAGATGCCGGTCAGATCGCGCGTGAACTGACGGCGCACCTCGGACGACGGGCCATAGATCTCGGCGACCACGGATTGCAACACCGGCGGTCCGGGCGGCATCTCGACCACGGCGATACGCGCGCCCGTGCTCTCCTTGAGACGTTCGAGCATCTCACGCGCCGCGACCGCGATCTCGTGACTGCTGCGCTCGCGTTCGGTCTTGTCCTTGAGCTGGACCTGCAAGGCCGCTTGCCACGGCTCGGAGCGCATATAGTAATGGCGCACCATGCCGTTGAAATCGAAGGGTCGCGCGGTACCGGCGTAGAGCTGAACCGCCGTCACCTCGTCGATGGTGCGGACCTCCTGCGCCATGCGATGCGCCAGGTTGGCCGTGACCGGCAGCGCCGTGCCCTCGGGCAGGTCGATGACGACTGCAAACTCGGGCTTGTTGTCGAGTGGCATCATCTTGACCGCCACCCAGTGGAAATAGAAGAACGAACAGGTAAAGAGGAAGGTAGCCCAGAGCGTGAGCCGGAACAGCGTGCGCTTGCGCGAACTCTCCATCAGCGGCGTGAGCACGCGCCGGAAGAAGCGCTCCAGACGCTCGGAACCTTTGTGCTCGCGCTTCTCGGCCGCCCTCAGATAGCTCATCGTCGGTCGCAGCCACTTGGAGATGGCCAGATAGGGCGTGAACACGAAGGCCGCGAACAGCGAGATGAACATCGCCACCGAGCCGAGCTTGGGGATCGGCGCCATGTAGGGGCCCATCATGCCGCTGACGAAGCCCATCGGCAGCAGGGCGGCGATGACAGTGAAGGTGGCGAGGATGGTCGGATTACCGACCTCGCGCACGGCATCGATCGCGGTTGCATCATCGGTGCGGCCCTGCTCCAGCCAGCGCCGGTAGATGTTTTCGACCACCACGATGGCGTCATCGACCAGGATGCCGATCGAGAAGATGAGCGCGAACAGACTCACCCGGTCGATGGTCATGCCCCAGATCCAGGCAGTGAACACAGTCATGAACAGCACGACCGGAATGACCAGCATGACCACGATCGCCGGACGCAGCGCCCGGAAGGCCACCAGCACCAGCACGAAGACGAAGAAGGTCGCGACGACCAGCTTGAATATCAGCTCATTGACCTTGTCGTTGGCGGTCTCGCCATAGTTGCGGGTGACGCTGACCTCGACATTGTCGGGGATGCGCGAGCCTTGCAATTCCTCGACCTTGTCGATGATGGCATTGGCCACGGTCACGCCATTGGTCAGTTCCTTCTTGGCAATCGCAAGCGTGACGGCCGGGCGTCCGTCGGCGCGTTCGCTGATCTCGGCCGCCGGCCCTGTGTAGTAGCTCACCAGTTGCGAGGCGTCTTCCTCGGGACCGAGTTGCACGTCAGCGACATCGTGCATATAGACGGGCACATCGTTGTAGGTGCCGACCACCAGTCGCTTGATGTCCTCGACGCCGGTGAGGAAGGCGCCGGTGGTCACCGAGAAGCGTGCGCCCCCGGTCTCGACGCCGCCGGCGATGATCTCGGCATTGGCGCTCTGGAGCGTCTGGGCGACCTGATCGAGACTGATGCGATAGCCCGAGAGCCGTTCGGGCGAGACATTGATCGTGACCTGCTCGCGCCGCCCGCCGACGATGAAGGCGTTCCCCGTGTTCTTGACCTGCTTGAGCGCCTGGAGCACGTCCTGCGCGAGCAGGCGCAACTGGGCGTCGTCGACATCGGCACCGCCGTCGCCATCCAGATCCTTCGACCACAGCGTCAGGGTGACGATGGGCACGTCGTCGATGCCCTTGCTGCGCACCAGCGGCGGCAGCACGCCGGGCGGGATCCTGTCCATGTTGGAGGCGAGCTTGTCGTTCACCTTGACCAGTGACGGCCCCATGTCCTCGCCGACGTCGAACTCGACCGTGACCAGACCCTGACCGCGCTGCGAGGCCGAGTAGACATGCTTGATGCCGGGGATCTCGCTCATCAGGCGTTCGAGCGGCTGAATGGCGAGATTGGCCACCTGCTGCGCCGAGGCGCCCGGATACTGCACCATGATGTCGATCATGGGCACCGAGATCTGCGGGTCTTCCTGGCGCGGCGTCATGATCAGGCCGAGCAGGCCCATCATGAGCATGGCGGCATAGAACAGCGGCGAGAGCGGCGAACGGATGAAGAAACGGGCCGTGCGCCCGGCGATGCCCAGATATTCGGCATTCATCGCGCGCGGCGCCTTGGAGTCCATCGGCGGGTCGAGGTCTTGAT
The DNA here is from genome assembly GCF_009720725.1 of Allochromatium palmeri. Lineage (GTDB taxonomy): Bacteria > Pseudomonadota > Gammaproteobacteria > Chromatiales > Chromatiaceae > Thermochromatium > Thermochromatium palmeri. The sequence goes on from NZ_WNKT01000015.1 coordinate 72,892, forward strand.
TCATATCCGGTCCAAGATCCAGAAGTGAGGGAATTTCAGATCCGCATTCTTAACGATCCGGTGTAGCGCCCTTGGCCCAACCTGCGCTGATGTGCGGTCCAGGGTTGGCGAGGATACGCTCACCGGCGCGCAGTCCGCTCAGCACCGTGACGAACCCGTCGCTCAATTCCTCGCCGACGCGGATCAAACGCAACTGGGGTTCGCTTTGGTCGTTGACGACATAGACGCCGGGCAGACTGCCGTTGTAACGCACCGCGCTGAGCGGAATGACCGGGTTGGCACGCGCCGGCGCGCTCTCATCCGGCACCAGTACCTTGGCGTACATGCCCGCCTCGGAGACGCCCTGCGGAACGTCGAACTTGATCGTGATCGTATGGCGCTGTGGATCGGCCATGGGGAAGATCTGAGCCACGCGCACCGGAGCGCGCTGATTGCCCGGCTCGATCTCGGCCTGGACCATCTGGCCCTCGCGCAGACCTGTGCGCAGCCGTGCCGGGACATCGACCTCGACCTGGAGATATTCGATGTCGGCGAAGTTCAGCAGCGGTTGGCCGGGCTGGACGGTATCGCCGACCTCGACGTGTTTCTTGACGATCACGCCTTTGAAGGGCGCGATGCCGCGGGCGTCGCGGATCTTGGAATCGAGCGCCTGCAACTCGGCCTGCAGGCGCATCATGGCGCTCTGGGCCTCCTGGATCTGGATGCCCGAGGCATAGATATCAGCCGAGCGTTCGGCGCCCTGATTGCGGTCGCCGACGAAGCTCTCCATCGGGCGCGTGAACATCTGATCGAACAGATTGGGCAGGCCCATGCCGCCGGGCGCGGTACGCGACTGGGGCGAATAGAGTTCGCGGCTGTACTGGACGCCGGCGTTGCGTAGCTGGGCATCGGCAGCGGCCATCTGTGCCAGCAGAGCGCGGCGCTTGGCGACCAGTTCCTCGTCGCCAATGGCTACCAGGAGTTTGTCCTGCTCGAAGCGGTCGCCCTCGCGTCCAGCGATGAAGGTCACGCGGCCCGGGAGCTGAGCGGCGAGCGTGACCTCCTTGTAGGGGATGACGGTTCCGCCCAGGGAGACCGTGGGCGCGCCCTGAGCCTGTTGAACGACAAAGGTTTCGCCTGTCTCGGCGGCGGCCAGAACGGGCGTGAAGGCCGCGAACCAGGCGAGTAGACAGGCACTGAAAGGAGTCGGAATCTTGCTTCCCATCGGATCGCACACCAATCGCTTTATGATTGTAATCAGGGTCGCCCGAGGGGCGATGACGTGATTGGAACAATGACAGCGCAGTATGCCTGGACCCTGATGGGACATTCAACCCGAGCGCCGTGCCAACGACACTCGGGGATGACCTTACGATTGTTTTCTAACTGGGGCGGACTGGCCGTCCGCCCCGAGGTTTGGCGTGTGCTCAGAGTCCGCTCAGGCCATCGAGGTTAGGAGCCAACCCGGTCAACTCCAAGGCTGCCGATTCGGTGGGCGGCAGGAAGCGGTCGTGGTACTCGGTGCTCATAAAGAAACTGCCGATGAAGGTGAAGGGGGTGTCGGCATCGGCGATTTCTTCCTGCCAGTAGGCCCGTCCTGCGGCATCTGGTTCGCGGTTGAGCAACCCAAGATAGAACAGATCAAGGCTGACCGTCTCGGCGCTCTGCGCGCGGTAGTCCTCGCTATTGGCCAGCGTGAGCAGCAGCGACCCGGTGGAGGTGCCATTGGCCAGTGCCTGCTCCCATTGGCCGCGTTCATCAGGCGTTGCTTCGCGTCCGAGCATGGATTGGGTCAGGGTGTCGATCAAGGCGTCATCGCTCAGGTCGCCCTGGCGTTGGGCGAATTCATCCGACTCCAGGATGACTTGCGCACTGATCGCCAGGTTGAGTCCATCCGCGTGTTGGGCCATCCAGTAATCCAGGCCGCAGACATCCGGCGCCCGCCCCAGCGCCCCTTCGTACAGGCGCGTCAGGGTGCCGACGCCGCCCTGGAATTCCTCGGTGTTGATAAAGAACTCCACCAGCTGGTCGCGGCTCATGGAGGCATTGCCGAGGGCCTCGGTCCAGTAGGCAATCCCCTCGTCATCGCCCTCGTGCCACAGCAGATCGCGGTAGAGTTGGCGCACGAACAGCGCGTCGTTGTCGAAGACATCGTTGTCCATGACCGCCGGGTTGAAGCCGAGTTGGGCTTCGATTACATCGGGCTGGCCATCGCTGTCCTGATCCGGTTGGAAGGGGGTGTAGGGGCAAGTCGGTTCGGGCTCGGGTTCGGGCTCGACACGATAGCCGGGCGCGCCGGGGTCGGTGATTTGCCCCGGAGCCGGGTTGCTGTCGAAGGGACCGTTGTCCTCAATGACAAAGTCGAGCCGGGTCTTGTTACCGACCTGGGTGACCTGCCCGCCGTAGTCCGCGCTGGCGAGGTTGACCCAGTCGCCGCCGCTGGTCTGTTTCCAGAAGCCATTGACGTCGATGTCCCAGCAATTCCCGCCAAAAAAATAACCAGCAAAAACAGTTGCTTATATTTACACAAATTGCCTTATTGTCGATATTTGAAGTGCAGCTAAAATAGAGTATCAGGCATCTGCCTGAGTTTTACATCAATGAATGTTTTAAAGGGATTGATTATGGCTATTCAAGCGTCTTTTGGTCTATCTACTCAGCCCTTTTAAGGTGACTTCAAGTTTTTGTAAAATATAGTCATTTTAAACTTGACACGCGGTCGTTGTTAGACATGTTTGATGGCATCCTG